>CAYGVI010000003.1:0-487933 GCA_964353335.1 uncultured Methanosarcinales archaeon
CACGCTCAATGTCAGCAACGGAACAATCATCAACAACACAGCCAATGCAAGCTTCCAGAACGAAACAGGCGCACTCTTCAACTACTTCGCCACACAAAACACAACAATACTCAACCCGCCTGTGCTTAACTTCAGCAATATCAGCATAATCAAGACAGACTCCCCTGACCCCGTGAATGCAAGCTCGAACCTGACTTATGTGATTAATGTCACGAGCAGCGGAAATGGAACTGCTTACAATGTTACTGTCAATGAAACATATCCGCCGCAGGTTATCTATGAGATGGCAGTTCCGCCTCCAGAAGCAGGCACTAATAATACGTGGATACTCGGCAACCTCACAAACGGAACAAGCATCCTAATCAACATCACTGTCTTCACACTCAATCTCACCAATGGCACAGTCATCAACAACACAGCAAACGTCTCCTTCCAGAACTACACAGGAGCACTCTTCAACTACTTTGACACAGAAAACACAACAGTACTCAACCCGGCATTGTACAACTTCACAAACCTCAGCATAACAAAGACAGACTTCCCTGACCCTGTAAATGCAAGCCAGAACCTCACATACCAGATTAATATTAGTGTGACAGGAAACGGAACAGCGCACAACATAACTGTCAATGAAACATACCCGCCACAAGTAATCTACCTCACATCACAGCCAACTCCGGTTACCGGCACTAATAATACATGGATACTCGGCAACCTGACAGCCACAAACATAAGCATCAACATCACAGTATTCACACTAAACGTCAGCAACGGAACAGTCATAAACAACACAGCCAATGCAAGCTTCCAGAACGAAACAGGCGCGCTGTTCAACTACTTCGCCACAGAAAACACAACAATACTCAACCCGCCTGTGCTTAACTTCAGCAATATCAGCATTACCAAGACAGACTTCCCAGACCCTGTTGAAGTCGGAACACTGCTCAACTATACAATCAATGTCACAAGCAATGGCAATGGAACTGCATGGAATGTGACTGTGAATGACACTTACCCATCGCAAGTGTGGTTTGTAAGCTCACAGCCAGCGCCAGTTGCAGGCACTAATAATACTTGGGTGCTCGGCAACCTGACAAATGGCACTCTTGTGCAGATTAACATCACTGTAAACGTGACCATTGATGTTCCAAACAGCACAATAATCACAAACCTTGCAAATGCCACATACCAGAATGCAACAGGAATCAACCTCACTGGCTTTGCAACAGCACAGACAACAATCAACAACCCGCTTGTGCTCAACACAAGCAATATCAGCATAACAAAGACCGGAACTCCAGACCCTGTTGAGGTTAACAAGACTCTCAATTACACAATCACGATAACGAGCACTGGAGACGGAATTGCTTACAATGTGACTTTGAATGAGACATATCCAGAACAGGTTGCATACCAAACTGCCCAGCCAGCCCCCGAAGCAGGCACTAATAATAGCTGGATACTTGGCAATTTGAGTGCTGGAACAATAATACAGGTCAATATCAGCGTGCTTGTGCTGAATGTGTCTAATGGCACAATCATCAACAACACTGCAAATGCCTCGTTCCAGAACGCAACCAGTGCGTTATTCAGCAAGGGCGCGAATGATTCAACAACTGTGATTGTAATCCCGCCAACACCCCCATCTCCAGGCGGAGGCGGCGGTGGAGGAGGAGGCGGAGCGCCAGGAGGAGTCAGAAGGAACGAGACAGTCCCGCCGCCAGTGGAGACAGTGTGCTTTGAGAACTGGGTGTGCGAGGGATGGAGTTCCTGCCAGGGCAACAGCCAGTCGCGCGAGTGCGTTGACATGAATGCCTGCGGAACAAGCAGGTTCAGGCCTGCAATACAAAAGGAGTGCGCGCCTGAGACAAAGGAGCCTGAGCAGGAGAAGCCGGCTGTTGTTCCAGGGGAGAAAGAGCCTGAATTAGAGGGCGGCAAAGAACAGAAACCATCTGTTGAGAAGCCTGCATTCGCATGGCTGCCGTCAATTAAACTGCCAGAGGCAGCTTTGTTCTGCCCGATAGCGCCTGTTGTGCTTGACGGTTCGCTGATAATCTTCGCGCTGTTCATACTCGCGTTCCTAATCTTTATGATGAAGGGCAAGAGCAGGAAGCAGTGGCCCCTGCTCGATGTGCCTGCGATAATAATACTTGCAATCCTGCTCTTCAACTACGCATTCTGCACACAGTTACCACTCCTGCAATACCTTGTGTTTGTCTTACTGGTCATATTCAGCCTTGTTCTCCACATCATATCGCACCGCAGCGAATCCCTGCAGGGTGCGCAAATTGAGTCCCAGAAGAGTGCCGGTGAATTCTATGCAGAGCTTGAGAGGCAGAGGGAAGCAGAGCTTGATGAAAACAAGGGCATAGAGCGCGGGCTTGGCAGGCTTGCGCACGAGAAAGTTGTTGTAAAGGTCAAGAAGCCAGAGCCAGCTGAAATCAGAAAGCCGGCAAAGGAACACGAGAAGTTCTACCACCGCCTTGACGACATAGACAGGAAGCTGAAAGAGCAGGTAAAGCTGAAGCACCCAAGAGCAAAGCTGCAAAGCAAGGCAGAAACCAGGGAAGACCGGAAGATAGAACAAAGCCTCAGCAAGCTTGCGCACGAGAAATACACTCTCAAGATAAAGAAACCAGAGCCAAGACCACAACCCAAGCCAGAACCAAGACCACTGCCAAAGCCAGCACCAATAGTCAGAAAGCCCGAACCAAAGACTGTGCCTGCCAGGAAAGAACAGCCAAAGAAGCCAGGATTCTTCGCAAGACTGCTGGCAAGACCTGCTTCAAAGAAAGAAACACCAAAAGCAGAGCCAGTCAGGAAGCAAGAACCCAAACCTGCACCAATAATCAGAAAGCCAGAACCAAAGAAAGAACAGCCGCGCCCAATCATACCGCAGGTAATCAAGCCTGCAAAGCCGACAAAGGACCACGAGAAGTTCTACCAACACCTCGACGAAATAGACAGAAAGCTGAAACAGCAGGCAAAGCTGAAGCACCCAGGCGCAAAGCTGCAAAGCAAGGCAGAAACAAGGGAAGACAAGAAGATAGAGCAGCGCCTCAGCAAGCTCGCACACGAGAACTACACACTCAAGATAAAGAAACCAGAACCAAGACCTCAACCAAAGCCAGAACCCCAACCTGCACCAATAATCAGGAAGCCAGAACCAAAGATTGTGCCAAAGAAGCCAGGATTCTTCGCAAGACTACTGGCAAGACCTGCGCCAAAGAAAGAAACACCAAAAGCAGAGCCAGTCAGGAAGCCAGAACCAAAGATTGTGCCTGTCAAGAAAGAACAACCCCGCCTAATAATACCCCAGGCAATCAAGCCTGCAAAGCCGACAAAAGAGCACAATGAGTTCTACAGCAGGCTCAGGGAGCTTGACAGGAAGATTGAGACAGCGAGAAAGCAAAGGGCAAAGCCTGCAGTGTCAGCTCTGCGCAAGGAAGGGATTGGCATTGAGAGAAAGTTCAGGGATATTGACAGGACTCTTGAGGAGCTTGAAAAGAGGGTTAAGAGGAGGAAAAGGTGAAAGAAACAATTGACGTGAAGGGCTATGGAAAGCACGTCCCAATGGTAATTTTCACCTATAATACAGAGCACCTCCTGAAGAAGGACAAGGTCAGGTTCTATTATGCCCTCAAGGGAAGGGATGGAAAGACAGGCATTGTGAAGCGCTGCCACATAGAACAGCTTGGAAGGGCAGTGCTTCTTGTGCCGGTTAAGTTTGCCCAGGACGCTCATGGGTTCCTTAAGTACTGGAAGTGCGAATACCAGAGCAGAGAGGTGCTTGTCAAGGAAAGGTAGCAAAAAAGGGTATTATCGACGATGAAAAACCGAAAAGCTTAATAAGGGATAAATGAAAAACGCTGTTAAAAAGGGGAATACGATGGGTGGCAAAGGAGAGATAGCGAAACTACTGCCAGTTTTAGTATTACTTGCTGTTGCGCTATTCGGAATCATGTTCTTTTCAGGCAAAATGGGCTCTCCAACAGGCCTTGCAGCAGGCGGCAATGCAAACCTGCCTCCTGAATGGACTGCTTCAAGCACAAAATTCGTTCTTGAGCAGAACACTCCTGTTCTTTTGAACCTCGGAAGCCTTTTCAATGACCCTGAAGGACAGCCATTGACATTCTCAGTCGCAGGAACTGAAAACCTCGCTGTTGTTCTTGAAGGTAACACTCTCAGTATAACACCTGAGCCTGGCTTTGTCGGAATGCGGGCAGTAAGCGTCTTTGCTTCAGATGGAAAGCAGGTAAGCAGGAAGAGGCTCAGCATAGAAGTTTCAGAAAGTGGCTCTGCGCAGGAACCGCAGGCTATGCAGACATCACCTACGGCACAGCCAGAGGAACAGCCGCAGGAACCAACCCAGTTTGTTTCTGAATCACAGCAGGCGCCCATTGTTGAACAGTCAGTTGAGAATGAGCTTGACAGCAAGGGAACTGTTGAGGCAATCATCACATTCAAGGAATCCCTGCCTGTCAAATTCTCTGTCGCGGCAACAAATGCTGAAAAGCAGGACATGCTTGCAAGCAGGCGCGCTGCAGTCAGGCAGGAAAGAGAGGCATTGCTTTCCAAGGTCAGGGAAAAGCAAAATGGCATTACAGGAGCTGCTGTTGCAGACTATGACGTTGATGTCATCAGGACTTATGAAACTGCAGGCATGATTGCTGTCAGGCTGACAAACGCAGGTCTTGAGAAGCTCAGGAATGACCCCTCTGTCTCTGGAATTTACCGTAACCACGTGTTCACAACAGACCTTTCCCAGAGCGTGCCGCTGATTGATGCTGATGATGTCTGGAAGATTCTCACTCCTGCAGGAAACAACCTCACAGGGCTCAATGAGAGCGTCTGCATAATTGACACAGGAATTGATATGAGCAACCCTGCTTTCACAGGAAAGATTGTGGGCGGGTATGACTTTGTCAATTTGGACTCAAACCCGCAGGATGACTCTCTCAATTCGCACGGCACCCACGTATCAGGCATAGTCGGGGCAAACTCAACAAGCGTCCGCGGAGTCGCAATCGGTGCAAAGATTGTTCCGGTCAAGGTTTGCGACAACGCAGGGGACTGCGACGATATCAGCATTATCGCAGGCATTGACTATTGCAACGATAATGCTGCCGCGTTTAACATCAGCGTGATTTCAGGCTCGCTCGGAGACAACAACGCAAATACCTCAGAAAACTGCCCGACATATTATGACAGCCTGTTTATTACATCAGCATCAGTGGGCATAATCCCTGTTTTCGCCTCAGGCAATAACCACAACACAAGCGGAGTGAGCCATCCTGCGTGCTCAAGCTACGTGATTGCTGTCGGCTCTTCAAGCAAGTCAGATGTGCTTGACTCATTCACAAACAGGCTTGCAGGATGGAAGCCAGAAGTGCTTGCGCCCGGCAACGACATAACCAGCACTATGATTGGCGGCGGCACAGGCGCGATGACAGGAACATCAATGGCAACCCCGCATGTCGCTGGAACAATCGCGATTCTCCAGCAGAACAGGCGCGCAAAAGGCCAGGCACCGCTTACCCTTGCCCAGGTTGTAGCCCTGCTCCAGCCCACAGGAAAGATGATAAGCAGCTTCAGCAGGATTGATGTCCTTAACGCAATACTGAAGGAAAATTACAATTATGACATCAACCTGACTGACAACTCAATAAAGAACGCAACAGCAGGAACAAAGATTGCTTTTGGCAGCATAACTGACTTTGCAAACATCACTGCCTGCTCCAAGCTCAGGTCAAACCTTGTGGAGATTGACTCTCTCAACTGCCCGCAGTACAATATTACTTCACACATACGGCTTCCGGGGCTGCCAGGAACAAGCGCCTCAGTGCTCCGCAATAGCATACCCTGCACAAGCCAGTACTGCGAGAATGCCACATTCTCCTCAGGCACGCTTGACTTTGACGTCCTAAGCTTCACTAATTACAGCGGCTTGAGCAGCGACCCGAACATCACAGGCTGCGCTGACATAAACACCAGCATAGTGTTGGTGCAGAACATCACATTCACCAGAACCTCGCCTGCATATTGCATCAGGTTCAACAACCACAGCACAATTCTTGACTGCGATGGATACTGGATAAAGCGCAGCACCACCGGAGGCAACACAATTGCAATTTATGCCTCTAACAAAAGGAACATCACAATCAGGAACTGCAATATTGAGCACATTAATGCCACTGATGCCGATGATTTCACAGGAATTCTCCTTGAAAGGACAAACATCAGCTTTGTTCTCAATGATATAGTCTCAATCAATGCCACCTCAACCAGCCCAACAGCCCCTGATGATTATGGAATTGCTGTTGAAGGCGATGACAACACAATCGCGAATAGCTCAATCAATGCGTCAATGACATCTGCCATGGGCCCAAGCTACATAATAGGGCTTAATGTCTCAGGCTCGCGAAACAATGTCACAGGAATATTGGTAAACGAATGGGTGCTAAGCGGCGGCGGCAGCGTGCCTGGAAGGGGTATTTTCATTTCAGGCAGCAACCATTCGGTTTACAACAGCCAAATAATGGCAGCAGGGATTGCCACATCAGACAATTACGCAATACTTGCGACTGCAACAAGGGCAATTTTTGTCAACAATACCCTTACCGGAACACCTTCCACCTCAATATCCCTTGATAGTGCCAAAAACTGCTCGTTCAACAAGACAACAATAAACGCAACAGGCGGGTGGATCAGCCTTTCTGGCACTGCAAATGACAACAACTTCACAAATACTACCTTTGTGATGGGCAACGGCAGCATTAACATTCTTGGCACATTTGAGTCAATATCCACCACCAAATCCGCGCTTAACATCACCTACAACAAGTCATTCATTGACACAGTGTCCCATCCTGAGCTGAACAAGTCAGCGATTGTCTCGCTATACAATATCTCAGGGATTAACCTCCAGCCGCAGGTTGACTGGAATAATGACGGAATATATGAGAGCTGCGATGCACAGCACTGCACAAAGCTCAGCCAGGCAGACAGCACATTTGTGTTCAATGTCACACATTTCACCGCGTATTCCGCGTATGACCTTGGCCCTGACCTGAATTACTCAAACATCACAGGCTGCGCAGTAATCAACAGGAGCACTGTGCTGGCAAATAACATTGGCTCAAGCACCACCTGCATAGTCGTTAACAATGACAGCCTCTACCTTGACTGCTTTGGTTACAAAATAGGATTTGACGGTTCTGGTGCTGGCAGTGATTACGGAATCCTTGCTGAAAACCACACCAACATAACAATCAGGAATTGCAACATACAAGACACCTCTGCAGGAGGCACAGGAGGGATAGGAATAGAGTTCATGAATATAACTTACAGCAGGATTCGCAATAACTCAATTTATACTAACGGCTCAGTCAGCAATTATGGAATAATCATAGCGTCGCCTGCGTATGCAATATTGTCGCATAACAACACAGTTGAGAACAACACAATCGTAACAAAAGGGTTGACAGCAAGCTATGGCGTTTACCTTTTCAATTATGTTTCTGATATAAATATCACCGGAAACATAATCCGCCCGCAAAATGGCAGCGGAATAGAAGCATACCAGTCGATTTCAAACATCAGGATTGCAAACAACACAATAGACATTGGCTGGAGCAATAGCGGGGATGGTGTTCATGTTGATGGGGAAAATATGCTAATTGAAAACAACCACATAACATTTGGCTCCCCATCTTCAACACTGCATGGAGTGCTGAGTTCAGGCAAGAATTGCATAATCAGGTATAACACTATAACCGCAGACAGCCGCAGCCACCCTCGGGGAATCGGGCTTAACACATTTTCAAATAACACAATTGTGCAGGGCAACAACATATCAATCTGGATATCCTATGACTCATATGGCATTGTCATCGGTTCGCACAACAACACAGTAACAGGAAACATCATAGAAACAAGGGGCAATATCAGCGCCACAGGAATCTATGTGCTGAACACTGCGCAAAACAACGCTGTCGCGCAGAACATAATCAACATAAGCCCTGCGATGACTCCTGGAATCACTCTTTCTGCTTATGGGCTGTATGCGACAAACACACAGCTGAACAACTTCTCAGACAACAGCATAACAATCAATGGCACGCGCAGCAACTATGGCATTTACTTCTGGTTTGGCGTGGAAAACAGCACAGTCACAAATAACAGGATTGTTGTTTCAGGAAGCATGTATGGAAACATGGGAATGCACCTCAATGGCACGCGCAGAAATAACTTCACAGGCAACACAATAACCACAAATGGGACATTTAACGACTGGGGAATACTTCTCCAGGACTCATTTGAAAACAGGTTTGAGCGCACAAACATATCCACTACTGGTGATAGCAGCTCTGGAATCAGGATAATAAATTCCAACAACTCAATCTTCAATGGCACCCTGCTTGACACTGTTGAGTGGATTAACGCGAGCGCGAACACAGTCAACAACTTCACCAACACGACTTTCAGCCAGATGCAAGGAAGCATTACAATCTGGCCGTTCCAGCTCAATGGCTCGCGCGATTTGACAAAGAACCGCTTGAATGTGACATACAATAAGGCATATGTCAACATCACTGCACTGCCTGAGCTGAACACCACTGGAATTGTTGAGCTCCGCTGGCTGATTGCTGCTGACCCGATTCCGCAGGTGGACTTTGAGGATGACGGCTCATACACAGACTGCCCTGCAGGCGTCTGCACAGAGCTCAGCTTCTCGCCGCAAGTATACCGTTACATGGTATCGCACTTCACTTCATATTCATCTGTAGAAAACGGCACGCCAATCACAGGCTGCCCTGTCACCATAAATTCCAGCTCAACTCTTGCCAACAACCTGTACGCGCCAAGCAACTGCATCACGCTTGGCAATGACAGCGTGACCCTTGAATGCAATGGCTACACAATTTACTTTGACGGCTCAGGAGGAGGAAATGATGCAGGAATCACTGCATTAGGGCACTCCAACCTCACAGTCCAGAACTGCATCATAATTGACGGCAATTCAGCAGGGGCATACGGCTTTGGAATCAACTTCACCAGTGTCAACAACAGCAGAATCATTAACAGCAGGATACAAACAAACGGAACAACTTCAAATTACGGCATATGCCAGGAAAACACAATCAACAATACAATAAGCAATAACATCATCGGGACATTGGGTGTCTCTGGTAATTTCGGAATATACCAAACTGTTGCAGTCAATAACACAATACGCAACAACACAGTGATGGCAAGGGGAGGCGCAAACGCCAATTACGGAATTGCCTTGTTAGATGTATCAGGAAACAGCATTGCAGGCAATAATATTACCACAAACGGCACAGCATACAATGTGGGGCTGTTTTTCCAGGGCTCACAGAATCTAAACAACAGAGTTGACAGCAACATCATTGCAGCCAGTGGAAGCGCATATGGCAATTACGGCACCTATTTAACATTCGCATCAGGCAATAACCTGAGCAACAACACGATTTCCACAAACGGCACAGATGAGAACCACGCAGTATACATTGATTACAGCTCAGCAAACATATTTGACTCAAACAACCTGACAACAGGCGGAACAGACAGCGACGCAGTATACCTTGCAAATGCAGTAGGCATGATATTCAACAATACAATGCTGAATGACCCCTCTGCCTGGATTTTCTCTGGCAGCGGAGCAACAAACAACTTCACCAACACGACTTTCGCCATGCCTGATGGAACCATAGACTTCTTTGGCACTTTCCAGCTAAATGCCTCACAGAATGTCACAAAGAGGAAGATTAACATCAGCTCAAACAGGGCATTCCTCAACTCGAGCAATCTTAGCGCGCTCAACACGAGCGCGATAATCACGCTGTACGGCATTTCTTATACAAACCCCAAGCCGCGGGCAGACTATAATGATGACGGCTCTTACGAAGACTGCCCAGCAGATGTCTGCACTGGCGCGAGTTATTCCGGCACCACATATGCCTACAATGTGTCGCACTTCACAGGCTATTCCTCTGCAGAAAGCGTGATAACCGGCTGCCCTGTCAAGATCAACGAAAGCACAATCCTGACTCAGGACATTGAAAGCAGCACTTACTGCATAGAAATGGGCGCTGACAACATTGACCTTGACTGCGATGGGCACACAATAAGGTATGGCGGCGATGGATATGAGGGCATCTACGCGTATGGCCGCAGAAACCTAACAGTAAGGAACTGCACAATAATACTTAATGACAGTTCGGCAAGCAGTGCGCCCGGAATTCGGGCAATTATCACAAACAACAGCCTGTTCCAGAACAACAGGATAATAATCAACGGCACAAACTATGACCATGGAATCCAGTTTTTCACGTATTGCAACAACAACCGGGTACTAGACAATTCAATATCTACAGGTGCAAATGCCAGCAACTACGGCATATCTGTCTATGGCAGTTGCAACAACAACACATTGCAGGGCAACTCAATCGAGGCAAATGGCTCTTCTGACAACTACGGCATAGAGGTCTTCTCAAGCACTGGAAACACAATCTCTGGCAACACCATCTCAACAGAGGGCACTGACGTGTTCAACCACGGAATCCTGCTCGACTATGACTCCAACTTTAACAATATTGACCTCAATTCAATAAACCTGAGAAGCGCATTTGGCGGCGATTACGGAATCTTTGTGTTCGCAGACAGCTTAGGCAACAACATAACCAGAAACAAGATTGTAGCAGGCAACCCGCTTGGCAGCACCCAGTACGGGATTGTTGTTGAGAGCGGCTCAAACAACAACCGCCTCTGGTTCAACAATATCACTCTTGATGTCCTTGGCAGCCACGGAATTTACATCCAGCTTTCAAGCGGCAATGAGTTCAATGATACGCTCATTAATGCGACTCACAACTGGATTTACACAGATGACAGCTCAGGAACAAACTTCACAAACACAACATTCATGACACAGCACGGCAGCATACTGCTCGGCAACTTCACCTTTGCAGGCTACTTTGTTTCAGTTACCGGCTCTGACCTGAACATCACCAGCAACAAGGCATTCCTTAACTCAAGCAATATCACCCCGATGAACACTTCAGGTGTTGTCACGCTTAACGGAATAACATACACAAACCCCAAGCCTGTTGTTGACTTTGAGGATGACGGCTCATACATTGACTGCCCGCCATCAATATGCACAGAGCTCGGCTATTCAGGCGGAGAGTATGAGTTCTCTGTCACAAGGTTCACCGCTTACAGCAGCGGCGAATCAGCGCTTGTGAGCCTAAGAAAGGCAGACTCGCCTGACCCTGCAACCTCAACACTGCCTCTCAGCTATGCGATAATAATCAATGCGACAGGAACTGTTGAGAACATCACTCTGACAGAGCAGTATCCTGCAGAAGTAATCTATATCAGCTCCCAGCCGTCTCCTGTTGCCGGAACAAATAACACGTTTGAAATAGGCAACCTTGGCGCAAATGATGCGGTTGTTGTAAACATCACTGTGCTTGTCCGCGAGATTGAGAATAACACAGTGATTAACAACACAGTCAACATCTCATACGTTAACTCTACCGGCGCCTTGTTCACAGCAAACGCGAGTGCGGGCACAACAGTCCTCAATAACCGCATTACAAACACAACTATCACCAACAGCACGATAAACAACTGCACAATCATCAATTCAATAATTATCAACTCAAACAAGTCCAACTGCACGATTATCAACAGCGTCATCATAAACTCGACAAATGACAACACAACAATAATCGACAGCAATGAGACAAACAGCACTGACAGGAACACTGAGATAATCAACGCGACAATCATCAACTCAATCAAGCGCGACAGCTTCATCAACAACACCAACCTCACAGACAGCAATGTGACAAACACCACGCTCACAAACTGCACCGTAACCAATTCCACTCTATATAATACACTGAATTCAAGCTGCAACTACACAAATTACAGGCAGCAGCCGCCCATACCGCCGACACCGCCCAGCCCATCAGGAGGCGGAGGAGGAAGCGGCGGCCAGTATGCAGGAATACCAAGATGGCCTGCGCCGATTGCTGCGCAGATGCCTATCCAGCCCTGCGTTGAGAACTGGAACTGCGAGGAATGGTCAAGGTGCGTGGATGGAACACAGTCAAGGGTCTGCGTTGACCTGAACAGCTGCAATGTGAGCAGGTATCTGCCGCAGACAGAGCGCTCGTGCGGCGAGGAAAGGATTTTGCACGAGGTTCCTGCAGAGCCAGAGGCGCCAATGGAAATGCCTGACCTTAAGCCTGAGCAGGAACAGCCTGCGCCAAAGCCAGCGCTTTACACACTGCTGCCAATCTTTATTGACAGCGCATTGATTGTGCTCGCACTGCTTGTGATAATCTCAATCCTTATCGGCACTGAGAAGCGCGCGAACAAAGCTCTGCGCCTTGCGATTGACTTGGTCATGGTTGCCGCGCTTGCAATGGTGCTGTGGCATTATGTCGCAAACAATGAGTTCCTTGCAATGCAGACAATCACGTTCATCATACTGCTTGTCGCGGTTACTGCAATGTGGCTCACAGACTACCTGAAGTCAAGGCAGAAGCAGGTGCCTGAGGTTGAGTTTGAATCAACAGCGCCTGTCCTGCCAGACGGGGTTGAACGCGTCGAAGAGCCGGCTGCGCCTTCAGAAATGCCTGAAACTGCTGTGCAGTCAATGCCTTTGCCACGGCCAGAGCAGGATGTCTGGAAGCCAAGAAAGATTTATTTCCTTGAGCCTGTGGAAAAAGAGCCTGCTGCCAGGGAGAAGCCTGCTAAGAAGGCAAAGGAAGCTCCCAAATCAAGGATAGTCCAGCCGCGCAGGGAAATTGAGCGCATGGACATTGATTCTGTGCTTAAGCGCAGCAAGATTACTCTCAAAAAGCTTGACAAGACACTGAAAAGCATCAAGAAAAAGAAAAAGTGACGCATAAATGGCTGAAATGAAAGAGAAAAAGGGCGTGTTTAGGAGCAATGCCAGGGTTACCGCCCTGCTTTTGGTGCTCGCGATTGCTGCTGTTTTCGCCCTGAAGTCAGGCGATGTGCTTACAGGCAGGGTTTTTGAGGCTGGAACAGAAAACCAGCCGCCGCAATGGACAGGCAGCACAAATGTTTTCACAGCAGTGCAGGACGCGCCTGTTGTCCTCAGCCTGAATGAGCTCTTCTCAGACCCTGAAGGCAAGTCATTGACATTTATCGCATCTGAAACAGAGAACATCTCAGTTGACCTGCAGGACAATACCCTCACGATAACACCTGAGCCTGGCTTTTCCGGCGAAAGGATGATTTCAATTGTTGCCTCTGACGGCGAAACAGTCACCACAGAGCGCGTCAGGATTTCTGTCAGCGGAACTGCGCCAGCGCAGTCAGCCCCTGCAGCTGTTTTGGAGCAGCCAACTGTCCAGTTCCATACACAGCAGGCAGATATTATTGTCAACCCCGCAGACTACTCAATTTCAAACATTACCCCGCCAAAAACAACAGTGCAGTTCAAGGACGCGACCGTGATGGACACAATCGAGCAGTGCGCAAACATAAGCTACAACTTTGCCTCGATTGATACTGTAAGCTGCCCGCAGTACAACAAAGCCGCGCGCATAACATTTGAGGGTTTGCCTATTGCCAACTTCAGGATACTGCGCAATGGCGAGCCCTGTCCTTCAGATATTTGCCAGAACATCACTTTTGATGACGGAAATATCAGTTTCGACGTTACAGAGTTCTCAAACTACAGCATAAACAGCAGTTTTGGAACAAATTCTGGGGGCTGTCCACTCACCTTGACGGTTGACACTGTGCTTGACAGCGATGGGTCAAGCACAACAACCTGCTTTACTTTCAACGGCAACAATATTGCTCTTGACTGCGATGGGCACACGGCGACATTCAATACAGGGGGCGGAGACTTCGGCTATGGCGTTTATGCATCAAACAAAAAGAACCTCATAATAAAGAACTGCAATTTCAAGTCAGGCAGTACAGGAGGGAACTGGGTCTACGGGGTTTACTTCAATGGTGTGAACTACAGCACAGTTTACAACAACAACATCACCAATGCAGGCACTCAAAACTCAAAAGAACATTCTGGGATTTTAATCGCAAACGCTCAGCAGATCGTAAATGTCACATCCAACTGGGTAAATATAAGCGGAAACAACAGCATCGGAATATCTTTTACAGGTGCGCTTGCAGGCGCAAACATGAGGGTTGTTAACAACACAATTCTCACAAGGGCAACAGGAACAGGAACTCAAAATAATGGGATTTGGATTGGAAATACTGATAATTGCCTAGTTACCGGAAACAACATAATCCTGAATGACAGCGCAGACTCCCAAGGCCTGTACTTTGGCGGCTTAATCGAATACGGCACTGTTGAAAACAACAGCATTATTGTCCAGGGCAAATCCTCTAACAACATCGGCATTTCAATCGACATGCTTGTAAAGAATATCAACTTCACAGGCAACAGCATCAATGTAAACGGAACAACAAACACGCACGGAATCGATCTGTACTACACAACAGGACACCAGTTCAGATTAACAAACATAACAACCGCAGGCACTTCAGCGCATTATGGAATTTATTCATTTGAATCAAATGCGACTTTCAACAAGACAAAGATTGCGAATTCTGAGAAATGGATGTATATGTACTTTTTCAACGTTCAGGCAAGGGCGCTCTACGACAACACCACATTCGCAACCCCTTATGGGAGCATAAACATTCTCAAGAATTTCACAATGGACTATTCATTTGAGGAACTCAACAACAGCGATGTGAATGTAACGCTTAACAGGTCATTCATGAGGAGCACAAGGGCAGGCATCAGGCTGCTCAACCAGTCAGGGATAGTGACCCTTACCGGCTTGGGCACCAATGTCGGCTCGCTAAGAGTTGACTATCAGGATGACGGCACTTATGATAACTGCCCGTCAAGCGTGTGCAACCTGCTCAGCAGCAGCGGAGGAACTGTTGTCTTTAATGTCAGCCACTTCACGACATTCGGCGCGAACACTTCAGGCGGGGCAGTGACCTGCAATTCCTGCGCTGACTGCACAACCTGCACAGCTACGCAGGGCAATACATGCACTCTTGCAAATGATATCAGCTCAACAACAACCTGCATTACTGTCGGCAATGACAATGTCACAATAAATTGCGACGGCAAGACAATTACGTTTAACACAGGCGCAGGCGGCAGTGACTATGGCATTACAGCAAGTTCGCGTAAGAACCTCACAATAGAAAACTGCACAATTATCTCAGCAACAAGCGGCGTTGGTGCAATTCCGATTTATTTGTTAAGCACAAACTCAAGCCGTGTATTCAATAACATATTGAAAACCAATGGAGCTAGTGCAATATATCTTAGCACAGCAGCCTTCTATAACATAATATCAGCCAATAAAGTAAATGCAACAGACCCAAATGGCAATGCAGGAATCAGGCTCGCTCAGGCTTCCCAATATAATAACATATCTGCAAACACAGTCATTACAAATGGAACTATACCGGGCAATTACGGGATACTTTCAGAATTTGATTGCCCAAACAACACAATCTCTGATAATTTCATTGTCTCAGGGGGAAGCCAGTCATCGAACTATGGAATTTATGCCCAGGCAGCAGACCACAAAATCATAAATAATTCAATAAACACAACAGGAACCGTGCAAAATAATGGCATGGTTCTTAATGGCTGTTCTAACAGCATTATTGCAAACAACAGCATAAAAGCAACAGGAACAGGCAACGGCAATTACGGGATTCTTGTTCTGAATGCAGTGCAAACCACATTTGCGAATAACAACATCAGAGTACTAAGCAACACAAACAGCCATGGAATCTATATGAGTGCAGGCGCAAACCGCAATATTTTCATCCTAAACAACATTGCCACAAATGGGACAATTGGATATGCAATATACATAGAAAGCGGCATCTCTGGCTCAAATTTCAGCTCAACAATAATAAATGACACGCCCGAATGGATTTATACAGGCGCAGGAGCATCAAATAATTTCTCCAATACTACATTCGCAATGCCTGACGGAAGCATTAACATCCTGCCGCTTATGCAGATTAACGGCACACAGGACATAACAAAAGCAAAGCTCAACATCAGCCAATACAAGGCATACCTTAACTCAAGCAATCTAAGCTTCCTTAACACTTCAGCAATAATAACTCTCTACGGAATAACCGGAACAAACCCCGAGCCTGTTGTTGACTACGAAGATGACAACACATACGTGCTCTGCCCTGCAGGCCAGTGCACAGAACTCAGCTACACGCCAGGAGTGGTATACGTCTTCAACACAACCCACTTCACGCAGTACACCACAAATGACGCCGGCGGAGAAATCACCAGCTGCCCTGTAACCATAAACAGCACATACACTCTCACGCAGAACCTTGTTTCAAATGACACGTGCATAACAATAGGCAATGACAGCATGGTGCTTGACTGCGCAGGATACGGCATCAGATATAACGCAAATGGGACTGACAATGAATATGGAATCCTTGCGCAAAACCGCAACAATGTGACAATAAGGAACTGCAACGTCATTGACATCAACGCAACAGGGACATATGGGATTGGAATCAATTTCTCAAACACAACTTACAGCAGCATAACAAACAGCAACATCTCAACAAACGGGACATCATACGTGCATGGCATTTCAATGCAGAACAATGCATCTTACAACAACATAAGCGACTGCAAAATCATCCCGCTTGGCGCAGGCGCAACAAGCCACGGCATTGTGTTCTATTACAACGCCACTGACAACAATGTGCTGCGCAACAACATAAGCGCAATTACAGGAACTGGCATTGACATCGCGTTGGATTCCTCGCGAAACAGCATCGCGAACAACACGATAAATAGCACAGTATATTCAATAAACATTGACCTGGGCTCAAACAACAGCACAATAACAAACAACACCCTCAGTGGTGGCACGCAGAATATTAACCTTAACCAGCACAGCGGGACAGCCATTTTCAGCAACAGCCTGACCTGCAGCGGCATAGGGCGCTGCATACTTCTCAACACATACGTGAACAACTCCATAATCACATACAACAGGATTACCGCTTATGGAATTTCCGGAAGCATGTACGGAATTGATGACATCAGTTCATCGAACTACAATAATGCAATCCTTTGGAACAATGTCACAGTAAATGCATCCAGCCCATACGGAATAAGAGGGGCAGGGACAAACACGACAATAGCAAATAACAGGATGGTCTTAACAGGCGGCACAACAGGCACAGGGATTATTGTTGGCGGGGCTGCAAGGCTCTCCAGCATAACAAACAACAGCGTTCTGATTGCGAACGTGACAAACGCATATGGCGCGACAGTTGACGGCAACAACATCGCAATGTCGTATAATGACCTGCGCGCATTTGGCACTGGGCCGAACAACATCGGAATTTTTGTTGGAAACAACCTCGCGGTAAACAACACGTTTGTGGGCAACAACATAACTGTCAATGGAACCAACAGCAACTACGGAATACAGATGTATGACAATGCCCACAACAGCACGTATTCAAACAACATAATCCGCGTAAATGGCACCACGTTCAATAATTACGGGATTTACATAAGCCCAATTTACGACACAAGCCGCATACCATCGAACAATTACCTGTCAGGCAACACAATTTACACAGATGGGGCAACCAACAGCACAGGGATAATTATTGTCCAGGGGATAAACAACACATTTGAATACACTAACATAAGCACAAATGGCGCAGGAAGCTTTGGAATTTATTTCAACAACTCAAGAGGAAACTCATTCATCGCGACACAGCTGAACAACACTGCCCAATGGATTAATTCAACCGGAGTTTCCTACAACAACTTCACAAACACGACTTTCCAAATGCCAGATGGAAGCATCAACTTCCCCAGTATTTTCCAGCTCAACGGCTCGCAGGACATTACCAAGACAAAGCTGCAGATAACCTACAACTGGGCACGCCTGAACAGCACAAACCTTACTGCGCTCAACACAACAGGAATAATCACTCTATACGAGCTTCCATATTCAAATCCCCGGCCAATGGTTGATTACGATGATGACAGCGGTTATGAAAACTGCCCTGCAGACCAGTGTGTTGAGCTTGGCTCTTACTCCCTAGGACAGCCGTATGTATTCAATACAACTCACTTCACCACATACAGTTCCCTGGAATCCGGCACTGAAATCACCAGCTGCCCGGTCACAATCAACAGCACATACACTCTCACGCAGAACCTTGCCTCAAATGACACCTGCATAACAATAGGCAATGACAGCATGGTGCTTGACTGCGCAGGGTTCAATATCTCCTATAATTTCAATGGCAGCAGGTACTCATATGGGATTGCCGCCGTTAACCGCACAAATGTCACAATACAGAACTGCAATATTGGGGATAAGAACCTGTCCAACTACCAGTCGCACGGAATTGCATTCTTCAACACCACAAACAGCACAGTAACCGCGAACAAAATAAGGATGAACAGCACAGACCCTTCAGCAGTTTACCTGAAGAACTCAACAGGCAACAGGATACTGCTCAACAACATCACAACAAACAGCAGTTATTCAGCAACGGCAAAGGGGGCTTATTTCACAACCAACTCAAGCTACAACATTTTTGCAAACAACATCCTTGACTGCCAGGGCGATGGAATTTATGTTGATTTGGACTCATCAAGAAACAACATCACAAACAACACAATCACCGCAACAGACACATCTTCAGCGGGAAATGCAGTGTATGTTGCTACAGGAGGAACTTACAACATAATCAGCTACAATAACATGACATCAAAACGCCAAGCAGTATACTTAAGAACAATTGGCGGGGTAAATTCAACAGGAAATGCAATCATCGGAAACAACATAACAATACTCTACGGCATACTCAGCCCTTCTGCAATTCAGATGGACAGCATCAGCTGGTCAGTAATTGAAAATAACACAATTTACACTGCAGAGCATCCTGGAATTTCAATGACAGGCATATTGACATATTCAAACAGGATTGTCTCAAACAACATCACAATTGAATCATTCCAGGGAGGATTTTCAATACAAGGCCAGAATTGCACAGTTGCGCAGAATACACTTGCTGTGCTGAGAGAAATGCACGGCACATATCCTATTTCAATCCAGCAGGCCTCAAACTACACAAACATAAGCTACAACACACTGATCATAAATGGAACAGGCAATATCTTTGGAATACAGTTTAGTTCTGATTCCCAGAGCCACAACACAACAATAGAAGGCAATAACATAACAATAACAACACCAGACCAGTATTATGCCAATAATAATGGAATAAGCATATCTGCTTCAGGTTCAGGCACAAGGATAACCAACAACAGGATAAATATCAGTGGCAACAAGACAAATACAGGAATTTACATTATTGGAAATCAGGGATTTTATGGGCTTCTTGAGAATCTGACAGTGCAGAATAATGCATTGCTTATCACTGGAAACAACAGCAAGGGAATTTCCTTATGGGACATAAATGGCAACATCCTAAGCTACAACACTATAACACTGGAAGGGGCAATAAACAACACAGGACTCTGGATTAGAAACATATCCAACACCATTGTTGAGTTCACAAACATCACTGTAACTGGCAGCAACAGCACAGGAATATTCATGAATGTGTCAAATGGCACAACATTCAATGAAATACTTATCAATGAAACAACAACATGGATAAACACACCAAACACAAAGAACAACATCTCAAACATGACTTATTCCACAATAAACGGAAGCATCAAGATAGTGCCAAGGATGGAGTTCAATGGGACAAGCATGCAGAAATCACAGATTAATGTGACCGGCAACAGGGCATTCCTTAACTCAACTGCCCTGCAATTCCTCAACACTTCAGGCATAATAACTCTCTACGGCATCTCGCTCATTGACCCCAAGGCGCAGGTTGACTATGCTGACAGCGGAGCTTATGCTGACTGCCCTGCAGGACAATGCACAGACCTGAGCTACACAGGAACAACATATGTCTTCAACACAACACACTTCACCTCATACCGCGCAGCTGAAGGCGGAATAGTAATCACCGGCTGCCCGGTCACGATAAATGAGAGCACCACGCTGACTCAGAATCTGGTGTCAAATACATCCTGCATCAAGATTAACAACAGCAACACAGTTCTTGACTGCAATGGATATAACATCACATTCAACCAGAAAGGCGGGGCTGATTTCGGGATTAATGCGTCAAATGTGACAAATATAGTAATCAGGAATTGCACAATAATTGAGGCAAACATAACCGGCGGCAGCACAGGAATTTATCTGCAGGACGTGTCAAACAGCACAATAGCATACAATAACGTGACTGTTAATGGCTCATTTAGTTCTGTTTCAAATGGTATTCAAATGTCATCAAGCACAGGCTTGTTTACATCCAATAATAACACAGTCGCCAACAACACAATACAAATATCTGATTTGACTGGCAGTTATGGCATTCTCATTAATTATCAGAATGAAAACCACAAAATACTGGGCAACAGGATAAACGTGGTCAATGGAACCCCGATAAGCATAGTCTGGTATGCAAACAACCTGTTAATTGCAGGCAATCAAGTGCGTCTTGCAGCCGGCGGCGCATCTATTGGCATTGGACTTGCCAACACAAACCATTCATTGTTTGAGAACAACACAGTTGAATTTGGCTCCTCTGGTGCAGGATACAGAGGAATCACTATTGATACTGGCTCTAATTACAACACAGTATCTGCCAATAACTTTTCCAGCACAATGGAAAAATCAGGCCCTGGCGCAATCGTAATACAGGCAAACCACAATTATGCGGTTAATAACATAATAAACATCAGCGGCAGAGACTGTGAGGGTATTGCTGTTTCATCAAGCAATAACACAATAACAGGCAATAACATAAGAGTGAATTGCAACCTAACCGCGAAAGGAGTCTATCTCAGCAATGCCCAAAACAACACAGTTGCATATAACAACATCTCAGGAACAGGGCCTGACACTGGAATCACCTCAATCCAGGCGCAGGGAATATACACATTCGCGGCAAACTACAACAATATAACACAAAACAATATCACTGTCAATGGCACAGGCAGCAGTTTCGGCTTTTACGTAAAGTCCTCCTCGCGAAACAACCTTGTCACCGAAAACATAATTGCGGCATCAGGGACAGGCGGCGGCAATTTGGGAATACATATTGATAGTTCTGACAACAACACATTTGACCTCAACGCAATACTCACAAGCGGCACAGAAAGCTATGGAATACTCTTGGCCAGCTCAAAGAACAACACATTCAGCAGGACTTTGCTCAATAATACTGTACAATGGATTAATCTGACTTCAGACACACAGAACAACACCTTTGTGAACACCACATTTGCAATGCCAAACGGCAGCATTAATATCCTCCGCGCAATAATTAACGGCAGCAACAGCGTAACAAAGGCAAAGCTGAACATAAGCTCCAACAAGGCATTCCTGAACTCGAGCAACCTGACCTTCCTTAACACCAGCGCGATAATCACGCTATACGGCATCTCTTACATTAACCCCAAGGCGCGGGTGGACTATGCTGACAATGGAGGCTACATTGACTGCCCGGCAAGCCAGTGCACAGAGCTTGGCTACACCCCAGGACAGCCTTATGTCTTCAACACAACACACTTCACATCATACCAAGCGGCTGAAGGCGAAATAGTAATCACAGGCTGCCCGGTCACTATAAATGAAAGCACCACACTGACTCAAAACATTTCATCAAATGATACCTGCATTACGATAAACGCAAGCAATATGCTGCTTGACTGCAATGGAAGCACAATATTCTACAATGCGAATGGAAGCGATAATGAATACGGCATATTCGCTGAAAACAGGATAAATGTGACAGTAAAGAACTGTGTCATTGTTGACATAAATGAAACCGGAACTGCTGGGTATGGAATCAACTTCACAAGCACCAACAACAGCATTGTCACAAACACAAGCATCATCACAAACAGCACAGTGAGGTCTGTTGGAATAATCATGGGTTATTCAAGCAACAGCACCATTTCAAACAGCACAATAGACGCCGCTGACACAAACAATAACTGGGCAATCGGGCTGTTCTTCTCTCCAAACACAACAATAACAGGGAACACATTGTTGTCAAGCGGAGGGGCGGGCAATAATCATGGAATTTCAATGACCTTCTATTGCGATGGGTCAAGAATAAGCTACAACAATATTTCTTCAAACGGAACAAGCAACAACTGGGGCATTTACATGCAGTACATCAATTACGCCACAATATCCAACAACACAATCACCTCAAATGGCACTGATGCCAACATGGGCATGTTTGTCCAGTACAGCAATTGGAACAATATTTCATCAAATTCTCTTTCAGCGCATGGTTCAGGCACTGGAAACCGCGGAATATACCTCATGTATTCAAGCAATTCAATTGTGCATGGCAACCGCGCTTTCAGCGATGGCGGGCAATATGGCAATGGAATAGCCGCTTACATCGCTGAAAATAACACAATCACCTTCAATGAAATCAGCACAAATGGCGCAGGGTTCTCGCATGGAGTGCTGCTGAACAGCACAAATGGGTTCAGCTTGCTTGCAAACAACATCAGCACAAATGGTGTCTCAAGCTACGGAATATTCATCACCATGTCAAATGCAACAATGCTGAACAAGACAGTGCTTAATGACACTGTGCAATGGATTTTCCTTGATTCAGACACCCAGAATAACTTCACCAACACCACATTCCAGATGCCTTATGGAAGCATTAACATCCTTCCATTGATGCAGCTCAATGGCACTCTAGACGTGACAAAGTCAAAGCTGTACACGTCCACGCTCTTGGCATTCATGAACAGCACAAACCTTTCAATGCTTAACACGACAGGCATAATAACCCTCTATGGCGTCACTTTCATTGACCCCAAGCCAATTGTTGACTATGAAGATGACAGCAGTTATGTTGACTGCCCTGCTGACCAGTGCGCTGAGCTCGGCTACAGCGGAGGCGTGTTCACGTTCAACACAACACACTTCACAGGATTCATGGTTGAAGAGAACGCAACTGCAATCACAGGCTGCCCGGTCATAATAAACAGCACCGGAGCGCTTGGCAGTAATGTGACATCAAATGACACATGCATCACCATAAACAACAGCAACACAGTGTTTGACTGCAATGGCCACACAATTTACTACAATGCAAACGGCAGTGACGGCGCATTCGGTATTGCTGCGAACAGTGTGAACAACATCACAATCAGGAACTGCGTTATCAGGGATATCAATTTGTCAGGCGCGTTTGGCATAGCAGTAAACCTCACCAATGTCTCAAACAGCACAGTGCAAAACAACAACATAACAACAAACGGCACAAATGACAATTACGGCATTCAGTTTATGAACGGTTTGAACTACAATACAATATCTAACAATGTAGTCTCAACATTTGGAAGCTCTGCATCCAATATCGGACTCTCCCTTTATGGCACAGGGCTGGGAAACAATGCCACTGGCAATAACATTACAACAAATGGAACAGCTGCAAATTACGGCATAATGGCCACAGTGGGCGCAAACAACACAATCATTGCAAGCAACACAATCGCAACAAGCGGAAGCTCAAGCAGCAATGACGCCATCACCCTGTTCCACGCCGGAGGAAACAATGTTACAGACAACAACATCACTGCATATGGCAACAGCAACAATAACGGGGTAAAACTCAATTTCAATGCCAATGACAACATTATCAGCAATAACAGGATTTCTTCTGCAGGAAGCGATAGAATCAACTACGGCGTCTATATACGGGAAAATTCAGTGCGAAACAACATAACCGGCAATATCATCACAACAAACGGCACAGACAGCAATTCTGGCATATACCTTGAGATCTCTGCCAATAACAACATTATCGACAGAAACATTGTCAGCCCGGGCGGAAACGCTGACTTCAACATAGGAATTTACCTCAGACAGCTATCATCAGGAAACAGCATAACCCGCAACAATGTCACAACAAATGGGGGCTCAAACAATAATTACGGAATAACCCTTACAAACGGCACAAGCAACACAATCAGCAGCAACATTGTAAGTACAAATGGAACCGGCGACTTAAACTACGGAATTTACTTCTATGACCAGGCATCAGGAAACAGCATCACTAACAACAACATCACAACAAACGGAGGCTCAAACAGCAATGACGGAATCGGGTTCAGTTCCAATACAAATGACAACATAATCAGCGGCAACAAAATCACAGCAGGGGGGCGCGCCAGCTACAATAACGGCATCAGCCTGCTCTCCTTCACAGTCAGAAACAACATCACAAACAATGAAATCTCAACAAGCGGCACAGAGCATAATACAGGCATAATCCTCGAAGACTCTGCTCAGAACAACATCCTCAATAATAACACAATAACAACTTCAGGCAATTACAGCTATGCAATCGAAATAATGAATTCCAACTATTCAACATTCAACATAACCACCCTCAATAATCCTGCGCAATGGATTAATGCCAGCGCAAACACATTTAACAACATAACTAACACCACATTTGCAATGCCTGAAGGCAGCATAAACATTCCAGGAATAGTGCAGCTCAATGGCGGAATTGAAGTTACCAAGGCAAAACTCAATATCACTGCAAACAGGGCATTCCTGAACACTGCCGCAGTGCCTTTGCTGAACACAATAGGAATAATCACTCTCAACAACATCTTCTACACAAGCCCGCAGCCAAGGGTTGATTTCACAGATGCAGGCGGCCTTGTGCCCTGCCCAAGCAGCATCTGCACCAATTTGAGCTATTCAGGAAACGTGTTTGTCTTCAATGTCACGCACTTCACGACTTATGCTGCTGGAAATGACACTGTAATCATCAATTCAACAATAATTGACAGCAATATTTCCAACTGCACAGTCATAAACTCAACAGTTATCAATTCAACAAAGAGCAACTGCACAATAATCAACAGCTACATAATCAATTCGACAAACAACAACACAGTAATCATTGACACAAATGAGACAAACAGCCTTGACAATGACACTTTTGTTGATGATGGCATAATCATTGACGCGACAAAGGCAGGCAGCAATATCAACAATTCAAACATAACAAACAGCACGATAACCAACTGCACAGTCATAAACTCAACAGTCATCAATTCAAATAAGATTGACTGCGTGATAATCAACAGCAACATAATACGCTCAAACAACACAAACACCACAATCATCGGCAGCAATGAGACAAACAGCACTGACAACAACGCAATGGTCTACAACAGCACAATCATCGGCTCAATCAAGACAAATACCAATGTGACCAACTCAACGCTTATAGATTCAAACAAGACAAACAGCACAATAATCAACAGCTACATAATACGCTCAAACAACACGAACTCGGTCATAATTGACACAAATGAGACCAACAGCACTGACATCAATGCGACTGTTGATGACAGCATAATCATTGACGCGAGAAAGATAAACACAGTAATTAACGGCACAAATGTCACAAACAGCAACATTACCAACAGCACTCTCACTAACTGCACTGTAATCAACTCAACAATAGACCGCATTATAGACTCTAACTGCGTTTACATCAATTACCACGGCCCAACACCCGGACCCGGAGGAGGAGGGGGAGGCGGCGGTGGAGGAATTGGCGGAGTAATAAGGAACCTCACGAAACCATCCGCAGGAGGGCAAAACCTTTGCGTTGAAAGCTGGGTGTGCGAGGAATGGTCAAGATGCGAGAATGAAATGCAGTTGCGCGAATGCGTTGACCAGTACCACTGCAATACAACCACATTAAGGCCTGCAATAGAACGCAAGTGCACAATGCCTGTTGTTGTGCAGGAGCAGCCCACTGGAGAAACCAGGCCTCATTCAAAGCTCCCTCCGCCACAACCGCTTGAATTCCCAGAAGAAAAGACGCTTTGGTCTGGAATAAGCAGCATAACACACTCAACAATCAGCCTGTTCCAGTCATACATGTGGCCCATCATCTTTGTTGTGCTCGGAATACTCTTGCTGACAGGAGCTTACATCGGAATAACGCGCGCAAGGAAGCATGAGGCAGGTGAAATGCCTCCTGCCGAGCCTGAAGAAGCAATCACAATAACAAGGGTGACGGCAAAGCAGCCAGGAGCTGACGCTGACACAGGCGCATTGCTCGACAGCCTCAAGAGCAGCGGCGACGCCCTTGCAGAGTTTGAGAAGGAAATGCGCAAGTTGAAGAAGTGAGCAATACTTGTTTCTCTCCATGTTCATATGATTTGTAATATTATTAAGAGTATGATTTATAGTATTAATTAGATTATGAATTAATATATGAAAAATCATAGTAAAGTTTATAAAGGCAAACGCGGTTTCTCATCTAAAAGAGGCAGCGCATAACCCTTCGGGTTCCGCTGGTCTCTTTTTCGTTCCGAAAAAGAGGAATAGATGGCAATAAGGAGAAGGCTACAGCGTACAAGCAAGGACCAGTACACTATTACTATTCCAAAGGCGCTTGTTGAGATTCTCGGGCTCCATGAGCAGGATGTTTTTGAGTTCTCGCTTGAAAAAGGCGCGATTGTTCTGAAGAAAGCACAGCGGGGTGGGAAGAAATGAGCTTCACCCGCGAAGAAAAGCTTGCAATAACAGCAGTTATACTTGCAGCGCTGATTGGGCTTGGCGTGATGCTGTATTACATGGGAATTATCACATTTTCAGGCTCTGGAATCACAGGAGCTGTTGCAGGAACAAACCTGCCGCCTGAATTCACTGCTTCAAGCGCCAAATTTGTCACAAAACAAAATGTTCCTGTCCAGCTCAGCCTTGGAGACATTTTCAAGGACCCTGAAGGGCTGTCCCTCACCTTTGTCGCGACAAACACAGAAGGGCTTGTTGTTGACCTGAACGAAGACCAGCTCACAATAACCCCTGAGCCAGGCTTTACAGGAGAACGCGTTGTCACAGTATTTGCATCTGACGGCAGCCAGGTCGCAAGAAAACAGCTCAAGATTGAAGTGACAGGCTATAATGTTGCTAAGAAGCCTGAACCAACTCCAGAACCTGAGCCATTGCCACCCGCACCTGAGCCTCAAACTCCTCAGCCAGCACCTGAAACAACTCCCCCTGCTCCGGAAACAGTTCCTGCAGAACCCGCCAATGCAACAAACACATCCAATGAAACTCTTCCTGCTCCAGAGCAGGCTCCTGTGCAGACTGAACAGCCCGCTGCAGAACTGCCAATCATTCTGCCTGCGACTGAACAGATTGCAGTCCAGCAGCAGAACATACCCAAGGTTGAGCATGAAGTTGAGGAAAGGCTGAACAATGAAAGCGAAATAACCGCAATAGTTTATTTCAATGAATCAGCAGTCAATGAAGCAGGGCTTATTGTTGCGCAGGACTCAAAAGACCAAAGGGAAAACTGGCTCGCCAAGAAAAGGGCAAAAGTAAAGGCAGCGCGCGAATTACTGCTTGCCAATATCACTTCAAAGGGCTTTACCACATCAGAGCTTGGCTTTGAAATTGTCAGGCAGTATGAGACAATCAACGCAATCGCTGTCAAGCTCACAAAATCAGGCCTTGCAAAACTAAACCAGAGCCCGAATGTGCTTAACATATACTCTGAAAAGATTCTCCACATAATGCTTAACCAGAGCGTGCCGCTTATCAACGCAGAAGACCTCTGGAACCTCACATACAACAACACCAAGCTTGACGGCAGGGGAGTCTCGGTGTGCATAGTTGACACAGGAATTGACTTTGGCAATTCTGCTTTTGTGAATGAGAACGCGAAGATTTTCGGCGGATATGACTTTGTCAACATGGATAACAACCCCCAGGATGACAACGGCCACGGCACCCATTGCTCAGGGATTGTGGGCGGGAACATGACAGGAGGCATGGGAGTCTCGCCAAATATCGGGATTGTTCCTGTCAAGGTCTGCGACTCGGGAGGAAGCTGCCCGGATGTTGCAGTCCTCGCAGGACTTGACTACTGCATTGACCATTCAGCAGAGTTCAATATCTCCACAATATCAGGCTCAATTGGCAGCGGAACAACTTATAACTCTGCAAACTGCCCTGCAGACAGTGACGCAGTATTCCTTTCTGCCCTTGCCGCAGGAGTCACTCCTGTTTTCGCAGCAGGCAACTGGGGCTCGCGCCCAGGAGTCAGCTGGCCTTCATGCTCGCCGTACGCGATTTCAGTCGGCAATGTGAACAAGAGCGACATTATCAGCGTGTCAAGCAACTATGGCGGAGACCGCTTTGATGTCTGGGCGCCAGGATCCAATATTTACTCTGCTGCTCTTGGCGGAGGGGTTGTCCCAATGTCAGGGACATCAATGGCAACGCCGCACATGGCTGCAGTGATCGCAATGATACAGTATAACCTGCGCCTGCAAAACAAGCCAATCCTGTCAATCACCCAGATGCATGAGCTTCTCAACACAACAGGGCTTGTCATAAGCGACTGGAGGAGAATTGATGTTTATGCTGCAATACTAAAGCTGAACGCAAACCTTACAATGAACCAGTCAGACAACTCTATCACCAATGTTACCGCAAATACCACTCTGCAGTTCAAGAACACCACAAACTTTGACGGGTTTATCCAATGCGGAGCCATCGGCCACAACTATGTAAGCATTGATTCGTCCTTATGCCCCAATCTTAACAAGACCGCGCACATAATCTTTGGCAACCTCTCATTTGTCAATGCAACTCCGACAAGGAATGGTCAAAGGTGCAGAACGCCAATCTGCCAGAACGCGACTTACGCAAACGGCACACTTGAATTTGACGTGACTGAGTTCTCAAGCTACAGCAGCATTGAAGGCAATGTGAATATGGACTTGATAAAGTTAGACTCGCAGGACCCTGTCAACGCAAGCAGTTATCTTAATTACACAATCCTGATTAATGTGACACAGGGCAATGCGAGCAATATCACGCTGACTGACTTGTATCCTGAACAGCTGATTTATCTTGATTCCCAGCCTTTGCCTGTTCCGCCGACCAACAACACTTTTGTCATCGGCAACTTTACTGAGAACCAGAGTATTCTCGTGAATATCAGCCTGTTTGTGCTTAATGTCAGCAACAACACCCAGATTAATAACACCGCAAACGTGAGCTTCCAGAATGATACAAGCAGTTGGATAAACGCAAGTGTCAGTGAGAGCACAATTATCCTTAACCAGCCGCTGTACAACTTCACAAATATCAGCTTGAACAAGACAGACAGCATTGACCCTGTGAATTCAAGCGACTACCTGAACTACACTATTAATTTGACATTAACAGGCAATGGGTCTGCATACAATGTTACTGTCAATGACACTTACCCATCACAGGTAATCTACCAGAGCTCCCAGCCAGACCCCCGTGCAGGCACAAACAACACTTGGAACTGGACAAGCATCAGCAGTGGGGCAAGCATTCTCATAAACATAACTGTTTTCACAAAGAATGTCAGCAATGGAACAATACTCAACAACACAGTAAATGTCACTTGCGTCAATGATACTGCAGGAGTTATGAGTTTCTTCAGTTATGCAGAGACAACCATATCAAGCGTTTTCAACGTAACCAATACAAGCATGTTAAAGATTCACAGCCCTGACCCGATTAATGCGAGCAGCGTATTCAATTACACAATCAATTTCACAAACACAGGCACTGCAGTCATTTACAGCCTGAAAATAAACGACACTTATCCGACGCCTTTGACATATATCAGCGCGCAGCCATCGCCTGACCCTGGGACAAACAATTACTGGACTTTGGGCACATTTGTTCCAAACGCGACAATAATCATCAACATAAGCATGTCTGTCCCCAACCTGGCGAATGGGGTAATGCTGAACAATACTGCAAATGCAACATACCAGAATGATATAGGGGACATCATCCCATTGACTGCGCAGGACAACACTCCTGTCAACAACCCGCCAAACAGCTGCCCTGTAACAATAAACACCACAACCACTCTTAACAGCAATCTTAATTCAGGAACAAGCTGCATCACAATCGGCGGCAACAACATCGTGCTTGACTGCGCAGGATACCAGGTTACTCACAATACCGGAGGCGGCAATTCTGATTACGGCATAGGGGCGGACAGGAAGTCAAACATCACCATCCAGAACTGCGTCATTATTGATAACATAGGAACCGGTTCCTACATCAGTGGAATCAACTTCACAAAGGTCAATTCAAGCCTCATCAGGAACACTGTTATTAATTCTACAGGCAGCAGCTACACCTTCGGAATCTCCCTGAGAGACAGAGACCAGAATGTCACAGTAACAAATGTGACAATAAAGACAAGGGGAAGCAGCACTTATAATTTCGGAGTTCAAATGTTCAATTCCACTGGAAACATTGTTGCCAACAGCACAATCCTTGCAAACAGCACAAGCGGCAGTGAAGTTTACGGGGTGCTTATTGATGATTACTCGCAAAACAACACTGTTTACAACAGCACGATAACCGCAGACGGCACTTCAAACTATAATACTGGAGTTTATCTCAGATACACTGTCAGCAACAACATTGTAAGCGGAAACACAATAAAGGCCCTGTCCAGCGCAACTTTGGCTTATTCGGTTTATTTGAACTCAAACAATAACCAGATGTCGCAAAACAAGGTTATCAATAACAATCTCACAGTAAACTGCTCAAGCACCTGCTACGGCGTATATGTGCTCTATTCCTCGACAAATGGCATAATTGAGAACAACACAGTTAACTCGGCAGGAAGAGGCAATGGAAACACAAATTACGGCATATTCCTGTGGAGCAGCGGCGGCGGCGGACCAGGCAATTACACAATAAAGAACAACACAGTCAGGACTTACGGAATAGGCGACCTAAACCACGGCATTCACATCTGGGGCAACTGGAATGTAAACAACAACTCAGTGATTAACAACAATGTTTTCCCAAGCGGCACAGGCAGGGCAAATATCGCGATTTACCTGATAGGCGCAAGCAGTACAAGGGTTATTGGCAACAACATAAGCACTTATGGCACTCAGGAAAACCACGGAATTGATGTCTCAAGCGGCTCTGCAGGATGCCTTGTCGCAAACAATACAATTGTTACCAATGGAAGCGCAGGATATAATTACGGCCTGCTGGCTGTTACAGGCGGCGACAACAGCACGTTCGCAGACAACAATGTCACAGTAAGGGGAACTGACAGCATAGGCATATACAGCGACACTTCACAGGGTAATTATTTCCTTAACAACCAGGTAAATACCAGCGGAAGCGACGGGCTGATGATTCTTGGCGAAAATATTGTTTATTTTGCCACAAACAGCATAGCCACAACAAACACGATTAATGGCACACCGATTTATTATTACGGCGGAGCAGGAAGCTCGCCTGCGTGCCCGAACAACCAGGTATTGAACAGCCCGAATACAAACCACATTGATTTCATAGGCTGCAATAATGTCACGCTTTCCAATTACGCAGGCTCAGAAGGCATACTTCTTGCGAATAACTCGAACAGCACTATTAATTACACAGTCATCCGCAACACAAGATACCCTGTGCGCCTGCTTTTCAACAGCAGTTACAACAACATAACCTACAGCAACCTGACATCCAACTACTCAAGCGGGGGCTATGGCGTCTGGATTGCATACAGCGCAGGCAACAACCTTGTTTCAGCAAGCAATATCACCACAATAGGGCTCGCAACTGACAATAATTACGGAGTTTATATCTTTGGCAATGCAAGCAACAACACAATCACCAACAGCCACATAAGCACAAACGGCTCAAGATACAATTACGGCGTTTATGCCACTCTGAATGCAAATGATAATACAGTTTCAAACAACCTCATCAGGACAAAGGGCTCATCTAATGACAACAAAGGAGCATACCTTTACTCCTTTGCTTCAGGAAACTCAATTATCAACAACACAATAATCACAAACGGCACAAATTATGATGATGGCATACATGTTTCTTCGTATTCCAACAACAACAGGCTGGAAAACAACACCATAAATGCAGACGGAACTGATTTTGTGTATGGAATAAATGTCCAGACAAATTCCCAAAACAACACAGTGAAAGGAAACAATATTACGATATACACTCCGACTACAAATATCCAGACTGCAAATGGCATATACCTGCAGGACTTGGCTACAAAAACAACAGTTGATAAAAACAGCATATTAATGTACACTTACGCCATGTTTAATTTTGAAAAAAACCATGGCATTTCTGTGACCAATGCGCACAATAACACAATCACAAACAATCGGGTCGATACAACAGGGCTTTTTGACTTCCACATAGGCATATATCTGTATTATTCAAGCAACAACCTGTTTGAAAACAACACAGTTATTACAGGGGGCAGGAACTACAACCACGGAATCGTGACCTGGGGGGTTAACAGTAACAACCAGTGCAACAACAACACAATCAAGAACAACACAATACTGGTAAACGGCACTGCCGGAATCAATTATGGAATTTACGAATATCAATACAACAATAAAAATGACATACTGGGCAACAGAATAGTAACAAATTGCACATATTCTTGCAACGGAATATATTCCCCTACATCTGGCTCAAATGCAATGATTGCAAACAACACAATAATCGCAAGCGGAACCTCAGGCTCAACAAGCAATTACGGGATTTACATGTATTCAGGCTCAAACAACAATGTAATGGCTGACAACAACATAACCACAACAGGGCCGTTCAGCCACGGAATACAGCTGGTTGGCTCAACAAATGAAACCCTGCATAACAACAACATCACAATTCCAGCCTTGGCTATGGGATTGTACATTGACGTTGACTCAACAACGCCTGACATTTCACAATTCATGCACACAATAGACACGCAAAACACAATAAACGGAACTCCAATCTATTATTACGGCGGGCTCGGCGATTCCCCTGCGTGCCCAAACAATCAGGTGTTGAACAGCCCGAATTCAAACCACCTTGATTTCATAGGATGTAATAACGCGACACTTAACGGCTTTACAGCATTTGAGCCAGTCACAATAGTCAATGCAACAAACAGCACAATCAACAATTCAAGGATATCGAATGCGTATGTTGGAGTGAGGCTGTTCTTCAACAGCACTTACAACACAATAAGCAACTGCAATATCACAAGCGAGAACACAACGGGCTCAAATTATGGAATACTTATGCATTACTGGTCAAGCAACAACATAATAAATAACAACAACATATCTGCAACAAGCGGAACATCAGGAAACTACGGCATTTATCTGTTCAATTCTTCAAAAGAGAACAACATCACCAACAACTTTATCTTGGTCAATGGCACGAGCAGTAATTATGGAATTTATATCCAAAGGATGTCCAGCAAAAACCTGTTTGAGAACAATAATATCAGGTTAAAGGGAACCTCAAACACCAATTACGGGGTGTATATCTACCAGAGCTCAGAAGGGAATACAATAAGGAACAGCACGATAAATACAAACTCAACCGGCGGCGCAACCAGCAATGGTGTTGTGATTGAGAATTACGCATCAAACAACACAATCACAGGCTGCACAATACGAGACTGGACCAGCTACGGGATATATTTCACAACCAACTCGCACAACAACACCGCATCATACAATGATATGCAGGTAAATAATGCAAACATAGCCAGCGAATACGGGATATACCTAAACGGCCCATTTTCAGGCACACAGGTTGTTGGAAACAATATCACCAGCAATTGCAGCCAGAATTGCTATGGACTGAACGTGTACAATACTGTGCAAAACGGCATTATCGCGAACAACACAATACGCACAATAGGGGGAAACGCAAATAACCACGGAATTTACCTAAACTATGAAGATACCAATAACAATATTTCAGGAAACAGGATTAACGCAATGGGCAGGGGGATATGGATACAAACTGCATCACAGCCCAACAGGTTCAATGACAATAACATCACGGCAATAGGAGATTACGCAGTATACCTGCAGTCTGCAACAGGCTCATTGTTCAACAACACATTCTTTGACAATTCAACATACTGGATTAATTCAGACGCGAGCTCAAGGAACAACTTCACAAACACCGCATTTGGAACTGCATTGGCAAGAATAACAATACTGCCGATAATCCAGCTTAACACAACAACAATACAATGGAGCCAGATAAACAGCTCCTTCAACAAGACTTACATCAACTCAACTGCTTTGCCTTACTTCAACACAAGCGGCTTGGTGACCCTGAACGGCATGACTGGCAGTGTTGCGAGCGCCCTTGTTGACTACAATGATGACAATGTTTACGAGGACTGCCCATCAGATGTCTGCGTCCAGCAGAGCTTCAGCGGAGGAACATTTGTTTTCAACACGACGCACTTCACAGGCTATTCTGCAAACACATCAGAAGGGCCCTTAGTGATAACCAGCTGTCCTGTGACCATCAACAGCTCTTACACCCTCACTCAGAACCTGATTACCTCCGCAAATAAGAGCTGCATAACCATGAACAGCAGCAACATCACTCTTGACTGTGCAGGACACACCATATTATACGCCACAAACGGAACCAACAACACTCACGGCGTGTTCGCATTCCTGCAGAACAACCTGACTGTCAAAGATTGCGTTATTATGTCTGTCAATTCATCATTAAGCTACAGCTCAGGAATTAATTTCACCAACGTAACCAACATACTGATACAAAACAACACAATTGTCACAAATGGAACGCGCGACAACCACGGCTTCTTCGCCAGGTACTCAAATAATGTAACAGTCATCAACAACACAATTACTGTTGGAACAACGCACGAGAATTATGCAATAATCGCCGCAAATTCTGACAGGGGCTTAATCGCAAACAATACGGCAACATCCTGCTGCGGCAACACTGCAACAGGACTATTTGGCCAGACCAATTTTACGATAACCAACAACGCAGTCAATGTGACAGGAGCCTCTTCAAGCGCAGGAATTACTGTAGGCAATGAAAACTGGGTTGAAAACAACACTGTGGAAGTGCACGCGCTGAATGTCAACAGCGGGATAATCACTTCTGACAGGGTCACAGTCAGGAATAACACGATTTACATCAATGGAACTTCTGACAACATCGGGGTAAATGCAAACAACAGGGACCTTGTTGTAATGAATAATATCACTGTTATTGGAACCTCATACTGCTATGCGCTTTCAGGCGACAGCGGAAACGTGTTTGAAAACAATACAGCAAGGCTCTTTGCCTCCGGACACGACAATGCAGGAGTTTATGACAATTATAACAATGTCATCAAGAACAACTCAATACTTATGAACGGCACTTATGCCAATGAAGGAATGAGAACAAGGGACAATTCGACAATCATCGGGAACACCCTCACAATATCCCATGCCACGGACGACAATGCAATTATTTACGCATATTCTGACACAACACTGCAGTACAACAATTTCATACTCAATGGCTCAGGAAGCACAAACGTCGGGCTTGACATCTCATACAATGACAACTTCCCGCCGGTTATCGGCAACAATTTGAGCATTAGCGGCACAAACACCATAACCGGCATTTACATGAGCGGCCAGACAAATGTGACAGTAATTGGCAACAATGTGACCCTGACTGCCTCAGACACAGGCAATGCAGGAATAGATGTCAATGAACAGACATTTGATTCAACAATAGCAAACAACACTGTTTATGTTTCGGGCGGAGATGAGAGCCAGGGAGTAAGGTTTGTGATAACAAATATTGGTGAAATCTCCATCGGCTCAGCCATTGTTGAAAACAACAGCATAACAACAAACGGGCTTGGCACAGGAGCCCATGGAATCGCAATCCTTTATGTAAACTCAGGCGCGGGAGGAATCAGCAATAACAAAATCAACAACAACAGGATAATAGCAAATGGAACACAAAGCCACGGAATATATGAGGGCAATGGAACTTCCAACACCATTTCCAACAACAACATAACATCGCTGCAGGGCTATGCAGTGTGGGTTGACACTGGAATCGGCGACCTGTTTGATAATAATACCCTCAGCAATCCTGCCCAGTGGGTGTTTGTCAATCCCAGCGGAGACGCATACCTCAAGAACACAACATTCCAGATGCCTTCTGGAAGCATCAGGGTAGTGCCTGCGGTATTGCTTGAGAACGGCACAAATGCTACAAAGACAAGGCTTCAAATCACATACCTGTACGCATTCCTTAACAGTACAAACCTCTCTGTGCTTAACACATCTGCGGTTATCACCTTTGAAGCAGTTGCATTGACAAATCCCAAGCCAATAGTTGACTATGAGGATGACAGCTCATACATTAACTGCCCTGCTGACCAGTGCGTTGCGCTTGGCGCTTACACGCCTGGCGGCCAGTATGTCTACAACACAACGCACTTCACAGTATACTCTGCAGCTGAAACAGAGGCTGAATGCCCGTACACATACACCGCAAGCACAACGCTCACAGAAGACATAACCTGCCCTGCGACAGCGATAATCCTGAACGCGGACAACCTTGTGCTTGACTGCAACGGACACAAAGTAAGGTACGCAGGAAACACGAACAATTCGCACGGAGTGTTTGCCACAGGAAGGAGCAACATCACTGTCAGAAACTGCAACCTGCTGTCAATCAATAACACAATAGGCCATGAGTCAGGAATAAACTTCACAAATGTCAACAACAGCCTGATTGAAAGAAACAACATAACAACCAATGGCACAACCCACAATTACGGGATAGAGACAATCCGCTCAAACAATAACATAATCAGGTACAACAACATAACAGCCAACGGCACCCGCATTTCATCAGTGGATGAGAACAGCTACAACTACGGGATTTACCTTTTAGACAACGAATTCAGCTCCAATGCAAATAACAGCATCACAGGCAACACGATAAACTGTGCAGGCGACAAAGAAGCCCACTGCCTGCATCTGCAGTATTCTTCAAACAACACAATCCTGCGCAACAACATTACTGCTATCGGAAAGGCAAATGAAAGCGTTAATACTTATGGCATGTTTGTGTGGTCATCAGGCAGCAACATAAGCCGGAATAACATACAGGTTAGCGGGGGATCAGACAACAATGGCATTTTCCTTCGTTACAGCCAGTACAATAGCATTATTTACAACAATATAAGCACAAATGGCAACCGCACTACTGGGGGGTCTGAGCCCGCGACGCTCAGCTACGATTACGGCATAATATTCTATTTGGGCCAGCACAACCACACAACAGTTTACGGCAACACAATAACCACCAACAGCGAGGGAGGGGGAAACAACCACGGAATTTACTTCTTCAGGCGCTCTGAAAACATGAACGTATCCAACAACAACATAACACTCCTTGGGGGCGCAAGCAGCTCTTACGGACTGTACCTTTACGAAGACGTCCTGAATGGCGTCTTTGACAGCAACAGGATAGAGGCAATAGGCACTTCCGGCTACATGGAAGGAATTGTTCTTTACAGCGATTCAGGCTACAATAATTTCACGAACAACGTAATCACCACAAGCGGAACCGACAACAACTACGGAGTATACATCAGCGGGGTTTACAACACAGGGGAGAACAATTTCCACTCAACAAACATAACCACCTCAGGGCCTAACAGCTATGGAATACGCCTTGAGAACGGCGCGACCGGTACAAACTTCAACAACACAATCCTGAATGACACTGCTGAATGGATTTACATGGACGACGGCACATATACTGGCGCAAACATCACCAACACCACATTCCAGATGCCTGACGGCAGCATAAACCTGCCTGGAACTGTTGAAAACATAGGATTCACGCTGGACGCCACAAAGCAAAAGCTGAACATAACACCCAATCTCGCATTCCTCAACAGCTCTGACCTTTACCAGTTGAACATAACAGGAATAATCGCCCTTAACGGGCTCGCATTCAGCAACCCCGAACCGACTGTTGACTGGACAGATGAAGGCGCATTCGTGATTTGCCCAGGAGATGTCTGCACAGAGCTCGACTATTCAGGAGGAATATTCACCTATTGGGTAAACCACTTCACAGGATACTCCTCGCAGGAAACATCAGGCGGGATAACCAGCTGCCCGGTCACAATCAACGAGAGCACCACACTGACGCAAAACCTGACAAGCGCAACTACGAGCTGCATCAGGCTCAATAACAGCAACACCGTGCTTGACTGCGCGGACCACATAATCAATGGCAGCGACATTGCTGACACGTTTGGCATTTACGCAGAGAACGTCACTAACCTCACAATCAAGAACTGCATTGTGATTGACTGGGACGCAGGAATAAAGCTCAGCAATACCAGCTCTGATTTGCTGTTGAACAACACTGCAATAAGCAACATCAACAATGGCTTCCTGCTGGACGCGGGAAATGCATATTATACTTTCAATAACACACTTGAGAACAACAGTGCGATTGGCAATGACAACACAGGAATCCGCATAGAAAACACCCAAAACAATACACTCAAGGGCAGCATCCTGCGCAACAACCTGTATTATGGCATCTTTGTATCTGGCGACCTTAACTTCATTTACAACAGCACTGTGATTAACAATTCATACGGAATTGTGGTAAATGAAGGCAGGGATGTGTTTGGCTACAACAACACAATTGAGAACAACACTGCTGTCAACAACACCCAAACAGGCATAGGAGTGTCAGGCACCCAGAACACAACAATAAGGTACAACACTTTGAGAAAGAACCTTGACTGGGGTATCAGCGCAAATGGTGTTAAGGACCTGATTTACAACAACACATTCTTTGAGAACGGCATTGAGTCATTCACAATTGAGGCATTTAACGGCGCCTGGCAGACAGTGAGCATTGAGCACTTCCCGAACAAGTATGCACAGCACGAAATTGCTGTGCCTGCAGGCACGACAAAAGTGAGGGTGACGCAGACAGGCACTGACACTGCGCACATTGATATGGCCCTGCTGGATGGAATGCCTCCTGCCAGTGCAATGGACAAGAAAACAAACGAATTACTCCCATTGAAGCCAATCAGCGCAAAGGACTATGATGTGATTGACGCAAATGAGCGTGCAATTGAGTTTGCATGGGCTCAGCCGGGAACAATGCTCAGCCTTGCCGCGGTTGAGGAGGATGTTGGCGGAATTCCGCTTGCCTGGCCTGACAATGATGCCTTTGCTTATGTTATCGGGCAGAACAAGACATTTGAGCGCATCTGGAAGCCGGTGTCAGCGCATCCGGAAAGCGTAATTTTCGCAGAATTCAGCGCAACGCCAGAAACACTGAACATGTATCTTGACATGACCCCTGACAACACACTGGATTACAGCGGAGACTGGGCAGAACTGCGCATCAACACAACCGGCGGGATGAAGGCATTCAGGATTAACAGCACAGAAACAACATGGGGAACTGCTGACTTCACTTACACCGACAAAGTTGTGTGGCGCCACAAGACATACTTGTTTGCAATACCCCTCTCTGAAATCAATGCTGTGCCAGGCGATGAAATCAAGTTCCAGATAGGGTATTATGGAACAGGATTCACTGTTCCTGATGCGGGAATTAAGCTTCAAGGCATGTATAACCTTGTTTTCAACAATACCCACCAGGGAGATGAAAACGGAATCTTTGCATATACTGCAGAAAGCTGCATTATTGCGAACAATAGCATCAATGGCAGCCTTGTGGGAGGCATTATGCTGCGCCTTGGCGTGGGAAATAATGTCAGTGGCAATACTGTGCGCAACAATGATATTGGCATTGGAGTCAATATGTCAGAAGAAACCCTTTTGGCTGACAATAATGCCACTAACAACAATGGCATTGGCATTTTCCTTGAGTCAGTATCATCAAACAGGATCATCCGCAACATTGTTTCGAGCGCAGCAGGCACAGGCATCCGCGTCAGCGCTTCAACTGACAACAACATCACGAACAACACGCTGGCAACCAACAGCGGGACAACAGTCGCGATTGGCTCAACAAGCCTGAACAACATTTTCACAAATACAACACTCTTGACAAACAACACCTGGCTCTTGGTTGACGAGGGCTGCCTGGGCAACGTGCTGAATAACACAGTGTTTATCGGCGCAAATGGCACAATACGCATCCCTGGAAATGCAACCATTCCTGAATTAACCAATGCTACTGTAAGAAAGCTCAACATCACTTACAACCTTGCGCATCTTAACTCAACCAACCTCTCATTCCTTAACACAACAGGAATAATTACTTTGAAAGGCATTGCATTCGCAGTCCCGCGGCCAATAGTTGACTTTAATGACGATGGCGCGTTTGAGGCGTGCCCTGCAAATATCTGCACAGAGCTTGGCTACACTCCGGGAGTCTCGTATGTCTACAATGTAACCCACTTCACAGGCTACTCCTCGCAGGAAACACCGGGAGTGCAGTACAACTTCACAAACATCAGCATAACAAAGACAGACTATCCTGACCCAGTTAATGTCAGCAACTACCTTAACTACACAATCAATGTCACTATAAGCGGAAATGGCACAGCATACAATGTGACTGTGAATGACACTTACCCGCCGCAGGTTATCTACATCAGCTCGCAGCCAGCGCCAGTTGCAGGAACTAACAACAGCTGGGTTCTTGGCAACATTACAGCAACAAACATCACAATAAACATAACCGTCCTGGTGCAGAACATCACAAACAACACGCTGATTAACAACACAGCAAATGCAACCTGCACAAACGAAACACTGGCACTGCTGAGAGTATCTGACACAGAAAACACAACAGTGCTTGCTCCGCCTGTGCCGCCAACTTATAACTTCAGCAATATGACAATTAGGAAGATTGACAATCCTGACCCAGTCAATGCAAGCAGCAACCTCACTTACCAGATTAATGTCTCAAGCACAGGCAATGGAACTGCATACAATGTGACTATAAACGACACTTACCCAGAGCAGGTAATCTACCTCACATCACAGCCAACCCCTGTTGCAGGAACTAACAACAGCTGGGTGCTTGGCAACCTTACACCAGGAACAAACATCAGCGTCAATGTGACTCTGCTCGTGCTGAACATCACAAATGGAACAATAATCAACAACACTGCGAATGTGACCTTCCAAAATGAGACAGGCGCGCTGTTTGTTTACGGCGCATTCGCTGAAACAACAGTCCTCAACCCGCCTGTGTTCAATGTGAGCAACATCACTGTAACAAAGACAGGGGTTCCAAACCCTGTTGCGCCAGGAGGGCAGCTCAACTATACAATAACAGTCACGAGCAGCGGCAATGGGACAGCGTATAATGTGACTGTGAATGACACTTATCCAGAACAGGTCATCTACCTCGGGTCACAGCCAGCGCCTGTTGCAGGCACAAACAACAGCTGGGACATAGGAAACCTGACTCCGGGAGCTGTTGTTTTGCTCAACATAACTGTAAATGTGTCTGAATCAACTGCAAACGGCACTGTAATCAATAACACTGTGAACCTGACTTTCAATAACGAGACAGGAGCATTGTTCGGCAGAAGCGCGGATGCGTCGACAAATGTCTCGAATGTAACGCCAACCCCGACACCACCAGGCCCAAGCGGCGGTGGAGGCGGCAGCGGCGGAGGAGGAATTGGCGGAGTAAGGAGAAACACAACAACAGCGCCTGTCCAGCAGGGGTGCGTTGAGAACTGGGAGTGCGGCGAATGGAGTGCGTGCATAGACAACAGCCAGTCTCGCTCCTGCATTGAGGCAAATGGATGCACAAATCCGCAGTTTGCACCTCAGACACAGCGCAGCTGCCAGTCTCCAAAGCCTGCGCAGGAAGAGCACCCTGCAGAACTGCCTTCAGAAACACAGCACTCAGGCCTGCCTGAACAGCAGCCGCTTGAATTCCCTGAGGAGAAATCAGGAATAAGCATAAGCGCGATTGCAACAAGCATCAGCGCAATTGCAAAGCCAATAATTAACCTGTTCAAGGCATACCTCTGGCCGATAATATTCATAATCATCGCATTGCTGCTGTTAACCGCAGGATATGTGGTGTTCACGCGCAGAAGAGAGGATGAGGGAATGCAGCAGATTCAGATGCCAGGGCTGCAAATGCCTGAGGAAATGCAAGAGATACCCTCTGTGCTGCCTGAACCAAAGATGCCCAAACCAAGGCCTGAGCCAAGGATACCTGAGGCAAGGCCAGAACCAATGATGCCTGCGAGGTTAATACTGCCAAGGATTGGGCAGAAGCAGCAGAAGAGCGACAAGAAGTTCTACACGGGAATTGACGCAAAGCTCGCTGACATTAACAAGAAGCTCGCAAGCCTTGACAAGACAAACAAACAGCTGGAAAAGAAGCTGAAGAAGAGATAAAAATCATCCAAAGCGCTTTTTTACATACTGCTTCTGCGAAAGCAGGGAATAAATAAACACCGCGATAATCACAAGCTCAAAGAACGCGTTAATGTGGATAGGGATATCAACAAGCCCGAGCGCGCGCAGGATTGTGATTGCCTCTTCAAGGACAAACACGAGCAACGCGACAAATATCAGTATCCACGGGAACAGGTAAACCTTTGCCTTTTGCTCTATCTTGAACAGCTTTGTGAAGAGCAGGAGGACAACCAGCACCATTGCCAAGTTGTAGTACGGCGCAATCATTCCCAAAGCTACCCCTAACTCAACCATTATTCATACCCCTTTGTTACTTGTATTTGAATCACAAGCGCAGTGATAAGGAATGCGAGGATAAAGCTGGGAATTACGTGAGTCATCCAGGGGGTGCTCCATACTCCAAATGTCTTCAATGCACCAAAGCATTCCTCAAGCGCGAAGAAAACAAGCGACCAGAGAAGGTAAGGCCAGGCCCTGAGCTGCTTTCTTTTGTGGGCCTGCTTGAGCATGGATATTGCCATTATGCCTGCGACAAGCGAAAGTACCACTGATGCAATCTGGCCGCTTCCATAAACCCAGTCATATACTGTTAGCATAGCTTGCCTCTTTTAGCCTAATCCTGGAATATTGCTATTTAAATGTTTCTGTCAAGAATCACCTGCCCAAACAAGTGTCATGCAGTTGATTCTTGAGCATGTCTCGACAATCTCGGATTGTCGATGAACTTGGGAATCTTCAATTCCCAAGTCTCGGCAATGTCGCGCATTGCCGACATGCTGTGGAAATGTTTTTATACAGATAAGCCGCCCTTTGCCGTATGAGCCAGAAAACACGCGAGTTGTGGAGGAAATTTGCGCACATTATCATAGGCGTTGGCTGTTTTGTAGCCGCATATTTCATCCTGCAGATATACGGCAGTTCTGCTTTGGAGCTTTCCCTTGGTATTGTGCTCGCCCTCCTTGTCCTTGCAGACATTCTTATCGCAGACTATGGCTGGAAGCTTCCTTTGTACCACCATTTGCAAAGGCCGCACGAGGTTGAAAGCTTTCACTCTGCGACATTGATGGTAATCAGCAGCATAATAGTTTACAAGCTTTTTGTTCTGCCTGTTGCAATTGCAGCAATCGCAATGCTTGTGTTTGGCGACTCTGCAGCAGCGATTGTGGGCATTCTCACCAAGAGCAGGAAAAAGACATCTTTCTGGCGCACAGCGACTATGCTTGTTGTCTGCCTTGCAATCGGCTATTTTGTCTTTGGATGGATTGGCGCTGTGATGGGTGTTGTGGCGACTCTTGCAGAATGCCTTGTCACAAAGATTGATGACGCAATCACGATTCCAATATTTGCAGGGCTCGCAGGGCATATTCTTCTGCTTTTTGCGTTCTGAATTTAGAATTACAGGAAAAAGCCAACTGCATAAGCTGCAACTGCGAAAACTGCTCCTGCAATGATTGATTTCCAAAGCCCTTTTTTGCGCATTGCGAAAAGCGAGCCGGTTGGAAGTCCGTAAATGAAAATCAAAGCGCTTAGCAGGAAAAGGAAGCTTGTCCTGACTGCGAGCGCAAATGCAATTCCGAAAAGAGCCTCTGCAATGTAAACATTCCTTGCCTCCTTGAATGTCATGTACACGAAAACAGCCAAAAGGCCGAAGACAACAATGTACAGCTCCCACTTGTATGAGTAAAGGAAGACCGCGGATATTGCCACAAAAAGGACGTGCTGCATTGAGACAAAGTATTTCTTGCCTGGCTTAAGCTCCTCTTTTGTGAGCCTGCCAAGAAAATATCCTGCAATCGGCGCAAGCGCAGGCAGAAGCAATGCAACAAGTATGCCCATTACTCCCATTCGCTGTGCCCCCACTGAACCAGCAGGTCAACTCCGAGATTTTCAACTGAAAGCGGAACATCGCAGGCGCCATAGCACGAGCCTGCCCATATCATTATGTTTGCCCCTGTCTTTTTCTCAAGCTCTTTTGAGATTTTTCCTGCCTCTGGCTTTAATCCGTCAGGCAGCTGTATGCAGACATTCTTTGCCCTGCTTTTCTTGATTTCCTTTGCAACTCTTTCCAGTTCAAGATCGTATTCCATTTCCATTGGCATAAACCACAGGCTTTGCCAGCTCCTCCCTCATTCTTTGTATGAAATTGCACTCAATAAGGCGGATATATTTTTCAAGCCCGACAATTATTCCGTCTTCCATTGTGGTTCCGTGCCCTTTGAAAACAGGAGCGTTCAATCCAAGGAATGGCGCTCCGCCGTACTGGCCGGGTTCAATCCTTTTTTTCACCCTTGTAAACACATTGCGCATCAGGAAAGCTCCTAATTTTTCCAAAAGGCTGCCGTCGCTGACTTCCTCCTTCAGGCACTCCGCAGTCATGCCTGCGCCGTCAGGGAACACCTTGATGTACTCATTTCCGCCTGTTCCGTCCTGGACAACAACGTCAACAGGCCTTGGCTTGTCAGGCTTTCCCTTGTCATAATCATGAGTCCTGCAGTACGGCTCAATATTGCCGGCAAAGTTAAGCCCTGAACTTGAAAGCAGCCGGTAAGCATCCCTCAGCAAATCAGACCCTTTTCCAGGCTCGCTGCCAATATTTGCCAGCCCGATAATTGGGTTTTGCCTTCCGCCCACGAGCTGCGCATAAAGGCAGCCGATTTTCGCGTACATAAGGTATTGTTCAGGCTTTGTAAGCTGGGGTATTGCGCCAACATCAAGCAAATACCAGCTCTTTACACGGGTTACTTTGGGTGATTTTGGAGCTTCTGCCAGAAGGGGCGGCCTTGCCTTGCCGTTAAAAGCAGTGCCCAGCTCTTCAATTGTTCCAATGTGACTGTGAGCAACAGGCATCACAATCTGTGTGTTTGCAAGTGTGTAAAATCCGCCAATGGTTTTTTCTTCAACCATCCTGGCAAGCTCTCTCAGGACTCCAAACTTGGGTTCAGGGATAAACTGGTGAATTTTGACATTATCCGGCATATCACAATACCTTGTTGCAATATCATAATTATCAGTGACCAGCCAGAAAGTGAAGTCAGGATGCCTTGCTGCTGTTTCAGCTGTTGCTAATGCTATTCTTTCTTCAGGGCGAATTCCATCAACATCATCCCCGCCGTGTGCGTCCACTCCGATTATCCTTTCAAGCGCCATGACAATAAATGGCCCCGCTGAGATTCGAACTCAGGACCGCTCGATTATCAGTCGAGTGCTCTACCAGGCTGAGCCACAGGGCCTTATAGACGATATAGAACAGAAATGGTTTTTAAAGCTTTGTCTTTAAAGCCCCTGGGGAATATCGTTATTGTATCCGGCAGGAACAATGATTCTATCCTGCGGGACAATCGCGCCATTGTAAAAGTTCATTTGCGGCGGGTTGATAGAAGGCAGTGCTCCTGAATGGTTTCCTGGATTGCTTGTCAGTTGGAATCTTGCTGCACTTTTCATTCCTGCAAGAAGTTCTGCCCTTGTTGTGTTGTCAAGATTCGGGTTTGCCTCGATATTGTAAGTCAATACCTGATAAGCCACAATGTTCCAGAGGTTAAACATTGCGAATACTCTTTCCTCAAGCCCCACATCTGTCTCGATGATTGGCGACGGGTTTACTGCCTTTCCCCAAACAATATTTCTGCGGGGTGCATAATAATTCACGAACTCATTGGCTTTATCTTCAAAGATTCGCGGATATTCAACAAGCCCCCTGTGCGCCTCTGCAAACTGCCCATTTGTCTCATTAAGGGCAAGAAGCGCGGCTATTGCGCCGTAATTATGCACATCCCAGCTTCCAAAATCATTCCAGTCAAGCAGGTCAAGCTTCTGGCCGTGTGATATTGCGAAAAGAAGGTAATTTGTGTCTTTCGCGAATTGTGGAAAATGCACATTTGCCATTGTGCTGAGCCTGTATGCCTCAAGCTCTGCAGGTTTTTCATCTTCAGGAGCGAACCAGTGGCCTAATTCGTGGCTGAAACATTCAAAGTGCCTGAATGGCTCTGTGGTGTTTGCCATTAAAATCTGAAGCTTTTCAATTTCCTTTTCCCTGAGCCAGCCAAATTCAGAGCGGGATTCAGTGTTATACTGCCCCAGGTCGCCATTGGACAGTTCATCCATGTATTGCACGCAAATGTGCCTGTTTATGCCAACACCGTGCTCTGCGCAAAAAGTTTCATTCAGCAGGTCAGAAAGTTCAGAATCATATTGTGTGACAGGGCTGCGGTCCATGATTCCGCCCTGGTTGAAATAAGCAGCAGTTGTCGGAAGAATGCTGCCGTCAACTGGCACAGCAACTTTTGCGCCCTCACATTCGTAAATCTGGGCGCATCCTTTTGACAGGAAAGCGCCTGCAAGCGCACCAAGCAGCAATCTTCTCCGTCCCACCATCACACAGGTTATTAGTGCAATGCTTTTAAATATTCGGAACAAACAGGCAAGGAATATGGGGAATCTTGTCAAAGTTGAGCCTCTTGCTGCAGAGCCTGCAATAAACCTGGCTCTTGACACTCTCGCCAAGAACAAGCAGGCATTTGTTTTTGTAAATACAAAGCGCTCTGCTGAGAAGACAGCAGAGGATATTGCGAAAAAATCAAAGTTTGAGACAGAGCACACAATCGAACTCTCTGAAAAAATCCTAAAAGTCCTTCAAAAGCCAACCCAGCAGTGTGAGCGGCTTGCAAAATGCGTGAAAAAAGCCATTGCATTTCACCACGCAGGGCTTCATTCAAAGCAAAAAGAGCTTATTGAGGAGCATTTCCGCAATGGCACAATAAAAATCATCTGCTGCACCCCGACTTTGGCTGCAGGAGTTGACCTTCCTGCTTTCAGGACAATAATAAGAGACGTAAAGCGCTTCTCAGGCCACGGAATGGTTAACATTCCTGTGCTTGAATTCCACCAGATGGCTGGCAGGGCTGGAAGGCCGAGCTTTGACCCATATGGTGAGGCAATTGTGGTCGCGTCAAGCGAGGGAGAGAAAGACGCACTGTTTGAGCAATATGTGCGTGGAATGCCAGAGGACATTTATTCCAAGCTCGCAGTTGAGCCTGTGCTGAGGACTTATGTGCTTTCGCTTATCGCTGCAAAAGTTGTGCAGTCCAAAGACCAGGTTTTGGAGTTTTTCAGCAGGACTTTCTGGGCTCACCAGTTCAAGGACATGAAAAATCTCAACAAAATCATTGAGAAAATGCTTTTGATGCTGGAAGACTGGGAATTCCTTCAGCAAATCGATAATACTTACAGGGCAACAGTCCTTGGAAAGCGCATTGCAGAGCTTTACATTGACCCTTTGACAGCCCATCAGTTTGCCATTGGCGTTGACAAGGCAGCTAACACCAAGCCAATTCCTATTGCGTGGCTGCATCTTATCAGCTGCACTCTTGAAATGCGCCCCCATCTGAGGGTCAGGGCAAAGGAATATGACGAAATGCAGGAAAAGCTCGCACTGTATTCCTCTTCTTTTCTTATGGCAGAGCCGTCAATGTTTGAGCCTGATTTTGAGGAGTATTTGCACGGCTTGAAGACAGGGCTGATGCTGCAGGAGTGGATGGATGAAAAAGACGAGGAATTCCTTTATGAGCATTATGACATCCGCCCTGGTGAAACTCGGGCAAAGCTCACAACAGGAGACTGGCTTTTGTACGCTCTTGGCGAAATCGCGCGGATAAGGCAGCACATGGAACTGCTTAAGGAAATCCAGAAAATGCGATTCCGCCTGAGATACGGAGTCCGCGAGGAGCTTCTTGCACTGCTCCGGCTTGAAGGCATTGGAAGAATGCGCGCAAGGACGCTTTTCCGCGCAGGAATAAAGGACTTGGGCGACGTTAGAAAGGCAGAGCTTGGCAGGCTTGAGCAGATTCTTGGCAAAAAAATAGCCGCGAGCATAAAAAAACAGGTCGGAGAAAACGTCCCAGAGGGCTTTGACCTCCCAGAGCCGGAAAACAGCAAATTCTCGCAGTATGAGAAGGAATGAATTTATTTCAGCGCCTGTTCAAGGCTTGTGAGAATGTCTTCCTTTTTAATGTTTGAATTTGCAGGGTCAAAGCTTTGCGCTGTGACTCTTGCATTGGCATATCCTGCCTCCTGGAGCTGGTGCCTGAGGACTTCATCAACCGCTTTGCAGTCGTCAAGCCCTGCAACTCTTATGACCATGAAATACTTTCTGTCTTCCCTTGCCTTGACGTCAAAAGCAATCCTTTTTCCATCTTTCTGAATCTGCAAATTGTCAATTAAATCCTTGAGTTCTGCCAGTGTTTTTTCGCGGCTATCCCCTGCAAGGTATGATTTTGGAATCTCCAGAAGGACAACCCCTAATGGCATTTTTGCGTGTCTTGCCTTTGAGATGTATTCGTCAAGCGTCTGGTCCCTGAAATATTCCCCTTTCAGGTATTTTGTTGCCTGGTCAAACCTTGGGTCTGGAAGCTCTGTCATTTTTCTTTCTCCTTTCTGTAAATTACGGTTGTATTTAAAGGTGCGGAAGGCGGGTCTTCTGTGAAATATTCAAGCCAGGAGTCTGTAAGCCCAAACATTTTCTTGATTGCCTCTTTTCCTACGGCAGGCATCATCTGGCGTGTTATGTTCCTGAGCCCTGAAACGCTGACAACCTTATTTCTTCCTGATTCCTTTGCCGCGTACATGCACCTGTCGGCAAGGGGAAAGAGCTTAACCTTGTCATGGGGGTTATACTGGGCGACACCTGCGCTGATTGTGACAGGAATAGTTTTTTCTTCGTAAACAAATGAATGGGTTTCAATTGCGCGCCTTACTCTTTCAGCAAGAATCTCTGCACCGTGCTCTTCTGTTTCAGGCAAAAGGAAGGCAAATTCCTCGCCTCCGTATTTTGCAAAAGTGTCTGCTTCAGGGCGCAGCATGATTTTGCTTGCAGTCTGCGCAAGCTCCCTGAGCACATAGTCCCCTGCCTCGTGCCCCAGCGCAGGGGCGTCATTTATTTTCTTGAAGTGGTCAGCGTCAATGACAATGATTGAAAGCGGCCTTCCATATCTCTCTGCCTGCAGGATTTCACTGGCGTATTTTTCCCTGAAATAACGTCCGTTGCGGCAGTCTGTAAGGTCATCAGTTATGGCAAGCGCGAAATATTCCTTGGCCTTCAGGTCTAATGTTTGCACGCGCTTTAATGCTGTGACAGATGCTTCAACAAGGCTTTTTTCTGCCTTGTCGCTTGCGCGGTTGTTAAGGATGTTCTGCACGACAAGGGCAAGTGTTGACTGGGCGTTCTGTATTGCGCTTAATCTCAAGGAATCATCTGTTTCGCACAGCGGGTTCTTTAGGACTGCGTAAGCATTGCTAAGAGCATCGTATAAAGACTGCTTGTCACGGGCAACATAAGGCGGAAATGAATTAACAAGCGCTTCTATTGTTTCAGAAGTCCATTTTCTGGCGAGCCTGTAAAAACGGTCAGGAGTAATGGTAGAAAGCTTCCTGAGATTCGAGAGCTCACTGTACTTCTGAGTAACTCCAACCCTTTTGGTATAACTAGTCTTGTCCCCCATACCGACGATAAACGTAAAATGAGTATATAAAGCTTTCGGTATTTAACTACTAATTAGTAGCAACATTATTATAGGTACTATGCATCAATACTGAACAGAAGCTATTTAAACCCGCATTAGTAAAATAGTATTATGCTCCTGTAGGCTAGCTTGGATAGACTGGCGGGTTGCGGTCCCGTCGACCGGAGTTCAAATCTCCGCAGGAGCGTCAGATCCTGCGGGCTCGCTGATTCGCAAATCAGCCGCTGTCCGCAGGAGCGTATTTTTTCTTATAAATGAAGAACTAAAACCGGCGACAGTCCCTAAGTTTTATAAGCATAAGATGCCTGCGTTTAGCAAGGTGGTGAGAGAATCACCTAGAATGTGGGGGATTAAAATGGCAACACTAACTGAAATTGCAGAAACAAATGTAAGAGAGCATTTGAAAGACAATCCCTGCAGGGGAATTGTTGTTGGCCTGGACAAATCTGGAAAACAAGTGCAAATTTCCTGGATTATGGGAAGAAGTGAGAACAGCCAAAATAGAGTCTATGTTGTTGAAAATGGAATATTAAAAACAGAACCAGCAGACCCGTCTAAGGTTCAAGATGCGAGCTTGATAATCTACAATGTGATGCGCGCCTGTGGAAATGCGCATATTGTTTCAAATGGAGACCAAACAGATACCGCTTGTGCCGGAATGAATAAGGAGTATTTGTCATTTTTTGATGCTCTGTGTAGAAGGTGCTGCGAACCAGATGCTCCAAATTTCACCCCAAGAATAACAGGGGCCCAGGATTCAAGCATGCCTTATGTCGTATGTTTATCCCTATTGAAAGCAGACCCTTTTGCAAAAGCAGATTGGATTGAAACAGATGCAAGAATCAAACAAGGCAGCACAGAAGCGCAAAAACACCACAAGCAGGCATTTCTTACAATACGCGACGAATTTAAGAGAGCAGTAGAGCCTGGTTTTGGTTATATGCTCACGACATATATGCCTGGAAGCAAAGAACTTCCATCATTCAAGGGCGAACCGCTTCTTGTTCCTATAAGGGGAAGCCTGGAAGAGGCTATGCAATATTTTTGGAATGCTCTTGAACCTGCATTCAGGGTTGCAGTTGGAGGAAAAGAAATTTCTTCTTCCGAATCTCGTTATGCTGAACCCATAAACAGGTTTGCAAAGAAGTAAACAGGTCCAAACTGCAAAAGGCGAGCACATTCAATTATTCCTTCCTCTCTGCTCGTCATACAGCTTTCTCACGTCTTCAACTGTGCTGATTTCCTCTGGGCTCCGGTCTTCCCTTAATTTCACAAACCTCGGAAAACGCAAGGCATATCCAGAACTATAACTTGGAGACGCCTGTATTTCCTCGTAATTAACCTCGATGACTATGAACGGCTTGACCTTGATTTCCTTGCCCAAATCATGCGTAATCAAGGGAACGAGTAAGTCAGAAAGCTGTTTGAATGAAACTCCTTCTTCCTCTTTTTCCTTTATTCCGGTTCCAACGCGGCCAATCTCGACATAGTCTCCTGTATCAGTGTCGCGCACAGCAATTACAAAGCTGGCAAACCATTCTGAGCGCTTTCCTTCGCCTTTCTCTGCTCCGACGATAACTACGTCAAGGGGCTCCATTACTGGCTTTATTTTCATTCCGTAGCCAACTCTAAGCCCTGGCTTGTAAATTCCTGCGAGGTTTTTCATCATCATTCCCTCATTGCCTGCCGCAAGGGACTTCTGGTAGAACTGGTCTGCCTCTTCTGGTGTTGAGACAAGCTGTTGTATTGCAGGGTGTATTTTGTTCGGAACAACATTCACGATTTTCTCGACGAGCTTTCTTCTTTCTGCAAAAGGCTCTTTCAGATAGTTTTTGCCTTCGTAATACAAAACATCAAAGATATTGACTTCAACAGGGAACTGCTTGGCTAATTCCTCTATCTCATATTTGCGCTTTATCCTTTGTGAAATTCCCTGGAATGGCAGGTATTTTCCTGTTTTCAAATCAATGCCAACTGCTTCCCCTTCAATTATGTAGCTCTCTCCGCTAATATTCTTCTCAATTCGTTCAACAACATCAGGGAATTGCGTCGTGACATTCTCCAAACGGCGTGTAAACAGCGTTATTTTTCCCTTGTGCTTGTGTATCTGCATCAGGAATCCGTCGTATTTGTACTCTGCTGCAGCTGGCTTTCCAACTGTTTCAAATGCGTCAGGGATGTCCTTTGCCTTCTGGTACATCATCACCTTGACTGGCCTTCCTGGCTCCAAAGAAATGTCTTTTAATTCCTCAAGCCCGCCTTTCCTGACAGCAGCGGCAACCAGGGCAAAGTCATTTGCAATGTCAATCGCCTCCTGCACTGCGCCCACTGTCTTTGCATACGGCTCGCGGTTGTCGTCGGGTAAAACCAAATCATTCTTCTCAGCATCATATTTTATCCCAAGCTTTTCTCCGAAAGAAGACCAGACAATCGCGTCCCTGAGAGTGCCCTCGCCAAGCCCGATGCGCAGCTCTGCAAGCACTGTGCGCACAAGGTATTTTGCTTCCTCTGGCGTTGCGCTTGTCAGTAATTCTGCAAACAATGCGAGCTTCTTGTCAACTGTGCCGTGCCCTTCCTGGCCTGCGAGCTTTATGATGTTGTCAAAGACCTTTTTCGTTGTCAGTTCCTGTGAGAAAAGCGTTGCCTGTGTCTTTTTTCCTATGAGCGCCTCTGCTGTCTGGCCCAAATCACCTGTCTTGTTCCAGCTCTCCTCAACTTTGTCCTGCGCACTCCCTGTTGCCAAAGCAATCGCCTTGAGCAAAAGCTGTGTTGACATGCCGAGTTCGCGCGAATCCCACTGCGGAAACACCCTTCCCTGCAGCAGGAGCATTACGTGCCCGAGCTCGCCCGCAGGTATCTTTGAGATAAAGCCTGACAGAATTGATGTTTTTTCCAGCCTTTTGGTTGTTTTTTCCAGCAGGCTGTACACCCCCACAAGAGCGCTGTACTTCATAGAAAACATTATATAGGCATTCCTTTTAAAATCTTCTTAGAAAAGAGGAGAATATGGAAACACAGGAATGCATTGAATCGCGCAGGAGCTGCAGGCTTTATCTTGACATCCCTGTCGAGTTTGAGAAATTAGGAAACATACTCAATGCAGGCAGGGTTGCTCCAAGCGCGGGAAATTTGCAGGACTGGCGGTTTGTCCTTGTCACAGAGGAAGTGATGAGAAAGCAGCTGGCAGAGGCATCGATGAAGCAGTACTGGATGGAAAAAGCCCCTGTGCACATTGTGGTTGTAAGCACTCCTGAAAAAGACGAGCGCATGTATGGCAAGCGCGGCATGGAGCTTTACACCCTGCAAAACTGCGCGGCTGCAACAATGAGCATGCTCCTCTCTGCCCACGACCAGGGGCTTGGCTCGTGCTGGGTGGGCGCGTTTGAGGAGGGTATGGTCAGGAGGGCTTTGCAGATGCCTGACAATGCAAAGCCTGTCGCGATAATCACAATCGGCTATCCTGATGAGGAGCCTGCAAGGACACCCAAGTTCGCAATAGACAATGTGACATTTGTCGAGCGGTGGGGCAGCAGGATAAAGGACTTTGCTGCATTTGTCGGCTACTACTCAAGCCACGTCGCAAAGACAACAGCATACGCCCAGGAAGCGATTGGAAGATTCTTGGAGAAATGGAGCAAATAAAGTTCTTCATTAAGCAGCACTAACTCCAAATACGTGCCTGCGGGCAACAAGACACTCCTCGCTCATGCACGACGAACTCCGTTCAGTCGTGCGAGCTCGGAGAAAAATAATCAGAAAAACCCTCCTTTTAGGACGGTTGCAAAAGGCAGGCGTATTGGGACGATTTAATGATTTACTTCTTCTTTGCTATTACTAATAATCGGATCTTATCATTTGATTTTTTCAATGTATTACGCTTAAGATCATAATCTCCATAGACCCGTAAGAGTTTGAAACCATTCGTTTCAAGAAAATAACGCATTTCTTGTGGGAAGAATAAACGGTATTCGGTAACGTCTGACTTTACCAATTTGTTATCCTTGGTGTGATAAATGCTTCTTGTTTCAATGAGTGATTGATTGTCTTCGTCAATTTTAGGGGTTATTTCACAGCCCAGGGCAAATTTCTCGTAGGTCTCTTCAATTTTAGTTCTAAACTGCTTTCGTTGAATAAGACTTATTGCGTTAAACAAATCCAGAATGAGCAAGCCTCCTTTTTTGAGTGCTTTGTTGAACCCTACGAGTGATGCGACCACGTCTTCATTTGTCGTATTATACGCAAAAGTTGAGCAAAGACACATAACTGCATCAAACTGCGCGCGGTACTTGAGTTTCCGCATATCTTTCCGTTCAAATCGTATCGTAGGATACTGCTTTCTGGCGAATTCAATCATGTGCTCGTTCAAGTCAATGCCTATCCCGGTTAACCCTTGTGCGCGCAATTTAGCCAAGTGACTGCCGGTACCACAACCAACATCTAAGATATGGCTCACCTTCCCGTATTTCCTGAAAATCCTCATTAAGAATTTAGGTTCTTTCTCAAATCTCCCTTTATGAATTTCTTCAAAAAGCTCCGGCCGGTCAAAATAATATTTATGCACCTGATCTTTTTTACGCATAGCGTAATACAAAATTAACGCGTTTATTAATATAGCGTTTGTTCAACGTAGCTCGCCTTCTTATGCTATGTAAACTCATATTTGTTCAAAGCATTCGATGAGCAACAGTAAGAGACTACCTTGAACAATCGTTATGTCTCTGGGACGGTACGTCCCCGTTATTATTACTCTCATTCCCATCTTATTCCCAGAAACACCGCATATAATATACTGCTCATTTATATACTCAGATATTTATATTGCAGTGCAGAAGTATTTATATATCGTTTAATCACACATAAGAAAATAATTGATTTAAACACGAGTTTTGGCGAACCCGGGTTTGAAATCGTGTGTGTTATTTTAACGTGAACTTGGCGTTCTTACGTTGAAGTCTGTTTTTGCGTTGCGATAAGGATCTTGGCGGAAACTTATCACTCGACTTCTGGAAAGGAGAGAGGCATCACTTCCATATAAGCATTTCGAATGTGGGATGAGTGCGATGGAATATGTATGTCTCAGTACATAATAAAAGACCAACCTAAAAGGGGGGATGACAAAATGGAACTAATTGTACAGAAGGCGGCTGAAAACAGCCAGATGCAGAACGACGACCTGAGAGTGGGCCAGGCAAATATCAAGGTCATTGGCGCTGGCGGAGCAGGCAATAATATGGTGACCTGGCTCTACAAGCGCGGAATCAAGGGCGCTGAAATCATTGCGGTTAACACCGACAAGCAGCACCTGCAGGTTTCTGAGGCAGACAAGAAATTCATAATCGGACGCGACGTGACGCGAGGACTTGGATGCGGAGGCTTCCCGCAGAAGGGAGCAGAGGCAGCGCAGGAAAGCCTTGCTGAACTGAAATCAGCTTTGCACCAGGCAGACATGGTCTTTGTCTGCGCAGGAATGGGCGGCGGAACAGGAACCGGCTCGGCTCCTATCATCGCAAACATTGCAAAGGATTCTGGCGCGATTGTCATCGGAACAGTCACGATGCCTTTCAACATTGAGCGCGCGCGCATTGAGAAGGCTGAATTCGGCCTTGAGCAATTGCGCAAGCACTCTGACACAGTCATAGTGATAGACAACAACCGCCTCGTCCAGATAGCGGGCAACCTGCCGATACAGCAGGCTTTCGCTGTCGCAAACGAGCTTGTGGCGACGATGATAAAGGGCATTGTCGAAACAATTGCGGTTCCAAGCCTTGTCAACCTTGACTTCGCAGACGTCAAGGCAATAATGACAAACGGCGGAGTCGCGGCAATCGGAGTGGGAAGCTCTGACACGACAAACCGCGTTGACGAGGCAGTAAAAGGTGCCTTAGAAAACCCCCTGCTTGACATCAACTATGCAGGTGCCACCGGAGCGCTTATCCACGTAATCGGCGGACCTGACATGACCCTGGACGAAATCAACCGCGTCGGCGAGCTTGTAACTGCCGAGCTTGATGAGGATGCAAACGTCATCTGGGGCGCAAGAGTGACTGACGACATGAAGGGCAAGATTGTTGTGATGACAATCATCACAGGAGTCACTTCGCCATGGATTGTCGGAAGGCGCGAAGTCAGGGAGACAAAGAAGGCACAGATAGAAGATGAGCTTGGAATCGAGCTCATCAACTAATGCTTACACCCCTTTGGTCTTTGGGTGTACATTCTTTGCCTTCATTCATACCACCCCCATCGTATATGAAGGCAAAAACCCGGCCCTCCCGCGAAGGGAGGGTTCTTATTTTCCTAAGATAACCCAAGGTTAAAAAAATGGCAATCCCGCTTGATGTCGGTTTGGTTAGGCTGATAGTAAGCCTTGCACTTGGTGCCCTTATCGGATTTGAAAGGGAGCTTCACCGCGCTCCTGCAGGTCTCAGGACAATCGCACTTGTGACTGTCGGCTCAACGCTTTACACGCTTGCCTCAATATCTTTCGTGGCGCCTGATGCTGACATCACGCGCATCGCAGCACAGATTGTTGTGGGCTTGGGCTTTATCGGCGGAGGAGTCATCTTCCAGGCAAAGGACACAATACACGGCCTCACAACCGCGGCAAGCGTCTGGGTTGCCGGCGCAATCGGCCTGATGGTCGGCATCGGCGCATATGCATTCGCGACAGCAACTGCAATAATTATCATGCTTATCCTCTGGTTCGGCACAATAGAAAAGAAATACCTCCCCCACGAGAAGATGTGAAAATGCTAATAAAGAAAGTCCTCGATAACAGCATTTTCTACGGAGTATTCAACGCATTAAGAACTTTTTTGGTGCTTTATGGGTTATTCTTCGCTGGTGCGACCTTCACGTGGATTTATGTTGAAATCGCAGTGCTCTCATTAATTCATATTATTGCCATGAGTTATTTCAAGCCAAAAAGTGTTTTTCTTCTGCCGGTCACTTGTTCAGTTGTAATGCTTGTTCAGGGTTGGGATTGGGCAAGCCTGATACTGTTAGCGATTGGTTGCATAGTTATTGCGACGCTGACTTATGCAGAATACACACTCAAGAAATTCCGTTATTTCAGTTATGGCATTTCAATAATACTGATGCTTTGGCTGATTTGGATTATGCCAAAACCCACCACGATGAATTTGGAAGCTGCAAGAGCGTGCGTATCAGATTCTGAATGTATTGCTGTCCAAGAAGGCAGTTGCGGTTGCAGCGCCAGTGGAAAAAATACTGCGATTAATCGGCAATATTATGACCAGTATATGAAGTATAACTCATACAAGTACGAAAGCATGTTTTGTGCTGCAATGATTTCAAAAGACCCCTCCTGCTTTGGAACACTTGTATGCCAGCAGGGCGTCTGCACAATAGCTGCTAAAGCTCAATAGAAGTTTTGAATACCTTTTTAAACGCCCTTCTCTAAGTTATTCTCATGGCATTGTTCCTTATCGGAATAGGTCTTGGTGATGCAGATGACATCACTTTGAAAGGGCTTGAACTGCTCAAACAGGCAGACAAAATCTACCTGGAAAGCTACACTTCTGTGCTGAACTGCGATTTGAAAGAGCTTGAAAAAACAATCGGCAAGACAATAGAGCTTGCGAACCGCGAGGTTGTTGAAAAGAAAGCAGAAGCAACAATCCTGCAGGCAGCCAAAGACGCTGACTGTGCCTTGCTCGTTATCGGAGACCCTCTTGTTGCAACCACTCACATTGACCTGATGGAGCGCGCAAAAAAAGCAGGCATCATAGTAAAAGTCATCCATAACGCGAGTATCATTTCAGCAATCGGAGCAACTGGCTTGCAGGTTTACAAGTTTGGCAAGACAACAAGCATTCCTTTCCCGAGCAAAGACTATGCTCCTGAAACTCCTTATCTCGCGATTGAAGAAAACCAGAAAATTGGAGCTCACACTCTGCTCCTCCTTGACTTAAAGCCAGAGGAAAGCAAGTTCATGACAATAAACGACGCTATTGATTACCTCTTGAAAATCGAAATGAAGCTGAACAAAAAGGTCTTCACAAGGGACACTTTGTGCATCGGCTGTGCAAGAATTGGAGCAAAAGACCAGCTAATCAAGGCAGGAGCAGCCAAAGACCTTCAGAACACAGACTTTGGCAAGCCAGTGCACTGCCTTATTGTCCCAGCCAAGCTTCACTTCATGGAAGAGGAGTTTCTGAGTAATTTCCGTTAGATTTATATATAACTTAATCTAACTGGTATCTAATATGACAGAAATCGAATGTATTGCAAAGAAGTGGGGCGGCTCAATAGGGGTAGTCCTGCCGAAGGATATTGTGGAAAAGGAGCACATAACTCCGGAGGAGCGCATACGAATAAGTATACAGAAGATTCCGCGCGCAAGGGACATCTGGAGCCTCGGACCAATCACTACAAAAGATTCTACGCAGAAAATCAAGGATGAATTGAGGAAAGGATGGTAAATTATTTTTTTGACACTTACGCAATTATTGAGCTTCTCAAGAGGAATCCTGCTTATTTGAAATACGGCGAATTCCCGCTAATCACGACTGTATTGAACAAGATTGAGCTGACGTGGTGGGCATTGAACGAGCACGGAGAGGCATTTGCAGACATACTGCGCAACTCCATTGTGCACGTTGTTGAAATCACTGATGATGTAATAAAGGACGCAATGATATTCAGGAAAAATCACAAGAAGCGCGACATTTCAAATGCAGATGCAGTTGGTTATGCATATTCACTGAAGCACAACATCAAATTTCTTACAGGCGACCAGCAGTTCAAGGACCTGCCAAACGTTGAATATATCAAATAAGTAGATAACCTTTTTATACGCGCCTTCTGTCAGGAATAACATACAGCCCCGTGGTGTAGTGGTCAAGCATGGCAGGCTTTGGACCTGTAGACGGCGGTTCGAATCCGCCCGGGGCTATTTAATCAGCTCAGCGGATTTGAACCCAGCCACGGATTGGCGCGGTTCGAATCCGCCCGGGGCTATATTTTTATCAAAAAATGAGGCAAACGAGATTATGAAAATCAAAGGAGATGGATTTATTCTTAGACCCATCAAAATGTCAGATGCTCAAGCATATTGGGAAACAATGCAGGATGAAGAAACCATTAAGGGGTTCATGAGTGTTCCGCATTCGTTTTCTGAAGCAAAAGAAGAAGTAAAAGAACACATTAAGAAATCAAAAACAAAGATTACTGAAGTTTTCACTATTGAAGTTGATGGAAAATATGCAGGCAATGTAAAACTCGATTGCCAGGGCTATAAGCTCGACACAGACGAGGGAAGGGTTCATTTATGGGTTCACCCTGATTTTAGGGGCAGGGGATTGGCCATAAAAGCTTTGGCATTGCTGGTTGATTATGGTTTTAACAAAAGAAAATTCAGGGTTATCTATGCACAGACAAAAGCTGAAAACAAAGCAGTTGCAAAAGTGCTTGAAAATGTTGGTTTCAGATTTGTTGAGTATCGCTTAGTGGAAGGAATTAAGAAAATGTGGTGGGAAAAGAGGAAAAAATGATTTGGCCGCTTATATTTGCAATTGTTTCCCCGCTGTTCTGGGGAATTATGAACATGATTGATAAGTATGCCCTGTCCAAGAGAGTCAGGAATACCGCAGGCTTCATTCCTGCATATGGCATTGTGCACCTGGCGACAGGCATCATTATTGCAGTATTCCTTGACTGGTCCAATATCAGGCCAATAGACCTTTTGTTTCCTGCGATAGCCGGAATCCTCTTCGGCTGCCAGTGTTATTTCTATGTTTTTGCCATGAAAAAAGAGGATGCATCACATGTCATAGGGCTTGCATACGCATATCCCATCCTGCTTGCCCTGCTTTCTTTCATCTTCCTTAAAGAAGTCATTCCACTGCAGGGCTATATCGGAATGGTAATAGTCGTTGTTGGCGTGATTCTTCTCTCGCTTCGTTTTATAAAATTCAAGCTCGCCAATACAGGCTGGCTGATACTCCAGCTCATTCTCGTCATTGCCCTCACAGAGTTTTTCGTGAAGGTTGCCACAGGGGAAATTCCCATAATGCATGGAATTGCCATTAACAGCCTTGCATTAGGCACAATGCTTTTGTTGTTTTTGCTTAATAAGAAAATAAGAACAGGATTCAGAAGCGAAATAAAGAACATTCACTGGGCTGTTGCCAGTGAATTCTTCACGCTTCTGGGCACAGGAACGCTTTATTTTGCAATGGCAGGGCTGCCTGCAACAATAGTTGCATCAATAGGCGCAACACAGCCATTAGTGGTGCTGTTCCTTGAAAGAATGACTGAAGAATTAACCGGCAAGCTCACAAAAGACCACGCAATTCTGCCCAAACTCGGAATAATCGCGCTGATAGTGATTGGCGTGGTCATATTATGCTTATCAGGAGCAGTTTAGAACGAGGTGAAAAAATGACAGGCTATGTAGGACCAATCGAAAAACAGACTTTGGCAAACAATTTCTTCAGGCAGGTATTGTTCACAGGCAAGCACGCGCAGTTAGTTGTTATGTGCCTCCAACCGGCTGAAGAAATCGGCAATGAAGTGCACAATAATGTTGACCAGTTCTTCAGGATAGAAGAAGGCGAAGCATTGTTTGTTTTCAACAACACTGAAAAGCACACTGCAAAGGACGGAGACGCTGTAATTGTCCCTGCAGGCACTTATCACAATGTCATAAATGCCTCAAAGACAAATAAGCTCAAACTCTACACTGTTTATTCGCCTCCAAACCATCCTGACAAGACAATCCACAAGACAAAGGCTGACGCTGAAAAAGCAGAAGCTGAAGAGCATCATTAAGCTGCGGGCATCACCTTTATAAGTACTATTTAGGTATTATTTCTATGAGTGATGCACTAAAAGGAAGGAAGAATTTGAAGCTTGCAGGCATAGCTGCATGCCTTCTGGCGCCTCTTGCAGGCATGATGTTTCCTGTTCTTCATAATACGTACAAGAAGTACGGGGCAGACTCTGCTATCCACGAAACAGATAATGGAATAAAAGACCTGCGCACGGCAATAGTGACTGCAAAGCGCACAGTTGCAAACAATGATTTCATTCTCATTGAAGAGGAAAAGGCAAGGTATGCAGGCGAAATTGAGTCACTGCAGGGCGAATGCTCAAAGCTTGAAGGAATATTGGCGCAAAATCAGGCCATTTTCAAAAGCGAAGGCTATGACACAGTAAGGGCAAACCTGCAAAACCTGAGCGCACTGCCTGAAACAAAGCAAAAAGCAGTGCAGTTGAAGGCAAGATGCGAAAGCAAGAGGACTGACAGGGACCACGCAATAAGCCAGGAAGGATACATAATGGCAAGGCTGGCTTCCCCTCTTAAGCAGGAAATGGTTGAGAAAAAAGAAAAACACCTGCTTCTTTCAGAACAGCAATACGCAATGATTCCAATACTGACTCCTGATTTGGAAAAACAGCTTGCAGAACTGGGAGAGCCATCACTAAAAAACAGCATGGGCGCCAACCTTGCAAAGTACAAGCCCCTTTTGATTCACATTCAAAGGGATGGAAAGACTGAAAAAATAAGGAATTATGCAAAAGAAATATTTGAGAATGCGAAAAACAACTACGCAAACTCAAAGACGCTTAATGAATCGCTGAAATCTGACAGCCAGAATAAATGGATTACTTGGTACAGGGCGAAAAGGGATGACGGCACTTTCTCAGAGAAGGACTACATGAACCTTTTGTCAGCCCAAAAAAAGGTAATCGACCTGATAAACACAGGAGACAATGGAGTTAACCACCTTAAAAACTACAACACAGAGATTGACGCGCAGTATTACATTTATGTCAAGGCTCATGAGGAATATGCCAAATCTTTCAGCCACACAAGAATGGTAACCCGCACAAGTTTTGATTCAAAGGGGCATCTCCATACTTCTCTTGTCCCAGAGCATTACACAACCCACGGCTTCAAGTATTATTGCATCCTCGAAACAGTCACACCAACAGGCAGCAGGACAGAGAGCGTTTATCTTGGGGAGAGGGACAGCACAAACAAGTACTGGGACTATCGCCATAATGAACAAGTCGGCTTCCTTAGGGTGTGGAAAAGGCTTCATTACAGTGATGAAGACAAAATAATAGGCGGAACCATATCTGAAGTCAAGCCATTCATAGAGGAAGACAAGCCAGGAGCTACAGCTGTGCTTGAAAAACCTGAGTAATTCATCACAGGATTACTTCTTCGGCTGTATCAATCCTGTGCATCTCCAGTTAATCTCTGCAGCGCGTGATTCAATGTTCACAACACAAGCAGGATTGCATCCTTCCTTTGGCACGTTCATTTTCATGTCAAACCAGACTGTGCCTGTGAAGTCATTGCACATATTGCCTTCTTGTACTGTGCCTTCAGCGGTGCAGGGGCTGGCTTGTGCAATCTGAAGTGCTTCTGATGTTTTCATTGCGAGCTTTGTTCCTTTTTTCTGGCAAATTGCCGGCTGATTCGCGCATCCTGCAACAATCAGCAGTAAAACAATAAACAAAACATACGCTTTCATGTTTTTCACCTCATAACATAAACTTTCAGCGGCGGAAAGCCATTGAATCCTATTGAGCTTATCTGGTAAGTGTAAGCGCCTGCTGTTGCGAAATAAAGCCTGCTTCCCTCTTTTATTGAGGATGGGAAAGAGTAGCGGAACTTCTCGTACATTATGTCATGGCTGTCGCAGGTCGGGCCTGCGAGCACGAATTCGCGCGTTGTTTTTGATTTTGCCTCGCAAAGAATCGGGTATTTGATTGCCTCGCCTGCGGTCTCGTCCAACCCTGTGAACACTCCCACATCAAGGTACATCCATTCATAAGGCATTGACTCTGATTTTTTGGAAATAAGGACGATTTCAGCCACAATAACTCCGGCATTTCCAACCATGTACCTGCCAGGCTCAATGAGGATTTTCGGCATTTTCTTGCCAAAGTGGTGGGATAAATATGATTTCATCCTTGAGGCATAGACCCTGAGGCTTGGAGTCGGAATTAGGTAATCAGACGGCAGACCGCCTCCGAGGTTTATCATTTGCAGGCGGATTCCCTTCTTTGCAAGCCCCTCAAAAAGGTGTTTGCACTGCGCAATTGCCTCGTCCCACTGCTCCACATCGCGCTGCTGTGAGCCCACGTGGAAGGAAATGCCGTAAGGGACAAGCCCGAGCTTTTTTGCTTCAATTGCAAGGTTGAATATAATGTCAGGATGCGCGCCAAACTTCTTTGACAAAGGCCAGTCAGAGCACACGCATTCAACCCAGAGCCTGAAGAAAACCTTTGAGCCAGGCGCGTTCCTCGCGATTTTTTTCAAATCGCTTATTGAGTCAGTCGCATAAAGCCGAACTCCTTTTTTGAAGAAATACGCTATGTCCTCGCTTTTCTTGATTGTGTTTCCAAAGCTTATCCTGTCAGGGCTCACTCCGAGGTGCAGGAGCTCGTTAAACTCGTAAATCGAGGCGATATCGAAATTGGCGCCTTTCTTTGCGAGCAGTTTGATTATTTCAGGGTGCGGGTTTGCCTTGACAGCGTAAAATATGTTCGCGAAAGGAAGATTGTTCTTCAAAGCATCATAATTTGCAGCGACTTTTTTGAGGTCAAGCACCAAAAAAGGGGTTTTCTTGCCTGCTGAGAACTTCACCACCCTGTTAAAATCAATTTTTCTGGCAAAATCATTGTAGATTTTTGAATAAACCCCTTTTGCTGCCATGTGTGAAAACTCGTGAAAAACAATATATAAACTTAACTGAATAACTCTTGATTTGAGTAATATTTATAACCTCTGTCCTGCTAACTCTGCCCTATGCGGGTAACAAGGGTGCAGGCATATATCCTGTTCGCGCTCGGCACTTGCTATGAAGAGTGCTCAAAGCGCTTTGCAGGAAAGCCAATGGCTGTTTCAATGAACAAGGTCGCGTTCATTGAGCTCGCCAGAAAGGCAAACATTACCGAGAAGAAAGAGCGCGCCCTATACAAGAACCTCGAAGCCCTTGAGGCATTGAAGATTGTCTCATATGACAACAAGAATCTTGCCCTGACACCAAAAGGGCATAAGGTTTTTGAGCGCGTCCGCGATGACTTAATCCCGTATATCAATGTCAAGGGCGTGCTTGACAGCGACCACGTGCTTAATTTCACTACAAAAACGCAGACAATACTCAAGGGCGACTAAAGATGACAATCAAAGAAGTAACTCAGGATGCAGCAGGACTCGGCGGGCTTGCGATTTATGTTCTTGTCGCAATCATTTTCTTCCTGCTCGGCAACATAAAGGTTGCAGCAGAACTCATCATTGCCCTCGCATTGCTTTATCTTGTAATAGCCGCGATAAGGGTTGTCTTTTTCAAGAAGCGCCCTGACAAACAGAGATACCGTGGCTTTTTCACAAAGATTGACGCATCTTCTTTCCCAAGCATGCACACCGCGAGGTCTCTCACACTGGCAATCATCCTCGCAACAGTCTTCACCCAGCAGACAGTAAGGATTCTGCTTGCAATTGCTGTCCTCGGAGTTGCTTACACAAGAATCAGGCTCAAGCGCCATTACACAAGCGATGTCATCGGCGGCTTAATCCTCGGCGCGCTTGTCGCGTGGGCTGCGATTAAGCTTGTTCCTTTCTTCATTTAATCGCAATATTTAAAAGGGCTCAACTTACCTTTTAACCTATACAGCCCCGTCGTCTAGTGGCCAAGGATAACAGGCTCTGGACCTGTGGACGGCGGTTCGAATCCGCCCGGGGCTATATTTTTTCAAGAGGTAAAAACATGGCAGCTAAAAAAACAGAAAAAATGGTTTGCAAGAGAAGCTTTGCAGGTTCATGCAACAGCGGCGGACTTTATTGCATAGGCTTTATCGGCGCAGCAGTTTACTACATCTCAACTGCAACAGGATTCTGGAACGGTGTCCTGGGCGTCTTGAAAGCGCTCGTATGGCCTGCGTTTGTTGTTTATGGTTTGCTCAAACAATTAGGAATGTAAAAGATGAGCCTGCCAATAACAAGGGAAGAGGCATTGAAGCTTTTAGAGCAGCATAACCCAGATAAATCTGATTTTATCCACTATCTTGAAAGCGAGGCAATTATGGGCGCTCTTGCCAAAAGGCTGGGCGAGCCTGAAGACTATTGGAAGATGCTTGGGTTATTGCACGATGTTGATTGGGGCATAACCAAGGGCAATTCAAAAGAGCATTTGACAAAAGCTCCGGAAATCCTGAAAAATGCAGGTTTTGATGACAAATTCATTAAAATTATCCTGTCGCACGGCTATGGCTTTGACTGCGCCGGCTTGAAGGACATGAAAAGGGCGGAAAAAGTTGAGCATGCCCTTGCCTGCGCAGAGACTGTCACAGGGCTTATACACGCTTACGCATTGATGAGAAAAAGCCTTGAAGGGATGGAAGTCAGCGGCCTGAAAAAGAAGATGAAAGACAAAAAGTTCGCCGCAGGAATCAACAGGGAGATAATAATGGAATGTGAGAAACTGGGTTTGAGCCTTGATGAATTCCTGGACATTGCGATAAAAGCAGTGCAGTCCATTGCAAAAGAAGTCGGGTTTTAATCCGCCCGGGGCTATTTTTTATTTCTCTTCAGAAGCGGCACATACGGTGTTAGGAAACTGGCAGAATTCTATTTGCTTCAGTCCTTTGGAGAATGGGTTTCCTGGTTCTTTGTAGTACTTTGCGTTGTCTGACTCCCATTTTGTGATTGTATCATGGCATTCTGCTCCTGGCACAATGAGCACCGGACGTTTTGACACGTAAAGAATTTTATCAGAACCGCCGTAATAATGAAGTGCGCATTCCCCGAGCACTGAAAATGGCGATTCACTCATGCGGAGAATCTCCCTGATTCCTGGCGTTGAGGCTACTGAGCAGAGTTCAGGGGGAACAATATTGAATCCCATTTTTGACGGAAGCGAAGCAAGCCACGCCCCTGCTTTTGACATTGTGTACTCGCTTATAACCTTGTTAAAAATTGCATATTTAAGCCTCAATGACTGATGGGCGTTTTTGTGCATCCTGACTGTTTGTTCAGAGCTTTCAACTTCACTTTCTTTAAGCGAAAAATAAAACCCGTTGGACACAAAATCAGTTGCGTTCAGCTGGGCGATAAACAAGTTTCGGTCTATTTTTTCAAAATATTCTGCAACATGTTTTTCCAATGAATCAACAAGCTTGACACTATCCGGTTCGAACATAATCTGTTCAAAAATTCGTGCGCTTATAAGTCTTTTCCGAAGCTTTAAAAATACCCTTCTCGTATTGGTTTTATGATGGGGCGGTGGTTAATCGGCGCATTGTTTGTTCTTCTTGTGAGCCTGTCAGCATGCTCGCAGACCACAATTCACGCACAGCCATTGAACAACACTCCGCCGCCTGTTGCTGACGCGTGCACCAATGTAAACTGCGGCGAGAACGCCTATTGCGACGCAGGAGTCTGCATGTGCTCTGGCGGATTCAAGAAGTGCGGCGGCAAGTGCATAGGAGAGCGCCTCTGCTGCGATAACAGCCAGTGCCAGGGCTCTGGAAGAGTTTGCGAAAATGGCCTCTGCGTTGAAAGGCCCCTTTGCGGATTTAATGAGCAGTGGGACCTTGGCAGCAAGCAATGCATCTGCGCTGACAACACAAAGTTCTGCCAGGAGCAGGGCAAGTGCATTCCCGCGAAGAGCTGCTGCATCCACAGCGACTGCAGATACGGCGAAGAACGCTGCGCTGCTGTCACATATTCAGCTTCTGTCTGCCTGAGCTACGGAACAAAGAAGTGCCGCGTTGCACACGAAGGCGTTCCGACAGAGATGATTACCACCGCAGGAGACTTTGACGTGCTTCTGCAGAATGTCCTTGAAGGCCCTGTATTTGACCTCAAGGTGAACACTGACAGCATACGCAGGGTCCGCATTAACGAGTCAAACAAAATCGCAAACGGCACAGTCAACATCTATGTCGAGTCAATGACAGTCTTCGGCGGCTACTGCAGGGACGAGCCTAACTAAGGCAAAACCAGCGGTCGGCTGATGCCGACGAGGTTTGCTAGCGCAAACTTTATAAACACCCCTTCTGGTCTTAACAATATTCGAGAGATGCGCTGGTTAACAGCTCGCGCATGCTGGAGAAAAATAAGTTCTCAGTCCTCGAATGGAGAATAGCTTATGGCAAAAATGCACTCAAGGAAGAAGGGAAAGTCAGGGCCTCACAAGCCTTTGAAGCCGGCAAAGCCGACCTGGCTGAGGTACAAGCCAAAGGAGATTGAGATGCTTGTTGTCAAGCTCGCAAAAGAGGGCAAGACAGGCTCGCAAATCGGATTGGTCCTCAGGGACACTTACGGAGTTCCTGATGTCAAGTCAATTACGGATAAATCAGTCTCTGCAATCATAGCTGAGAAAAAGCTCACGCCCGAGCTTCCTGATGACCTCGTGGCATTAATGAGGAAATCAATCGCGATTAGAAAGCACCGCGAGCAAAACAAGAAAGACGAGGCTGCGCACCGCGGATTGAACCTGACCGAATCAAAAATCAGGAGAATAATCAAGTACTACAAGCGCATCGGGCGCATAGCAGTCGACTGGAAATACCAGCCCGAAAAGCTCAAGATGTACACAGAGTAAAATTTCGTCAGTCTTTTTCTTTTGTTTTTATTATTCAACGACTACAAATTAGGGCTCCCTACGGTCGCAGATACCAACCATAAAAAGAAATTCTTCCAGGAATCGTTGTGTCTCTAGGTCTGTAAGACCTCGTTGTTAGAATCGGTTATTTAACGTCGCTTCTTCTGGAACCAGAGAATATACACTATCGGCAGGATTCCGACTGTGTTAAAGATGAGAATGCACACAAACCAAGCCAATTGGTTATTCCTGGCTGACTTCCACATTGCAATTGCCTTCCAGACTGCTTCCCAGATTCCAAAAACAATCAATAATGCGAGAATCCCTCCTGTAAGAACAGGCACAATCACAACAATCCCCTCACATCATCTATTCGCGAGGCAACATCTGTGCCCTTCTTTGTGAGGGTCAAAAGCTTCAATCTTCCCTGCTTGTCAAAGTTAACAAGCCCTTCGCGCTCCATCTGCTGTAGAATTTTCACAACGTGTGAATACGTGCAGTCAATTTGTTTTGCAAGCGATGATGCGTAAACTTCTGACTTGGCATTCTTCAGCTCGACAAGCATCATAGATGGCTTCTCCCTGAAAAAGACGCTGAAGATTTCCTTTTGTTTCACGCAACCACCCCAACTGGCGCTTTATTAATATATATTACGACAGATATGATGCAGGCGATATATAAAGGTTTTGATTTTGACCGGGAATTTTTTTTCCCCGGCGCTCACCAACATCAGCCGGAATTTTTTTGTTCCGACTGGTTTTAATCAAATCTGGTTTGTATTTAAATCTTTCGAATAGAGGTTACGGAATATGTATATCACGTTTTTTCTCCGACGATAGATTTTTTGCAAACTAATTTAAACTTTGCAAAATTCCACGTTGAAAATGAGCGTTCTTTTCCCTCACGAGCAAGTGAGAACTGTCCAAAAGCAGATGATGGATGACGTAAGCGAAGCCCTGGAAAAGCGGAAACACCTTGTTGTCCACGCTCCAACAGGGCTTGGAAAGACAGCTGCGACACTAAGCCCTGCCTTGGCGCTCGCATTGAAGCGCGATTTGACTGTTTTCTTCCTGACATCGCGCCACACCCAGCACAAGATTGTCCTTGACACTCTCCAAGCCATAAGAAAAAAGCACAAGACAGATTCAATCGCCACATCAATCATCGGGAAAAAATGGATGTGCACCCAGCCGGGTGTCACAACAATGCGCTCAAATGACTTTTTCGCATACTGCAAGGCGCTGAGGGAGAGCAACAGCTGCGAGCAGTACGAGAATGTAAAGCAGAAAAATAACATGCAGTGCGATATAACCCTGAAAGAGATTGAAAAAGAGGCGCCATTGCCAACTGAAGATGTCATCGCGCGCTGCAGCGAAAAAAAGCTGTGCCCTTACGAAATGTCCATTCTGCTTGCTGAGAAATCAAAAGTCATTGTGACAGACTATTATTACCTTTTGCACCCGCACATCCGCAATTCCTTCCTGAAAAAGATAAAGAAAAGTCTTGAACAGGCAATCATTATTTTCGACGAAGGCCACAACCTCCCAAACAGGGCAAGGGAGCTGATGACACAGAGAATTTCTTCAAGATTAATCCAGGCTGCTGCAAAAGAGGCAAAGAAATACAAGTTTGATGACCTTGCAATGGCAATGACAGAGCTCAATGCAGTGCTGGAAAATCTCTCTGAAGAACTCCAAATCAACGGCGAAAAGCTTGTGAAGCGCGAGCAGTTCATTGATGCTGTCTCAAAATTCGCTGATTCAGAAGAGCTTGTCACAAAGCTTGACGTTGCTGCAGACATTGTGCGCGAGGACAAGCAGAAAAGCTGGCTTGGGTACATTGCCGAGTTCCTTGAGCTCTGGCCAGAAGGAGATGAAGGCTTCTCAAGAATACTGGTAAAACAAAATAACAACATCCAGCTCAGCAAAAGATGCCTTGACCCCTCGCTTGCCACAAAAGAGCTGATGGAGCAGGCTTACTCAACAATTACAATGTCAGGAACTCTTTCGCCGGCAAACATGTTCGCTGACCTCCTTGGCATTCCTGCTGACAGGCGCGTCACAAAAGAATATCCCTCACCGTTTCCAACTCAAAACCGCCTTGCACTGGTTGTTCCAAGGACAACAACAAAGTTTTCCCAGCGCTCTGACTCGCAGTTCAAGTCAATCGCAGAATATTGCGCCAAATTGACAAATGCAATTCCTGGCTGCACTGCGATTTTCTTCCCAAGCTACCAGATACGCGACACTGTCAACAATATTTTCTCATCGCTGAGCAAAAAAACACTTTTCCTTGAGCAGCCAAACATGACAAAGGAGCAAAAGCAGGATTTTCTTGAACGCTTTAAAAAATACCAGGACTCAGGCGCAGTCATGCTCGCTGTTGCGTCAGGAAGCTTTGGCGAGGGGATAGATTTGCCCGGAGTCCTCAAGGGCGTTGTCATTGTCGGGCTTCCACTTGACCGCCCAAACCTTGAAACACAGCAATTGATAGAATACTATGACAAGAAGTTCGGCAAGGGATGGGATTATGGCTACACAATGCCTGCGCTTACAAAATGCATGCAGAACGCGGGAAGATGCATCCGCTCAGAAACAGACCGCGGCGTGATTATCTTCCTTGACGAGCGCTATGCCTGGCCAAGATACTTCACCTGCTTCCCAAGCGACTGGCAGTTAAAGATAGCAGTTGACCCTATGCCCCAGATTGGAAGTTTTTTCGCGAAAAGTTAATATACTGTCACATTTGCCCTCTGAACATGCCAAACAATAAGGAAAGCGTCTTTGAAAAGAGAAAAACAGACGACGAGGATATTTCTGAGGAAAAAGACACTGAAGGCGATGAGCACGACGAGACTCCTGAAGAGGTTGAGTCAAAGATGCAAACCGGCAAAAAGGAAGCTGACACTTACACAGAGGAAGGAAGGGAAGAATTGCTGGAAGACGACGAAGTGAGCCCGGCGGAGGAAGGTTTCGCAGAAGGCGAAGAGGAAGCAGAGAAAGCCCACTGCGCAGGATGCGGCAAAGTGCTAGGCCAGGACAAGAAAACAATCATAGAAAAGGAATTTGACCATAAAATAGTCTTATTCTGCTCTGAAACGTGCGCAAAAGCAGGCAGGCAGCACGGCAAGAAGCGCTGAATATGGATAATTTCAGTAAATTGCTTGGTGAATTGAAAAAACTAAATCTTCCCAGTGACCAGTTTGCAATTTTCGGCAGCGGTCCTTTGGCAGTGAGAAACATCCGCGATGTTGATGACCTTGATGTGATTGTAAAACCGGATTTGTGGAAGGAATTGTGCAAGAAGCATGAGAATGAAAACAACAAGGTAATCCACATAGGCAGGATTGACCTGTTCAGGCAGTGGATACCTTGGTTTGATGACATAATCCCTGTGATTGACTCTGCAGACATAATAGACGGCATCCGCTATGTGAACCTGGAATACCTGCTTAAATGGAAAAAAGCAATGAACCGGGAAAAAGACCAGAAGGATATCATGCTAATAAACGAATTTCTAAAAAATAAGTAAAAAAATCATCAGGCAGATGTGCTGACTTTTGTCTTCAAAGGCTCCTTTACTTCCTTGACGTCCTTTGTCCACTCAAGCAGCTGGCCTGTAAGCACAAGTGTTTCCTGTGGCAGGTAGTCCATGCGCGTCAGGACAAACTGGTTGTCATTTGCCTCTGCAATCCTGAATGTCTCAGGGACGACAAACTCCCCTCCTTCCGGAAGCGGAACTGCCTTCTTGACAACCTCGCCTATCCTTGCGGCATAAGTGACATTAAGCCTTCCAACGCCAAGCCTCACAGTTGCCTCTCCAAGCTCTGTGTGGATTATCTGGCCGTCAACAGGGTTGTGCCTGAACACCAGGTCATTGTACGAAGCAGCGAGCAGCATTGAGTTCCATTCAAGCGATGGAAGCTTGTAGGACTTGCCTTCCACAACCACAGGGTCGCAGACAATGTTGTTGTTCTCTGACACGTTCACGACTTTGTAAGGCCATGGGAAGAACGGGTTTGAAACAACCGCGTTTATTACCGGCTTTTTCTTGAAATATTTCTCAAATGCAGTCTCTGTGAAAGTCTGGTAGCGCGGAATCGGCAGGTTGCGCGAAATATACCTTGTCCTGTTGACAACAATCTTTATCACAGGCTCGCTCGGCTCAATCACTTTTGTGAAGTTTTCGCCAAGCTCGGCGCCCATAATCGCATTATCAAATCCCTTTACCTTTCCGCTCTGCCCGACAATGAACCTGAATGGGCCCTTTGAGAATGTTGAAATGTTATTCTCATTTGCCAAAGCCTCATCATTAGTGTCAATTACAGTCCCGTTTGACATTGTAAGGACAAAGTTTATCGCGACCATGTCCCCTTGTGCAACGCCTGCCTTCTCAACAACAGGCGGAATTGCAGGCTCTGCTTGTGCAGGCGCCTTGAAATAATACCACAATCCGCCGGCTACAATAACTATGAGGATTATCCAGAACATAACACTTTTTTTCTGCTTCTTTTTTGCCATGTTATCACCCTATTGTGCGCCTTACGTCTGTTATGCGCACAGAAGCAACGCCTGTGAGCTCTGAGATTTTTTTCTCAAGTTCATCAGGGATGCCCTTTGACTCATCCATTATGAATATGATTTTCAGCGCCTTAAGCCCGAAAGCCATTGGCTCTATCTCAACCTTTCCGACGTCTCCGCCGTACTCAGCCACTTTTTTTGAAGCCTCTTCCTCAAGCTTCTTGAGGTCAACATCAGGGCTGTCTGGATTGATTGTGAGTGTGACAACAATGCGCGCCATCAGTTCGGTCCCTCAAAGCTGCACTCAGGGCACGTGTACTTTGCCGCGAGCCTTCTGCACCGCTCGCATCTGATCACTTCCTGCTTTGTGCATTGCGGGCACTTGAACCTTGCAGTGCCCTGGACGTTTGTAACCTCAGTCTTGCACGAACTGCATTTTTCAATATTGTTTGCCATGCACTTCCGGGTATAGGGAGTGCTTAAAAAGCTTATGGTTTTGTCGTCCAGACCATCTCGGGGCGTTATCATTGGGAAGGAACGATAAAAGTTCTTAAAGGCAGGCACTACCTCATCGTCGATGGTTGTTCGGATAGAACCGCCTATGGGGAGTGGGATGGCGGCATTGTTCGGTCTTTTCTCTAGGTCTTCCCCTCAGGAGCAGAAGGCGCGCCTTGAGGATGTTTCTTTGACGCTTAGGCAGAAGCAGAAAGAGCTTCGCGCGATTGAGGGCCAGATTGACGAGCTCAGGGCAAAGGCAGAAGCTGCAGAGGAGCTTGACTCCCACATAAAGGCGCAGCAGGACGCGCTTGCAGAGCTTCACGCAAAGGCAGAGCAGAAGCTTGAGGAGTTCAAGCGCGCAGAGTCAGAGTTTGGCGCGCGTGAGGCAAGAGTACTGCAGGTTGAGCAGGAGCTTCACGAACAGCAAACTGTCTTCGAAGAAAAGCTAAGGCTCCTCAAAGAAAAAGAAGAGGCATTGCTCCAGCGCGAGGATGTTATTGAAGAGCGCAAGAACCGCGCAGAGCAGATAGAGCACGCAATAAAGCACGCAGAAGTGCCATTGGAGCGCAGGAGAAAAAGGATTGAGGCGCAGATTGCGGTTGAGGAAAAGAAGCTTGGCGAGCTGAAGTCAGCAAGGCTTTCAGCGCTTGAACGAAGGCAGCAGTATCTCACTTCTATCAATGCAAAAGAGGAGCAGAGGCTCAAGGAGCTGAAAAAGGTTGCTGGAGAGGCAAAGCGCGATGCCGCAGCCCAGCGCAGCGAACTCACGCTCATGGAACAGCAGAAATCCAAGCTTATGCAGGTCGGAAAGGAACTGGCTGTTGCAAGGGAAGCGCTTGCAAAGAAGGCAGGAGCTGTCCTCCAGCAGGAAAAGGAAATCAGTGCGCGGGAAACAGATTTGGAAACGCAGGCAGCCAAGCTTGGCCAGCAGATATCTGCTCTTGAGGAAGCAAAGCGCATGATTCTCGCTTCACAGCAGATAAAGCAGGAGGCAGAGCGCACTGTTGAGGACAACAGGCGCGCAATAGAGGAAGCACACAGGCTTATGGATGAGAATTCAAAGAAGCTTGGGGAAATCCGCGAGAAAGAGCTCACTGTTGCAAAGGCACAGCAGGAGCTTGAGACAACCAGGCATGATGTTGAGTCAAAGCTTCAGCAGATAAGCTCAAAGGAAAAGAACGCTGTCAAGAAGGAAATGGAATGGCTTGAGCACCAGACCCACATCACAGGGCTTATTGAGCAGCTTGAGAAGTCAAAGCGCGACCTTGAGTCCACAGCTGCCGAGCACATGGGAGAGTTCGCAAACATGAAGAGCGAGTGGGAAACAACAGTCAATGCATTGCACGACGTAAAGCCGTTCATAACATCACAGAAAGCAGAGCTCAACAGGCTTGTCAAGGGCGACATAAACGCATTGAGAAGCAAGGAGCAGGAAGTGATGCAAATCATAACTGACTTTGAGGCAGACAGGCGCAAGCTTGAGAGGGAGGAGAGGCTTGTCAATGCAAGGCTCAGGGAAATTGAAAGGGCGCGCGTCAGTCTTGACAAGGCAAACAGCACTCTCAAGTCAAGGGCTTCTGAGATTGTCAGGCAGGAAACTCTTGCCAAGAAGCTGATTACAGAGGCAGAGAAGGCAAGGGCTCTCAAAACAGATGTTCCAAGGCTCAAAAAAGAGGCAGCACAGCTCAAGAAAGAGATTGCAATACTCAGCAAGACCGCGGCAAAGCACGGAATACGCGTTGTCAGGCTTGAGCCAAAAGTGCATCCTGCGAGAATCCTGCACACCCCAAGGATTGAGCGCATTGAACGCGCTGCTCCTGCATTGAAGCACGGACGCGCAGTCCGCGAGCCTGCAGTTGCTGCTGAAACAACAAGGGATGAGCTTCAGGAAATGATTGCAGGTGCAAAGGCAAGCATTGAGTCGCACGATGTCAATGCCGCAATGAGAATACTTGACGACCTTGAAACAGCAGCAAGAAGGATGAGCGAGGAAGACCGCAGGCACCTCGCCTACGAAATCCGCGACCTCAGAACAAGCATCAAGCTCGCGATGCTTTGAGCAGGTTATTCTCCATCAGCATCTGAATCATCTTCACCATCTGACTGGAGTTCTTCCTGCCTGTCCTCAAGGAATTGCTCGTAAAGATCAAATGTTGTTTTTGTGCAGAACGGCCTGAGCCTTGGCTTGTCATTTAACAGGATATATTCAAGCATCTGGTGCGGTGATTTTTTAAGCATCTGCCTTACTGCTGAAAACCCGAGCGGGGTTGCCATCCAAGTGTAATCAAGGTCATTGAATGTTCCCAGGACAATGTCTTTTTTGAAGCGCTCATTGTCGCCCAATGCCCAGTTGTCATGCACTGAAACATAATAAATGATTTTTTCAGCCTTGTCCTCAGGATAATTCAACTGCTTCAGGATGCCTTCTGCTATTTTCGCCCCTGCTTCCATGTGGGCTTTTCTCACATCAATGTCAAAACACCTGTCTTTCTCAACAGCAGAATATCCTGTATCATGAAGAATTACCAGCGGAACAAGCAGTGAACGGTCAATGCTCTCCATATTGCAAACAAGCGTTGCCGCATTCATCATCCAGTCTATGTGATCCAAATCAGAAGGCCTTCCTTTCTTGTAGTGCGGCTCTGCAAGTTCCAATATCTTTGAATAATCTTCCATAGAACGTTATGTGTATTGGTTTTTATTAAGCTTGGCATCATTCAGAAGAAATCACACTGCCCTCAACCTTGAACTTTACAGGCAAAAACTTCTCAACAACGTAAATGTTTGTCGTTGTGTGCTTTGTTACTGCCTGCACTTTTACAGCGCTTGGCGCAAACAAAGCCATCCAGGGAATTAAATTGTCAGCCAGATGCACATCAACAGGCGCTTTTGACTCAATTGCATCAATAAGCTTCTTTGCAGCCCGCTTTCCAACTTCTTCTGCAGGTGTTCCTTTCTCTCCAAGCTCATCAGCGCCGATTATAATGGGGCTGGCAACATCAATGTCCTCTTTCTTTTTGGAAAAAACAGCCCAAAGTGTGATTCCAGAACCTGTTGAAAGCGAATCAGAATATTCTTTTCTTATTGTGACTGGGCATTTAAGCCCTGCAAGCAATTGCTGTGCAGCGACTGCCTGCCTTTCTGCCACGCGCACCCCTTCCAAATCCTTTGAGGCGTGCGATATTCCCTTGATGTGAATCATGTTGTGCTGCTCCAGAATCTCAATGCCTTTCTTTTCCTCTTTTGGTTTCACGCGGATAACAACTTTGCCGTTGCCTTTCGGATAATACCCCCTTCGTTCTGTCTTTACAGAAATCTCAGCCCATCTTCTCAATTGTGGAACAAGAACTTCTGAGAAATAATCGACTGGCATTGACCACGCCACATCTGTTCCTCCAATCACTTCTATCTTCATCTGCTTTCCTGACATTATGCATGGTAAAAGAACAGCCTGCAAAAACAAAGTGATTGACCCTGCTGTCTCAATATCAACAGAAAGATTTCTTCCTTTCAAAGGTTTTGGAATAAAAGTGAGCTCTGTTGAGCCAAGCTCTGCTCCTGTTGCCTCTGCACCTGAAAGCTTCTGCAAAGCAGTTATGCAGTTCAGGTGCTGCATTTTCAGCCCTGGCTTGTCCCTTCCTGCGCGAATATTGGTTACGTGGAAAGGCTGCTGTGTGATTTGTGACAAGGCAAGCGCAGTCCTGACTATCTGCCCGCCTCCTTCGCCAAGAGTTCCGTCTAATTCAATCATGTCGGAAACTCCTGTACGAAAACAATTCGCTTTATCCTGTTAGTAAGCACGGAGTTTCCGAGCATGCTCAAGAACCACCACAAGAAGTATAAATTACTGGCGGTTCTTGACATAATAAAAAATAAAAGAAAAAGAAAGTATAAAAGCTTTTACTACAGCTCGAGGTTTTGGACGTCGCTCAGCTCCTGGTCAAGCGTGTCCAGGTCTGCGGTGTCCATGTCAGTGCTTATCGAGTCGACATCAATAACTTCTGCCGATATCGCATTGACATCCTTGTCTGTTCCTGTGGTGCCTGCAAATGGCGTTCCTTTCGGAGCGCAGCCTGCTACCACAAGCAGCACGAGCATTGCAACAATTACGAGTGTCTTTCTCATTCAACCACCTTTGGTTTTATGCGGAGTTATTGCTATTTAAACCTTTGCAGGCTTAAGCAGCAGCTCCTGTACTCGTTTCGTTGCTTTCCGGCGCTTCAAGCTCCTTCTCTCCACCTAGGCCGCGTATTTCCTGGACAATGCCCCGCAGCATTTCATTTGCTGCCTTGAGCTCCTGGTGCGCTGCCTTGAGCTTTTCATTTGCGCCTGCCCTGTCGCCTGCTGCTATCAGGGTTCTGGCCTGTTCCTGCAGTGCCTTTGCAGAGTCCAGCTTTGCCTGGTATTCTGCCTGCTTGGCTTTTGCCGCAGTTGTGTCCTTGCCCTTTGCCTCAAGCTTTGCAATCGCATTGTCAAACTTTGTCGCGAGCTTTTCCATCTGGACTTCTATCCCGCTGACACGAGTGCTGACAACTGCGCGCATTGCATCCTGGATGTCCTTCTTTGCCGTGCCCCAGGACTGCTTGATTATCTGGGCTGCATCCTTCAAATCCTGTGCTGTCGAGTTCTCGCCTATGTTCGCAACGCTTTGCTGTGCTGCGTCAATGTCAGCAAGGTCTGCGTCAAGCGATGCAGTAAGCGATGCCTTTTCCTCGTCGCTCAGCTTTGAAAGCTGGATGCGCTCCTTTGCGCTTTCAATCAGCGCAATTATGTGCTGTGAAGCTGCGTTCAGGAACTTTCCTGACTGCACTTTTGCATTCTTGCGTGCTTCCTGGCAGTTTGCCGAGTCGCTTCCCTTGCAGTCCTTCAGAGCTGCCTTTGCATCTCCAAGTCCTGCACGCGCCTGTTCGCGCTCCTGCTTGAGCTCTCCACGCTTGTCCTTCCACTGCTTGTGGAGTTCCTTGCGCTCACCGCGAATCTCTCCGCGCGCTTCCTTCAGCTTCTGATAGTCTTCCTGAAGCGTCTTTTGCGCGCCCTTTATTTCTGCGCGGACAGTCTCTCGCTTCTGCTTGAGATCTTCGCGCATCTGGTTTGCGCGGGCTTTCAATTCCTCGCGCGATTTTTCAAATGCAGCCTGTTTCTCACTTACCTGTCCTGCTGTCACATCTGAAGTGTCCTCGGATTCCTCCTGGGCACCTGCAATTGCGCCTGGTCCATTGCCGCCCTGTTCTGCGGCAACAAAAGGCACAATGCTGACAACGAACAAGGCAAGCACGAACAATGCCGCCAGTTTCGTTCCTTTCATTTTGGTTTCCTCCAAATTTTTTTTGTAAGCATGCACCCAATGCCTTTTGCATTGGGCGCGGGTTCTGGCCCGTGTGCGTCTTTGCACGCGGACAAGGGGTATTACGCTAAAGTATCTTATAAAGACACTTTCTAAAGCGTTAAAATAAAGGTTTATTTGTGCTTCTAACACTTTACAGAGCCCGAAATGAGCTCCTTTTTGCTTGGAAAAGTTTTATATAGTCTGCTAATATCTATCCCCCCTATGAAAGCATATTTGGGGGCATTGCTAATATTAGTAGCACTTATAGCCAGCCCTGCCTATGCAGCAGTAATCCACGGTACTGTCTATGACCTTGACCTGAATGCTGTGAGCCAGGCAGTTGTTGAGATTAACACAGTCCCCAATCAGGTGATGGTGGCAAAGAACGGCACTTATTCTTTCAATGTTCCGCAGGGAAATTTTGTAATCAGCGCAAACCTGTCAAAGCTCGGGCTTTCAGCAAGCGAGGAAATAACAGTAAAACAGGACGGCGACTACGTCCTTGACCTGATTCTTTTCCCTGACATCAGCGAGGAAGAATCCCTGATGAACGAATCACTTGATGTTGTTGTCTATGAAGAGCCCTCTGCGCCCCAATACTGGATGTGGGCAATCCCTGTCCTTGTTTTGCTTGCTGTTGTTGCAGCAGTTTATTGGAAGAAGCACAGGAAAGGGCCTTCCGGAGAACACAAACAAAGCGCAGCAAAGGCAAAGCCAGACCTTGCTGAAATAATCGCTTTCATAAAGAAAGAAGGCGGGCGCACAACCCAAAAAGAGCTTCGCAAAGCAATCCCTTACTCTGAAGCAAAGATATCATTGATGATTGCAGAGCTTGAATCGCAGGGAAAGATAAAGAAAATCAAGAAAGGAAGGGGCAACATAATAATACTGGAATGAAACAGCTTCTTATCGCAGGAATTGACCCTGGAACAACTGTCGGCTATGCCGCTCTTGACACAAATGGAAAACTCATAAAGGCAAAAGCTGCAAAAGAGCTTGACCTTGACAAGGTTGTCGCTGAGCTTAGCTCGCTTGGAACAGTGATTGTCATTGCCACAGACAAGGCAAAGATTCCCTCATTTGTTTCTGCTGTAGCGACAAAGCTTGGAGCCCGCACATTCTCTCCAAGGGAAGACCTTCTTGTCGCAGAAAAACGAATTCAGGCTCAGACATATGAGCACAGCAGCAGCCACGAAATGGACGCGCTTGCCGCTGCAATACTCGCCTTCAAGAAATATGAGCGAATGTTCATCAGGATAAGGAACTTCCTCGCAGACAAAAAGCATCCTGAGCTCTTCAGCAGGCTCACAGAGATTGTCATCAGGCAGGAAATCAGCGTCACAGCAGGTTTTGACTTCCTAACAATGCCTGAAAAGAAAGAAGTGAAAGACCTCAAAGAGGCGCTCTCCCAAAAGCAGCTTAGCCACACTGATTATTGGAAGCTTTACGATTCCTTTATCACGGCAGAGAGCGAGAAAAAACTTCTCCAGCAGCAGAACAACAAGCTCATCAAGCTCGCAAAGCGCCTGAAAAACAAAACAAACAACCTTAGAAACGCAGTAAAGCCGGAAACGCGCATTATCCGCCCGACAGCAGAGCTTGAGGAAGCCAGAAGGACAATAAAAATACTGCAGCAAAGCCTCCAGCAAACTCTTTCAAGGCAGCAGCGCTTGCAGCACATTCTTCTCCACCAGGAAGAATACGCAATAGCAAAGAAAATGAGAAACCTTGGCTTTGATGAGTTCAAGCGCGTCAGCAGAATCCTCGGCTTCAAGCCAGGCGACATACTCTTTGTTGAAGACCCAAACACAGTAAGCGAGAGAACTCTCAGCGAACTAAAGGAAAACATAGAGCTTATCATCGCCGTAAGGCAAACCAAGCCAAAAGTCGCAGAACAAATTCCATTCACAATACTCGACGCATCAAGCATAAGCCACACACAGGATGAATATTTTGCCTTCCTTGACAAGAAATCATTTGAAAAAGCAAGGAGCGACAAAGCTCTTCTAAGAAAACTCATCGAAGACTACCAGGCAGAGAGAAAGGGGATTTGATTAGTTCGATATTGCTATCAGTGCGGCGCGTACTGTCGCATAATCAACAGGAATTTTGTATTTCCCGTCAAACTCATTCATTGCGCCATATCTTTTAGGCAGTGCATACCTTACTTTGCCCCCTGCTGCTTTCTTATCAGTAAGGGTCGCATTTATGATATCATCCAGCGAAAATCTGGAAAGAATTTCCTCAGGGATTTTTGTCGGCAGGCCGAACTTTCTCAAAATCTCGTCCTGCATCTGAATGTCTCCACTAAAAACATTCAATGCTGCTGCAATCCTCACCGCAGCAGACATCCCGATAGAAACCGCATCGCCGTGCTTCATCGTGTATTCGCTCAGTTTTTCCAGCGCGTGCCCTATTGTATGCCCGTAATTCAGAATACTGCGCCGCCCTATTTTCTCTTCAGGGTCCTGCTCAACAACACATCCCTTAATCATGCAGTTCGCATTTGCAATCTGAATCAGGCATTCTGTATTACCTGCCAATATCAAACTTGAGTGGTCTGAGAGCCAGTTGAGATATCCCTCATCACAAATAATTCCGTGCTTGATGCTTTCTGCAAGCCCTGAAATATAATGACCCGCTTTAAGGGTTTTCAGCGTGTCAACATCAATGTAAACACGTTTTGGATGATAGAACGCTCCGACCAGGTTTTTTCCTTCTGGAATATCAACCCCTGTTTTTCCGCCCACTGAAGAATCTGCCTGTGAAACTGTTGTGGTTGGAATCTGGATTACAGGAACCCCTCTCAGGAATGTTGCTGCAATAAAACCAGCCCTATCCCCAACAACCCCGCCGCCAAGCGCATAAATTACAGAATCCCTTCCGAATTTTGCTTCAGCCAGTTCATTGTATAATCTTTTGCATTCGTCAAGACTTTTGTATTCTTCCCCTGCTGGAGAAACAAACGTTTGGCAAGCAAGGCCCTCATTTTCAAATGCCTTTTCAAACGTTCCTGCATACAAAGGAGCCACGTTAGAATCGGTTAAGATTGCGTGCTTGACTCCAAGATTCATTTGCTTCGTCTCAGCAGCTATTCTGGGAAACATCTTGCTGCCGAAAATGATGTCATAAGAATCGTCAACTGTCCTTATCAGGTTAATCCGCATTCCGTCAGGAGTAATATTCAACACAAAAGTCAGCGATAAAAAAGGTCAATATAAAGCTTCACTTCAAATGCCTTGCCAATTTATCAGCGAGCATTCTCAGTTTCTCCCCTGATTTTATGTTCTGCATGCGAACCTGGTTGCCCACTGCGAGGACTTTCCATTGTTCGCCGTGCAGCTTAATAACATCGCCCAGTTTGAAAGGGAACTGCTTGAAAAGAACAGTCATCCTGTGGACAGTCTTGCTTGTTATGTGGCTGGTTGTGAAAAGCCTGCCTGTTATCTTCACAATTCCGCCAAAGCGCTGCTGCAGCTGCCTTCCGAGAGACTGCATGTAATGCTGTGAGGAAAGGTAAACGTCAACTCCGCCCGCGACCTGATTTGCTTTCGCTATCCTTGCCCTGCCCGCACGGATTATCTCATCGTGCGCCCAGTCCAGCACCTCATCAGTACATCCGCGAAGCTGCAATACCCCTTCAAAATATGATATGTGCTTTTCTTCCATAACATTAGCCCCTGAAGTGCCGTATTTAAATGTGGTGAAAAACAAAAGCTTTTAAACCCTGTCCAGATGAATTCTGCCAATGGAAGGGAAGAAACAAAGGAGCTTCTGGAGGAGACTCTGGTGGTTCTTGTGGGAGGACAACAGCGTCTGGAGCTGGATTGCGAACATCATCCTTGCTTTTGTCCTTATCAAATTCGTAATCTATCCCGGGCTTGGATTTTTGCTCGGCACAGGCTATCCTATTGTCGCTGTGGTCTCAAGCAGCATGGAGCACGACGGCTCATTTGACCAGTGGTGGAACAATGCAAACTGCTGTATTGACTCTTCCTGCACAAAAAGGATGGCGCCGTCTGAAATATATGCGTCTTACGGGCTTACTTATGACCAGTTCAAGAACCTGCAGTTCAAAAACGGCTTCAACAAGGGCGACATTATGATTCTCACAGGCCCGAATGAGCTTGCAGTTGGTGAAGTGCTTGTCTTCTGGACTGATGCACGAACTGAGCCTATTATCCACCGCATTGTCCAGGTGAAAGGCGTTGCCAATGACCAGGTTTACAAGACAAAGGGCGACCACAACTGCGCTTCAGGCGCGTTTGAGCAGTCAATCGGAAAGGAGCGCAGGATTGGAAAAGCCGCGCTAAGAATTCCGTTCCTTGGCTGGATTAAGATTGGCTTTGTGGAATTCCTTAAGCTGATAGGGGTGGCGCAATAATGCTTTTCTGCCCAAAGTGCAAGTCAATAATGCTGCCAAAGAAAGACAAGGGAAAGACAATACTTGCGTGCTCGTGCGGATACAAGCAGGAGGCAGAGGAAGTAAAGCTCACAGAGGGAAAGAGGCCAGAGGAAAAGCGCGAAATAGCTGTTGTTGAAAAGGACATTGAAGTGCACGCAAAGGTTGAGGCTGACTGCTCCAAGTGCGGAAACAAGGAGGCATACACCTGGGAAGTCCAGACAAGGGCAGGCGACGAGCCGCCAACCAAGTTCTTAAAGTGCACAAAGTGCAAGCACACATGGCGCGACTACAAGTGAAAGTTAAGCCAAACGCAAGAAAAAGCGAAATTCTCTCGCAAGAAGGCAATAAACTGGTCATTTCAATCGCAGCTAAGCCTGAAAAAGGCAAAGCCAACGCAGAACTTATCAAATTTCTTTCGAAAAAACTGAAAAAACAGGTCAGAATAGTGTCTGGTTTCGGAAGTTCTTCCAAGATTCTCGAAATTTCTGGCTAAGCGGCAGAAAACTTTCCGGATTTTTCACCAAAACAAATGTTAATAACCTTCACTTACTGGTTGTAATGTCATTTGTCCACCTCATCATCATCCACAAGAACGCTGTTTACAATTTGCACGCACATTACCGCACAGCGCAGAGGATTCTTGAGCAGGGCTCTGACGAGTTCACGCGCTTCCTGCCAGGCAAATACAGGGATGCTGGCTACATCATCATAGACCACGACAAAAAAACAATAATCAACTGCCAGGACGCATTCAGGATTCAGCCAAAGAAAGGGATGGAGATTGTGGAACTATAATTCGCTGAAGTAATTCCTGCATTCTTGATTCAATCAATTCAATCAGCTCAGGCTGGTTGTATGAAAACTGGTCAGGAATGCCAAGCGAAACAATCCTTTTGCTGAGATACTGCTGAGGAAATCTTTTTGCAATCTCTGTCCGCTGGAAATCCTCCATCACCACAACAATATCCGCCCACTCAATTTGCGTTTCAGTGACAGGATTTTCAGAATACAGCCCTGCGGATTTTGCCTCAAGCCTGCCGCTGAACAGCTCTTCTGCTGTCTTGCTCCTGTGCTTGTTCTGGTTGCATATGAAAAGGACTTTCATAACAAGCGATAATGCTGTTGCTCATATAAACTTATTGTCAGAAAAAGTCAAGCTTTTGCTGTTTTTTGTCAAATTCCTCAAGGTATTTCGGCGGTTTTACTGAAACAAATGAATATCCCCAGTCCTCAAGCATCTTGCGGGCATTCAGGGATATTTTCGGCGCTGCAAGTATGCCCCGCACTTTTGAAATTCCCTTGCTCGCGCAGATTTTCTCAACATATCTTCTTAATTGCGTCACAGCAGCAAGGTCAGCAACATACCTTTTGCATTCAACAACAGTAAGCGTTCCTTCCTTGTCAGTGCCAAGCACGTCAATAAAGCCGTACTTTGTCTGCTCTTCCTGCGATACAGGCTTGAAGCCTACTTCAATCATCTCAGGGTTTTCGTAAATCATGTTTGACATGTCCTCTTCTGTTCCTGCGATTGTTATTGCCTGGCTGTCTTTCAGCTTGTGCGCGCTGAAAAAGTGCACCCTTAAGACTGATATCTCCATGTTCTCCTTCTCAAGTATGTTGGTTGCCTTCAGGACAAGCCTGTTGTCATCAATGTGGGCCTGGTATCCTGTGCCTGGCTTCATGTAATTTATCGGCGCAGTGCCCATAGGCTGGTGCACCAATAAGGTATTATCAGACTTTATCACGATTATCCTGTCTCCGTCTCCAAGAAAGCTTTCAGCACGGCCTGAATACCGTATCGTGCAGTGGCACCCGAAAACAACAGTCTCATTCCTCTTGAGCGCGTCATTCAGCAGCCCTATGTATTCAGAAAGCTCAAACAAGCAGAATCACCTTTTTTCAACTGATTGCTTTGAATACTTCTCAAGTTCGTCATACAGGACATCAAATTTCACACCTGCTTTTTTTAAAATCTCCCGTGTTTGCTTTGCTCCGTGGTATCTTTTCTCGCACACAACCCTCTTTATTCCGGCATTTATAATCATTTTGGCGCAGGCATAGCACGGCTCCATTTTTTGGTACAGTGTTGAACCGTCAATGCAAATTCCGAATCTTGCCGCCTGCACAATCGCGTTCTGCTCGCCGTGCGCGGTGCGTATGCAGTGCTGTGAAGTCGTGCCGTCAGGATTGGTGACAGCGTGCATCTCGTGCCCAACCTCGTCGCAGTGCGGCAGCCCCATTGGCGAGCCTGCATATCCTGTTGAAAGTATGCGCTTGTCCTTCACTATCACCGCGCCCATTTTTCCGCGGTCGCACGTGCTTCTCCTGCTTACCTGGTGCACTATGCTCATAAAATACTCGTCCCAGTTCGGGCGCCTGTCCAGCTTTGGCCTCCATATCTTTAGGAATTTGTCAACCTTTTCATAAAGCTGCTCGATAGTGCCGTCGTTCTTTAGCGTGAAATTGGCCATCCTGAAGACCTTGTGCAGCTGTTGGCCCGCAGGGTCTTCGCTCATTTCTTTTTTCTCGCTCGCGAGGAAGTCAGTGAATGTCTGCAGCTCCTCGCCAGGCTTCTGCCGTCCTGCCATCCTCCTGAACCTTTCCTTTGCAGGCGCGTCAACATAAACAAGGACAAAATTCTTGTTTTTCCGCAAAGCCTCCACTTCAGCAGTATTCCTGATAGAGCTGACAGCGTATTTCTTGTCAGCCTCCATCGCGTCAAGCGCCATGTTCGCAAGAGCCGCGTGCCCGAACTTTTCGCGGAGCTCTGTGCCGACTGAGATTAAATTCTCGCGCGTTATCTCTTTTTTGCGCAGCCTGAGCTCTGCCCTGATAAAGTCAGAAAGCGATATGTGGGTGAACCCATTGTCTGCGAGATACTGCGCAACGCTGTCTTTGCCTGAGCAATACCCGCCTGTAACCCCCACAATCATATCCGCACAGAACCGCAGCCCTTATTTATAGTTTCTTGTGGTTTTTTTATCCAGCGGCGGTGATTAATCGGGATATTGTTTGCAGAATAGAAAACAGAGCGCAATAATCCTTTTAAATTCCTGCAAGGGCCATGCATAATGGGGTCAAAGTGACATTAACAGACAAGGTTGAGGGTGCGCTCGCTTCACAGGAATTGCGCCAGGCATTCTTCGTGGACAAGTGGGCTGGCTTGGAACTGACTCCTGAGCGCGAGGCACGCATTCAGCCGGCAAATTACGACATTGTTATTGAGGACAAGTGCTGGCGCGTGCCCAATGGGTTCAGGCCTGATCTCGGCGTTTCCGTGCTTGAGTCATTGAGACGGCTTAACCCCCGCGACCGAAAGGAGTACGTAATGAATGACGGCGTTGTAATCACGCCTGGATTTTCATACCTGTTCCCGCTGGAGGGAAACTGGAATGTCCCCAAGAATTTCTTCATCCGCGCAAGCCCAAAGAGCACCGAGGGCAGGATGTTCAATTTTGTGAGGCTTATCGCTGATGGGATGCCCGGCTATGACGAGGTGGGGGAGCTGTTCAGGGGAAAGCTGTATGCGTTAGTAAGGCCGCTTGCATTCCACAATCTTGTCTTCCCGGGGTTTGCATTTACCCAACTGCGGGCTTACTGCCGGAGGCAATGCATACTTCCTGACGAGGAGCTTGTCCGGCTTGTCAACCAGCAACACCTTGTAAAAAGGAACAACGCGGTCCTGCAGCTTGACGAGATTAAATTCAACAACGGCCTGCTTCTTACCGCGGATTTGGAAGGTGAGGAAAGCGGGGGAGTTGTAGGGTTCCGCTGCAGGCCCAATCCAGACCCTGTTGACAGGAGAGCTGCAAGGACGCTTGACTGGGCGCAGTATTTTGAGCCTGTATTCGCGCCCCCGACCAAAACGATTGACCTGAAAAAAGGCGAATTCTACCTGATGCATTCGCGGGAGTGGGTGGAGATGACACCAACACACGCAGGAATCATGACATATTACAGGCCTGACATGATGGAAAACAGGTCCAATGCCGCGGGCTATTTTGACGCAAACAGGTTTGTCGGTGTTGCAACGCTTGAGATTCCTGTCATTGACGAAACAATAATGTATCACGGCGCACAATTCTGCGCAATCCAGTTTGAGCACGTGCGCGCCACGCCTGACAAAGAATACCGTGGGGGCTATCATTCGCAGAAATTCGCATTGATTCCCAAGCCATTCACACTTCCTGATCTGACAGACATCACAAGAAAAACTGCCAGCGAGCGCGAACTGATTATGTATGTGAACATACAGAAGCTGTTTGGAAACGACTATTTTGAAGGCTTTTCCCCTGTCGAGAAGATTGATTTCAGGGGAAGAATCCTGGGTAATTATGATTTCGCAAGGCGCGGCGGAGCAGAAGTCGGCAATGGGCTTGAAGCAGACAGCACTAAAAAGCAGCCTATTGCGTACCTTGTGTTCGTGAATCCAAAAGAGCGTTCTGTCTTTGCGTACAGCCGCGCAAGCCAGAAGGAAAAGTATTCAGAAACGCGCCTGTACGGAAAGTTAAGCATCGGCGTCGGAGGCCATGTCCGCACAATTGACAAGGCAGCCATGCCTGATGACCCGTTGCGCGCATCGCTTGAGCGGGAGGTCCACAGGGAAGAGACTGAGTTTTCAGGCAGCATTGGAGAGCCGCGCCTTATCGGATACATAAATGATGACACCCACGAGCACGTTAATTCGGTGCATTTCGGCCTTTTGCACGTTATTGAGGTTGACGGCGCTGTCAGGCCAAAATCATCCGAGCTAAAGGAAGGAAGAATGATGGCATTTGACGAATTCAGGGCAGCGATGCAGCGCCAGCCGCAGGATATCGAGCGCTGGACTCAGATTGCGTTCGACGTCATAGAGCAGATGTACAGGTGAAATAAAGAATAAGGATGAGAAACAAATGGCAAAAGGAAAGCTCATAGTTATTGACGGCACAGACGGCTCTGGCAAGACAGACCAGACAAAGCTGCTTGTTCTGCGCCTGCTTGCTGAAAAGTTTCAGGTAAAAGAGGAAAGCTATCCGACTTACGGCCGGCCTTCTGCAAAAGGGGTTGAGCTCTACCTGAACGGCACATTCGGCTCCCCTGAGGAAGTCGGTCCTTATTACGGCTCAATGTTCTACTCATTCAACCGCGGAAAAGAAACAGGGCCTATGAAAAAAGACCTTGACGATGGAATAAATTACGTGCTTAACCGATATCATTCAGCCAATGGCGGCCATCAGGGCGGAAAAATCCGCGATGAAAAAGAAAGAAAGGAATACCTTGATTGGCTGTATGACCTCGAGTTCAACAAGTTCAAGAATCCCCGCCCCGACCTTAATATTTTTCTGCACATGCCCCCTGTGATAGGGCAGGTGCTTGTCGGCAGAAAGGCCCCGGAGCAGAGGGCTTACCTTACAAACGGAAAGACAAAAGACATTCACGAGAACAGCTTGCAGCATTTGCTTGACGCAGAGCAGGCATACTTGTACATGGCACATAATTATCCTGGCTGGGTTACTGTCAGCTGTGTAAAGCCAGAGCTTGAGGGAAATCTCAGCATAATCAACGACACGCAGATACCGCCTGAGGAAAAAATTAAGACACCTCAGCAGATACGAGAGGAAGTGTACAGCCACACCATAAAGATTCTAAAGCCTTAAAGAATTCTCAGAAAAAATAAAATAAAAAGTCACGCGGGAATTTCAACGTAATCATCAGATTCTTCGTCAACAATGAAAAAATCGCCGAGTTGTCTGTTTCGCCTTCCTTCGTGGTAGCTTACTGTCATCACTCGTCACCTCTTTTTTGATCTGTCAACGCCTTTTGAGCGTGATGCGCGAGGCACCAGGGCCTTGCGACCCTGTTGCCCGTCTATCACCTTTTTTTCCCGCGCAACTGAAAATGTTGAAAAGCGAATGGGTATTTAAACACTGCTGAAATCAAAAATAACATTTCACAAACTATATGCCTGAGTTAGTATGTTGTTACTCAAAAGTGTGCTTTACCCAAACGCCGCGAGCGACTCGCAGCTGTGATGCAGAACTTTGCCGTCTTTAGACGATAATTTGATGTTTATTGTCTTGAAGCTGTGGGTGAAAAAGGTTATGTTGAACACTGCGCCGTGCTCCTCCAAGTCCTGGATGATGAAAAAAGTTTTCGCTGGCATTTCCTGCGCATAGTGTTCGAGCTTTGATTTCTGCGCAGCAGCAAGCGCGTCAGCGACAGAAAGCTTCACGTCGCTGACTTTCAGCGGCGGGATTTCCTGGTGTGCTTTCAAAACCTCCTGGTCAGGTATGATCTCAATCTTTTTTTCAGAAACCACGAACGTGCTCATCAGGCTCTTTTCAGAGTCAAAATAGCCGATTTGCCAGATTCCATTGTTCGGCTCATCCAGCATTACGAAAGCGTGGGCCAAATACGCCTTCTCGTGCGATTTGCGCCACTCTTTGAACTCAGAACTTTCTTCAAGCTTTGCAACAACATCCTTAAGTTCCATGGCGTGCATTGACTGCACCAACTTTATAAAGATTGCACATTTAACGCAAATTGTGGGCATTGAATACACGCTGGGTAAAAGAGAATCAGGAACATTAGAGCTTTCTTGCAAAAACGCCAAAGCCATCGTGAAAAACATGGGCATTCACGGCTTTGGCGACTGCATAAGTTTTGAAAAAAGAAACACAGACGGCTCAACATTTGGAAGCCACTGGGGCATTCACAGCCTTGACTGCTTCAAAGAGATGAGTTCTGCATATTATGGGCGGCTTATGGAAATGCCAGAGAAAGACGTCAGGAAGCTGGCAGCAAGGATGTATGAACTGCTTTACACACAACACAACAGAAGCCCTCTTTACCATAAAACTCCGCCTGAAATCAACAAGAAAGACCAAAGATTCAGGCAGATTCTTGAAGAACTGACAATAATGCAGGCAAAAGAGAAAAAGCTTGCAAATTCAGGAAAGCTGCTTTTCCCGCAAATTTCCCAGAAAGAACTCGCTTCTATGGGCTCGTGGTAAGAAAAATCACGACTTCTTTATTGGAAGCGGAGAGGTGCCGTCAATAGGATATGGCGCTTTAACGTGCCCAAACTCTTCCTTGACCCTTTTGACAACAACCTTGACAGCGTGCTCCATTCCATGGAACGGATGAACTGTCAGAACGTGCGAGAAAACCTCTCCTATTGAATGCTCCTGCTTTACCCTTGGCTCGCGTATCCTCACGAGTAAAATTGCAGGAAGAGCGCGAAGCACTGTTGCAATTGCAAGCACCAGGGGAATTCCTGTGAGCACAAAAGTCACATTGTCAGCAATCAGCCCGCCAATCATGGGCGAAATAACCATTGGAACGCTCGTCATGAAGTTGAACTCGGCGACCTGAAGAGCCCTTTTCTCGCGATGTGTGAGGTCAAGCAAAAGATTCCAGATTGTCAGGTCCATTCCTGCCCAGAACACCCCTGAGATTATCTGCGCAGGTATCAGCAGCCAGATTGTTTCCTTTGTCGTGAAAAGGAAAGCAAGCGGCACAAGCGCTGTTCCGAGCATGCATATCAATGCAACAGGCTTGTCTCCGTATTTGTCAGAAACATAGCCGAAGTGCGGATTGGCAAGTATCCTGCTTATCGTAGCAATCGCCCCCGCAAGCACAAAATAAGTGTAGCTGAGCCCCAAATTCTTAAGCATGTACACTGTGATTAAAGGCGATGCGATGTTGACTCCGAAGTAAAACGCAGATATTACCCAGCAGAATTTCCTGAACTGGCCGTCAATCTGGAAAAACTCCCTGAAGCAGTGGTGGTCATGGTCCCTGTATGCAGGCTCCTTGACGCGAGTCATTATGTAAGTCGAAACAAGCCCGAGGATAATCCCAACGGCAAACAGTGTTGCAAATCCAGTATGGCTCTCTTTTGGAAAAATGTCAAGGTATGAGCCTGCCATAACTGATGCTATCATGCCTGTGAGCGAGACAAACATGTTCCTTTGCGCCCAGAATCTGCCCCTGACACGCACAGGAATCATGTCAGCGACCCAGGATGTCCAGGAGGGGTCTGCTGTGTACTCAATGCACCGCATCAGGAAGAAAAAACCTCCGACAAAAAACAGCGTGTGCTCCTTGAACAGGTAAGGCGTAAGTATTATGAGAATCCATACAAAGCGCGACAGCCCTGTTGTAACCGCGAAAATCGCCTTGCGCCTAAAATACTCAACAAGCTTTGCGCCAGGAATTTCCATCAGGATGATTGCGATGTATGGAAGCGCTCCCAAAACTCCCACAGCTGTGTTTGAGGCGCCCAAAGAAATCGCGAACACTATGAGGAACCCTGAAGTAAAAGCCTCGTAAAGGGCGTATGCAACGCCATTGCGCATTATTTTTTTCTGGTCAGTGTTCCATCCCATTGCTTAATCCTCTCTGTAGATTGCGATAAAAAAAATAAGAATAAGAAGAAAAAACCTAATCAGCCAACGTAATAGCTGTCCTGCATGCGCTGGTCGTTAAATCCGCCCGAGCCAGCATATCCCAATGGAACCGGCAGGCTTGTCCTGCACTCAGCGTCATTGCTGATTATGGGCATAAGCGCATACTTTGCACCAGTCATCTTTGTCTCTGCGTGCGTCTGTGCGCAAGCTGCTGCGCAGTCAGGCACGTGTGCATTCCTGAAGAGCACTTCTGTGGTCTGTGGCAGTACTGATCCGCGGAGGGTTGTCAGCGCCCTTGTGCAGGTGCAGCACTCGCCTGTCCAGCCGTATGCTCCTGGGGTTTCGCGCGTGGCAAGCTTGTATGAGTATCCGCCTTCCTTCATCAGGAATACGACTCCGACAATGGCCAGAATAACGATAACTCCCAATATTACTTTTGTTGAATTGTCAGCCATCTGTAATTCACCTCTTTTGATACTTATAGACGAAAGGGAGGATTATGCCTATATAAATTTATCGTGAAGCAAGGGTATAATAGTCCTGCAATACAAGCCGGTCAAGCTCCTCAAGGTCCTGTGCAATTGTGAACCGTCCATCACCCAGGCGCGCCATCTGCTCTGCCAGGACAATCCCTTTCTTGTCAAGCTGGACTCCGATAATGGAAATTGTTATGCCGTTTGCGCGCGCGGCGCTAACTGCCTCAAGAGTGATTTTCTCAGGCTCTTTGCCCACTGTTGGCAGGGCATCTGTCAGTATTATCAAATGCTTTGTCTGCAAGCCAGGAGGGAACAGCTCAATTGCCTTTCTTATCATCAGTGCAAAGTCTGTCTGTCGCGATGCCATTATTCGGGTTATTTTCTGCAGGAGGAAGCCAAAATCATCTGTCGGCGCCACAAAGTCCTTTACCTCTGTGCCGAAAACCACAAGCCCGACCCTGTCCTTTTCTGAAATTGCCTTGTAAGCAAGCGCAACCCCTGCTTTTTTGCATGTCTCGAGCTTTTTTCCTTTCATGCTCGCGCTTGCGTCAAGCGCGTAAATGACATTGATTGAGCCTTTTGCAATCCTCTCGCGCCCCTGCAAATCCTCTGGAATAATCTCGCTGTGCCCGCGGATAACTGCTTTCCTGATGCTCTTCCTGATTGCGATGTCCTTGTACCTGTCCCCTTTCCTGAACTGGTGCGACACCCCTGGCTCGCCATAGAAAGCCCTTTGCTTGCTCTGCTGCTGGCCAAGAAGCCCTTTTGGAATTATGTGGTCAAGCTCCTCGACATACATCACAAGGCTTGCCAGCTCAACCCCTTTCTGCACAATCTCACCGGCATCATCAACCAGCCCCTGCTGTTTCAGCTGCTCAACCCGTTCTGTGATTGCTTTCTTCAGTTCTTTTGTGAATTCAGGGATGCCGAGGTTTTTCTGGATGTAATTAGGGTCATAATTGGTAAGCAGGCGAAGCATTGTGTCGCCGTAAAGCTGCCTTGCGATTGAATAATTCTTCACAATGTTCGCGTAAATCATGTCAGGGACAAATGTTCCGACAGAATGGTTGAATGCCTCCTCAATGAGCTTGCCCTGTTCTATGACTGTCTTGTCAGCGCCAATGACAGAATGCATCAGCTTTTCCTCGATAAACTGCGTGGCGAGCTTTCCCTTGGCTTCCTCTGCCTTTTGGATGTCCTCTACAGCGCCCTCGCTGCTAAAGGCCACCACCACGCTCAAGCTCTTCGTGCTCGTGCACGAACTGTGCATATTCTTTTTTGATGAAGTCCTCTGTTGTCTGCAAATACTTCACCGACGGCTTGAGCTCAACGCGGTGCGAAAGAACACTGACAATCGCGTTGGATATGTCATCTGAAGAAACTGATTTTGACTTTCTGAGCATTGCATTTGCCTGCGCCCTTTCGTAAAGCCCGAGCGAAGCCCTGACAGATGGCTTTTTCTGGACGTCCTTGTGCTCGCGAAGCTCGCGGACAAACTGTATTGCTGCCGTGAGAAGCTCTGATGCGAACGTGACATTTGCCTTTTCCCCTTTTGCAAGCACAATCTGCTGTTCTATCTCGACAGAATCAGGATAAGCCATGTGGATTATGTCAAAGCGGTCCATCAAAACATCGCTGAGCTTTTCTGTTGCAGCTGTTTCCTCTGGGTTCATTGTGCCGATGAAAATAAAGCTGGCTGGGAAATCAACAAGGTATGTTCCGATTGTGGCTTTTCCCTCTTCAAGCACCTGCAAGAGCGCGTTCTGGACTTTTTCAGGGCACCTGTTAAGCTCGTCAAAGAAAAGTATTCCCTGGTCTGCCTTGAAAATCTTTCCTGGAGTGAATGCCTCGCGGCTTGTCGGCCCGAACTTTAGCGCCTTTATCGGGTCAATGTCGCCGAGCAAATCCTCAACAGTCAAATCCGGAGAACCCTGGACTCGGACAAACCTTTCCTCAGCGCTCTTTCCCTTTACAACAGGCAGTATTTTCGCAACATTCTTCGCAAGTGTTGTCTTTCCAATTCCGGGCGGTCCGATAACAAGCACGTGCCTTCCCATAAGCAGGGCTGATTTCAGCTGTTCTTTTGTTGACACAAGCCCGAGAATGTCTGTGAATGGGTCCTTGCCAAGCAGTGCCTTTTGGAATGATTCATCCATAGAATAATATGCTCTCCCAGAGTTTATAAAACTGCGCCTTCAACGCTTTCTTTTTTTCCTGTACTGAAGGAACTGCTTTTTCTTTTTCGCAAGCGCTTTCTTAATCAATGGCTTTGCTTTTTTCAGCTCGCGCTTCAATTCTGTCTCAATGAACTTCCTGACTCTTTCTTTTTCATGCTTTGCCTCTTTCACAGCGATTTTCAAAAGCTTTCTTGCGTCTTCCCTGCTCATCAGCCCGCTTTTTGCAAGCGCTCCAAGCTCCATGCGTATCCTTTTCTCTGCAATGTCAGCGACTTTTTCAGCAGCGCGGAGAATTTTGTCAAGGTTTCCTGGCATTTGGGCCTCCAAGGTCTGTGTGCATGTCAAACGGCGCGCTTCCCTCGCGCCAGACACTGACGACAAGCGCCATCAGAAGTATGACCGCGAAAACAAGGCTTATGACAGTGAAGACTGAGTAAGCCCCCAATTTCGGCGGAATCTCGACCAGAAGCGCTCCTGTAATCAGCAGTGATGCAATAATCATCGCGTATGAAAGCCGGTTGCTGCTCCTGTTCAGGTCCATTCCAAGGTGCTTGATGTCTGTCTCTTTCAGGTTGAGGTCAATTGTCCCTTTCCTGACGCGCTCAAGCGCTTCTGCTGTCTGCTGCGGCAGTCCTGCGATGACTCCTGCATAGTCCCTTGAGAGCTGGCCGAATTTTTTAAGCAGGGCCTTTGGCCTTTTGTGCTCCTTGATGAGCTTTATCACTTTTGGCTGTGAGTATTGGACAAAATTAAACTCAGGGTCAAGCGACAGGCAGGTTCCTTCAACAGTCACAAGCGCCTTTCCAAGCAAAATAAATCCGACAGGCATATTGATGCCGTGCTCTACAGCGCTCTCAAAGAGCTTTTGCATCATCTGCGTGACCCTTACCCTGCCGATTTCAGTGCCATACCATCCATTGACTATTGTCTCAACATCCCTTTTGAAGTCTTCAATGTCTGCACCAGTCTCGGCAACGCCTGCCTTGAGCAGGATGCTTGTTATCGCAGCGCTGTCTTTTTCAACAAGTGCTGCGTAAAGCATGACTGTCTGCCTGACAAGCTGTTCGTCAAGCCTTCCGACAATTCCAAAGTCAAGCAGGCCGATTTTTCCGCCTGGCATGACAAGAATGTTTCCTGGGTGCATGTCAGCGTGGAACATTCCGAGCTTCAATACCTGGTCAAATGCAGCGTCTGCAATGGTTTTTGCGAGCTGTTTTCTTTCGCCAGGCGGCGCGTGCCCTATTACTTCCGTGAGCTTTTTGCCTTCAAGATAGTCCATTGTGAGCAGCTGCGGGGTTGTTGTCGCCCAGTGCACTTCAGGAACCGTGACTTTGCCTGAATCTTTGAAGAACTGGTGGAACTTGTCAATGTACTGCGCCTCGCTGACAAAGTTAAGCTCCTGCGCAGTATAGCGCTCAAACTCCTTGACTATTGTGACCGGCATCACCGCCCGGTCATTGAACCTTTTCTCAATCTTGCGCGCGAGATAATACATTATGTTTATGTCTGCTGAGAACTGCTCTTTTGCCTCAGGCCGCTGGACCTTGACAACAACACTCTTTCCGTTCTTGAGTTTTGCCCTGTGAACCTGCGCGACGCTCGCAGAACCGATTGGATTTGCGTCAATGTGGGAGAAAAACACTTTCGGAGGGGATTTCAGGCTTGACTCGATTGCTTTTTCAACTTTTGCAAACGGCATTTGGGGGACTTTGTCAAGCAGTTTCCTGAATTCGTCACAGTACTTGGAAGGCAAAAGGTCAGGCCTGAGCGCAAGGAACTGGCCGAGCTTCAGGTATGCGCCGCCCAGCTCTTCCATCGCCTTCCTGAGCCGCACAGGCAAATCGCTTGGCGGCTTTCCTGCAGGTGAGAGCTTGCTAAAGAAAGGAAGGTGCCATTTGAGCCCGAGCTCATGCACAAAATAGCCAAGGCCATGCTTGAACAGGACATTCACCACATGTCCTGCGCGCTTCCAGCTGTTGTTCATTGCCTCCAATAGCGGAATATCGAGTATATATATCTTGCTTCATGACCCCTCAAAACATAGCTTTTTAAATTCTTCATAGAACACATATGGCAATGGGCTATGAACTCATCGTAACAGAGAAGCCGAATGCAGCGAAAAAGCTCGCAGAAGCGCTGGCAGATGGCAAGCCGATAAAGGAAAACTTCAAGGGAGTGCCGTTCTACAAGGTCACCCACGGCAAGCACGATATCGTCGTGGGATGCGCAGTCGGCCACCTGTTCGGGCTTGCTGAAAAGGAAAAGAAAGGCTTCAGGTATCCTGTGTTTGACATTGAATGGGTGCCTGTTTCTGACATTTCAAAAGACGCCGCTTTCAGCCAGAAATACGCAGACGCCCTGAAGAAGCTCGCGAAAGGCGCTGACTCTTACACTGTTGCGTGCGACTATGACGTTGAAGGCGAAGTCATAGGGCTAAATGTCATACGCTACATCTGCCACCGCAATGACGCAAGGAGGATGAAGTTCTCGACATTGACAAAAGATGAGCTCATTGAGGCATATGAAAAAGCGTCCCCGCATTTGGACTGGGGCCAGGCAGAGGCAGGGGAAACCCGCCACTTCCTTGACTATTATTACGGAATCAATATCTCCCGCGCGCTTACAACCGCGATAAAGACAGCAGGAATGTTCAAGATAATGAGCACAGGGCGGGTTCAGGGTCCTGCTTTGAAAATAATTGTTGACCGCGAAAAGGAAATCAAGGCATTCAAGCCTGTTCCTTACTGGGAAATTGAGCTTAACGCAGATGCGAAGAAAGAGCCGATAACTGCCTGGCACAAGACAGGCAAGTTCTGGAAAAAGCCAGAAGCAGAAACAGTGATGAAGCATGTCCACGGCGCAAAAGACGCCACAGTGATGTCTGTTGAGCGCAGAAGGTTCAAGCAGAATCCGCCGTGCCCATTTGACCTTACCACTTTGCAGACAGAGGCATACAAGTGCCTTGGAGTAAGCCCAAAGGCAACACTTGCGATTGCGCAGGAGTTGTACACAGAAGGATTAATTTCATACCCGAGGACTTCATCCCAGCAATTGCCTCCTGTGATTGGCTTTAAGAAAATAATGGACCATTTGGCAAAGCAGTCGCGCTATGCCCCGTTGTGCCACGCGCTTTTGACAAAAGGAACCCTCCATCCGAACAATGGAGGCAAGACAGACCCTGCGCACCCGGCAATTTACCCGACAGGAATCACCCCTGGCAAGCTTGAAGACCGCGAATTCAAGGTTTATGACCTCATTGTCAAGCGCTTCCTCAGCACTTTTGGCGAGGCAGCGACAAGGGAGACAATGAATGTAGGCATTGATGTTAACAAGGAGCCTTTTGCCGCGACAGGGACAAGGACTGTTGAGAAAAACTGGCACACGTTTTACGAGCCTTATGTCAGGTTGGAGGAGACAGAGCTGCCTGACGTGAAGGAAGGGGAAAAACTCAAAGTCAAGAAGATTGAGATGCATGACCGCGAGACACAGCCTCCAAAGCGGTACACGCCGTCCTCAATAATCCGCGAGCTTGAAAAGAGGAACCTTGGCACAAAATCCACACGCGCTGAAATCATTGACACTTTGTTCAGGCGCAATTATGTCCTTGGCGAGCCGATAACAGCGACAGACTTTGGAATCCGCGTTATTGAAGTTCTTGAAAAGTACGCGCCGAAAATAATTGATGAGGAGCTGACAAAGCACTTTGAAACAGACATGGAGTCAATCCGCGAGCGCCAGAAAAAGCCAGAACAGGTTCTCTCTGAGGCGCGCCACGTTCTTTTGGAAATCCTGGGCGACTTCAAGAAAAAGGAAAAGCAGGTCGGAGAAGAGCTCAGGACAACATTTACAGAGACAAGGGCTGCGATGACAACAATCGGGCCCTGCCCAGTATGCAAAAAAGGCGAAATTGTCCTTAGAAAAGGAAAGTTCGGCAGGTTTGCAGCGTGCAACAAGTATCCTGACTGCAAGACAACTTTCAAGCTTCCAGTGTCAGGGCTTGTTGAGGTGAGCAAGGATGTCTGCCAGCACTGCGGTTATCCAATGGTTACAATGATTCGCAGGGCAAAGCGGCCTCAGACAGTGTGCATAAACCCTGACTGCCCTGCGAAAAAGATTCCATTTGAGCAGGGAAAGAAGTGCCCGAAGTGCAATGAGGGAGAATTGGTCCTTAGAAAGTCTGTTTACGGCCAATTCATCGCGTGCAACAAGTTCCCAAAGTGCAGGTATATTGAAAAGAGGAAAAAAGAAGACTCTGAATTCCCTGTAAAAGCTCCAAAATCAGGAAAAACCGCGAAGAAGCCAGCAGCAAAGACATCAGCGCCTTCAACAGCCAAGACCACACCTTCAGCTGAAGCCCTGCCAAAAGAAGCATCATCAAAAGCACCCTCTACAAAACTGGCAGTACCAAAAGAAATACCTGGCGAAGCAAAACAGAAGAAACCTGCAAAGCCCGCGAAAGCGGACCAGTCGAACCGCAGTTCGACGCTGCCAAGAAAGAAAGCAGTAAAGAAATCAGCTTAACTAAACTGCAACTGCCTGTTTTTTCAGCGCTGCGGCAACAGCGGTTTCCAGTTCTGCAAATTCCTTTTTCTTTGGAGCATCGTAAGGCACCACTCCAAGCGCAATCAGGCTGTGAATCCACGCAGCAAGCCTGCGCAGGCTGTCAACAGCACCAGCCAGCGCCTTTGCCTCTTTTGCCTTTATGTCATCTATTGCAGGGTCGTTTAGGACTTCAAGAAGCCCTGCTGCATTCCGAACATAAATCACAATATAATTGTCAAGGTCGCGCTTTATGCTTGGCATTGCAGTGTAATGCACAAGGCTTTCAGGCTTTTGGATTTCAAGTGTGCCTGCTGTTTTTTGCGCCTGGCTTGCATAAACCCCTGCGCTGGAGATGTTTCCCAGCTTTTGCCTTATGGCGCCTAATTCAACAACAGGTATTGGCGCGACTGCCTGGGCTTGGGATTTTGGAATCAGCCCGTGCTTGATGAAATAATCCTGCGCGTTTATCATTGCCGCCTGCGCAGTCAGCACGAGCTTCCTGTTTGCCGCAATCCAGCCTTTAAGGTTTTCAGCAGCAACAATCTGGTTGAATTTCGGAAGAAGTGTCTTCTCAACCATCACTGCCATATCCTGAATATCATCTTCTGTCTTGTAATAGTTATTCTCAATATTCTGCCACACCTGCACCATTGCAGTGAGAAGGGATTCTGCGTGCCATTCATCTATGCGAACCATAACTGCAGGCAAGAAACACTAGTTTAAAGATTTTGTCTTTTGAAAGCAAAAAGCGAGAGGGAAAGTAGCGCCAGCCGCCACAAATTCTTATAAGTGCCTGCAGGTTTACAGATGCAGGTGTCTGGGCAGTATGGACAAAAAAACAATTGATGAAATCCTGGAAAATATGGCACGGTTCGAGAAGAAGACTGGCAAAAAGCCCATTGCAGTCAAAACACAAAACAAGTTTTTCTGCTTCCATTATTTGTACAAGGTGTGCGCAGAGGACAAAAAGCCAGAACTTTTCACCTGGCAGGGCTTTGATATTTTTCTGGAATACATTACAAAAGACCAGCTTGAAATCAGCGCGTGCCTTATTGACGGCAGATACTCAAAATGGTACCGCGGCGAGTTGCAAGGGTATAATGCAGGAACAGTCTGCACTCTTGACTGGGCATACCGTGAAAAGTGCAGGTTCTTCAACTTGACTTCCTGCGGTCCTTGGGGCCAGAGAATCCCTTACTGCAAAAAATGGGACAGGGAGCCAAAGAACACCGGAACATTCCTACCGCCGCCAAACTGTTGGCCACCAAGGCCGGTTGAAAAGAAAAAATAGCAGAAATAAGCGTTAGCTTTTCCTCGGCGCCTTCATGATGTCATAAGCAACTTTGTTGTATTCCTTCAGGACCATTCTTCCTTCTGGCTTTTTTGAACAGTCAAGCTCAAATGTTTCCATTGCGCAGTTCGGCGCGTCTCCGAGGTTAAGGACTTCTGCCTCGCCAAGGTGCTCGACCAGCGCGCGGACAAGGACATAAGGCACGTGGTGAGTCACGATAAGCCCTCTTTTGCCGCCATAGTCTCGCACCAGCTTGTCAAGGAAGCTGTGGACACGCATTTCAACGTCAGGATAGTTTTCACCGCCCAATAGCCTGTACCAGTATTTGCCGTCGCGCTTCCTGTCAAAGTATTCATCAGGATATTTTTCCTTTATCATATCTGTCGTGAGTGCGTGCAGCCTTCCAAATTCCTTTTCCCTGAGCCTATTGTCCTTGTAAACCCTCAGGTCATACCCTATTTTTGACACTATTCCGCCTGCTGTCTGCAGTGTCCTTTGGTATGGCGATGAGAAGCAAAAGTCAAACTTGGGCTGTTTTGCGAGATATTCCCCTGTCTTTTCTGCCTGCCACACCCCAATATCTGTCAGCGCAATGTCAGCGTCGCGTATGTTTCGCAGCCTTTCCAGTGATTGCTTAAGGTCAGCATCAAGAAGGTCAGGGGTTATGTTCTGCTCTGACTGCCCGTGCCTGACAACAACAAGCCTTTTGGGCCACTTCAGCTGCACCATAGAATAAATGCAATTCTGCTGATTATAAAGCTTCAGGGATTTTCATGTCATACTTCTTGCACTGGCTGCGGATAAACTCAGGCACATTGACTGTCACACCTTCGCCTTTCAGTTCAATTGTGCGCGGCTCCTTGTGCATATCAAGCAGAAGCGCCTGATCTAAGTTCCCTTTCGGCACATTGCTTAAATAAATAGCCAAAACAATTCCCTGCTTGAAATCTTCCAATTTGCTCTCCAATTCAGGCACTATTTTTGCCCCAAGTTCTTTTACTGCAACAAGATAGTCCATGCTTGGATAGTAGGGTATTTCACGCAGGCGCTGTTTCAGCTGTTCATCAGTTATCTTGCCTTCCTTGCGCTCCTTTTGAACGCGCTGGTATTCCGAAGGCAACATTGCATGGCCAAGATTAAAGTGCGCAGCAACATCAAGGTCTCCTGCAATCACTTCAAGGCTTGAGCTCAGAGTGCTTAAATCATGCGCTTCCTCTCCAAAACTCCTGAATGGAAGTTCCCTGTTCAGATTGGCAATATGCAGTATGTCGATATCAATCGTCCCGTTCCGCTTTTCCCAGTGTTTCCCGCGCGTACTACTATATTCGTTGTAAAACACATAAGCTGCCGTTGGGATTCTGAGCAATGGAGGCATTTCTTCATAGACAGGTATTGTTTTTTGCGTTGGAATTCCAAGAGCCATCTGAGTGCGCTGTGCGATCTGTCCTTTTCCGCCAAAACCTGTGCATCCTTCGTGTGTATCGCGGACTATCCTGACAAGCACCTGCTGTCCGATATTAGCGTCAATAAGCTGTTGAAGAGAATCTGTATTCTTTTTAATAAGTTCAATTCGCTTTTCCTGTTCCTCTATAGAATACACTTCCATTTCCCCCACCTCAAAAGCAGTAATAATACTGGTCTTTATAACGATTTGTGGGCTGGAATAGAGATAAATCTAAGGGCTGACAAACCCCGGCAGATGCCCTTGCGGACACCTGCGCAGGGAAAAAGAGGTGATTGGTATTATCTTCTTCTCGCGCGATTGAGGAATGCAAACCCACGCAGGCAGCCGAAGCCACCTGCGCGGGAAAAAGAGGTGATAGATATTGATTTGAGTATGATTTTTTTAGCTCTCTCCCCTTTGACTACCCCCCTTATACACGCTAATGTGTATATTATAGTATATAAACCTTTCGGTTTTTATGCTACTAGGGAGTAGTAGCACAGTTACGGAGCAGAGCGCCCTATTTGCTCGCCCATAACGCCTCCTAACCCCCTATAAGCTTATTAATGGGCTTTCTACTATTTAAATATTATGCACAAGAAGGATTGCATCTGCAAAAAGCCCGCAAGGGTGTTTTTCACTCATTTAAGCCCCCTTTGCAGGGAATGTTTTGCCCTATTATTAAGGAGAAGGGCAAGAAAAGCCATCCAAGACTATGGATGGCTCAAGCCAAACCAGAGAGTGTTTATCGACGGAGAAAAAGCAGTCTCAATTCTCTTCAAGTCTGCAGTAACCGGCCTTCCCCTCAAATATGTTTCCAAGAGCAAGACAGAAGTAATTATCGTCGGAAAAACAGCTGATGACGAGGCTGTTGAATTTCTTGAAAATTTATTCGCAGGAAAAAAGCAAAAAAAGAGCAAATCCCTAAATATTTTCGAGAACATAACTTCAGCAGAGCTTGAAAAATACTGCGAGCTAAAAAAAATAATCCGAAAAAACCGGAAGAAATCCGAACTCAGGCAAAAACTTGAAGAACTTGAGCAGCGCTACCCTGGAATTATGTTTGCATTGCAGAAAAGCAGGGAGTCATTCAGCTGATGAAACAGGTTTTTATCGTCGGAGCGCTGCTATTGCTCGCAGCCTGCGCCAGAAACATCCCAATAGAAACAGGCCCTGAAATTGAGGCATACTTCTGCGAGAAAGAGAACTGCACAACAATGCTCGCGAACCTGATCAACAACGCAGAAAACGCAAAATGCGCATTATACGACGTTAGCATTCCGGAAATAAGGAATGCTTTGAAAAATATCGAGTGGAAGACAGAAGACGGCAAAAGCCCATTAATGCACAACAAATTCTGCATAATTAACAAGAGCGTTGTCTGGACAGGCTCCTGGAACCCGACAAAAACAACAAGGGCAAACAATGCAGTAATAATACACTCACCAAGCCTTGCGAGAAATTATCTTGACGAATATGACGAGCTTCCTGGCGGCAGAAGGCACGTCATCCACCCTAAAGTCTCATACAACAACATAATCATAGAGAATTATTTCTGCCCAGAAGACAGGTGCAAGGAACATGTTCTGGAGCAGTTGCAGCCTGCCAAAAAGGAAATTGTGTTCATGCTCGCAGACCTGACTGACGAGGATATAATCAAGCAGTTGCAAAGGACAGACATCAAAGTAGAAGGAATAATTGACAAGTCTGAAAAAGACGCCCAAAAAGCGCTTCCTTTTGCAAAAACAGGAAACATCCACAGCAAGGTCTTTATTATTGACGCAAACACAGTCATAACAGGCTCTTACAACCCGACAAGAAACGGCAATGAATACAACGACGAAAACATCTTAATTATCCACGACTACGCAACAGCAAAGAAGTTTTTGGACGAATACCGCACCCTTGCCGGAGTTCAGTAGCTTTATAAAGCCCTCGACGGTATGTGTTCTATGACAAATCTGTTCGCAGTTAAGATTACGTATGAGGGAAAGCCCTGCATTTTCTGCGTTGCTGACTCTCAGGCAACAAACTCTTCTAACGGCACAAAGCACAGCGAGCAGAAACTGGTTCAGCGCGGGCATAACCTGATTATGGACACAGGCCATGCAGGCATTGCTTATGAGGTATATGAAAAACTTCTCGGAAAAGACGGCACTGCGCCTGAAATCACAGAGCTTATCCTGAAGCTCACAGAGGATTATGCAAAGCGTTATAATGGAAACATAAGAATGCACTCCGGATTTCTCGTTGCTGGAAAGGACAAGGACGGTGTGGGAATGTATTCAGTATCTGCAATTAACCATGAGAAGTCTGTCAGGGGAATATCCCCAATACCGCAGATGTATTCAGACGGAGTGGGCGGCTATCATGTAAGGCCCGCGTTCAACCGCGATATGGAAATGGGGTATACAAAGTATCCTGAAACGCCCCTTGAGGCAATGTTCATGTGCTTCAAGGCAGGGATGAAGGCCAATGATGACCTTGGTGTGGACAGCAAGCTGCAGTATGGATTTGTTTCAGGCGACACATCAAGGCTGCTTATGCCTGTGGGAATAAATCCTGTTTCTTTCGAGGATGTCAACATATACCACACAAACATTACAGGAGTCAAATTCGAACTGACAAAGGAGAATTGTTCAAAACTTGCCGAGGCATACACTCCAGAATTCAGGACTGAAGAGGCATTTTATCATGCTTTGGAAACAATGATGCACAGGCTTGATTCAATCGATGTCAGGTGCAACAGGCTGAACACAGAGCTTAAAACAGGAAAAGCACTGGCAGCAGAAACCAAGAAAAAGCAGGATGAGCTTAACCCGTGGGATCATGCGGTTCTTGATTACAAAATCAATCTGGAAAAGCTACAGGAGGCAAAAGCGCGCGTCCAGCCTTTTGTCGACGCATTCATGAAAGGCGGGCTTGACAATATTGTTCCTGTTGTCAGGGAATTTGACAAGCAGCAGGAAAAAGAATACGCAAATGCTTTGTCTTCGCTGGAAGCCCAAAGGTCAAGAGAAAGAGGAGACCCACCGGACGAACCACCTATCTAATCACTTTATCAGCTGATGCTTTCTAAGAAGTTCTTTCAGTCTTTCAAATTCAGAGCCTGACTTGAACTCGCTCATCTTCTCAGGCGGCAATTGCTTAATCACATAAAGCGCGATTTTTGCGATTTCCTTCATATCCTGCATATTCTCGTCCTTGACAAGCATCTGCTGGACTTCCTCTGCAGGCACATTTGCAGGCGCTTTTTCGCCCTTGCCCACAAGCCCAAGAGACTCAAGAATCCTTGTCAAAGCCCCTTTCTTCTCAAAAATATCTTCCTCGCCAGGCATTGTTTCAGGAATTTCTGCAGGGCTTCCCTCCTCATACTTCTGCACTTCCGGAGGTAGTTCTGGTTCTGGCATTTTTTTCTTCCTCTTGAACGCGCCGAATATGTCAGGGAATTTAATTCTTGCCCTGCGGCGCTGGGAAATGTACTGCTCTAGTTCTTTCTCAAATTCTCCCCTTGTCATCCCTCTGCGTGCTTGACGCTTCTGGTTTATTAATGTGTCGGAAACACCGACGTGTTTCCGAGCACGCTCAAGAACCCCTAGCGTCGGTGGTTCTTGACGTTTTGGCTAATCACCGTTTATATACTTCTATGTATTATAAACAGAATATCACCTTATCTAAGATATATATCCAAATAGCCATAAAACCAGCTCTGCGGATTAAATTTATAAACATCCTGCAGTTAACCAAGAATATGAACATACTGCTTACAGGCGCGCTTATAGGCGGATTGGGCGGTTTGCTGAGGTCAATCATAGGGCTTGGCAAATCATTGGCTGCAAAGCGAAGAATCCGCTGGCCTTATTTCTTCATAACAGTGCTCCTCGCAGTGATTATAGGATTAATCCTCGGCGCACTGACAAGCGTGAGCAGGCCGATTGCTTTCCTTGCAGGCTATGGAGGAACTGACATTCTTGAAGGCATTGGCAAGGTCATAAAGATTATTCCGGTGGAAATAAAGTGAAGCGGGCAATAATTGTCCACGGCTGGTCAGACAACCCTGAAGGCTCGTGGTTTCCCTGGCTGAAAAGAAAGCTGGAAGAAAAAGGCATGAAAGTTGAAGTGCCAGCAATGCCTGACACAGACATTCCAAAAATTGACGCCTGGGTAAAAAAGCTGGAAGAAACAATTGGAAAGCCTGACAGGGACACTTTTCTCATCGGACACAGCATTGGCTGCCAGGCAATAATGCGCTATTTGGAAAAAACAAATGCAAAAGTGGGCGGTATCTTGTTTGTTGCAGGCTGGTTCACGCTAAAAGACCTTGGAAACGATGAAAAAATCATAGCAAAGCCCTGGCTGGAAACAAAGATAGACACTGACAAAGTAAAAACAAACAGGATAATTGCAATTTTCTGCGACGATGACCCTTATGTGCCAATAACAGACGCAGAAACATTCAAAAATCGCCTCAATGCTGAAACAATCACAGTCACAGGCAAAGGCCACTTCTCAGGCGAAGACGGAGTCACAGAACTTCCAGAAGCATTGGAAGCAATCCTAACCCTCAGTCGCTGAACAAATCCTCAAATTCTTTTATCTTGCGCCTTGCCTTCCCTGCGTATATCGCCTCGAGCCAGTGCTGTTTGTCTTTCTTGCTGGCTTTTCTCCAGACGTGCTGTGCAAGAATAAATCTGGCCAAAGCAGAAACAGCAATTTCTTTTTTCTTGGCTTCTTTCTTAAGCGCGTTAAGAATTTCAGGCGGCAATGAAGTGTAAAGTCTTGCCATTTTCAGTAAATCGGCTTGTAGAATGCCTCATTCGGCGAAATCTGGTCCCTTGAACGGTGGATGACATCCTCTGGCCTGACGCGGTTTATCACAAGGTTGTCGAAAGCATACATCTCAAGCGGGCCCTTTACAACGCGTATCGGAAGTCCTGCATCAGGGAAGAAGAACATCTCAATTCCGTCCTTAAACACAACGCGCGTTGTTTCCACGCTGTTCAGGAAATATTTCCCGTGCTCCTCGTCTCCGACAGCAAGGCGCAGGTATTCTGCCAGCCAGTCATCAGGCATCTTTATCACAAATTCATCATATGAAAGGTTGAATGCCTTGTCCATCAGCTTCAGGCTGTCGCATTCCCTTCTGACTTCATCGCTAAACCCGAAGCAGTATCCTGTTGCTGTCTTGTCAGTGCGGTCAAAAATAAGCTCGTCAACAAAAATCTCAGAATACTTGACTTCAGAAAGGACAATATTGCGCTTGTTAATCGCGGTTCTTGGCAGATATCTGATTTTGTCGCCGCGCACATAGAACGTGCCCTTTGAAGTCTTGAACTGGTAAGAGTCAATTGTTTTGTAAGTATTCATCATGTCGCCGACAACTGTTGTCTTGTTTCGCTGTGGAAGCGGCTCTGGATGCGTAATTGCCTCAACAATCCTCTCTTCTTCTGCCTTGATTACCTTCTCTTTTACACCGTCATCAAACGCCTGCTGTCTTTCAACCTGCACCTGCCCCCTGTCAACAACAACCTGCTCAGAAGGTGCTGCAACAACAGGCTCTGTAACTGTCTCATTTGGCACTGCCGGCGCCTGCTCCTTGGGCGCGCCGCAGGCTACAAGCATCAAAAGAACAAACAATGCAAGCAGTTTCCTCATATACAATCAACACTCTCTCTCCTATTATATTAATTTTACTCAGGAACCATCTTCTGGCCGAATCCAAGCGAGTTCTTTGACAGGCGCTCGTACTTGTACTCAATGCCGTTGTCAACAACTGCGAGAGGCAGGCCAATGGTTGGGTCAATGTAAACATCAACAATTCTGGTCTGGCTCTGGTGCTTCAAATGCACTGTATCGCGGTCAGATACGAGCTTGGGGGCGTCAGCAACAGTCATGTAAAGGTTCTGGTAATCAACAAGCCAGTCTTCTGGCAGCTGAATCTTGACCTGAACATATGGCATTGCAAACTTCGTGCCAAGCGCGTTCTGCTGTAAACACTGCCTCTTTATGTTGTCATCGCGGCCCTCGCACACTCCGACTGCAGTGCGGTTCTCAAGGTCAAGGTAAATCGTGTCAATGAAAGGCGCGTGGTACATGTTCTCCAGGACCCTGAAGGGTATTATCTTTGCCCTCTTTCCCTCAACAAACCACTGGTCTCCCTTGTAATTGAACTTGTAATTCTTTGCCTCCTTCCTGAAAATCACCTGATACTTGGTGATGCTTGGAGGCGCTTCTGGCTGCCTCTCAAAGAATGATTTTTCTGACTCATTTTCCTCAACAGACGGCACAACAGGAGGCTGAGCAACAGCAGGAGCTGTCACTTTTTCCTCAGGAGGATGCTCAACAACAATATTAGGATTTGCAGCAGGCTGGGGCGCCGGAACAGCAGGCGCAGCCGGCTCAGAAGGCGTGACAGGCACGTCCTCAATAACAACCGGCTTGCAAGCCACAAGAACAATAACCGCCAATATTGCTATAATTAGTCCCCAACGCATGCGTTTTGGCAGTAAGGCAGGATTTATAAATCTACGCATCTCCTCGCACGCCATGCCCAAGGAGGAGAAAAGCGCAGGAGTTGTAATATTCAGGCGCGAGGGAAAGGAAATCCTCTACCTGCTTTTGTTCAAGAAGTACAAGACAGAATACTGGGACCTTGCAAAAGGCCACATTGAGAAGGGCGAGGCCCCTGTTGAGACAGCAAAAAGGGAGGCAATGGAAGAGACAGGCATCACAACCCTCAAATTCATTTCCGGCTTTGAGGAAAAACTCAGCTGGCTGTACAAACTCGAAGGAAAGCTTATCAGCAAGACAGTGACTTATTACCTTGCTGAAACGCAGGCAAAAGAGGCAAAAATCTCATCAGAACACCTGAAATCAGGCTGGTTCACGCTTGAAGAAGCAGAAAAGGTATTAAAGCACAAAGATGCAAAGGAGCTTTTGAGGAAAGCGCAGAAATTCCTTGACAAAGATGAAAAACTCTGAAATCGCTGACATTTTCTTTGAAATGGCTGACCTGCTGGACATGCAGGGAGTGCAGTGGAAGCCCCGCGCTTACAGGAACGCGGCAAGGGCAGTTGATTCTAGCGGCGATATTGAGATAATCCTGAAAAAAGGCGGAAAAAAAGCCCTGATGGAAATCCAGGGAGTGGGCGAAGCATTGGCTGACAAGATAATAGAGTATGTTCAGACAGGAAAAATAAAGGAATACGAGCGCCTGACAGGAAAACTGCCAGAAGGAGTGCACGCAATGATGCACATAATGGGCGTTGGTCCGAAAAAAGCCTGGCGCCTGTACAAGGAGCTCGGCATCAAGGGCGTTGACCAGCTTGAAAAGGCGTGCAAAAAAGGAAAACTAAGAACTCACAAGGGCTTTGGCGCGAAAACAGAGGAAGACATACTCAAAGGCATAGCAACACTGAGAACAGGTCAGGAAAGAATCCTCCTCGGAAGGGCATGGGTTATCAGCCAGGAAATAATTAACCGCCTAAAAAAGCTGAAGCAAATCAGTGCAATAGAACCAGCTGGCTCATTAAGGAGAATGCAGGAAACAATCGGAGACATAGACATCCTTGTTATCTCGTCAAATCCTGAAATCGTAATGAACACATTCACCACAATGCCAGATGTTGTCCGCGTGCTTGCAAAAGGGCAGACAAAGAGCTCTGTCCAGTTGAAAGAGGGCGTTAGCGCAGATGTCCGCGTGCTTGAGCCAAAGAGCTTTGGAGCTGCACTGCAATACTTTACAGGAAACAAGGAGCATAATATTGCTGTGCGCCAGATTGCAATAAAGAAAGGCTTGAAGCTCAGCGAGTATGGCTTGTTCAGGAAAAACAAGCAGATAGCAGGAAAAACAGAGGAAGAAGTTTACAAAAAGCTCGGCCTTGAATGGATTCCTCCTGAATTAAGGCAGAATGCAGGCGAAATAGAAGCTGCAAAAAACAAAAGCCTTCCCAAGCTTGTCAGCTATGACTCAATCAGGGGAGATTTGCACATGCATACAGGTTATAGCGACGGTGTAAACACCCCTGAGGAAATGATTCAGGCAGCGATAAAGATGGGCTATGAGTACGTTGCAATCACAGACCACAGCAAAAGCGAGCACATTGCCCACGGAATGGAGGAAAAGCGGCTCGCAAAGTACATCGCGGAAATAAACAAGCTGAAAAACAAGTATGCAGATAAAATTGCAGTGCTTTGCGGCTCAGAAGTCAACATTATGAATGACGGCTCGCTTGATTATGCCAAAAAAATCCTCAACCAGCTTGACTGGGTTGTGGGCTCAGTGCATTCAGGATTCAAAACACCAAAAGATGTTATGACCAAGCGCATCATCACTGCGATTGAAAGCGGAAACATGAATGTGCTTGCCCATCCGACAGGCAGGCTAATAGGCATAAGAAACCCCTATGAAGTCGACATCAATAAGGTAATCAAAACTGCCAAGGAAAACAATGTTGCCTTGGAAATAAACGCATTCCCAGCAAGGCTTGACCTGAAAGACACGCACATAAGAATGGCTGTTGAGGCAGGCGCAAAGCTCTGCATTGGCACTGATTCGCACAACACAAACCATCTTCCCCTGATGAAGTTCGGCATTGCACAGGCAAGGCGGGGCTGGGCAGGGGAAAAAGACATAATTAACACTTTGCCGTGGAAGAAGTTAGAAAAGTATATAAGGCGATAAACAAAGAGGATAAAAAATGACCTTCAAAGAAGTTCTAAAGCAAAAAGTGCCTGCGCATTTGCAGCAGACTCCTGAATTCCCGATAATCATGAAAATGATTCAGGGCGAAAAAATAACAGGCGCTGAAAGCCTGAGGCACTGGCTTAATGTCGAGATGCAAAAGTGCAAAAACGACCTCAAGGAGTTTGACCAGGCAGGCTCAACAATGAACCGCAAGCGCGTGCGCTGCGCAGACAAAATGCAGCTCCTTAACCTCGTCCAGGACAAGATTTTACCTTACGTGAAATAATGATTAAGAACATCACCAAAGACAAAATTCTCGCGCAAAACTGCAATATTTGCAGGAATTTTCTCACAAGAGGGCTTGGATTGATGTTCAGGAAGAAAATGACACCGACAGTCCTTGCCTTCAGAAAGCAAAACACAGCTGCAATCCACACTTATTTTGTAAAACACTACCTTGACATCCTCTTCCTGAATGACCAGTGGGAAGTCATAGACCTCATAGAAGGCCTGCAGCCAAAGAACTTCTACACCCCAAAGCATAAGGCGATGTTTGTCGTCGAGCTGCCAGAAGGCGCAATAGCAAAATCAAAGACTTCAGTAGGCGATGTGATAAACTTTAAATAGGGCACAAGAAGTTATTCTCAATAACGGGAGTGTAGTATAACTTGGCTTAGTATAGGGGCCTCCAGAGCCTCGGATCGGGGTTCAAATCCCTGCACTCCCACTTATTTTTTAATGACTTCTGTTAAGCACCCATTCAAGTTTTTTACAATCTGTGCCAGATGACGTTTCTTTTTAGGATGCTTAAAACCGATAAATTGGGCGTAATTAGCAATGGAATCCCTATAAATGGTAAGATGATACGAAAAGAATTGCCTGCATTTGTAAGGCCCGCGTAGGTTCGAGTTAATCCCGAATTCACCCAATACCTTTTGAACCTGTTTAAGCCCTTTTTCATTGACCATATTGAGCACAATCCTTTTTTGCGGCACAGAAACATGCGCTTCATCGTCGAAAAAAGCCTGAAGCCACGCAGTTCTTACTTCACTGCTTGCAGAAATGACTTCTTCTGGAATAAACCATGTGAAAGACTTTAATGCCCCTAATCTTGTAACCATTTCATAAATCCATTTAGAAGAAACTTCGTATTCATATTTCTTCTTTGGCACCACTTTTCTGTCAAATTCTTTTTTGACGTCATCAGTAAATTGTTTAATCAAAGCAGGCTCGGTATTTACGTATCGCACATACCATCTTGTTTGGGTTTTCTTCTTTCTTGGATGTGAAATCAGCTCTTTCTCAGACCGCCTTTGCTGGTAAACACAAGAATAACCGTCACCAGCAATATGCGCCACAATCCTTGCAAGCTCAGGGCTTATCATCAAATTCCAAGAAATCTCCTGCTTTATAACCCGTGCGCGACCGTGTCCAGTGACCAGTGTGTTTTATCGACGAGAAAATGTCGGAAAGTTTACGGTTCACTCAAGCCCGATCAGCTTCTTTGCCTGCTTTCTGAAGAATATCAATGCAAGCACGATAAGAATCAATATTGAGTATCCAAGCACTCGTCCTGCGTTTCTCTTCCACCAGGTTGGAATCCTGTCTGGCTCAACAACAAGCTCAACAGGGTTGCTCCTGACTATTCCGCCTTTGCCGTCTTCTGCTGTGAACACAACGCGCTCTGTTCCATACCAGCCGTAATGCGGTGTAAGAATTGCGTTGCTGCCTGAGAACATTACCTCAACATTGCTTGCCTGAGTCGAACTAAATGTCAAAACGTCATTGTCAGGGTCCTTGAAATACTGGCCCAAATCAAGAGTTTGCTGTGTGTCCTGCTTCCATATCTGCGCAGGGATTCCGATTGTAGGAGTCCTGTTGACCTGCACTATAATCGCGATTGAAATAAGCGCTATCAACGCAACAATGATGAATATCGTGGGCAAAACCCATCTGCCAAGCCTGCTTTCCTTCTGCGCTTTCTTGCCTGGCTTTCCGACTATTGCGAATTCGCCGAGGTTCTCTGCATCTGCAACAAAGTAAACATACTTGTCATCTGTGCTGACAGGCTCTGCGACTATGCTGTTCCACCTGTCTGTGCCAAGGTGGTAAAGCCTTACTGAGCTTGGCGCAACATTGTGCCTGAGCATCCAGGATTTCCTGACCTTGAACCTTACGCGCACATCAGAAACCATGTCTTTTTCAACATTGGCGTCAACCACAAATGTCTGGTAGACGCAGTCTGAATATGGCGGCACAGTTGGCTTGCAGCGCTTTGCTGTCATAACCAGCTTCTCGACGACAGTGTTGAGCTTGAATGTGACTTCAGCAAGCCCTTTCTTCCACTTGGTCTCAAAGTGCAATACCTTGTTGGCAAGTGCAAGCTTCCAGCGCCTGTGCGCAAACTTGTTCCTTCTTATGCGGTGCAAAATAAGTATGATAAACAGTACAATTATTCCAGCGATGACCGTCTTAGCGCTGAGCAGCTCGCTGTAAGTCAATCCCAGTGCGATAACAGCCAAAACAATGAGCAGCAAAACAAACTTCAAAAGCCTCTTTGCAGGTATCCTGAATCCCTTTACAACTTCATCCTTTGATATGACGAGGTTTTCCCTGCGAAGCTGCTTTTCGTAGTCCTTCTGCGCCCTCTGCCTTTCTTTTTCAATTTCCTTCTGGCGCCTTTCCTCTTCCTTTGCCTCTTCCTCTTCCTCGCGCTTCTTCTGCTCTGCAAGCGCTTTCTTCTCGTCTTCGCGGGCTTTCTTCTTTGCTTCCTTCTCAATCCTGCGCTGTTCCTTCAAGCGCGCCCTTTCAGCCCTTCTTTCTGCCCTTCTTGCCTTTGACTCAGGCGAATTATAGCTCTTTATGCCCATTACGACAAGAACCAAAAGGACAATGAGCACGATTATTGCGAGGATTGTGTAAATAAGGTATTCTGCGAACAATTTGTCAGCGAAAGTCGGGTTCTTCAAAACAATGGTCAATTCCTTGGTGTATTCCTTTCCTGTTGCCTCAACTATTGCTGTAAGCACGAGCGGATAGCTTCCCTGCGGAGTTGTTTCTGTCGGCTGGATGACAAGCTTTACGTTTTCGCTGTCGCGCGCTGCAATCGTGACCTGCTCAGGCTGGACTGTGATAAATGTGGCTCCTTCAAGGCGCAAAAGGTAAGTTGTGCTCCTGTCGCCTGTGTTGACAATCTCAAGCTGTGCTTCCTGTGGCTCGACAACAGCGCGTATCTTGTTGACGCCTGTTGCAATCTCAGGAATGTCTGAATCATTTATGTGCAAATACATCTCTATTTCTGCTGCAATTTTGCTTTTCTCAGTTGAAACGCGCAATACAGGAGTGAAGTCGCCTGACAATGTGCAGTCCTGTGAATGCACTGTGATTGTGATTTGCGCGTTTTCGCGCGGCTCAAGTGTGAGTGTTTCGTCGCTAATCGCGGTTTCCTGAGGCGAACCGATGACGTTCAATTTGTATGTCTCTGCGAAATCAGCAGGGTTTGAAAGCGTAAAGTGAAAGTCTGCAGGCTCGCAGGGCATAATTCCCTTTGAAAACACTACAGGGGTAAGCAAAAGGTTGTTTGGAGTCTGGACAATTATTTCCTGCGAGAGCATAAGCTCAAGCTCATTTGTGAGTATTGATACATCAAGCACCTCATCCTCTGCGTCGCACGGGATGCTGATAAATTCCTGCACAATCTGGCTCTGGCCAGGGTTAAGCGCGAATGATTCAGGCGAGAAAGTAACCCATTCCTTTGCATTTCCCTCTGCCACAAGCTCATAAACGCTTGGAACGTCGCCTGAGTTGGCGACAGTTATCTGCCCCTCTGCAGGGCTGCATGCGAATGTGAGAATCCTTCCTGTCCCTGCTGCTGTGAAATCCTCTGCTGCAAGAACTGAAGATATTACAAGCAGGAAAACCGCGAACCATGTCCAAACGTTTCTGCTTGTCATTTTGTCTGCTCCGGGTGTGCCATGTGGTTCAGCGCAGGGCACAGGAGAAAAAATGAAAACTCACAAGCTTAGTAATAAGCCTGCGGTTGCTGATCTTGCTGTGGCTGTGCCTCTTCTCCCTCGTCACCCTTCAGGCGGCTGAATCCGATAACCAGCCCGAGTATAACAAGCAAAACCACGAGCACGATAAGGCCCCACTCGAGGACTGACCTTGCTGCGCTCTTGCCGCCCTTTGCGACATTTGCTGTCAGCTGGATGTTCTCAAGTGATTGTCCGTTTGTGCTTATGGCTGCAGTCACAACCTGTGCTCCGACAGGCGCATCGCTTCCTGCTGTGACAAAGACATAGACAGTTTCTGTCTTGCCTGCGTCAAGCACGAGTGTGCTGGTCGGAGTTATCTTGACTGTTGCCCAATCGCCTGCCTCAACAGCTACGGTGTAGGACTTGCTTGTCCTTCCGGAGTTTGTGATTGTAAGCGGGAAAACCGCAGTGCCGCCCTGTGCGACGTTTTCAAGCTGGCTTCCAACCGATATGGTTGTCTTTGCCTTTGCTGTAGTGGCTGCTGAGCCGTCTTCGCAGGTGTCGTCCGCAAGGACTTCCATCTGCTTGACAGCGCGCTCCTTCTTGAATCCGTCGTCGTATGAGACTTCAACCTCGACGTCATAGACGCCTGGCTTTGCGCACTTTGGTATCCTCAAATAGAGCTCCTCAGTCTCCTTTTCCTCGTCGTTGTTCGGGACTTCATCAATGTAGTCCGAAGCTGTTACGCCGAGCTGGGGGATGCTTGCTGTAACCTTGACATCAGTTTCGTCCTTTTCTCCCAGGTTCCTGACACGGATTACTCCGAGCAAGGCGCTTCCTGCCTTGATTTTTGTGTCCGGGTTGAATGAGATGTCACGGATCATCATTCCGTGGCGCGGGACGTCAATCTTGATGTTGTAATTCTGGACGAGTTCCTCTGCGTTGCGGTCTGAGAATATCAGGCGCAGCTTGTAGGAGTCCTCTTCAAAGAATGTGTGTACTGGTATTGTGAGTGTCTTGCGGTATGTGACATTTGCGTCTGCGTCAAAAGTGCTTGTTGAGTCTGATGCAGGCATAATGTCGCTGTGCTCATCGCCGCTGAAGAACGCCTGGATTTCCATGTCGTTGACGTCCTGAGAAGGCGTGAAAACAACCTTGACTTCTATCTTGTCGCCGCGGAGGACGTCCAAGAGGTTTGATGCGTCTGCGCGCATCTCAATGTCATCAACTTTGACCTGCTCAACTGTTATTGGCAGTGCAAATGCTGTGGTTGCCAGTGCTATTGCGAGCACAAGCATCAATGCGATTTTGAGTGGATTCATCTTCAATATACCCCCATTGTTTTTGTGGTTCCTGATGATTTGGAAGTTCAGCCCGTTTATAAAGGTTTCGCTTTTTTACCTATTCTGCAGTAGTGAAACACTATCATCTACTGATAGTCAATTACCTCGATTTCACGGTGCACTATGCGCTGTGCGTCCTCGTTGTAAACCTGCAGCCTTACCGAATAGGTTCCCTCACCCATTTCCTCAGGCAGGTCAAGCAGGACTGTGCTTGTGACTTTCTCGCCTGCGTCAACATCCATCGGGCCTATTGTTGCCCTGACAGAGATGTCCGGTATCATTATGATGACTTTTGTGTTGTCAAGGTCGTGCGTTCCCTTGTTCTGAAAGGTTATGCGCAGCGCCACCTGGTCGCCAGGCAGCTCCTCGTACGGGTTGTGAAGGAAAATATTGTGTATGAAAATCTGGAGTGACTCATCGCTTTTAGGCGAAGGTGATGGTGAAGGTGTTGGCACCGGAACAGGGCAAGTGCCTGTCTGTTCGCATGAAACAGGAGGAATTACCGGAGGCCATTCAGGAAGCTCTGGCTGTTCGTCAGGCCCCTGAGGGTTTCCAGGAATGTCTCCGCCAATTGGCCCGAAATCGTCGTCAAAAGGATCCCAGATGCCGTCGCCGGATACGCTGTCGTCCTGCCCGCCTGGGCCTGTATTTTCAGGAACAAAGCCTGTGTCCTGGTCAGGGGTAAATCCGCCGTTCACATCGTTTGTAAAGCCGATGCTGTTGTCGTTTGTAAAGCCGGAATCGTCCATCGGGTCTATTCCGAAATCAAAATCAGGGGTGAACCCGCCGTCAAACATTTCTGCTGTTGCGAGAAATGGCACTGCGATTACAACAAGCGCTGCAAGCGCGCTGAACATTGCCGTATTCCATTGTCTCGCGTTCATTTTCAGGTCCTATAATAATATTGTAAAATGAAAAAAATTATTTTTCAACTGCCTTAGCGTAGACAGGGGTCTTTGCAATAACAAGCCTTACTGCAGCCGGCATTTCCTTGAAGTAAACGCCCTGCTTGTAATCATTGCCTTGCTTGCCCGCATAGCTCTGGTGGTTCTCCTTTGTGAAAGACTCACCGCAGCGTACGTCGACAAAGTCGCCTGCGCCAAGCATCCTGCCGATATCGTCGGTGCTGCGCAGTATCTTGAATCCGCGCTGCTTGACGTCTTCTGCGCTGATTACTTTCTCAGGCATCCTTTCATACTGCTGTGCTGAGTTTGCAACAAGCTCAAGAACGTCACGCTGGCTGAAGTATTTGTGCTTTCCTGCCTTTGAATTCAGGTCAGTTGCAAGAGCCTTTGTGTTGACGTTTGTGATGAGCTCGCGGCCCTTGCTTGCAGTGCCGCTCTTCTCATCCCTGCGCAGGTTGAGGCAGACATAAACATTGCCTTCTCCCTTGTTAAGGCCGTAATGCACTATTTCCTGCATGCGTGACCTTGCCTTTTCAACGTCCTTTTCGTGGCCCTTGATGTCAGTGCCCTTGTAGTCTGTAAGCTGGATTGTGTACTTGGCTGCCTGCCTGAGCTCTTCGAATCCAAGCTGGACATTGCCGAATTTTTCAACGTCAGCAAGCAGTGACTCGAGGGTGCTGGCGGTGTTTTGCTGTGGGACTACGCATCCTGCAGCTGCCGCAACTCCGAGAGCTCCAATTGTCTTGAGAAAATCACGTCTTGTTGGTATATGTTGCATTTTATTACCCCCTGTGTTAAATACTGTTGGTTTGACACTACTATTGAGTGGGTATTTTTAAAGCTTCGGGTTTATGGGCGGGTTAAGAACATTACTTGCCGTAAATAACTATTCCCGGAGTAACTATCCATTCGGTTTTGTCGCCGTGAAGCACTGCGCCGTCAACCTTGAAGTCTATCTTGACATCCTTGGTGTTCAGAAGGCGTACTCCTGCACCGACTTGCCCGCCGAAGCGTGTTTCGTCATCTTTTGTGCCTGTGAACTCGCTGTCAAGCCTTTGAACAAGTCCAAGAGCCTCAATATATCCCCTTGTTCCTGCAGCGTCAAAGTGCCAGCGGACTCCTGCGTCGCCGTAAATGTTGTTTTGCGAGAGGAATTCCCCGAGTTTTTCATTAAGTGTTGACATTCCTGCCTCGACTGAGAAGCTGTCGTTAAGCATAAGCCTTCCCTGCAGCTGTGTCATGAGCTTTGTGAAGTCGCCAGTGTATTCGTCTCCTGCATCGCCTTTCACATCGCCCTTGAGCCCTGCTGCCTGGAATATCACGAAGTTGTGCCTGTTTGCAACACCAACATCGTCATCATCAATAGGTGCCTGCGTGAGGCCTAATTTCAGGTAGCCTCCAAATCCCTTGTTTCCAAATGTGTAATTGCTTCCGTTTTCAGGCTTGATTGCGAAGTCCCTGTTTTCAGCCATTACTCCGCCCTCAAGGAATCCGTAGAATCCCTTGCTCAGGACAGGATAAGTGTGAAGCCCAAGCTGGACGCGTTCTCCGTATCCTGCAATGTCTCCTTCGTCAAACTTCTGCACCTGGTCAAATCCATTCAAGTACAGGTCAAGCCCTGTGGCTTTGCCCAGCTCAAGTATTCCCTTGGCTGATGCGCTCACTCCTGTAGTATCATTGTCAAAGATTCCCTTTACATACAGTATTCCCTTAAGCGAAGGGTCTTCTCCGGTGATTATCGGCTTGTAATCAGCAGATGCAGGCGCTGCCTGTTGCGCAGGTGCCGGTGAAGTCATTCCCTTTAATGCCCTGTAAGCTTCAGTAGGTTCTGGCTGTGTGTAAACTATTGTGTTCTCCCTTGCCTTTGCTTCTGCTGCTTTTCTTTCAGCTTCCTTTCTCTGCCTGTCTGCTTCAGCTGCCTTTCTTTGCTTTTCTGCTTCTGCGAGCTTCTGCTTTTCTGCTTCAACTGCATTTCTTGCGGCATCTACTTCAGCTGCCTTTCTTTCAGCAGCTACTTTCCTTGCTGCTTCACGCAGGCTCTCCAGGTTTGCTTCAGTCTCCTGATTTTCCTTTGCTTGAGTGTAAGCTTCTGAAGCTCTGTCCTGTGATGGCCTTTGCCCTGCATAAGGCGCTGGGCCTGTCTGCGGAGCAGTTGGCTTTTCAGCGACAGGAGGCACTTCAGGACCTTTTGTCTGCTGCTGAGTTTTGTCAGCAAGTGATCTTGAGTCAGGAACTTTTACTGGCGTAGTTGTAACCGGCACAGGCTTAATGTTTTCCTGCGTTACAACATCTGGGTTTTTCGGCAAACTTCTATAGAAAAGATTGTATCCTGCCCATAATACCGGAGCAAGTGCCAAAGCAGCGATAGCCGCAATGTAAACAGTGCGAACTCTTCCAGCTGCCCTGCTTGGAACTGTGTGGAAATAGTCTCCTATCCTGCTGAGCAATCCTTTCTTTTCAGTGCTGCCAAGCATTCCTGCATAACTTACAGGATTTGTGTGGACAACTTCTGTAGGCTGTGCTTCAACAACAGCTTCGATACTTTCAGGTTTTGCAAGGCTGTCTGCAAGCGTTGTATAAACATTTTGTGCGCGGCTCCTGAGGTTTTCATAGTCAACCTTTGCGCGCTTTTCCTTGGACATCTTGATGACATTGTCGTAAAGCTTTACAGCAGAAACAAGGTCGTCATACTTTGCATTCTTTCCGTTTGCGCGGTGCTCGAGAATTTGGAGTTTGTTTTCAGTGTTGTAGCTGAGTATTCCCAAATCTTTGATTTCAAGATTGCTATCTGCTGCCTGTTTTATCTCGTCTTTAGAAAAGTTATGCCGTTGAAATTGGTAGTTTTCCATGTCAGGTTACCCCTATTATTAGTTGGCAGGGAATATCGCCGGCTGTTTATAAATCTTCGTATTTATCACTACTTTACAGGAGTAAAGCATTTGTTCGCAATCTTTTTAACACAGCGCCAGCTCGCAAGCCCATGCGCGTCGCTATCGTCGGGGCAGGACCGTCAGGAAGCTATGTAGGCTTCCTCCTTTCAAAAGCCGGTCACGATGTCACAATCTATGAAGACCACGAAAAAATAGGCGAGCCAATAGCGTGCACAGGCATCGTGACAAAAGCGCTTTTCGACCTTGTTGAATACAGCAAAGACTACATTATCAACGAGCTTGACGGCGTTGACATAATCGGGCCAAAAGGTGAAAAGCTCCGAATCCCGCTGAAAGAATACGTGCTTTGCAGGAAAAAGTTTGACAATTATCTTGCAAACAAAGCAGGAAATGCAGGTGCAAAAATACTGCTCAGCCACAGGTACACCGGAAGGGAATGCAACACCCTAATTTTCAGGCATAACGGACAAATAGTCAAAAAAGAAACAGACATTCTCATCGGCGCAGACGGTCCTTTAAGCAAAGTTGCAGAAACTTCAGGGCTTGGTAAAAACAAAAACTTTTACGTCGGCCAGCAGGCGACAATCAAGGCAAAATACGACCAGAAAATATTCACAGTCTGGTTCGGCAGCATTGCCCCTGGATTTTTCGCGTGGAGCGTGCCTGAAAATTCAGAGTACTCGCGCATTGGCGTCGCGACAACAAAAGACAAGAACTGCGCACAATGCTTCCAGAGACTGATGAAAATGTCAAAAGGAAAAATCACAGCAAGGCAGGCAGCACCAATCCCGTTGTACAACCATAAAAGAAAAGTGCAGAACAACAGCACTTTCCTTGTCGGAGACGCAGCCGGATTTGTAAAAGACACAACAGGTGGTGGAATCATCACAGGAATGCTCTCAAGCAAAGCCCTTGCTGAAAGCATAATCCGCAAAACAAGCTACGAAAAGAACCTCAAGAAGCTGAGAAAAGAGCTTTGGCTTCACAGCAAGCTCAGGAGGATGCTTAACAGATTCTCAGACAATGATTACAGAAGGCTTATCAGGCTGATGTCAAACCAGAAAGTCAGGCGTATATTATATAGCCATCCGAGGGAGTATCCTTCAAGATTCCTTCTGAAGCTCCTGCTCGCAGAGCCGCGGCTCATTTATTTCGCAAAGCACGCGTTTGCATAATCCCGCGAAAGCTTTTTAAGCAAACCACATAAACAGCGGGCACAGGGGGATTGCATGCCTGAAGACGACGAACTTTCAGTTGATTTTGGAAAAGTTGGCGACTGGTTCAAGAGAAAAAAGAAGCCCGAAGCAGAGCCAACGCCAGAACACCAGCCTTCATTGCTCGCTGACAAGCACGCAGCAGTTCCACACGAGCAGCCAAAAGAGCATTCTGAAGCAAAGCACACTGAAAAAGATGATGAAATCAGCATTGACTTTTCAAAAATAAAGTCCTGGTTCACAAAAAAGGAGCATTCAGGAAAAGATGAAGGCAAAGAAGACCTCGGATTTGATTTCAGCAAGCCGTGGGCATGGATAAAAGCCCACCCCGTCCTGATAATACTCGCAGTCCTCCTGATAATGCAGTTCGTTCCAAACAGGATTGATATTGGCGGCAAGGACTGGTACATGCCCTGGGGCGGGGTAAGCATGCGCCTAAGGAGCGAAAGCCTGCCAATGACAGACGGCTGGGCAGCGAACCATGTCACAACCCTGCTCAAGAACCAGCTGGTTGATGCGATTAACAAGCAGTATCCCAACCTTCCTGACGAAAGAAAGCAAAAGCTTGTGAATGATGAATGGGACAAGGTATACAAGGAGCAGAAAGCCCAGATTGACCCGCAAATAACTGCTGTCAACCAGCAGATAAAGGAGTTCTGGATGTATGAAGCAGACGGCGTGAAATACACTTACATGCCTGACATTGACCCTTACACATACCTAAGATATGCCAGAAACCTGCTTGAGAAAGGCACTTATGCTGACGAAGTGAGGGATGGCACATTAATCGACAACCACATGGCCGCGCCCTTGGGTGGCGGGGTAAGCCGCGAGCTGCAGCCATACACTCTCGCAGTGCAGTACAAGATACTGCACATCTTCAGCCCGAAGATTGACCTTATGCAGGCAGCTTGTTATTTCCCCATAATATTCATCCTGCTCTCGCTGATTCCTGCGTTCTTCATCGGCAGGCGCTTTGCAGGAATGTCAGGCGGAATCATAACTGCAACAATGGTGGCAATACTGCCTTCAATTATTGTCAGGACAGGCTGGGGCCACGCAGACACTGACGCTTACAACATTTTCTTCCCGCTCCTGTTGACCTGGCTTTACACGCTGATGATTGATGCAGATGACACCAAAAAGATTATTGGATTGGGCGCATTGTCAGGGCTTGTCACAGGAATTTACGCATTTGCCTGGCCTGGCGGCTGGTGGTATGTATTTGACTTCATACTCGCTGCATTCGGAATACTGGTCATAAGCGAAATCGCAAGAAATATCAAGCACAGACAGAAGCTGATTGAAATAATAAAGAAGCGCGCAATCCTGTTAATCACTTACCTGGCAGTTTCAGGAATATTTGTAAGCCTGTTTAGAAGCACCACTGAGTTTTTCAATGCCCCAATGGCGCCATTGGGATTCACAATCATCAAGGCAGCTGCGCATGTAAGCCTCTGGCCAAATGTTTACACAACTGTCGCAGAGCTTAATCCCACAGACCTTAACGGCGTTATCGGCTCTGTCGGAGGGTGGCTGTTCTTCTGGATTGCAGTTGCAGGAATGGCAATGCTCCTGATAAAGCGCTCAAACAATGAGTGGAAGTTTGACCTCAAGTATGCACCCTTGTTTGTGCTCTGGTTCATCGCAACAATTTACGCGAGCCTTAAGGGAGTGCGTTTCACATTGCTTATGGCTCCTGCATTCACAGTCGTGTTCGGAATTGCCATTGGCAGGATTTACAACTGGCTGGTCAGAATCAGCATAAAAGATTTGCACTTGAATGAAATAGTGGCTCATGCATTGATAATTGTAATGGTGGTGCTGATGCTTTCAGGCCAGGCAAAAAGCGCCTATAACTCCTCAGGAAGCGACATTCCGATAATGAATGACGCCTGGTGGAGCACACTCACTGCGATAAAGGCAGACTCAAAGCCTGACGCGATAATCAACTCATGGTGGGACTTTGGCCACCACTTCAAGTATATCGCAGACCGCGCGGTCACATTTGACGGCGCATCACAAAACACGCCAATGGCGCACTGGATTGGAAGGACTCTGGCAACTAACAATGAAACAGAGGCAGTGGGCATTTTGAGGATGCTTGACTGCGGCTCCTACTCCGCATTCGATGTGATTAATGCCCAGTTCAATGACCCTGTAAAATCAGTCAATCTTCTCCGCGAAATTATCGTGGTTGACCGCAAGTCAGCGCTTGCAATACTCGCAAAGGAAGGGGTTAATGAGCAGGAACAGTTATTGAAACTCACACACTGCGACCCGCCAGAAGACTACTTCATAGCATCAGGAGACATGATTGGAAAGTCAGGCGTCTGGAGCCACTTTGGCTTCTGGGACTTTGAAAAAGCAAAGCTGTGGACGATTCTGAAGAACCAGCCAGAGGAAACCGCAGTGCAGTCAATGATGAACGAGTGGAACTACACCCGCGAACAGGCAGAGCAGGCTTACTTGGATGTGCAGGCATTGGGCAGTGAAGGCGATGCGAATGCATGGATTTCACCATGGCTTGGCATACTTGGCGAGGCTGTTGACTGCTCAACCCAGAACGACCTGATTGGATGCGGAAATGGTTTCGTAATCAACACGTCCAACAATGACGCGCGCATCAATACAGGCCAGGGGGTTGGCAAGCCAAAGGTCGTCGTCCAGCTGACAGAAAAAGGCGGATTCTCTGAAATCAAGTTTAATGACTCAAATACCGCGGTTGGAGTGCTTCTCTATCCGACAGGGCCAGGCGCTTACAAGGCGGTGTTAGGCTCTCCAGAGCTTTTGACAAGCATATTTGCCCGCCTTTACTTCCTTGAAGGCCACGGCTTGCAGCACTTCACTGCGTTCAGCCAGCAGAGGGAATTAACAGGCGGCGGAATTTACACTTACAAGGTCAACTGGGCAGGCAATGCAACCAAAGTTTTCAGCGGCTTTGAAGCCCTGAAGGCTGCGAAAGAAGCGAACACAACAGAGAAGAAAGTTGAAAAGGGCGCAAAGGAAGGCGACACAGTGAGCGTTTACTACATCGGCTCATTGCTTGACGGCAATGTGTTTGACAGCAGCATAAAGGACTGGAAGAAAAAAGGCATTGCTGCAAATTCCTCATTTGACGACAACGAACTCACAGGGCCATTGTCATTCAAGATAGGCGCAGGACAGGTTATTGAGGGCTTTGATGCAGCAGTTAGGGGAATGGACATTGGCGACGAGCAGATTGTGCAGATTCCGCCAAAGGCAGCATACGGCCTTGACCCCAAAGCCCACGCCCTCGGCAACCAGACCCTGAGATTCAAGATTAAGATGGTCCGCATAGATCCCGCCTCAGCCAATTAATGAGATTTCTTATCCATAACCTTAATAAACCAATTGTGGCTCATTTCCGTCTATGGGGAATAAGGTTTTTATCGTGATTGCAGCGTATAATGAGCAGAATTCTGTACCCCAAGTCATCAAGGAACTTCACAAGGCAGGATACAAGGATATTGTGGTTGTTGATGACGGCAGCAAGGACAAGACTTTCGATGCGGCATTGGATGCAGGCGCAACAGTCCTTCAGCACGTCGTGAACCGCGGACAGGGGGCTGCATTGAAAACAGGAATTGATTACGCCTTGGAACAAGGCGCGGATATTATTGTCACATTTGATGCAGACGGCCAGCACCGCGTTGAAGACATTCCGGCAATGATAAAGCCAGTTGCAGGCGGAAAGGTTGACGTGACATTTGGCTCAAGATTCCTTACAAAGAAATCGCAGGAAAATGTCCCTTGGGTCAGGAAAGTCTGCCTCAAGGCAGGAATCCTTGTGCTTTGGCTCTTTTATGGCGTCAAAATGACAGATGCGCACAATGGCTTCCGCGCGCTGTCAAGGAATGCTGCTGAAAAAATCAAAATAACAGCAGACCGCATGGCTCACGCCTCTGAAATAGTTGAGGAAGTCCACCGCCTTGACCTGAAATACAGGGAAATACCTGTGGTCATCCGCTATACAGAGGAAACATTAAGAAAGGGGCACGGCTCTTTCATGGAAGGAGTCAGGATACTTTACACGATGATTATGAAAAAATTCCTTTTGAGGTGAAAAAATGAACATATCAGTCTTGCAGATTATTGTCGTTGTGTTCGCGCTGTTCGCATGGAGCCGCGCAATGCTCAGGCTGCGCGACAGGCACATTTCATTCAGCGAGTTCATTTTCTGGACAATAATCTGGGCTGCTGTCATTGTCACCTCAGTATTGCCCCAGACTGCTGATGTTGTTTCAAAGTTCTTAGGCATCAGCAGGCCCATTGACCTCGCGGTGTACGTCAGCATTCTCCTGCTGTTCTACCTTGTCTTCCGCATTTACGTGAATCAGGACAAGCAGTCACAGGAAATGACAAAGCTCGTGAGGGAAATTGCAGTCAAGCTGCCAAAGCAAAAATGAAAATACCATTAATGCGCTGGATTGACAGGATTGTCGGAACCATACTGATAATCCCCATCTGGCTCATCTCATTGCCTTTCCCAAAGGCAAAGCTTGACACAAAGCGCATTCTCATAATCAAGCTCTGGGCATTGGGAGACAGTATTGTTTTGCTGCCGACAATCCAGGAAATAAGGAAAAAATATCCCAAAGCAACAATCGACGTGCTTTGCAGGGACCGCGTTAAAACTGTTTTTGAAGGCCTGAAATTCATAGATGAAGTGAAAAGCGCAGAACCCAAATGCCTGCTCGCGCTCATTCCAAAGCTCAGAAAGTATGATGTTGTGCTCGACAGCGAGCCATACCTTAACATTTCAGCACTGCTCGCGTGGTGGCTTGGAAAGCGCAGGATTGGCTTCAGCCACGGAGTCCGCAGCCTGCTTTACACTGACAGGGTTGTGTTCAATGACATGCAGCACATGGTCAAGACATACATTGACCTTGCAGGCCCGATTGGAATTACAAAAGTGCCTGAAAGGCTTGTCCCCCTGGTCACAAGCGCGAAAGATGAGAAAAAAGTTGATGAGCTCTTCAAAGAATGGGGGATAAAGAAAACTAACAGGCTGGTCTGCATTGCCCCAGGCGCTGCAGAATCCGCAAGGACAAGAATCTGGCCTGCAAAGCGCTTCGCAAAAGTCGCTGACTCCCTCGTAAAGGAATATCTTGTTAAAATAATTATTAGCGGCACAAAAGGGGAGCGTTATTTTGCAGAGGAAATCGCCAAGAACATGGCTTACAACCCGATAATAGCCACAGGTGCAATGAATGTGAAGGAATTTGCGGCAATGCTCAGGCGCTGCAGCCTCATGATTGGCAATGACTCAGGACCAATGCACCTCTCGGCTGCAATGGGCACAAAAACAATCGGATTGTTCTGCCCGAACACGCCTGTAAGATGGGCGCCTTATGGTCCTGGCAATGATTATGTCTATAAGCCAGTGCTTCCAAAGCCGTGCATTAACACACACCTCGGGCAGATGCCTGACTGCAAGGGCCACCAGCACATGGTCAACATCAAAAGCAGGGACGTTATTGAAAAAGCAAGGAGAATGCTGCATGCAGGACATAATTAAGAGCGAAATTCAGGGCTCAATCGCCACAAAGCAGGAAGTTCTCGCTAAGCTTGTCCCTGATTTGGAAAAGACAGCAAATATCCTGATTAATGCCCTGAAAAACAACAACAAAGTCCTCATCTGCGGCAATGGCGGAAGCGCAGCAGACGCCCAGCACTTTGCAGCAGAGCTTATTGTCCGCTTTGAGACAGAGAGAAAGGCGCTTCCTGCAATTGCTTTGACAACTGACTCAAGCATTCTCACTGCAGGAGCAAATGATTACGGCATAGACACGCTTTTTTCGCGCCAAATAGAAGGATTAGGCAGCAAAGGAGACGTCCTTGTGGCAATTTCAACCTCAGGAAACTCACCAAACATCCTCAAGGCAATAGACACGGCAAAAAGCAAGGACATGGAAGTCATCGGATTGACAGGCAGGGACGCTGGAAAGATGAAATCCCTGCAAAACAAAGTGGTTATCCCTTCCCAAACCACGGCAAGAATCCAGGAATCTCACATAATGACAATCCACATCTGGTGCAAGCTTATAGACCAGGCATTCTCGAAATAGAACTAAGACTTATTTCTGCGCAAGATAATCCTGGAGTGTAATGTTATTCGCGCCAATTATTCCGTCATGGACCGCAGGAACAAATGCCTCTGAAAGCACAGACACTTCTGTAACAAGCTGAAGCTTTCCATCAAGGAATGTGTAAACCTCTCCATTTGGCTTGCCACTTTGAAGCTTCAAAAGATAAAGCGGCAATGGATCCATATACGCATTAAGCACCCCATTCTCTGGTCTTTCCTCTGCGTGCTTGAGGTGGGCTGCGCGATTTGTTTTCAACTCAGTCTCTGCCTGTGAAATTTCTGCAAGATCTTCAAAAAAGAGATGCACCTCAAAAGGAAATACCAGCTGTGCACCATTAACATTTGCGTGGTAATATATTTTTGGCAAACAAGCGGAAGGGTTGCCACTAATAAAAACGGTTCTGTAATAATCTGTGCTGGGCCAGCTTTGAGATGCTAGGCAAAGTGTGAATGGTTTTTCTTCAGTATATTCTGCAACATTTTTGTAAGGCTTGGGCAGCTTATCGCCGCAAAAACCTCCTGAAATAAACTCGCCATTCTTCGTCACTGGTAAAAACTCTTCTGCTATTTCATTAAGCATTGAATCAAGAGGGTTTGTTAGGAATTCAGCTGAAACATACCCTGAGACCAGCTTGGCAACCTTGTCAGAAAAGCCTTCTGTTTTCCTAATCTGCCCGACTGTAACCAGGTACTTGTCAAAATTGTGGCGGAGGATGAGATAAGCAGAAACCCCGAGGTTTGCAAACAAGTGTCCGTTTCCTTCAATTTCTTCCAAAACCTGTTTAACAGACACAGGCGTGCGATAACTGCCCATTGTATTGAAATCTATTTCAGGGCCTTCTGGCTCAACAAAAACAGCATCAGCATTTCTCCTGACACGAACCTGCCTTGTCCTGAAGTCTGCAGGGTTCTTTGTCATTAAAATTCTGCTTTCCAGTCCGGTTGTTGATTCTGGCATGGTAAACATTACAAGAATGCCTCTTTTAAATCTTAGCATCCATAAGGTTTTTAAATGCCCTGCGATGATTATTTGTCAATGGGCAGAATTGTTTCACTGGAGGAAATCGGGGTCATTGTTGAAGACCTGAAAAACAAGGGTAAAAAGATAGTCACCACAAACGGCGTCTTTGACATTTTCCACGTTGGCCACGCACACTCATTGAAGTCAGCAAAGGAGCAGGGCGATATTCTCGTTGTCGGACTGAACTCTGACAGTTCTGTTAAGCAGTACAAGGATGACAAGCGCCCAGTTATCAACCAGACTGAGCGCGCAGCCTTGTTGGCAGAGCTTTCCTATGTGGATTACGTTGTCATATTCAATGAAACAGACCCAAGAGCGTTCCTGGAAGTTGTAAAGCCAAATGTGCACGTCAAGTCAGGAGACTGGAGCCCTGAAAAGATGGTTGAGACTCCTGTTGTCAGGAAGAACGGCGGAGAGGTCAAGATAGTTCCTTTTATCGGCACATTCTCAACAACAAACATAATCAAGAAAATCATAGAAGTATACGGCAATAAACCCTGAATACGATACTTTTTTATATCCTGCTTTGATGTTTCCGTCGATGGGTGGCATAAATGGATAACTTGATTATTGACCAGTTTGCATCCAAAACCGTCCTTGTTCTAGGCGACGTGATGCTTGACAGGTATATCTGGGGCAATGTAGTGAGGATTTCGCCTGAAGCCCCTGTGCCTGTTGTTGAAGTGCAGAACGAGACATATGCCCCCGGCGGAGCTGCGAACGCCGCCAACAACATTGTCACGCTTGGTGGAAAGGCAGTGCTTGTCGGAATGGTCGGCGATGACCTTCACAAGGAAATTCTTGTCAAAGAGCTCGAACAGCGCGGAATTGCCTCGCAATTGGTGCTTGACAACCGCCCGACAACCACAAAAATAAGGGTTATGGGCATGAAGCAGCAGCTCCTGAGGATAGACTACGAGCACAAGCACCCGATTGATGAGGAAACAGGAAAAAGAATCATTGATGTGATGAAAGACACCCCCTCTGACGGGATAATAATCTCAGACTATGCAAAAGGAATAATCACCCAGCAGCTTTACAACGACATACTCCATTTGGCAGAAGCGCTAAAAATCCCGGTTTTTGTCGACGTAAAGCCAAGAAGACAAATCAATTACGCAGGAGCGACTGTTGTCAAAACCAACAACAAGGAAGCCTGCGAACTCGCAGGAGTTGAGGAGCACAACGACGACCAGATTGAGGAAATAGGCAAAAAGCTTGTCGAGGACCTTAAATCCAATGTGGTGATAACAAGGGGGTCAAAGGGAGTCAGCATTTTCAGCAAAGATGGAAACATCACTCACATTCCAACAAAAGCAAAGCAGGTCTTTGACGTAACAGGCGCAGGAGACACTTTCCTTGCCGCGTTTGCGCTGGCATTTGTCTCTGGAGCATCTCTGGAAGATTCTGCAACAATAGCCAACCACGCAGCAGGAATCAAGGTCGGAAAGATTGGGACAGCAAGCGTCACAGCAGAAGAACTGAGGCAGGATTTGCAATGACAACATGAAAGAAAAACAAATTGAATTGGATAGCATAATCAAGAGCCACCCAATGGAATACTTGTTTGACCACCCTTTTTTCATGATACGCAAGATTGAGCGTAGCAGGAGAAAACTGCTGATCAAGACGATAGCGGCGAAAGAAGGGGAGATAATTGCAGATGTAGGCTGCGAAAGGGGCCACATATTGTCGCAAATCTACCGCAACTGCCCAAAGGTGGGCAAATTATACGGCATTGACCTGTCAAAGCACGCCATAAGCGAGGCAAAAGACCTTGCAGAATGGGACGGCTGGAAGAACAAGGCAGAATTTTTGTGCTGTGACGCAAGAGAAATAGCCATGCCTGACAACAGCGTTGATGTTGCAATCTCGTCCAATGTACTTGAGCACCTGCCAGACCCGCAAAAGGGCTTTGATGAGCTTCTCAGGATTACCAAGCCAGGCGGAAGAATAATACTCAACCTTCCAAATGAGAAACGCATCATCAAGCTTAAGCGCGCAGTGATGAAGCTCGGGCTGAAGCGTCTGCTTGGGAATATAAAGCTTATAACACCAGGCCACCTGCACGCACCTGACAAAAAATTCGTCTACAATCTTTGCAAGGGCAAATGCACTGTCAAGATGCTCTTTTTGGGGCCGAAAATCTCCCTGCTGGGCTTGTACATTTATGCAGTCATATCCCCAAATAAAAAGGAACAAAAATGATAAGGCAGATTATAAAAACAGTTGTCGTGGCAAAAAAGCAGACAGAATTCCCTAAGCCCACAAGTATTTGCATTTTCAAGATAGGCGCAATCGGCGATGTCCTTCTAACAACCCCAATGGTTCACGCGCTGAGGCAGCGCTATCCAAAGGCGCGGATTGACTACTGGGTTGGCCAGTGGGCTTCAAAAGCACTGTACAACAACAAGGACATTGACCATGTTTATGCATTTGATGACGCAACTTTCATAAAAAAGCGAATTGACCTTGCTATAAGCCTCGCACGCCAGATTTCAGCGCAAAAATATGATGTCATGTTCATTCTTGACAAGCACTGGAGCCTTGCGACTTTCGGAAGGCTTTGCAATGTGCCGTTCAGGATTGGGTTTGAGCGCGATGGAGAGGGTTTTGCTAACAACATGACAGTAAAATACGGCCCATTGAAGCACGAAATGGACTACTATCTTGAGCTTGCTTACAAGGCAAATGCAAAGCGTGTAAAGCAGCCAAAGATTGTCTTTAATCTCAGCAAGGAGGACAAGAAATACGCAGAGCTTTTCTTCAAGGCGCACAACCTGAATCCGAAAAAGACAATCGGCCTGGTCCCTGGCGGTGCAAAAAACCCAGGGCAGACAAACATCATCAAGCGCTGGCCTGCAGAATACTTTGCAATAGTGGCCAAAGAGCTCCAGAAAGAGGGCTGGCAGATAGTCCTTATCGGAAGGTCTCCTGGCGACGATGACGCAAGGCAGGTTATGCTTGAGACTGTTCCAAATGCAGTGAGCGCAATAGGCAACTGCACACTTCACCAGTCAGGCGCACTGCTTGAAAAATGCAGGCTGGTAATCTGCAATGACTCAGGCCCAATGCACATGGCTGCTGCTGTCGGCACACCCACTGTTTCAGTATTCGGCCCTACAGACCCAAGGCGCTGGGCTCCAAGGGGAAAAGGCCACTTGTGGGTTTGGAACCCTGTTGACTGCGCAAAGGCGATGAAATACGGCGTCTATGATGACCAAAGGCTTCAGACAAACATTCTCAAGGTGCAGCCAGCGCATGTGTTAAAGGCAGTACACAAGCTGTTGAAAGCAAAATGAACAAAGAAAACCTGATTGAAATAATTTTCTTGGCGATTATTTTTGGCGGATTGCTTTACATCGGCCCAGGCGAAGCGTCCCAGCATGAACTTGAAGGCACGCGGCCAGTGCAATTTGGCGCAACTGATGGGTTCTTCTATATGGCGCTTGCGAAGCAGGTTTACGACGCGGGTGTCCTTAATTATCTGCCAGAATATGTGACACCGGGATTCAATGATGTTCTTTCAGGCCATCCTCCGATAATGATGCACTTTGCCGCTGCATTTTCCTACCTCAGCGGCATTGATGTATATATTTGCCTGCCACTGCTAATGGGTTTTTTAGCGATCTTCAGCGCGTTTATTATGTATTGGCTGATAAGGGATTATGACAAAAAAGTGGCAATACTGTCAGCACCGCTTTTTGTTTTTCTCTACTGCCTAAACTTCCTGATAGGATACATGTGGGGGCAGGCGTTATTGCACGCAGGCACGTTCTTCATAATCGCGCTTTTTTTCATTTTAAACAAACAGGAATTAAAGAATTGGTGGATACTTGCAGGAATACTCATAGCGGCATCAATAAACGCGCACACTACTGAGACAATATTCTTTTACGGCTTCGTCATATTCATTTTAATCATCAAGTCACTTCTAAGGAAGATAAACAAGGCTGAGCTCCTGCAGTTCTTAAAAATACTTGGGCTCGCAACTCTTCTTGCAATCCTGCTGTCAGTAAATTATTTGCTGATTTTTTACAACGGATATGTCACCGAAAGCGCAAAAAGCTATATTGAATTCAAGCCAGTATCCCCTGAGGCATTTGAAGCAATCCGAGTTCCGCCTTTGCAGGATTTCCACTGGCCGGTTCTTACTGCAATCCTGGTTGGAATAGGCGCGGTTATCCTGCTTATCAGAAAACAGCAGCACACCGCAATCCTGGTTTCAGCATACATGCTTTTGGTCGGCCTTACAAATTACATAGGCATGCATTACCGCGCATTCCAGACAAGGTTCTTTTGGCCAATCTACCTTGCGCTATTTTTCGGGCTGGCATCATACATTGCAGTCCATAAAGTAATAAAAGGAAAATCATTATACTTCATAATCAGCGTCATTCTCGCTGCTGTAATCTTCAACAGCTATTACCAGCCAGTGCATTCAGATATACCTTATCAAGGCCAATGGGACGGATTCAAGTGGCTAGAGCAGAATACTCCTGCTGATTCCCACACTCTGATGTTCTATGGCGACGGCTACAGCCAAGACATACGCCTCCTGAAGAGGATAAAATCATCAGTTGAAGTATCCGACTATGAACGTTTCTTGAAATCATTGCCTAACAGGACAATCATAGTGACCCCTTACACGGAAAACTACATGAAATACCTACATCGCAAAAGCTTTTTCGAGTTCGGATATTATGTGCCAGAACTAAGCCTTAACCTTGGCGCCCAGCCCGCGGACATTTGCCAATATGATTATTATTTAATTGACAGGGCAAGCGCTTATGCACCACAACTGGTTCAGGCAAACATACAAATCGCAAACATATTTATCAACCATAACATGAGCATCTCATTCCAGAATGATAATGTTGCAATACTGAAAAACAGCAATCCTGGCGGTGAATGCATTGGCTGAACTTGCACAAATCAAGCAGGAATTGAAATGGCTCGCAATTGGCTACATTGCGCTCTCAATAATCATATTCATCGCATTCCAGAAGAGCAGCATCATAGAAATCCTCAGGACAACTGCCAGCCTTTACTGGATGTTTGTCCTGCCAGGCTACACACTCTCATTATGCTCAAAGCAGGGATTTGTGGACAGGCTTATTATTGGAGTGTCAGTTCAGGCAGCAGTATTTGGGCTTGCCAGCTATTATGCAGGCCTTGCAGGCTGGCATATAGCAACCCATGGGATTGTTCTGCCATTGATAAGCATCATAGTAGGATTGATTTTGTGGTGGAAAAAATGAAAACCTTGTCAATAATAATGCCGGTATTTAACGAGAAAAAGACAATCCGCACAATCCTTAACAAAGTCCAGAAAGCAAAACTTCCTGTCAGCAAGGAAATCATAATTGTTGATGACTTCTCAACAGACGGCACGCGCAACATCCTGAAAAAGCTGAAAGGAGTCAAAATCTTTTACCACCCGCAGAACAGGGGGAAGGGCGCGGCAATCCGCACAGGCTTTGGGCACGCGACAGGAGACATAATCACAATACAGGACGCTGACCTTGAGTACAACCCGCAGGAATACGCAAAGCTCCTCAAACCGATTCTTGAAGGAAAGGCAAATGTGGTGTACGGCTCGCGGTTCAAGGGTCGGGCTTTCAGCTACCAGGCTCTTGCAATTCCCACGCATTACATCGGCAACAGGTTCCTCTCGCTTGTCACGACATTATTATACTGCCAGTGGGTAAGCGACATGGAGACATGCTACAAGATGTTCACCAAGGAAGTCCTGCAAACTCTTAACCTGAAAGGAAACAGGTTTGAGATAGAGCCTGAGATAACTGCGAAAATAATGAAGAAAGGCTTCAAAATCCTTGAGCTTCCCATAGTTTACCACCCAAGAAAGTGGAACGAGGGCAAAAAAATAAACTGGCGCGACGGAGTAAAGGCATTGTATTACCTGATGAAGTACCGCATAAGAGACTGATATGGAGCGCGAAGAAATATTCACAATAATTGCAATCCTCGCAATAGTCTGCCTTGGATTTTTCGCAAGATATGCCCCATACAGCAGCGCAATAATCCATAATTTTCCTGCAACAATAGGCGCAGGAGACCCTAACTCAAGGCTTAGCGAAGCAGAATACGTGCTTGAGTCAGGAAGCGCAAAGTTCATGCCTCCCTGGTTCACAGGCGAAAAAGACCTTATGACAACACAGCCGCCATTGAACCTCATAATCGCAGCAATGGTTGCCGGCGCTTCTGGAATAAACGTCTTTGATGCATTCTACCTTGACGCAGTCCTTGCCTCAATCGGGGTTGCATTGTGCTTTTTTGTCCTGTTCTCAAGGATTTTCAAGAACAAAACCATGGGGCTTGTTGCGGCAGCAGCACTGATTTACCCCCTTGAGGAGTTTTTCAGCTATCAGATTAATATTGGAATGTATGCAAACTACTCAACAATACTTTTTTACCCGATAATTTTGTTGTTTGCTTATGAATTTTCATCAAAGCCATCCTGGTCAAATGCATTTTTGCTTGCTTTGGGCTTTGCAATGCAGTTTTTGATGCACTCAAGCGAAGCAGTTGTGTTTGGAGCAGCAGTTGGCTCTTACCTTTTGATTTTTGAGCACAAATCAATAGGCTGGAAAAAGCTAATTGGCGCAGGAATAATCTTTGCAGTCCTTATTGCGCCTTATTTTCCAATACTTTACTCAAACTTTATCCTGGCAAACTTTGGCGGAGAAGGTGAGGAAAGCTCGATTTTCCAGGGCAAGGAGATAACAGCCCCAAGCTATGAGCCCCAGATTTTCCTCACAAATGTTGTCCACCCTGTGCTTTACATTCTCCTGCTACTTGCAATCGTCCTGACTTGGAAGAAAAAGGAATTCCGCTTCCTTAACTACATTTTCCTTTTCTACATCGCCGTTATTTTCATCCTTGCCAAGTTCGGCATAGGCACTTACTACGTCACAATCCGCACAAGGCCAATATTTTTCGTATTTACATATCCCTTAGTCGCAGTCGGTCTTTACACCCTTGCATCAAGCATCAGAAAATTCCTGCCTGTGAAAAAGGAAATATTTTTCACAGCACTTGTTGCCCTTCTGGTTATTGGACAAGGCTACCTTATCCACAAAGAAGCCCAGCAGCGCCAGGGAATTTTCACAGAAGATGCCTACAAAGGCTTCCAGTGGGTGAAGCAAAACACCCCTGAGGACTCAACAGTGCTTTGCTTTGGCTGCCAGCAGTTTGAAGGCCTCACATCACACCGCGTTATTGCCCAGCCAATGTATTGGGACGAAAGAAGCGTGAACCAGATGGCTGGCTTTGCCACAAACAGCACAAACTCTTCATTATGGCTTGAGCTTTGCGGCTATTCTGACCAGCGCCTTGCAAAGAAAGGCTTGTTTGGGTTTGAAAAGCGCGGAATAACCGGCTATCATGAAAGTGACATTTGCGGGTTTGACTATTTCATAATCAAGCCTTATGGCAATGCAGGCCAATTGATGGTGCAAATAGGCCAGAGACTTTTGCAGAACAATGCAACACAAGCGTATTCAAACAACAATCTTGCAATCCTGAAGAATAACAACAAGGGAGGGAAGTGCATATGAGCCTGAAATACCTTGCAGGAGCAGTAATTGCAGTCCTTGCCCTTACAACTTACTTTTCAGGCAGTATTTCAGAAGGATTCATACTCGGCATCTCCCTGATAATGCTTGGGCTGATTCCAGGCTACACTTTGCTTACTTTCCTCATGAAAGACCTTGAAGAGCTTGAAAAAACAATACTGGGATTCTTCATTGGCATCTGCTCAACTGCAATGCTGTTGTACTACCTTAATTTCATCGGCATTGCAAGCATAAAGCCAGTATTCAGCTATGGCATTGGAATAATCTGCCTTGCTTTGCTCGCGGTAAAAAAGTTTAAACAGCCAAAAAAGGTGCAATAATGTACCAGACAAGAACAATATTCAAGCCGTTTCTGCTTTTGACTGACATAATTGGCTATGTTTTTTTCTTCTGGCTCAAGTTCAGAAGGGTTCCAGAGCCTAAAAAGATTCTTTGCATTAGGATTGACCACATTGGAGACGTGCTTCTCACAACCCCTGCATTCAGGGCTCTTAGAAAGCGCTATCCAAAGGCAAGGATTGATGTGCTTGTGCGCTCTTTTTCAAAAGAAATACTTGACGGCAACAAAAACATCAGCAAAATTCTCACTTTTGACTTTCCCTGGCTTGGCTTGCACGGCAAAAAAGCATCCTGGAAAGAAACAATTAGCTTCATAAAACAGCTAAGAAAGGAAAAATATGATATCGCCATTGATTTCCACGCAGACCCGAGGAATATCTGGCTCGCAACAAAGGTCGCAAAGTACAGGATTGGATATGGAATACGCGGATTTGGCTTCCTACTAAACAAAGTAGTGCCTTACAAGCCAGCAAGACACCAGATTCAGAGAAATTTTGACCTTGTCCGCGCGCTTGGAGCCAATGCAAGCCAAGAAATGGATTTCATAATCCCTGCATCTGCAAAAACAAAGGCAAAATCACTTCTCAAGCAGGCTGGAAATGCAAAACTTGTTGGAATTACTCCAGCAACAGGAAGAAAGCCAAAATACTGGCTTAATGAACGCTGGGCGCAGGTTGCCGATGCACTTGTTGACAAATATGGAGTAAAAATAGTGCTTACAGGCGGAAAAGGAGATGCTAAAGACATTGAAGAAATAATCAGCAATATGACCCACAAAGAAAATATCATAAATCTTACAGGAAAAACATCGCTGAAAGAGCTTGGGGCAGTTATCCAGCAGTGCAGTCTCTTCCTAAGCCCTGACACAGGCCCTGCTCACATTGCAAGAGCGCTGAATGTTCCGCTACTTGAGCTCTTTGGCCCTGAAAATCCAAAGCAGTGGGGCTATAACGAGCCAAAGTTCAGGCACATAAAAAAAGACAAAATGGAAGACATAACAACAGAAGACGTAATTTCTGCAGTCAAACAAATGAGAGCGCTTTAAACATCACTCTTTTAAAGACCTGCCAACTTTTCCGACTGACTCTAAAATGTGTGGAATAACAGGATTCACTTGGGACGACAAAAGGCTTGTCAGGCAGATGGCCAGTCTTATTTACCACCGCGGTCCTGACCAGGACGGGTTCTATCATGACTCAAAGGTTTCTTTGGGCCACAGGCGCCTGAGCATTATTGACCTCTCAGACAGGGGAAGGCAGCCGCTTGAGAATGAAAACGGCGATGTGCTTGTCATTTACAACGGAGAGATTTACAATTACAAGGATTTGCGTGCAGAGCTTGAGCAAAAAGGCCACAGGTTTTTCTCGGAAACAGACACAGAAGTGCTTGTGCACGGCTATGAGGAATGGGGCGCTGCTCTTCCGAAGAGGCTGAACGGCATATTCGCGTTCTGCATTTATGACAGGAAGAACAAACAGCTCTTCCTGGCAAGAGACCACCTTGGTGTCAAGCCTTTGTATTACCATGACACAGGAAAGCACCTTGTTTTTGCCTCTGAAATCAAGGCAATGCTGCTCGCAGATATCCCGCGCGAAGTTGACCCTGTTGCCCTGCACGAATACCTCACATTCCGTTATGCCCCTGGCGAGCGCACAATGTTCAGGGATGTCAAAAAGCTACTTCCTGGGCATTATCTTGCTTATGACCTGAAGACGCGCAAAAAGAAAATTACGCAATACTGGAGCATTGCAATGCAGTCTGATGAAACCCCGAAGAATGACGCGTTTTATGCGAAGCAGCTCCTTGAGCAATTGAAGAAAAGTGTTGAAATGCAGCTCATGTCAGATGTTCCGCTCGGGGTTTTCCTTTCAGGCGGAATTGACTCGAGCGCGCTTGTCGGCCTGATGCACGGGCTCGGCGTTGAGGACATCAAGACCTTTGGCATAGGGTTCACAAACTACAATGACAAGGCAGAGGAAATGAAGCATGCGCGCCTTGTCGCAGACCACTTTGGAACAGACCACCACGAATTCATTGTCGGACCAGAGGCAATGGAGCACCTTCCTGCTGTTGTCTGGCATATGGACGAGCCTGTCGGAGTTGACACCTCTATTCCGACATATCTTCTCAGCAAATTCACAAAGCCCCATGTCACTGTAACGCTTTCAGGGGAAGGCGGAGATGAGGCATTTGGGGGTTATGTGCAGTATTCAACTATGAAGCTCGCTGAAAAGCTCATCAAGCCCATTCCCGGAATTGTTCGAAGGGGGATAATTGCTCCAATCGGCTCAGTAATCCCTGTCCCTCTCCTGACAAAGTTCTTCAGGTATCCCGGCTCAATCGGCACAGAAGGAAGGGAGAGGTTTGTTGAGCTTGTCAAAAACGTGCAGGACCGCGCGCGCTCATATGTGACAATGGTGTCAATCTTCTCTGACGCTGAAAAGCGCAGGCTGTACTCGCCTGAATTCGCAGAATCAGTTGAGGGCAGGGACATTGTTGAGGAAACGCGGAAGAAATACTTTAACAACAACCTTGTGCTTGGAGACCAGATTTTCCTGCGTGAAAACACCACTTTCCTTCCTGATTTTGTGCTTTCAAGGCTTGACAAGATGACAATGGCATTCAGCATTGAAAGCAGGGTGCCTTTGCTTGACAAGGATTTGATGGGGCTTGTGAGCACAATCCCACGACATTTGAAAAAGAACAAGCAGGTGTTCAGGATGGCAATGAAAGACATTCTGCCAAAACAGATTGCGCAAAGGAAAAAGACTCCGTTCTATCTGCCAATTGAGTCATGGTACTCACGCGGGCTGAACAGGATTGGGAACAATGTCCTTGATTCAAAAGAGCCTGTGATGAAGAAATACTTCAGGATGCCTGCTGTCAGGAAGCTTCTTGAAAAGCCTGTTTCAAGCATGCCCCATAGCAGGCAGTTATGGGCTTTGCTTAATTTTGCATTGTGGCATAAGCTTTATATTGAGCAAAATGTGAGAAAACCCCCAAAGTCATTTGATGATTTGTATTAGGGGGTTGCAGTGAAAACAAATTACAGGGAATTGTATCTTGAAAAATCACTCGCAGAAATACCACGGCTTCTCGGACTAATTGACAGAAACCCCGCATCCCAGACTTACGGCTGTTTTGACCGCAATTTCTGGCACTACAAGACTGTGGATTTCGCAACAGGAATGGCACAGCTCGGTGTTTTACCTCTTGCTTATGTCTATACGCAAAAACTGAAGAACAACCCGTATTACAAGCAGCCAAGAATAAGAGAGCTTATCCTTGCTGGAATGCGTTTTATGCCCAAATGCTCGCACAAGGACGGCACAACTGATGAGTTTTATCCATTTGAGCGCGCACTTGGGGCAACAGCATTCTCATTGATTGCAGCCACAGAGGCATATTTGCTGCTTGGCGAGAACCATCCTGACATTGTGGCGTTTTTCAAAAAGCGCGCAAACTGGATGGCGCGCAATACAGAGCCGTCAGTTATTGCAAATCATCAGGCAGGTGCAGCATTGGCACTTGCGAATGTCTGGAAGATAACTGGCGATTCAAGATACCTCAAGGCAGCAAGGCAGAAAATCAAAAACACCCTTGCGTGGATGTGTGATGAGGGCTGGTTCAAGGAATACGAGGGCTGTGACCCTGGCTATCACACGTTTACAGTAGATTATCTTGCAAAATACTACAAAAAGACAGGCGACGAATCTGTGCTTCCTGTGCTTAAGAAAGCAGTTGAGTTCAGCACGTACTTTATCCACCCTGACGGAAGTTATGCAGGGGAATATGGCAGCAGGAACACTGCGCATTTCCTTCCTCATGGCTTTGAAATTCTTGGAAAGCACTTCCCTGTAGCATTGGCAATTGTCACTAAATTCAGCGAAGGGCTTGCAAACAACAAAAACGAGTTCATGAATGATGAAAAATACTTTTTTTACAACCTGATAAACTATTTCCAGACATACCTTGACTGGAATGAAAAGCGCCCGGGCCCTTTTGAGCACAAAAAAGACTTTGAAAAATACTTTCCAAGGGCACGCATTTACATTTGCAAGCACAAGGACTGGTATGTGGTGTGCTCACTCGCAAAAGGCGGAGTAGTCAAAGCGTTCAAAAAAGGCAAACTAGTGTTCCAGGACACAGGAATTGTTGCAAAACTGACAAATGGGCGAGTTATTGCAAGCCAGGTCATAGACCAGGCATACAAAATCAGTATAGGACCCCATAAACTTTCTGTTACAGGACAGTTCCACTCAATCAACCGCGAGACAATGACCTCTTTCAAGATGATTGCGTTCAGGATGATTCTGCTTGTCCTTGCCCGCGTGTGGTGGATGGGCGCCCTTGTAAAAAATCTCTTAATAAAGCGCCTTATCACCAGAAAAAAACACGAAAAAGCGTGGTTCAGGCGCGACATAAGCATCAGCGACAAAATCTCTGTCACTACAACCCTCAAGCTCGGAGCAGGCAGAAAGGCAGGCAGGCTCTGGCACAGCACAGATGCAGCAGTCATCCACGTCCCAACAAGCCGTTACTTCCAGGAAGGCGCAATGACGCCCTGGACAGACTGCTCAAATGCAATTCCAGAACTTAATAGGAAAAGAAGAATTACGATTGAACGAAATACAGAAATGGTGGCGATAACCAAATGAACTTTAAGCATTTTGTCCGTAGCGGCATTATTGTCAGCATTCTGTATGGAATTGCGGCGGTTGTGGGCTATCTGACAAGGCTTTTTCTTTCACACTACGTAAGTATAGATTTATTTGGCTTATTCTATTCAGTATTAACTTTCGTACTTGCATTCTCTATATTTTGCGATTTAAGTTTAGGGCAATTACTGCAAATTTACATCCCACAGCTCAGAAAGAAGCGACAATGGGGAAAGATCAAAGGATACATCACATTAGTTTTGGGCTGGAATCTCATAATGCGGTTGATTATTATTGCGATGTTAATTGCAACTGCAAAATTCTTTGCTATTAACTACTTTAAGAACCCAGCATCTGAAATCCTCATCTATCTTTTCGCTTTTGCATTCCTATTGAGCGGATTTGGCAGTTTTAGTGCAGGACTTATAGGATTCGGTTTCTTCCGCACAGTGGCGTTCTTAAATTTTTTCCGCATACTGCTTTATCTATTTGGCTTATACGCAATTTTCTGGATTAAGCCAAACCTGATAGCCGCCACCTGTGCCTATGTTTTCTCAGTACTTGCTACAGATATTATGACCTTTATTTTATTCATAAAGCGTGCAATGCCTTCATTCTTCAAAATCAAGATGCTGTTGACAAAAGAGATGGTTTTTGATACATTCAAAATGGGGATAACGCTAACACTTTGCTCTCTCGCATTGCAAGTTATTGGCATTGCAGATACCCTTACAATAACACATTTTAGGCCGTTAGCGGAATTGGGGTTATATCAGATGGCATTGCCTACGGCAACATTCATTACATCAGTTATCAGCTGGCCAATAAATCTCATGATGCCTGCCACAATTGCATATCTTGAAAAATTACAGCAGAGAAAAGCCATCCAACAAGTAAGTCATTTCCTCTTATTTTCAGTTATTCCGATTACTTCATGCGTGATCGTATTCTCTGGAGAAATCCTTCAAATCCTGTTTAACCAAAGCAGCACTCTTGGCACGTGGATGCTCAGATTACTTGCAATAAATCAAGCAATATTTTTATTTATTCAATTTTCAATAAGCAGTCTCATTGGATTAAAACGTGTAAAAGAGCTTCTTAAGATAAGCATCATTATAACTAGCATCATCGTGTTATTAAGTATTTTGGGCGGTTTTCTTTTTAATGCAATTGGAATAATACTAGGATATCTCTTTTCCTTCATTATATTCTTATTACTTGCGAGGCACACTATTCATAAATTTTGCGGAACAAAACCAAATTTCATGGTATTTATGCGCGGGTGTGCATTAAGTTTAATTTGCATTGCCGTCATGAGCATAATACGCTTATTAAATATGCCAGTAATCTTTAAACTTATTTTAGTGGGAATCTGTAGTTTACCATTTTATTTTTGGCTTACGGTAAGTTTTGGTTTAATAAAACCAAGTCTTATAATAAAACGCTTTAAACGGCAATGATATTTATGGGAAAAAAAGAATACGGTTTGTATGAAAAAGAAGAAATGCTTAATAAGTTTGGAGATAATTATCTGACTTGTGTTTCAAATATCGGAAAGAATTATGATTATATGATTTTATCATTTCTACTTAATAAAATACCAAAACTTTCGAAAGAAATCAAGATTCTTGACATAGGTACGGGAAATGGCAAAAATGCATTTCAGTTTATATTTCGTGGATACAACAATTGCTATGCAATTGATTTATCAACCCAAAACCTAAAAACATTCATAAACCGCAATATTCAATTTTCAAAATGCGATATCGAGAAACAACAATTGCCATTTAATGACCAAACATTTGATTTAATAATATCTTCTCAAACGATAGAGCATTTGCGTAATTATTCTGCTTTTTTTGGCGAAGCAAATCGAGTACTAAAGATGGGGGGGTATATCATAATTGATTGTCCAGATTGGGAGAGATCTTATGACACATTTTATTCCACATATACCCACTTCACACCTTTTACTAAAGAGTCATTAAAACAAATATTGGCAATATACCAATTTGAAACAATTGCTGTTGGAAACATCGGAATGCCGCGTTGGATATTTAAAATCTGGGATTTAATACGTATTTTTAAGCGAAACACGAATAATACTCACAAAACTAATAAAATAATATCTTTCAAAGAGGAAAGATTCAAAAAGAAAAAATGGTTCCAAGTGTTATTTCCTCGCGTAATTCTTTCTACAGGAGAAACCGCGTACATTATTGGGAAGAAAAAGGCACATTTAGAATGATACTCGCACACAAATTCAGAATACCAAATCCCGTGCATATCTGACCGAAAGACATTTAAATATCGTGCCTACAAAAAGACGATATGAAAGTTTTGTTCATCAAGCCAAAAACCAAACTCGAATCATCAGTCATTTCAAAGGCAGAAAGTCTATTGCCTCCTGCTGGATTATTGTATATTGCATCTTCTTTGCGCAAAGCAAACCATACTGTTGAATTCCTTGATATGGATTTTGATTGCAACCTGCAGGGTATTCTTGATTCATTTAAGCCGGATTGGATAGGAATAACCTCAACAACACCAAGTTTTCCTTATGCAATGGAAGTGGTTAAAAAACTCAAATCAATGACCAGTGTGCCGATAGTTCTTGGAGGGGTTCATGCAAGCTCACTCGGGGGGCGCCTGCTTGAAAAATACAAACACCTTGATTTTGTTGTCAGAGGTGAAGGAGAGCAGGCAATGGTTGATTTAGTGGACGGAAAACCTCCTGCTTCAATCCCTGGCGTTTGTTATAGGGACAATGACCAAATTATAGCGAAAGACATGACGTATATTGATGATTTGAATACTCTCCCTTTTCCAGCAAGGGACTTGACCTTCAAGTACAAATACAGGGATTCACCATTATACCGCAGAACAGAAAAACACGCAACAATTCTCTTTTCAAGAGGCTGTGTTCACAAATGCATCTTCTGCGATTACCAAACCCGAGGCAGGCCGCGTTTTAGAAGCGCAGAAAACATCTTATCAGAACTGAAAGAAGCTTATGCGCAAGGATTAAGTGATTTCAGAATCCTTGATGAATTCTTCACAATGAACAGGCCATTGGTAAAAGCAATCTGCGAAGGAATTGTTGAAAGCGGAATGAAAATAACGTGGAATTGCCAGACACGCGCAGACGCGTTGAACGAAGAGATGATTATTATGATGAAAAAAGCAGGCTGCTGGGGCATTCAAATAGGTGTTGAGACAGGCAGTCCGAGAGTGATGGAATTAATACACAAAAAACTTGACCTTAACAAAGTTCCTGATGTTGTCAAGCTGCTCAAGAAGCACGGTATGTTCACCACTTGCTTCTTTATGATTGGCTTTCCTTTCGAGACAATGGAAGATATTGAAAAGACAATATCTTACTCAAGAGCGCTGGATTGCGACATGGTGACATACAGCAGGGTCACTCCATTCCCTGCAACTGACTTATGGCCTTTAAGCGGATTGGACGAGTTTGATGAAGCAACTTTGAAAAAGCTGGGCATATTTTCCAATGAGGGTTATTTCTTGAAGGAGCTGGATCTGCCAAAGATTTTTTCAAGGGCGATTAGAAGCTTTTATTGGAGGCCGAAGATATTTTACCGACTATTGAAAGAAGCTTGTCTGCATGGAAGCTTTAAGCGGCGCATCGAGTACCTGCAAGTTTTACTGCAAGGATCACATTTGTAAAAGATGAAATAGATGTCTGCCACTTCGTACGTGTTCCAACCTCCCTTTGCCAGATGGGCTACCAGTATTCCTTCACTGCCTCAATATTTTCTGCCATTGCGCGTCATTCGCAGTTCCTCGCGTAGCTGGAGGTATTTAAGCTGTATCATATCCGCAAGGTATCCGAGGAATATCAGAAGGAATCCGAAAAGCATAAGGAAGGAGCTGAGAATGATTGTTCCTGTGCGGCTGCTTACGTTTCCTGAGCCAAAAAAGTATATGTAGCTCATTTCCGCGCCAAGAAGCATTCCCCATAATAGAAAAATAATCCCTGGAACGCCGAAAAACATCATTGGATGGTATTCACGCACAAGCTGCATAATGATTGTAAAAGCCTTGCGCGCATACCCTGTGAGGCTCGGAATCAATCTTGAAGGCCCTGATTTTCTTTTTTTGAAGAATGAAGGCACTTCCCTGACACGCCAGCCTTCTTTTACAGATCGTATTATCATTTCCTGGACATATGTCTTTTTGCTCATTGGAATTATCTCCTCGAGCAATTCGCGCCGCATTGCACGGTATCCGCTTTGGGCATCAGAAATCCTCTTGCCTGCTACAAAACTCGTAATCAAAGTGCCAACCTGATTGCCAAGGCGGTTTCCGAAAGGCATTGATTCAATCCCGCCACGGAAACGCGAGGCGATTACCATGTCTGCCTGATTATTCACAATCGGTGCAATGAGTTTTGGAATGTCAGAGGCAGTATATTGGCCGTCAGCGTCAATCTGCACAACAATGTCAGCTCCGCGCTGGAGCGCTGCCTGATACCCCCTTCTTATTGTGACTCCAAGACCGCGGTTTATTACATTTGAAACAACAATTGCACCCTCCGCCGAGGAAATTTCACGCGTCCTGTCCCTTGAGCCGTCATCAATAACAAGAACTTCATCAGAATACGGCTGGACTTCGCGGATTACCTGTGCAATTGTTTTTTCTTCATTATACGCAGGAATTATCGTCACTATTTTCGGCCGTAGCATTTGACGGCTGACCTGCATAATCTTTATAAAGCTATGCCTTGTGGAAATTCCACTCATAATGACGAGGGGGGCATAGTGAACTGGAAAGAGTTTCTGGCATCGCCGCAGGCTTGTATCCTAGCTTTAGCAGCAGTATTCATTGTACTGAGACTTTTTGCACCCACGCCTTTCTACTATGTTGGCGCTGATGAAGCACGTTATTTGGCGCTTGCGCACAATTTCCCTCACCACACAATGCATGGCGGAACTTTGTTCTTGCAGCACATGCCAATGTATCCGTATCTTATCGCAATAACCACTTTCGTTCTGCAGAATGACCTAGCAACAGGACTCATAGTGAGTTTTGCAATGAGCATATCTGTTCTCGCAATACTGCTTAAACTCTTTAAGACAGAAGCAAAAACCAACACCTGGTTTTTCCTTTTTTCACTGCTTTTCAGCCTTAACTGGGCTCTTGTTGAATTATCTCGAATCGTATTCAAAGAAACCACATATATTGCATTTTGGTGGTCTGCGATTGCATTTTACTGGCTGGGCTTGAAGAGATCGCCAAAATGGCTCTGGCTTTCAGGCATTTTTGCAGCCTTGACTGCTTTTGCTTCTGACCAGGTGATTTTCCTTTTCCCAGCAATGCTCATCACGCTTTTCCTTATTCCATCCAAAAGAGCAGGATGGCACAAGTACATTCCAATCGTGATCGGGGGCATAGCTTATGCGTTGTGGATTGCAATAAGACTGCAGTTCTACATGACCCACACATTTGCCCCTGTGGGAATTGACGGTATTATTGAGGATGTTTCGCAGTTCACGCCAGGCAACTTGCTTAATGTTTTTTCTTTCCCTGAATCAGACAGGCTTTCGCTAGCAAGCGGTTTCAATAATCCCCTGCAAATAGCGGCAAATCTTGGCTACCTGCTTGATACGTATCCTTTTCTTTTCACCCCAAACTTGTCCAGAGCAATGCTTGGAAGCGTTTTTACTGTTAAGAATGCCCTGGTTGCGATAATCTGGTACATCCCGCTTCTGGTGCTTGGTGCATTGTGGCTTTGGAAAAGGGCAAAACAGTTTGTGAAAGAAAAGAAATTATTGAATAACACAGACCTTATTTTTGCAGCATATTTGATTTTGCTTGTTCTGCCAATTCTATCTGGGGTGGGCAACTGGCGGCACATAATCCTTTCAGTCATCCCAGTCCTTTACTTTGAAACCCAGGCATTGTTCATGCTTTTCAATAAGTTCATGGAAAAAGAGCCAGTAAGGGTTGGCTTTGTCATCCTATCTGCACTGTTTATTGTCTGCTGGATAGTAGCACACCCGCACTTTTCGCTCGGCGCACAGAAAATCGTGCAGGGCAATAGCGTTGCAAATGAACTAAGAGCATTGCCTGGAGACGGAATCTTTGTGCAGACTGGCTACAGCATGGAGCTGGACTACCTGCTTCCAGAAAAGCGCGTTTATGGAATTGTCTCAAACTCAACCAACCTGCAGAAATACATCAAAGAATTCAATATCTCTTACCTTGTGCTCGGCAACAAGACATGGGCTCCTGCTGATGAGCCATCGCTTGATTTCATACGCGCCCATCCTGAATTATTTGCCCCAATCAAGACAGTGAACGAGCGCTATCCTATAAACAGCATCGTGCCTGATGTTTACACAATTTACCAAGTTAAAACCAAAAAATGAAAACCAACATAAAAATACTGCTGTTAATACTGGTGCTTGCGATTGCATTGCGCCTGCCAAGCATAAATGACCCTTTGTTTGGTGATGCAATCCAGTTGGAGCGCTGGTTCTGCACAGGACAGTTCTGGTTTACAGATACAGGCCACCCAAGCCTTTTTGGCTGGCTTACAAATGCTTCATGCATTCTCTTCGGGGTTCATCATTGGGCAATCCGGCTGCCATTTTTGCTTATTTCACTGGCAACCATCCTATTGACTTATTTTTACGGCAGGAAATTTATTTCAGAAAATGCAGGATTGCTTGCAGCACTGCTTCTTGCAGTAAGCCCGTGGTATGCTGGCGTTGGTATGGGCACAGGTCCTGATAATTACCTTGTGCTTTTCTTTGCGTTCGGAATCCTTGCATACCGCTCATGGCTAGATACAAAAAGTAAAATACGAATGGCAGTGCTTGCTCTTGCATTCGGACTTAGCTTAATCACAAAAAGCGCAGCTGCGCTTTTGCCTGGAATAATTCTCGCGCACCAGCTCTGGCTCATAATCAAAAAACAGCAGAACTGGAAAGAGACCCTGAAGCTCTGGCCAATGCTGCTTGGATTTGTGATCCCGATTATTTATTACTCAATACAGCAGGCGATGGGCGCCACATTATTCACAAATTACACAATACACCGCACTGCAATAAAGCTGATTACTGCAGGAGGATACAGCTTTCCAATATCGTCCTGGGTTCTTGCGGTAGTGATGGCATCCCCTGCATTTTTCGCACTGCTTGCGCTCATGCTTGCCAGGCGCCCTGACAATGAAAAGCCGCTTCTATGGGCTTGGATTATTATCCCTGCATTTGTTTATTCTTTCCTGATAGTCCACAACAATATTGAGCGCTTCCTGCACGTTGCTCTTCCGGCAATGGTCCTGTTGATAAGCGAAGGCATTACCAGCATTAGCAGCAATGAACTGCGCAATTTTGTCAAAAGAAAATATAATATTTTACTCGGAATTGCTAGCGCCCTTACACTTTTGTTGTCATATTTCCTGCCAAACCCGAACAGTTATGCCACACCGTATTATTCAGCTTCTGCATACCTTTCAGCATTGTTAAGCCCCTCAAAATATCTTTTCCCGATAATCAGCGATATTGAGCCAACTTATTATCTGCCGATGCTATTTGTAATCTTTTCAGGAATTTTGGCGGTGGCGTGGTTTGCAGCTGCGCTTTACGGAATTTTCACGTACAAAAAACAATTGTTAAAAATGGCGCTGATTATGCTTCTGGTGACATGTGTTACAACAAACCTCATTGTCCTAGCAGAACAGCATTTGTCAATCAAGGGTCCTGATATTCCTGAGATGGCAAAAGTCGCTGACAAAGCAATCAGTCAGTATGCTGGAAACAAGTCCCTGCTGATTATTGGAGCCCATCAGGTTGATTACCAATGGCGCAATCAGCCAAAAGGCAGCCAGTTTTCAGGCAATCCTGCAAACCTGACCTTGCTATTTTTGAGCATAAACCAAACAGAAGCCCAGAAGGAAGGCGGGGTATATGTTGACCCTGTGACAGGCCTGCGAATCCAGAAATCAGGCATAATTCTGCTGCGCTCTGAAAAGGAATTTGAACTTTTGAAAGAAAAGGCACTGAAAGCTGATTTGGTGCTTTTCGAAGATTATCCGCCATTGCCAGAATATAATCCGATAAAGCAGGCTATCAGCACTTGTAGAAAGCTTGGAAGCGTCCAGGACAAGGGCTTGGTATTCTCGATGCATGCCTGCAAAAGTCCATAAAGCTTTTAAACAGTTATTAGGTCTGAGTGGCTGATGGGGAACCTTGTATCAATAGTAATTCCAACATATAAAGAGGCAAAGAATGTTCCTATTCTTGTCAGAAGGATAGATGCTGCAATGCACAAGGCAAAGATGGCTTACGAATGCATTGTTGTTGATGACAATTCTCCCGATGGCACTTATGAAATTGCAAAAGGGCTTGCCAAGAAATACAATGTCAGGGCGTTCTTAAGGACAAAGGAGCGTGGCTTGAGTTCTGCAATGCTTTATGGCTACAAAAAATCAAAAGGCAGTATTGTTGGCTGGATTGACGCTGACCTGCAACACAAGCCAGAGCTTATTCCTGAGCTTGTGAAAGCAATAACAGATGAGGGCTACCTGATGTCTGTGGGAAGCAGGCTAACACAAGGCGGAGGAGTAAAAGGCTGGGCTTTGCACAGGAGGCTTATTTCCTGGACTGCAAGGCTTATTGCTGTTCCTCTCACAAGTGTCAAGGACACAATGAGCGGTTTTTTCTTCATAAGGCGCGAAGTGATTGAGGGGGTAAAGCTCAGGACAATTGGCTACAAGCTCGGCCTTGAAATCATGGTGAAGGGGAAGCACCAGAGAAAAATAAAGGAAGTGCCTTATGTTTTCCTGCACCGTTCAATGGGGCAGAGCAAAATGACCTGGAAAACAAACATCGAATACCTTAAGCACGTTGCATTCCTTTACGGCTACAAGATAAGGGCACTTTTCAAATGAAAGAATTTGATTATGAAACAATTGACCCCGGATACTACCACCGCGCAATGCTGCACGGCAACAAGATACAGAGGTTCTGGCATACCTGGAAGTTTGCCATCGTAGCAGAAAGAATTTCGCATAAAAAAACAACCGTTGTTGATATTGGGTGCGGTCCTGGCAGTTTTTTTTATGTTCTCAGGAAGAAAAACAAGGATGCAATTCTTATTGGAACTGATTTAATGCTGAAACAATTGGAATTCGCGAAAACAATAGCACCTGACGCCCACTGGTTTGCCTCTGATGCAACAAAACTCCCTTTAAAGACTGGCGCGATTACTACTTTCACAATGCTTGAGCTGATTGAGCACCTTCCTTATGCCACAGAGCGTGAAATGCTCGAACAAATTCATAAATCGCTTGCTCCGAATGGCAGGATAATCATCACAACACCCAACTATCATTCGTTATGGCCGCTGATTGAATGGTTCTGGAATATCATGTCTCCTGTCAGCTACAAGCACCAGCATATTAACAGAAAGACAATGCCAAAACTTGCAAGAAGCCTGCACAATGCAGGTTTCAAGGTCGAGAGCATAAAGACATTCTTTGTGCTCTCCCCATTTTTCGCATTTATTTCACCGCGTTTTGCAGAATGGCTTTTGCGTATTGAGCAGAAATACCTGCCCGGTCTTGGGGCTTGCATCATTGCAGAGGCAACTGCATGAGATCGTACCAGATTTTTTGGGTTATTCTTGCAGTCGCATTATTTCTCCGGGTTTGGACTCTGGGCACGCCGTTCACTTCTGATGAAAATCCCTGGCCTTATGCGGCTGCAGACCATTCAAATGCAGGCTTTAACTTTGTGATTGACCGCGGTTTTGACACTTTTGTCTGGACATCCCCGCCATTGGCGCCTCTTGCTTACAGGTTTTTCACATGGTTTATCGGCGTGAATGAAATAACCATGCGCCTTCTCCCTCTCATTATCGGTCTTATCAACATCTGGCTCACATATTTGCTTGCAAGAAAGTTGTTTGACCCCAAAAGCGCGGTTTTTGCTGCGGGCTTGATGGCGGTTTCTTTCTGGCACATACTTGCATCATTCCTGATTGAGCATGACAGCTCAATCCTCACACTGTTCTGGCTGCTTTTTTTCCACAGCTGGCTCTTGTTTGAAACAACAAGAAAGACAAAATGGCTTTTTGGATGCGGAATTGTGCTTGGTCTTGCTTTATTGACAAAGCTCACAGGCGGCTTGATGCTTATTGCTCTCGCGGTTTACCTTGTCTGGAAGCACGGCTCGCTGAAAGAACCTGCAATCGCTTGCGCAAAAATACTGGGCATAGGCGCGGCAATGTTTGCAGTATTCCCTATCCTTTCAATGCTTATTTATCCTGCGTATATCAAGGAGACTTTCATCCATGCAGGCGTGCTCACCTTTATCCCCTCATTGTTTTCGCCAATAAGAATCATAATTTATCTTCTGCTCTGGGCAACTCCTTTGCTTACTGGCCTTGCTCTCCTGTCTTTGTTTGAGCCTGACAAGCGCGCCAGGCTTTTGTGGTGCTGGGCAGGCGCAGTGATTTTGTTTTATACTTTGACAAAATACTTTGGCGCCATTGACCGGTATATGGCGGTTATGATTCCTGCGTTGTGCATTCTTGGAGGGCGTGAGCTGGCAAAGCGCCTTGAATTCAGGGATTTGAAAAAAGTCCTTCTTATTGCCCTGCCGTTCCTTGTATTGTTTATCCTGCTCAACTTCATTCCAAGCAGCTGGATTGAGCACAACACCGCAACATACATCGGCAAGGCGTTGACTTTTGACTGGGCTTTTATTTTCCAGTTCTGGGGCAGCGGCGGTCCTGCATTCATGGCATCATTCATTCCATTGGGCGCAGGGATTTTATTGTGCCTGCTTTCATTGGCACTATTCGTTTATGCAATTCATTCGGAAAAAGAAAAGGCAATTCAGAGGTCTTTTGTTCTTTTTGTCGCGGTTGCTTTGGCATTTAATTTGTTCATTGTTCAGGCTTTTGTCACAAAAGAGCCGTATCCTGATGTTGGCAGTGCCACAAAAGGGATTATTGCTGAAATGAAAATCCTTCCTGAACCGTTTTACGCAAATGACATGAATCTTGCTTGGTACATTGACCGCAAGGCAGACTTTTATGTTATCGGCGATGTTTATACTGATGAACAAAAGGAAGTCGACCAATTGAGTGCGATAATCCAACGCAGAGGGGGCACGCTCATAATTACTGACTATCCCAAATACTTAAAAACAGACCCGATATGGCAGTTGGCAGGCGAGTGCAAATTGCAGAAGACATTTGGAAGCAAAGAAATCATGCTTGGTTACGTGTTTGCTTGCCCACCTCATGCAATATGAAAAAGCTTAATGTTGGCTGCGGAAATGACATAAAGCAAGGATGGACTAATCTTGATTTCAAACGCATTTCAGGGGTTGATGTTGTCCAGGATATCAACAAGACCCCCTGGCCATTCAAGGCAAACTCATTTGATGAAGTATTATGCCAGGATGTGCTTGAGCATTCAGATGATGTCATCTCTGTTATGAATGAGATTCACAGGATTCTCAAGCCAAATGGAATTGTTCTCATCAGAGTTCCTCATTTTACAAGCGCAGGAGCATTCACTGACCCGACCCACAGGCACTTTTTCGGTTGGGGCTCATTCAATTATTTCCAAAAAGCGAGCAAATATCATTATTACGCAGATTTCTCTTTTGAAATTGTAAAAAGGAAGCTTGAGTTCGGCAAAAAGTTTGCAATATGGAATTGGCTTGTTCAACCGTTAGTTAACCTTATGCCAATGGTTTATGAAAGTACGCCCCTGAGGATATTCCCTGCAATGAACCTTCACTTTGCCCTGCGCAAGCCAAAGTGAGATGCAATCCAAGCGATTTCTTCCCTGCTGACGATTTTCAGCGCAAGCAAAAGCAGGCAGTATGCAATTCCGCCTGCAAAAGCGCCGATAGCAAGTTCAATCCACGGGTTTAATGACAGCAATGCCTTTACCCCTGAAATTATTCCTGCAAGGATTATTGCTGCAAGAAGTGTCTTTGCCCAGACCACCCATGGCTCGCGGATTCTCAAAATCCGTCTTATTCCGCGCGAACTAAGCGCAAGCATGAGCAAATAGCTGAGCGATGTTCCGCAGGCAGCGCCGATTATGCCAAAACGCGGGACAAGCGCGAGATTAAGAATTACATTTGCAACTGCTGAAATGAGCATTATTGTTGTGGTGTATTTGGGCCTGCCAAGGCCGAAAAGCGCATTAAGGTTTGTGTAAGCAATAGAGTAAAGCACCATGCCACCCGCAAGAATCTGGAGTGCAGGCGCTGAATTGATGAATTTGTCCCCAAAAAACAGCCTGATAAAAATTTCAGGGAATGCAATAAGAACCACTGCCATTGGAATTATTGCAATAAACACATACTTGTGCAGGAATTCTATTCCTTTTCTCAATTGAATCCGCTTTTTTAGCGCGAGCAGTTCTGATATCAGCGGTGTGGCAACTGCAGATACTGAATACGCAACATAAAGCACAAGCCCTGCAAGAGGCGCCGCAACCTGATAAAGTCCGACGCTTGCCAGGTCCTTGAAATAACTGAGCATTAGTGTGTCTGTGTATTGCAGGACATTATTGCCGAAAATTGTAAGCATTGCCGGAAGCCCGAAAAGGATAAGGCGGGAAAAGTCCTGTCCTGCAAGCAGTGCGTGCGCTTTCCAGAATTGTTTGAACACTTTTTTTGTGAACAGGAAGAAAAAGAACAAAAATACAACCACATACATTATCAGGTAAGCCCAGACCGGTGCAAGAATGCCAAAACCAAGCCATAAAAGCACAAAAGAAATTGCAAGCACAACAAGGTTTCTCGACAGGTCCTGCAATGAATAAAGAAACATCCTTTGGAAACTCTGTAATCCAATAGAAACAACATTTTGGGCAAAAGAAACAAAAAATATTATGGCAAATAAAATCAATAATTTGGTATCGCTTGTGTGAAAGAATGTAGGCATTATTTGAGGGGCAAATGTTATCAGCAGGAATGCAATGATTGCTGAGGAAAACAACTGTATAAGGAAGCTTGATGAAATCAGCGATTTTATCCTGTTCCAGTCTTTTTTGACAATAAGCTCTGGAATGAATTTCAGCAGTGCATATCCCTGCCCAAGGTCCTTGAACAAGACCAGCAGGTTTATGAAAGAAAATAATGCGAAGAAAAGCCCGTAGTCTTCAATGCTGAGTTTCCTTGCGAGCAAAAACCTGAGAAAATACGCGGACAATGCCGCCATAAGTGTAAGAACAAAGACAGTTGCTGCGCCATGAAGCGCTTTTTTTGCATAAGACACCATGCACCCAAGTCCGTGAATATGCTATATAAAGATTATGGACGACCACAACATTTTAAAACAGGGTCTGGCTTGCCTTCAGTCGTGGAAGAGCAGCCAAAGAAAGTGTGGAACTGGCAAGTCAAGGCAGCCATTATTGCAGTTATACTGTATCTCGGGGTTGCGCTGTCCTTGTACATGAAGCTAAAGCACCTGCCCGGGCCTTATTATGGCGGAGACCTTTATGCCCACCATGGGTTTTGTGCTTGAAAAAATCTGTGTAGTAATGGCAGGTGGATCCTGCGAATCAAGGGTGATTTAACACATTTAGCTTTTTAGCCGTTGCTGATCATTTGCCTGTCAGCAAAGCAAGCGTTACTGCTTATTTATGCAAATCGCATAGAAAACTATCTTTTAATAATCATACATTGAGACATGGGTAATTGAATAATTTGTTCATTTTTGTCTTTAAAAAATTCATCAAACGCTTTTTTAACGCCTTGGGCATGATAATCGTGTGAGATGATTATGCCACCTTTTGACATTTTATCATAAAAAAATTCAAGGCAATCTTTTGTGCTTTTGTAAATATCTACATCCAGATGTACAAAAGCGAATTTTTTGTTTTGAATGAAATTGCCTGTTTCTGGAAACAGTCCTTTATAAATGTGGACATGGGGATATCTTTGTAGTTTATGTTTGACTTTTTGAAAGTCAGACTTCCACATTTTTGTCTTGTATTTTGTATCTATTTTATCAACTTCGGGCAGCCCTTCGAATGTGTCAAATAGATGCAACTGTTTATTGCCTTTCGATTCACATATTGCTTTTGCAGTCGCACCCTTGAATACACCAACCTCTGCATAATCCCCCTCGATACTTGTTTGGTTTTTTGCAAAGGAATAAACAAAAAATAATTCGCTCGGTTTCAATAAAAATGGGCGGTCCTCGCTAATTATTTGTTTCATTAAATTCATTGTTTTTTTATCATGATAATATCCCATGAATTTAAATTCAATACTTGAGAATAAACGCTGAATTGCAAATCCTATGGGGGATCTGCTTATTCTATCAATAAATTTTTGCATCATATTTTTAATAATATCGAAATGGTTTTAAAGCTTTTCTTTTGCCGGGTGAAAAGTCATCAAAAGGTCTTGTGGCAAGCTGAATCCCAAGAGCGATGTTGTTTGGGGCAATTTACTTATTGTAAACCCCCCTTAAATCGTTCATTCTTATTTTCACAATATCTCTGCCATTATGGGTTATGTTCCCTATCGCAGTGAAATTGCTTGAGTCAGAATCTATCCATGTGATGGGCACTTCTTTGATATGAAAACCGAATTTTTTTGCGAGATATAGAAGTTCGACATCAAATGCGCCGTCCCTGATTGTCTGCTTCTCAAAAATAACCCTGCAATGTCTCTTGAACATCTTAAATCCGCACTGGGTGTCCTTTATCTTCATGTTTAATATCAACCGTTTCCAGAAGGAAAAGCCCCTGCTAAGAACCATCTTGAAAAACTTCCTTTCTATTTTTGATTCCTTGAGCGCTCTTGATGCAATAAGGATATCATAGTCATCAATAATTTCCAGGAATTTGTTAACTTCGCATAATGGGGTGCTTAAATCATTGTCATAAAACAGGATAAGGCCGTATTTTGCCTGCATTGCCCCTGCCCTGACTGAAAACCCCTTTCTCAGGCGTTCCTGGTTGACTATCAGCTTCAGCTCCTTGTTTTTTGAAAGGTGCTTCTGAATTGTGCTGATTGTCTGGTCTCCTGAGCGGTCAGCGACAAAGATAATCTCAAAATTGCCAATTAGCGGGTTGTTCCTGAAAAAGAACAGAGATTCTATGATGCACCGCTCAACACGCTTTTCTTCCTTGTATACCGGAACAACAACAGATATATCGTGCTTTTTCATTGATGATATGCCCTTGGGAATCCTTTATAAAATTATCCCTTTTTGGCAGGGGAAGAAAAATCAGGCTTAAATTTCATGGCCGCCGAGATAAACAATTCTTGAACCTTCAGGGTCAAATGCGAATTTAATCTCGCGCAGGGGCAGGCTTTCCCTAAGCTTCTGCTGTTTGTCCTTGTCGCAGTAAAGCAGCAGGAACCCGCCGCCGCCTGCGCCCAGCAGCTTTCCGCCTGTGGCGCCTGATTCAAGGGCTTTTTTGTAATAAGCGTCAATGATGTCATTGGATATTCCCGATGCAATCTCTTTTTTCAGCAGCCAGCCTTTGTTAAGTATTTCCCCGAATGATGAAAGGTCGCCGCCAGTGAGGGCATCGCGCAGTTCAAACACCAAATCACGCATTTTACACAGCTTCAGCCATTTTTCCTGTTTGAGAGTCTCTTTTTTCTGTTCAGTCAGGATTGTCCGCGACTGGCGCGTGATTCCTGTGTAAAAAAGCACAAGGTTGTCCTCAAGCGCTTTTTTTGTTTCATCCGGGATTTTGATCGGCTCCACAGCAACACTGCCGTCAGGATTGAACCTTATCACATTAAGGCCGCCGAGCGCACAGGCATATTGGTCCTGTTTTCCAATAGGCTCCTTAAGCTCATCAATCTCAATCTCGCACGCCTCTTTTGCAAGAGTATGGTTTTCCTTGTTCTCATTGAGCGCGGTATAAAGCGCCTTGAGCAGACCGACAGTAAATGCTGATGATGACCCCAAGCCTGTTCCTGACGAGGGAATATCTGCAAAACTTGCCATTTCCAAAGGCATCTTGTTCTTTGTTTTCAGGAAGCACTGCCTTATGAGGGGGTGCTGTATCTCCTGCGCATCCTTGATAAGCTCTGTCCTTGCGTATTTCAGCAGGATATTGTCCTCAAACTGCCTGTTTACTGCAATGTACATGTATTTTTTGATTGTTGTGGACAATACTGTCCCCTGCTCTTTCTCATAAAATTCCTTCAGGTCAGTTCCGCCGCCTGCAAAACTAATGCGGAATGGGGTTTGTGTGACAATCACGTTTTCACCTTTCCTGTCCGCAGGTCATTCTCTGCCTCTTTTAACCTTTCGGCAGTTCCGATGTCTTTTAGGTATTCTGTGGTGTAATATCCGTAGACCTTGAATTTGTTCTTAACCAGCGATGGAAGGATATCTTTTCCAAAATCAAAACTGCCTGATTCCGGAATCAGTGAGAAGCATTCGGGGTTAAGTATGTACAATGCCGCATTGGTGATGTTGCCGTAATCCGCATTTCCCGGCTTGTGCACAAGCTTTTCAACTTCGCCTGACTTGTTCATTATCACCACGTCGCTGTCTTCAGGGTGGCGTGATTCGTGCACGACCAGTGTTGCCTGCGCACCGCGCTCAAAATGGAAATCAATAATTTTTCTCAGGTCAATGTTAATCAGCACATCGCCGTACAAGACCACAACAGGCTGTTTTTCCTTCTCAAGGTGCTTTAATCCGCCGCAGGTCCCCATTGGCTCTTTTTCTACAAAATATTCTATTGCGCAGTTGAAGCGCCCGCCGTTTCCAAAATAATCCTCGATTTTTTTTGAAAGATATCCTGTTTTCAACAGAAACCTTGAAAGCCCGTTTTTCCTTGCATGCGACAGGATGTGCTCAAGGATTGGCTTTCCAAGCAGGTCAATCATTGGTTTTGGCTTGTCAGTTGCAATACCCTGCAGCCTTTTCCCAACTCCTCCTGCAATAATGACCGTTTTAATGTCGCCCAGCGGAATATCCATTCCCACACCACCATCAATGCGTTACGTACTGTTGTTTTTAAATCTTATTAACTTATAGGGGAGGGAAATACGAAAGCTTAAAAGAGAAGGTCAACGTGTGATTGAACATGAACAGAGCAGTTTTCCTGGACCGTGATGGTGTCATTAACAGAAACCTTCCTAATCTGGTGAGCGAGAAACAGTTTGAATTGGTAAGTGATTCGGTGCCTGCAGCAGTAAAACGCGCAAAAGAGGCAGGATACCGTGTAATTATTATAACAAATCAGCCTGTAATTGCAAAAGGCTTCTGCACAAGGGAGGATGTTGAGCGCATACACGAGCATATGAAATCAATTCTTGCAGCAAAAGGTGCGCGTATTGATGCAATCTATGTCTGTCCGCATCATCCTGAGAAAGGTTTTGCTGGCGAGGTTAAGGCGCTCAAAATAGACTGTGACTGCCGCAAGCCAAAGCCAGGGCTGATACTTCAGGCGGCAAAAGAGCACCAGATTGACCTGGGCAATTCCTGGATGATTGGCGACTCTGTTGTTGATGTTGCGGCGGGCAAGGCAGCAGGAGTAAGAACAATACTTCTGGCCGGAAGCGAAAATGGCAGCAAGGATGAAAAGCGCATAACTGCAGTCCCTGATTTTCAAGCCATTGACATTAATGAAGCGGTTTCTATTGTGCTGAACAATCATACATAATCTTTAAATACGTTCTCTGTGAGTTTTATTGCATGGCCACAAGCTCAGCATGCCTTGTTGTCTGGAATGGCGAGGATGAGATACGCGGATGCCTAGAAAGCATAAAGAAAGTTGTTGACGAAATTATAGTTGTGCATGACGGTCCATGCAGTGACAGGAAGAAGGTTGATGAAAGACAGCAGCACGAAGAAAAGACAATAATCCTCAATGCTCAGCCTGCGGGCAAGCATCAGCCTGAACACTTACGCTGCTAGCGCTGCAAGAAGCAAAAGGACCAACAATGTTGCCGTGAAGCGCTCGGCAGGTATATGAAACCATATTCTAATTGCCGTTCACACAATATATACCGAGTATGGATAAGGCGTGCAGCTTCGGACGACCACAACATTTTAAAATAGGGTCTGGCTTGCGTTTGGCTGTGGAAGAGCAGCCAAAGAAAGTGTGGAACTGGCAAGTCAAGGCAGCCATTATTGCAGTTATACTGTATCTCGGGGTTGCGCTGTCCTTGTACATGAAGCTGAAGCACCTGCCCGGCCCTTATTATGGCGGCGACCTTTATGCCCACCATGGATTTGCGCTCAACTACATGGCAAACGGTTTCTGGAGCGACCCGTATTTCATCAATAATTACTCATTTTATCCCTGGCTTGGCAACTACATATTCATCGCGCTCAACCTTTTGCCAGGCATAACTGTGTTAAAGGCTGAAATGTTTGTCGGGCTTGCCACAACAATACTCTCAGCAATTGCATATTATTTTCTTGGAAGGCAGCTTTTCAAGAGCGACACCTGGGCGCTTGTGCTTATGCTCTTCTCGCTTGTCACAAGAGGGATTCCTGACGGCGCGCCCAACCTTGTGCCATGGATGATTACGATTCCTTTCTGGTTTGCCTTCTGGCTCAAGGCAGAGGAAACAGGAAAACTGCGCGACAAGGCTCTTGCAGGATTGTTCATGGGCCTTACAAGCCTTGCCCACGTGGCATTTTTTCTTGCGGGAATGGCGGTTTTTGCTTTTACAGCAGTGGTTGAGACTTTAAAGCAGAAAGACAAGAAGCAAGCAGTTGTTGCCGCGTTCAGGCTGTATGCTCCAATGCTCATAGTCGGATTTTTCGTGTCCCTACTGTTCTATGGACCGATAATTATCAATTATCATGCAAAGACCCTTAACCCGCTTTTCCAGTACAATGGCACTGACATTGACAACCTTGGAATTGGCTGGGTGATCAAGACGCTTTGGAACGCGACACTTAACTTTTCCTCAATTCCCGCCGCAGTCCTTAGCATACTCAGCATTATCGGGCTTGTGGTCTGCATGATGAACTGGAACAAGAAAGCGCCAAGATATGCTGTGCTTTGGTATATCGCAGGCTTTCTTGCGCCGCTGCACCACATTATCACAAGGCCTTTGCTTGGCAGGTGGATACTTCCATCACACCTCTTTGCGCTTGCCCTTCCATTGCTGATATTCGCAGTCTACGGTGTCCGCGCTGTTGAACAGTTCGCAGCCAGAAAATCCCCCAATTCGAAGCGCATTGTCGCGATTGGAGTCATAATCCTTGTGCTCCTCCTGTTCTGGCAGCGCTATAATGACTACAATGCAAATCCATGGGTGCAGTTTGGCCAGCGCCTTGACCCTTCAACACAGGCATGGATGTCATTTGGGGTGTGGATGGAGAAAAACACAGGCATTAATGACGTTGTGCTGAGCAATGACGAGACATGCTTTGCGATGAACGGCATGAGCGGAAGAAAATGCGTATTTGTGCGCAGGACTCACGCGAACTACTTTGTTGATGTTGAGCAGAGGTATGCAGACGGAGTTGTGATGCTCTATGGCAACAACAGCGCTTTGACAAGCAGGCTTCTTGGCGATTACAAGGTGGACTATGTGCTTATTGACGCATACATGCAGCAGCAGCCTGTGCTTTTGGACGCGAAGTTTGAACAGTATTTGCTTGATAACAATGTAACATTCACAAAGATACGCGAGCGCAAAGACCTTTCAGTCCCTGATGCAAAAGTGTTTGACCTTCTTGCTGTTCCTTTCCAGCAGATTAACAAGGCGCTTGAGTCAAAGCTCAGCCCTGCCACAGAAGCAAATATCGGCACACAGGCGTATCTCAAGCTGTACAGGATAAATAGGTAATCCATAAGCTTTTTAAGCATCCTGCAAGGAGCACAAATAGAAAAATGGCACAAAAACAACTTACATTCCTTATTACCGGCGGGGCAGGATTTCTCGGCCACAACCTTGCACGATATCTGTTAAAGAAAGGCTGCAAAGTAAGGACAGTTGACCTGGGTGATTTTGATTATCCTGACATAAAGGGAGTACAGCACTTCAAGGGGGACATAAGAAACAAGGAAATACTGCGAAAGGCAGCAGCAGGTGTGGACAGTATTGTGCACGCAGCTGCAGGACTGCCTTTATGGAAGCCCGCTGAAATACGCTCTGTCAACATAAACGGCATCAAGGCAGTATTTGCTGTTGCTGAGGAGCTTGGAATTGAGCGCGTTGTGCACATCTCAAGCACTGCTGTTTACGGAATCCCTGACCACCATCCTCTTTACGAAAATGACAGGCTTGTGGGAGTCGGTCCATATGGCGAGAGCAAGGTTGCTGCTGAAAAAATTGCAGAATCTTTCAGGAACAGGATGTGCGTCCCAATCCTCAGGCCCAAATCATTCATTGGCGCAGGGCGCCTCGGCGTATTTGACGTTCTTTTTGACTGGGTAAGGCGCGGAAAAAACATTCCAATGGTCGGCTGGGGAAACAATCTCTACCAGCTTTTGCATGTTGAGGATTTGAACCAAGCAATCTGGCTTGCATCAACAAAGCCGGCGAAGATTGCGAATGACACTTTCAATGTCGGCGCTGAAAAATTCAGCACAATGAAAAAAGACTATCAGGCATTGCTCAACTATGCAGGCTTTCACAAGCGCGTGATAGGGACTCCGCCCTGGCTTGTGATTAACACTCTCAGGATTCTTGAAAAGCTCAAGCTCTCGCCCTTGTACAGGTGGGTTTATGAGACAGCTGATAAGGATTCTTTTGTTTCGATAGACAAAGCAAAGAAAGTGCTCGGCTTCAGGCCAAAGTACAGCAATGTTGATGCCCTGATTGACAGCTACAAGTGGTATTTGCAGCACTACAAGGAATACCAGGGCAAAACAGGAGTCACGCACAGGGTTCCTTGGAAGCAGGGCATCCTGTCCATAGTAAGATGGTTTTTCTAATGCGGAGAAATCATTTCTTTCGCATACTTTGAGCATGGTGAGTGCCAGGTTTTCCACATTGCTTCCCTGAATGGCGTGTACCTGACTCCAAACTCATCCCACCAGTTCTCAACAGCGAATTCGTCTCCTGCGACAAGAGCCCTCATCTGGTCTGGAGTAAAGACTGTCTTGCGGAAAACAAAGCTGTAAACCCGCAAAAGGAATCCGAAAAGCCACAATGGAAGCGGAATAAACAGCCTGTGCCATCCGCGTGTCTTTGCAATTATCCTTAGCAAATCAATGTATGGTATTTTTTCCCTGCCAATAATGTTATGAATTTTGTTCTCAGGCTTTCTTTTGGTCAGCTCAACAATCACATTGCACATATCATTGACAAACAAGGGCTGCCTCACATATTTTCCAGAGCCAGGCACAGGGACTACTGGTATTTTTTCCATAAAACGGGTTATCCAGCCAAGGTGTTTTGCATCAAAGCAGCCAAACATCAGCGGCGGCCTCAAAATTGTGTGCGGAACCCTGCTCTTGTGCACAAGCTCTTCGCCAATGCGCTTTGTCCTTGTGTATTCGTCTTTTGCGACAGAGATGACAACAGATGAGCTTATGTGGATTAGGTTCTTCACATTGTACTTTTTGCAGAGCTCAAGCACATTGCTGACTCCTTCAATGTTGCTTCGTTCAAAAGGCGCGGATGACTGCGCCGCGATTTGCGCGTGAAGCTCAATAACACAGTCAGCGCCTTCAAATTCCTTTTCCCACTTTCCAGGATAACTGACATCTGTCTGGACGCAGTTTACTTTCTTGTTAAGGCGCTGCAGGAGATTTATGTTTGAATTCCGGTCTATTGCGGTTATTTTGTATCCCTGCCTGACAAGCATTGGCATCAGATTCTGCCCTACAAGCCCTGCTGCTCCTGTGACAATTACTTTCATTTTAAGTCCTCGAGGACATATTGCGCTGCTTTTTCTCCGCTGTCAAGCGCGACGTCCATGTTCCTTATCTTTGGAAATGTCACCTGGATTCCTGCATTGTACAATCCTGCGACAGGTGTCCTGTATTTTGGCGCGTACTTTGCGTAGTCCTTGTCATAAATCGGCTCTGCATACTTGTCTTTGAAAACAAGGCAGAACTTCACGTCCATTTTCGGGAAGTATTTTCTCAGGACGCCCAAATAGAGGTCCTTGATTTCCTCGTCTGACTTTGGCAAATCCTCTGCAGAGCCGCCATAGCGGTCAACCCATGTGATTTTTGTTTTGTACCTGTCTATAAGCAAGGAGTGCTGGTACATCACGTGCACGCGCTCGCCAAAGAAATTTATCCAGTAATTTTCAGGGTCAAGGTAATCTTTTGTGCCAAACAATATTCCGACAACAGGAGTATAATGCAGTTTTTTGATGTCATCAGCATATTCTTTTGGCAGTCCTTTTGTGAAATGCGCAAATTCCTGCACAGGGATTGTGTTAATTAGAGCGTCATAGACCTCTGTGTGCTCTTTTCCGCCAACTTCGTATGTTATGACCTTTTTCTGGACATTCAGGCTGGTTGTTTCTGCCTTCCTGATGATTTTTCCGCCCTTTCTCAGCACATCCTGCTCAAGCCCGTCAATAACTCCCTGTATTCCGCGGGTTGGATATGTGAATTTGTCATTGAACTCGCGCTCTTTCATCCTGTTCGCAAACTGCTTTGCAGAAATCTGGCTCAACGGAATGTTGAATTTGTTCCTCGCATACAATTGGTAGTGCATTTTTTGCGTTACAGACTTTCCGCATGCCTTATTCAGCCAGGTTTCTGCGTCAAGATCATCAGGAAGCTTGTCTGGGTTGAAGAGATAAGAGACATAAAGCCCGAAAAGGCCGAACCTTATCTTGTCAATAAGATTCAGATAATTGAACCTGAGATATTTCCAGGGCTTATTTATGTTGTAAACCCTGTTTTTCCACGCGATTGCAAGATTGATGCGCTTCCAAACATTATTGCCGAGCAAATCATACCGCTTCAGGTACTCGAGCGTCTTTTTGTTTGTGCGGACAATGTGATGGTTGAAAATTGGTATCTGCTCGCCATCAACCTCAACGCTTCTCGCAAGCCCGCCAAGGAAAGGCATTTTCTCAAGTATTGTAACCTCTGCCTTTCCGGAATCAAGCAGTTTGTCTGCTGCTGCAAGGCCTGACAATCCCCCCCCAAGTATGATGGCTCGCATGGATTTACCGATTAGTGAAGAATTTATAAAACTATCGTAGTTATCGTCGGAAACACAAGCAGCGGCCGACGGAGTCGTCCCGCTTGTGCTTCGCTCAGCACAAGCTTAATAAACCCTCCGCCTGTCGCAAAACACATGGCAATCATTGATTACGTAAAAGTGCTCAGGCCTTTGCAGTGGTACAAGAATTTGCTTGTCTTCCTGCCGCTCATATTTGTAGGCAGGCTTATGGAATTGAACCTTGTCTGGCTGGCATTTCTCGGATTTGTGAGCCTTTGCCTGTGCGCCTCATTCAACTACATCATAAATGACATTGTTGACAGGAAAAAAGACAGGGCGCACCCTGAAAAGCGCACAAGGCCGATTGCCGCAGGAAAAATTTCAGTAATCACAGCGCTCATTTGGGGAATTTTACTGCTTGCTGCGGGGCTTTATCTTGCGTTCAGTCTTAACAGGAATTTCTTTTACGCAGCAGGATTTATTGTTGTTCTCACACAGATGTACTCATTCCTCCTGAAGAGGATTGCATTTGCAGACATTCTTACTGTCGCGATTAATTTTGTAGTTCGCGCAATATCCGGGGCGTTCATTATCGGTGTAATTATTTCACCCTGGCTTGTGCTTTGCACGTTCTTTTTTGCGCTTTTCCTGCTTTCCGGAAAGCGATACGCAGACCTTGCCCTACTTGGCTCAAAGGCTGCAATGCACAAGGAAACACTCAAAGTTTACACAAAAGAGGTCGCAAACGCATTAATGATTGTTGCAACTGCATTGCTGATTGTTGCATACGGCGCTTTTGCACTGCTCGGAACCCACCCTCAGCTCGCATTTTCCCTTCCTTTTGCCCTGTTTGTAATTTTCAGGTATTTCTCATTGATTTATGTGGGCTCGCCAATCGCGCGCCATCCAGAGCTTGTTTTCAGGGACTGGAAAATGCTTGTTGGAATGCTCCTCTGGGCAATTGCAACATTTATTGCGCTGTATGTTTATCCGAAATGAAAATTCCGCAATCAGCGGCCGACTTAGGTCGTCCAGCTTCCGCTGAGGCGCAAGCTTTATAAAGCACCCATAGTGTTTTCTCCTCGGACGGTCATAGGGGCCTGGTCCCACCCGATCCCATTCGAACTCGGCAGTTAAACCGGCCTCCGTACCCGACTGTACTGCATTACGCGGGAACTCGGGTAAGCTGTCCACCTTTTTTATTTCATTAATAAACTACTCCAATTAACGGGCGCTTACAGCGCCAGAGACACAACGATTCCTGGAAGTTCTTTTAAGAAAACAAGTTTAAATCTCAACAACAATATCCGCAGTCGCCTCATTTATCTCAAGAATTTGCGAGAACTTCGCTTTTACTTCCTTCCAACTGAGTTTTTTCTTTGCCTCGACTATTTCATCGAGCAATTTCTTGATTTCCTGATAGTGCTCGTAAATGTATTCGCCTTTTTTGCGCTCTTCCACTGATTTTTGTTCAAGCTGCGCCAGGTTCTGCTGCTGGACTGCTATCATTGTCTCAACTTTCTGCAGCTGCGTGCTTGTCGGAGCGAGCTTCTGCTCCTTCACAGCTTCTGCAGGAAGGGCAAATATCCTGTCAAGTGCGCTGCCAAAGCTTTCAACATTCTCCCTTTTCTTGGCAGAATAGCAGTCAAATGGTATTGGAGTTGCGTCAGAGACAATGCTTCCTTCGTAAATCAGCTGAGGAGATATTTTTTTCACAAGAAGTTCGTGCAAAATGCGGAAAATGTCATCTGCGTGCTCTTTTTTCACAGGCTCTGCAGCAGGAATTCCGCATCGTACGCAAAGCTCTTCTGCCAAAACCTTGCCCAAGCCGAACTGGACAGCCAAAGTCTTTGAAATATTGTCCTTGCTCTCTGCGAATTTCTCTGCGAATTCCCGTGAGTCAAGGTGGAATGTGTCAATGCTTTTGGGCAATTGATAAGCCTTGCCGCGCTGCACCCTGTCATTAAGCGCTAGCACAGTAATCACAATGCCTTCTCCGTCGCAAAGCACAACATTTCCCCTTCCAAACACCTCTAGATACAGGATAAACTGCTTTTCAGACCTTGTTACGTGTATTGCGATTATCCTTTCAGAACAAACCTGCTCTATTTTGCTTATCCTGCTGTTTCCTATCAGTTTCCTTAGCTGGGCTGCAAAGGGATGTATCTGTTCTGGCGTCGCAGGCCTTTGAAGCGGAGTCCAGCACTTGCCTGGCCCTGCCTGGAGCATTATTTTCACGCCAAAAGTGATAAGGATTCCGCGGTCTTCGAGAACATAAATCTTGTCAAGCCTCTCATTTGCCAATGGCTGAAGCTCTTGCAAAAGAAAATGCAGGTCAAAAGCGGTTATTTCGGTTTTCATCATCATGCTCTGCCAAGTCCTATCAGCACAACACCAAGCAGTATCCAAGCGATTCCAATCCACTTGCTCCTGTTCATCTTTTCATTAAGCATTTTTGTGGACCACAGGCAGGTCCATATGTACGTGACAGATGTGATTGGGTAAAGAACTGAAAGCTCGCCATGCCTGAGCCCCCATACAAAAAATATTGCTGAAATGCCGAAAAGCCCACACCCTATTATTGCATTGTAGTTTTTCAGGATAATCATTGGGTTCTTGAGTATTTTTATCGGGTTAATCGTGAATTTTTCAGCGCCTTTTTTCATGAAAATAGGTCCAAGTGCTCCTATTAGCGTTCCCAAAAGAACAAGCCCTACTCCAAGCAAGTCAGTAGTCATGGTGTGACCACCTGGCCGTGCTTGTGAGACCCTCTTCCTATCATCACAACGCCAACTATTACTGCTGCCATTCCTGCGAACTTGAACCCATTAAGCGGCTCTGCGAGATAAAGTGCTGAAAGGATGCTTACCCAGATGTAATTTGTTGCATACATCGGATAAAGCACAGAAACCTCTCCTCCCTTGAATGAAACTATCAGGAGTGCTGCTGCGATTACATATGTGCCTAATGCGACCATCAGAGGGGTATTGGTAACAAGCTCAGGAAGCCTCATTGCGCCGAATTTCCACATAAGCTGGCCGACAGAAGTGATAATTGTGCAAAAAAGAATCAACAAAATTGACTTGAGCTGGGTCATTACTCCTGGTCCTCGTATAGGAGCTGTATGACATATGCGTACGCAGGCCTTGTGATGAATACGCCGATTGAGGCTCCGATTATTGTTGTGAGGGCAAAGCCCTTGAGCAGTCCTGCGCCTGCGAACAGCAATGGAAGCATTGCAACAACAACTGTGCAGTATGCGCTGAATATGATGAAGAACGCGCGCTTGATGCGCTCCCGCCAGTTGTAAACAGTCTTGTCAAGCTCCCTCTTCAGGGCTTCGTCCATTATGACAATCTGGTCATTGACACCTATGCCGACTGCGACTATGAGCCCTGCAATTGCCGCGAGGTCAAGGCTCCAGCCGAACAGGGCGTACATTCCCATTGTAAGTATGATTTCTGTAAGGCTGCAGCCGATAATTGGAAGCGCTATCTTTATCTTCCTGTAGCTTATGACGAGGATTAATGTGACAACTGCGACTGCGAGCAGCCCTGTCATCCACGCGTTCTTTACGAACTGCGAGCCAAGGGTTGGGGAAATTGTGTCAATCCTGACTATTTCAAGCTTGACAGGCAGGCTTCCTGTGATAAGCACTGTCTGCAACTTCTTCATGCTTTCAAGGGTTGCGCGTGTCGCATCATCCCTTGTAGTGCCCGAACCTCCGCCTGTTATCGCAATGTCAGTAACAGCCCTGCCACGCAGGTCGTCTGCGATGTTAAGGGAATCAACTTCCTGGTCGTCAAGGTAGAGAATCAGCTTTTCACTCAGGTAGCTTCCGTCCTGCTCTGTGACCACTTTCATATTCTTTGTTATGTCTGCCTGCCTTTGGGCTGCTTCAGGGCTGAGTGAGATGCTGAACATGAAGCTGCACGCCCATCCGCCCTGCGATGTTCCGCAGCCGCGCCTTGGGTCAATTCCGCTGCATTCTGCAGTGCGGCAGACATATGTTATGTCCTGCCCTCCGCGGAATACTGTCTGGTTTCCTATTGTCGCCTCAAACTTGCCCTGCCTTGCGAGCAAATCCTTGACTTCCTCCTCTGTTGCTCCTGCGATTTCAACAAGGATGTACCTGTTTGGCTCTCCGAGGAATCCTGGCTTGTCCTGCACTGATGTAACAACAATGTCGCTGAGCCCGTAAACATTAAGGCGCTCCTTGAGGCTGTCAATCATTATGTTGAGCATATCAATAGTGATTTCTTCAGCAGGCCTGAGCAAAACCCTTGTTCCTCCCTGAAGGTCAAGGCCCTTGCGGAGGTTTGTTGTGGGCGCGTTGTCAATCCTGAACCCGAGGTTTTCAACACCGATTGGCTCGAGCGCGGTCGCGTTTACAAGGACCTGCTTTGTGAATGTCTTGTTTACCAGGACAACAGTGCCGTTTATTGTCTCATTAACCTCCCTTGTCTCTGTTACGTTCTGCTCCTCTGTCCTGTTGAGCTCAATAACCCTGAATGCCTCTTTTGTTGTAAGCTTGTAAATGCTCTTGCTTGTCTTTACCTGTATTGTCTGGTTGACCCTGAGCCCTTTGGTAAATGCGTAATAGTCATCCACATTATTGATTGGCTTGTTGTTAATGCTGATTATGACTTCTTTTGACAGCGGAGTTGCTGTGGGCTTCGGGTTTGTCATGCCTGCAAGGGCTGCAGAGCTGTTCTTTGCAACGCTCTTTATCACGACGCCATTGTTCCACGGCTCTGGCATAAGCGCGAAAACCATGAACAGTATGCAGGCTATCAGGATTATTACACGGATGTTAAGAAGGGCTTTCTTAAGGGTGCTCATGGTGCCCCGCCTTCTTTTCCTTGTTCTCTAAGTACCATCTTAGGATGCCTGCGTTCTGCACCCATGTGTAAATTATGTCAAAAAGCATTCCGATTGAGATTACGAGCATTATCTGCTTGACAACATCTGACTGTGTGTAAAAGTATCCTGCCATTGAAGCGCCGAATGCTGTCAGTGACATCAGGAGTCCTGTGCGCATTGTTCCGACAGTGCGCTCAAAAATTGTCCCTTCTTTTCTTTTCAGGACCTTTGTTGTGAGAAGGATGTCTGTATCAACAGAGTAACCGATGAGCATCAGGAGGGCAGCAACACCTGCTGTTGAAAGCTTTACCCCGAGCACGTCCAGCATTGCTATTGTGCTGATAATGTCTGAGACTGCGCACAGGATTACGAACAAGCTTGGCAAAAGGTTCCTGAAAGTCACAAAAACAACTATGCTCATGAAAAGGAATGCGAGCGCGACAGCGATAAGGGTCTGCTTGTAAAAGCTCTGGCCGAGGGATGAGCCCATAACTTCAATTGAGAACTTGCCTTCCTCCAACGTAATTCCCTGCGCCTTGATTGCTGCAACAAGATCTGTGTCAGAGACGTCTGCGGCTTCTATTATTAGTGCTTTAACCTGGCCTGCTTCTGCTATGCTTCTTACATTAATGTCTGCAAGCGGGAATTGCGATGACAAGGCTGCCTGTAGCGCGTGGATATCTGCCTGCTCAACAGGAATTGTCATTGTGAGCCCGCCCTTGAGCGAAACTCCCTTTGCAATGAACTCTCCTGTCTGCATCTTGTGCGTTATCAGAACAGCTACGCAGGCGAAAAGAAGCAGGAAGCTCAGTATCAGCAGCTTCTTGTAATGCTTGTCATAAATGTTCAGCAAAAATGACTTTATGGTCAATATATCACCGACGAAGAGAGTATATGGTCACTTTTTAAAGCTTGCGTACCATCACGCCAGCGCCTGCCACAATCCTGAATAGAAAGTAAACCCGTCAAATCCTGGGATTGGAAGCATGTTAAGGATGAACAATAGCATGTTTATTTTCTGCGTCAGGAACCAGAAGACAAACCACTTCCTGCTTCGGATATGCCTGTGTTTCAGGACAGCCCAGGAGGAAATCCAAAGTATGAGATTAAGCGCAGGGCCTGAAACCGCGATAAGTGCATGGGTTATTGGGGGCAAAGAGCAATGGGCTCCTGTGCAGTTTATTGACACGTATGCAGGAACGAAAAACAGGAATGGCGAGTGCGCAAGCTTCAGCAGGATTCCGATTCCGAGCCAGGTGTAAGCTGCGTGGAATGTTGCCTGCATTCCTGCTGCCAAAGCCACAAACTTGTGCGCGAGCTCGTGAAGCATGAGCGCAGGGGCTGTCACAAGGCAGGCAAACCACAATGCATTCCAGTCAAACCCTTGCCGCAGTATTTTTTGCTGGAAAATTCCCATGAAAATGTAGCCGACTGCAACAGTCATCAGCGCAGCGTCAAAAAGCTCGCGAAGCGTAAGTATCATCATTCCGAAAAGGACGCCGGCGGTTTATAATACTTTGGACGGGCTCCAAAGCCCGCCAGCTTTGCTGACCGCTGTCGTCAGAGAAAATGTCAGAGAAAAAAATAACTGCCCCGCCTTGCGAGGCAGTAAAATGACGTAATTTATCTTTTCTTTCGGCGCTTTGAAGTCTTCGCCTTTCTTTTCTTTGCTGCCATTTTTACTGCACCTCTTTTGTCTTGCAAAAGAGACCAGTCGACCGAAGTCGACGCTGCCTCTTTTTTCAGGCTTTAATGTGGGGGAATAATTGATTTAAGTATTTTAATCTATGTTAAATTATTTTAGAAAATGCGCTTTCAGCTGCTGGTCAAGCGCGAAAAGAGTGCTGTCAAAGTTCTCGCGGGTTATTGACGGGAACTGGGCGAGCCTTGCACCTGCAGCATAATTGTGCCCGCCTCCGCCAAACAGCTTTGCTATGTCTGCGAGGTTCAGCTGGCAGATATCCCTCTTCCTGAAGCTTATCCTGCCATTCCTGTAAAGCACTGCTGAAACATCAACAGCAGAATGGTTGTCAAGCACGTGCTGTCCTGCGTCAGCTGACTGCAATAATGCTGGCGCAAGGGCGAACCCGAATTGGTAGCCTGCGATGTTCTTGACTGCCAGATGCGAGATGATGTCCTTCAAAGCGTGCTCTTTTTTCTGCAAATATTCCCTGTGCAGCTGCTCAAACCTTTCTGACCAGAACACCCCTTTTGACAAAGCCTCAATCAGCTCTTTTGGCTCAAACCCTGACGCGATAAGGTCTGCGAGCCTTGCCGAGTTCTGGTCATTGCGCTCCCAGAACTCAATGTCGTGCGCCAGCCTCGCAAGCTCTTTTGCAACGCTGTCATTCGGCAAAAACCTCTGGCAGGCAAGCTCTGCTGCGCAAACCTTTTCCTTCGGCACAGGCGCATAGTGCAATGGGCCTGAGAGGTCAACAGTATGAACATGCCTCGCAAGTATTTCCTGGTCTTTCTCGTCGTGCGGGTGGTGGCTGTTAAGGTATGCGATGCGGTTCCTGACTGTAATCTCGCTTAGCTTCTGTTCCATTGCGGCAAGGTTGTCAGGAAGGAAGTCAAGGATGAAAATAAGGTCGCCGCTGAGGCTTTGCATTGAATCAAACTGCTCTTTGGCATTTTCAAAATTAAGAAGCCCGCCAAGCCTTACGTCATGCCCTCTGAGGCGTTCAGCTCTGAAGAGAATGGCTGCTGCTGCGAGCCCGTCCAGCTGCTGCGAACAGTAGACGACATGCATGCTGCGGATTAAGGCTCGGCGCTATATAAAGTTAGTTGATAATCCCGTAGAATGTGTAGAGTATCCTGTCTATTGCCCTTATGAGGTCAAGCTCTTTTCCCTCGAGAATCAGGCAGTTGCCGGCAAGGATAACTCTTGGCTGTTCTGCTGTCCTGAGAAGGTAAACTCCCTTGTCAGCATCATCGCAGGTGACTATTGAGTGGTTCAGGCAGGCTTCTGAGCTGTTGACTGTGCATGCCATCTCAATCCTTCCGCCAAGCCCGCGCACAAGATTGAGCCCGAGCTCTCCCACTCCGAGTGCAATGTATTTCATGTTAGTGGTGTTTTCCCCTGGGTCAAAGGTGATGTACTGCGGCAGCTTCCTGAAAGTGATGTTAAGGTCTATGCCGCCTACTGGAACATTCTCGACTTCAAGCGGATTGTAGCGCATTCCAATGTCATACACCTGCCCGTTTTTCTGCCATTGCGTATGCCACATTCCCTCAACCTTGTTGAACTCAAAGTTATTGTAAGTTAGCTGGGCGCGCGGAGGCTCCCTGTGCAAATACTTGTATGCTAAGAAGCTTATCAGGATTAGGACAACTATTGTGGAAATAATTGCAACAGCATTTTGAACATTGCTTGCCTTTGGACTTTCCTCCTTTTTTGCCTGTTTTGCTTCAGTCACTTCATCACCTTGAATTCCTGGTAAAGTATCCTGTCTCCGACACGGTAAATTTCCCTGCCGCTTGACGCAGTTGCAATGATGCACCCGTTATTATGCTTTATGGACGTTTCGTTCCCTGACTCTAGTATCAGCACAGGCACTGTTGCTGTCGCGTTTGCGCATGTGGCTTCTGGAAGCTCATAGCCTGTGTTGTTTGTGAGCCCCCTTTGGACATAAATGCCCGCTGCCTTGCCAAGCGATTCCTCCATGTAAAACAGCGTGTCTGCTATTTCCTGCGCGTAAGTCTCCTTTGGATTGTATGAGAACCACAGGACTTTTACGCCGTCAAGGGCAACTCCTGCGCCCTCGTCAAACTGGATGTCCTCAAGCTCGCTCGGAAAGGTGTAAAACTCAACTTTATTGTTGTTTATTTTTGTTTGCCAGCCGTTCTGTGTCCTTGTGAAGTCGGTGTCATTATACGCCAGCTGCTGGGTGTTCTCCTCGGTGAACGTGAGCGAGAAACCTATGACGCTGAGTATCATAATCGCCGCAATGAATAATGACATCCAGGTTTTCCTGCTGAATTCCATAGAAAATAGCCTCTTGCTGTCAATATTTAAAGGTTTGTGCAATGCAAACCTTTATAATGGGGCGCTCTTGTACGCTCATTGATATTCTCAAAAATATAGTTTAGAGAATAGAATCGTTCGGAGTGACAAGATGCAATTTACAGATTTTCACTTGCAAGTCCCTATACTGAAAGCTATCGAAGAACAGGGCTATGCTACGCCGACACAAATACAGGAAAAAGCCATTCCGCTTGTCAATAACGGCCAGGACATAATCGGCCACTCAGAAACAGGCTCTGGAAAAACCGCTGCTTTTGGGCTGCCTATCCTGAACGAGCTCTCGCACGGCAACGGAATACACGCATTGGTGCTAACTCCGACCCGCGAACTTTGCCTGCAGGTGTGCGAGGCACTCAACGGATTTGGAAAATACATCCATCTCAGGATTGTCCCTGTCTTTGGCGGGGTGGGAATTGCGCCCCAGCTGAAAGCCCTGCGCACAGCAGATGTTGTTGTCGCAACGCCAGGAAGGCTGCTTGACGTGCTTGGGCAGGGGGTTAAACTCAACGCAGTCCGCTACCTTGTACTTGACGAAGCTGACCGCATGCTTGATATGGGCTTTATTGATGACGTTGAGAAAATAATGCGATACACGCCAAGGCAGCGCCAGACGCTGCTTTTCAGCGCAACAGTTTCCCCGCGCCTGCGCTCCCTTGTTAACAAGTACATGCGTTCTCCTGTCGCGATTCAGGGAAAGACGCACGTGGATACGCACCTGCTCACCGAACGCGCATACTCTGTTCAATCGCAGGAAAAATTATCACTTTTGGCCCACTTACTCAAGCACGAAACTCCTGGAATCGCTCTTGTCTTTTGCAAGACGCGGCGCAATTGCGACAGGGTTTCCAAGAACCTGCGGGCGCAAAGAATTGATGCAACCCCAATACACGGCGGCCTTTCACAGGGCAGGCGCACTGAGACCATAGCCAACCTCCATAAACGCGGGCTTGGCATCCTGATCGCGACAGACGTTGCTTCGCGCGGCCTGCACATCGACAATATCTCGCATGTTTACAATTATGACCTGCCCCAGACATCAGATGATTATACCCACAGAATCGGGCGCACGGCACGGGCGGGCGCAAAAGGGGATGCGGTAACTTTCGTAACACCGCAGGATAACCGCGATTTCCAGGTTATAGTGCGCGGTCTCAGAAGGCAGATAGCACCTGCTCCTCTTCCTGCATTTGAAAAAATAGCGGTTGTTGCCGCAGGCCCTTCGCACGGAAGAAGCCGCCAGCAGCAAAACCACAAGCCATTCTGGCAGCGCAGGCGCCGACATAGGTAATTGCAAAGCCTCCGGAGGGAGTTGCACCCTCGACCTCGACCTTACGAGGGTCGCGCTATAGCTACTAAGCTACGGAGGCGGACACTTATTTCAGCTGCGCAAGAACATCTTCTTTCTTCTGGAACTTTTTCTGGCACTCAAAGCATATTGTGTGGGGCTTTCCCTTTGCGTCCTTTACTATGGTGCCGAGTATTTTAGCCAGGAATGTCTGCTCAATCCCCTTCTTGCACAGCTCGCATTTCATAATGCTTTCACGTCAGCGAGGATTTATAAATGTCACGTTTTAAAATAGTGTTTATGCCACGAATAGCAATTGTGCACAAGGAAAGGTGCAACCCAAAAGGGTGCGGCGGATACCTGTGTATGCGCATCTGCCCGATGAACAGGCAGGGATTGGAATGCAAGACCATTGACCCTGTTGACCAGAAGATTCGGATAAATCCAGAACTAACGTCAGATGCCTGCAGTATTTGCCAGAACCGCTGTCCTTTTGGCGCGATAAGCATTATCAAGCTTCCTGAAGAGCTTGCCAAACAGCCAGTCCACCAATATGGAACAAACGGATTCCATCTTTACAATCTTCCAATGCCTGTTTTTGGAAAAGTTGTTGGAATTGTCGGAAGGAACGGCATAGGAAAATCAACAGCGATAAAGATTCTTGCAGGGCAGTTAATTCCAAACCTTGGCACTGAGAAAGAAGCAAGCCACAGTGAGCTTCTGGAATATTTTAAGGGCACAGAAGCGCAGGTGTTTTTTGAAAAGCTTGCGAAAGGGGAAATAAAAGTCAGCTACAAGCCCCAGCACATTGACCAGATTCAGAAAAATGCAAAAGGAAAAGTCAAGGATTTGCTTGACAAGGTAAATGAGACAAAGAAGCTGATAGAAGTTGCAAAAGCCCTTGGCATAGACCACATTCTCAACAATGACATTGCAAATGTTTCTGGCGGTGAGATGCAGAGGATTGCGATTGCAGCGACAGTGCTTAAGAAGGCAAATTTGTACATTTTTGACGAGCCATCATCTTATTTGGACATAAAGCAGAGAATTAATGTCGCGAAATTCATCAAGGAGCTTGCCAATGAGCAGACTGCAGTGCTTGTTGTTGAGCACGACCTGATTATTCTTGACTACATGACAGACCTTGCGCACATAATGTTCGGAGAAGAGGGCTCTTATGGAATTGTAAGCGTTCCAAAGCCGGCTCGCAATGGAATTAACAGCTATCTCGAGGGCTTCATCAAAGAGCAGAACATGAGGTTCAGGCCTTACTCAATCACTTTCTTCTCACGCCAGCCAGGACAAAAGAAGTTTGCCAAGAAATTAACAAACTGGGATGAAATAAAGAAAAAACTTGACCAGTTCTCGCTCGATATCCAGCCAGGAAGCGTGAATGTGCACAGTGTTGTTGGAATTCTTGGTGAAAACGGCACTGGAAAGACAACTTTTGTGAAAATGCTTGCAAATGTCCTGAAGCCTGATGCAGGAAGCGTTGAAACTCCTGTCAAGGTCGCTTACAAGCCCCAATATCTTGATTCATCATCAGAAGAATCAGTCAGCATTGCCCTGCAAAATGCTGTTGGCAAGTACGAAGTCCAGCTTATCCGCCCTCTTGACATCAAGCACTTGCTGCTCAAGAACATGAACACTCTTTCAGGCGGAGAATTGCAGCGTGTTGCAATTGCACACTGCCTCTCGCAGGAAGCAGAGCTTTACCTGCTTGATGAGCCATCAGCATATCTTGACGTTGAACAAAGGCTGGCGGTTGCAAAGACAATAAAGGACATTGCAGAGCAGCGCGGTGTGACAATTATGGTTGTTGACCACGACTTAATGTTCCTTGACTATCTTGCAGATGAGCTTATGGTCTTTGCCGGCAATCCTGGAAAAGAAGGCAAGGCAACCGGTCCTTTTGACATGGTGAGCGGAATGAACAACTTCCTCACAGAAATCGACATCACGCTCAGGAGAGACGAGGAAAGCAAGCGCCCAAGAATAAACAAACCCGGCTCACGCCTCGACCGCGAACAGAAAGAAACCGGCAAACTCTATTACACTTAAGCCCTTCCCCTGCTCTGTCCTTTTACAACTCCTGCGGCAATTAAGTGCGCAACTCTCAGCGGTTCTGGGATAAATGCCCTTGTTGAGGTTATTCTGAGCAGTTCCTTTACTGATTTCAGGTCTGTTCCTGCAAATTGAACATAAACTTTGCCGATTTGTGTCGGCTTGGGCAGCTTTTTGATTAGCGCCATTGCTTTTTTCTTTTTCAGCCATGTAAGAACGCGATAAATCTCTTCCAAATCAGGATAATCACGCACAACAACCACAACAGGGCGCCTTGTCAGCCTGTGCAATTTCTCAATATCAATGACATTAAACCCGCCTACAGCAACTCCTTTGAGCAGTATTGCCTGTAATTGCGTCCTGAAACGGCACTTGTTTATCATCAAAGCGATTTTCTCAGTAGCATCAGTGCCGTCAACAGTAGCATAAGTGGAAACAACTCCGTCAGGAAACACACCGCCGCGATAAACAACTCCAACAACAAGCACTTTCTTGTCTTTTCTCTTGACAAAAGGCCCATCATCAATGCCAATAACTCTCGCTTCTGTTTTCACACAAGCAAACAATGGCGATGGATTTATATATTTAGCGTGACGAATGCAATAATATGAAAATTGACAATAAAATATTCTCGCTCTGGAAAAAAATCTCTCCATTAGGTGCATTCTGCTCAGGATTAAAACAATACGCTGGTAAAGTCTGGATTCCTACCAAAGAAAATGAGAAAAAAGCATTGGCAGAGATTGACAAACTCCTTAAAAAGTGCAAAAAAGACAAAAAAGCAACAAAATTCCTTAGATCCGTGCGCAGAGGATTCCTGTTTGAGGAGCCCAATGACCCTCCTGGCGCAGTAATGAGCTATTTGTACAATCATTTCCTTGTTGAGGGCTTTAAGGAAAACCACATAAGGAAGATAGCAGACGGCTGCGGTAAAAGCCTTGACGTAAAAAAGTATTTGCTGAAAAAAGACTGGCCTGCTGAAATCAAAATCCTTGGCGTATTATCCTGCGACGGCTGTTTTGGAGTCATTTCAACAGCAAAAAACAATGTCAAAAAGGAAAGCACAAAGAAAAAACTTGATGCTTTGGCAGAAAAAGTGAAAGAATGGCGCAATGCAATGCTCGTCGGCAAAATAAAGAAAGGCGACTTCACAGAAGTGTTCCCGCTGTTAAAGAAATACGGCAAGGGCTTCAGGCGCGAAAAAATCTATCCAAAGCTACTGAAAGACTATTATGACTATCCTGAATCAGCAAAAGAGATTGAAAGCAAGGCACTGGGCTGGCTTGAAGAAGACCTTCCAAAGTTCAAAGCCATTTGCGCCAAGCTCGCTTCAAAGCTGAACTGTAAAAACACAGTTCCAGACATTGACGTGGCATTAAAGAAAAAATACAATGTGCCTTTGAAGCAATTAATCAAGGTGATAGTTGAAACAAGGCGCCTGCTTCAGGACATTGCGGAAGAAAGCCTTGTGAAAATAACCCCTAAATATGATGTCAGGGTTGTTGAAACCCCTTCTTACATGGTTCCGTTCATGCCTTCTGGCGCAATGAGCCCGTTCGGAACATTGACGAAAAAGCCATTCTGTGTTTATTTTGCGACAAATGACAAGCGCGGAAGCCCGAATGACTGCCTGCCTGAAATTTTCCAGCTCACAATACACGAAGAGCACGGCCACTGCGTCAACTTCATGAACAGCTACACAGGATACCTTGGAAAGCTCCGCCTTGTTGAGATTCTTGGCTCTTCTCTGGACACTCCAATCACAGAAGGGCTAAGCTTCCACAGGGAAATTGAGCTTCTTGAGATATTCAGGCATCTTGAACACGAATACATGCCAAGCAAGGCAGAGAAAAACGTCATAAATTTTATCAGCAAATATTCTGATTTGGAAACTTTCAATGACGCAATGGAATATGTTGTGAGAAAATGGCGTGTTGGAAGATTCCTCAGGGCAATTTCAGACAGCCGTGTCAACTCAGGAAAGCAAAAATACGCTGATTTTGTTGAGTGGGCAAACAAAAAAACAGGATTGCCAAAGAAAAGAATATACGACCTAACATTCACCTTCTTTGAAAACCCAGGATATTCGCCGAACTACAGTGTTTTCGGGCAGCGTTTGGCAGAACTCCAGCGAAAAGCAATGTCAAAAGGAATCTCGAGAGTCGAATTCAACACTTTTGTCGCGAGCAAGGGCTTCCCGGCGAGAAGTATATTTGAGAAGCAGTTGAAAGAAGAATTCAAAATCTAGCGAAACCTGTAAAGTATCAGCGGCACCTGCATTTCTATCTTGGTTGTTCCGCCGTGATGGCCGATTAAAGGCGTGTAAAAGTCAAGCATTGTCTTGTTTTTCTTGCAGAACACGATAAAATCACCCATTCTTTCGCGAACAAGCGGATTAACTTCGCCTTTTCCGAACAATCCGCTTTCAAGAGCTTTCTGAGATGACACAATATCGCAGTACTTTGCAAGATGTTTCCTGATATAATTCTGCACGAATTCCTGCTTTCCTTTCTTGCAGTGCAAATAATTGATTCTCGCTTCACCTGAAACTGCCTTTAGCGCTGAATACAGCTTGGGATATTTCTGATACCGTATGAGTTTTGCAGGATTTGTGGTGATTGAGCCATGGTCTGCGCTGACAATAAGCAACGCCTTTCGCGCGCGTGTAAGCCCAAGGCGCGCAAACTGGTTGTTCAAGTATGACAATAAAAGACCAGGTATTATTGCATTAGGCCCTTGTTCGTGGCAGGCAGTGTCATAATCAGGCAGGTAGCAGTACACATACGCCTTTCCTTTTTTCGAAATCAGCTTGTTCAGCTTCTTGAACATTTCAGGAATTGATTGGTATGGGACATATTTTGTCCGTGAATTCTGAATTGAGGAGAGCTTTGTTTTTTGCAGATTTGATGGCATAAGTATGATTGACCTGATTCCTGCCTTTTTCAATCGCTGATAAACAGTTGTGAATGGGTAAAGCTTGTGCAAATTTAGTTTTACAGGCTTGTGTGTCTTTATGCTTTCGAAGCCCAGCATATTGACTACTTTGTTTTGTTCCGGAATGTACTGCGTGTAACCAAGCACACCATGCTCAACAGGCAAAAGCCCTGTTGCAAAAGATAAAACGCTTGTTGCAGTGGTTGAGGGGAAAACCGCGCTGACTGGCTTGTTCTGCATCCATTTTCTCAAAAATGAGTGCTTTGGCAGGGTCTTGACCTGTTGGTATCCAAGCGCGTCAACAACAAAGAAAACAATCTTGTCTGCGCCTTTTGCAGCATCAAGAATCGGCTTCAGCGGCTTGTGTAATGGCTCAGCTCCAAAGTGCTGCAGAACTGAATTTACAATGCTAACAGTGCTGTTATCATAATTTGGAGGATTGAACCCTTTAATCAGCATATTTTCCTCGCGAAAACCAAAAATCCTGTGTGGCCGAATGGCGCTGTTGAGGGCCTGAGTATCTGCCCCTCTGCTTTCCACGTCCTTTCAATCAGTTCGCAGCTCTTGATGAACAAGAACCGCTTGTTTTTCATCAGCTCATTTGTAAAATTGAGCATTTGCGTTGCCTGGATTGTGTAAGCAACAAGATAACCGCCGACTTTAAGCGCGTTTTCTGCTGTTTTTATCGCCTTTTGCGGCTCTGGAACGTCAAGAACCAATAAATCCGCGTTTTTCTCAGGGATTTTGTCGTAAATGCTTGCTTTTTTTATCAAAAGGTTCTTCAGTCCAAGGAATTTCTGGTTTTCTTTCGCCACTTCTATGTGCTTGTCAATGATTTCATAGCTCACAACTTTTTTGCACAGGTGCGCCAGATAGCAAGCCAATGCCCCTGAGCCTGTTCCTGAGTCAATTGCAAAGCTTTCCTTGTTCACTCCTGTTGCAGAAACAATCAAGCCCATGTCTTTTGCTGACATTGTCTGTGGCAGGCGCTTGATGTGCCTTAAGTCATCGCCAAAATCAGCGTCAATAATCGTGAATTCCTTTCCCATTGATGTTTTTACAGAGCTTCCTGGCTTTTTCTTCAGCTCTTTTGCTGTGATGGCTCCGTATTTTGTGTGAAAGTCCCTGCCAGGCTCTGTTACGTAGAACATTGCCTCTTTTTCAACCCTGATTTCCCTGTCCAGTTCAGGGACAAACTGCCACTTTTCCTTCCTGAGCAGTATTTTCCGGCTTGCCATAACCTGCTTTTGAGCAGTTTGGTTTAAATAGTTTGTCTAAATCCCCTTGTTTATGGAAAAACATTCAAGGCTGAAGTTCCTGCTGTTCATACTGCTGATTGCAGCTGCGCTTTACCTTGTGAAGTTCTCCCCTTACTCTGGAAAATTCACTATTGACTCAATAAGGGGTTTTGTTGACGTGTTTGGGTTTGCAGGCTGGATTGTTTTTATCGCGATTTACGGAATAGCTGCCGCCCTAATGGTTCCTGTAACCCTTATGACTTTTATCGGCGCAGTGCTTTTCGGCCCAACAGAGGGGCTTTTCCTGAACATTGCAGGCTTTTCCCTCGGCGCCTCTTTGGCATTCTTTGTCGCCAGGCGGCTTGGCGGGGATTTTGTCAAGAGTATTTTCGGAAAACACAAAAAACTGCAGAAAATGGTTGAGCGCCATGGCTTCAGCGGGCTTTTTTTCCTGAGGATATTCCCATTGGAGCCTTTTGGAATTGTTAATTATGTCTGCGGGCTGTCAAGCATAAAATTTGCTGATTATTTCCTTGCAACACTGCTTGGATTTGTGCCTGAAACATTTATCATGACTTATTTTTTCGCAAAGATAAGCGAGCACGCGCTTTCAGGCAGTCTTTTATCCGAGCTTATGACCCCTGAATTCCTTTTGCCTGCAGGGCTTATGCTGCTGTTCATACTTGCAACTCTTGGGTTCAGGTACAGGAAAAAGCTCAGCGCAGCTCTGCCTCTCCCCAGATGACATTGTATTTCTTGTTGTAAATCGAGACCTTTGTGTACTTTCTCAGGTCAGTGTTGGCAGGCAGTGTGTAAGAGTAGCTTCCTGTGTTTGACGTGAGCCCGCTTACAGCCAAGCCTGTTGCCGGGTCTCCTGAGTTAAGCACAATAGTGAGCCCTGGTCCTGCGTCTGTGAAGAATCCAAGCAGGTTTAGCGCAAGCCCTCCGCCTGGAATCCTTGCAATCTGGGCGCGGCCGTGTGTGTTGTGGACAACATCGCGGAAGTCACCCTGCTTAAGTATGACAGTGTCCTGCGCTGTTGTCGGTCCTGCAGAGCCGCTTGTCGGCGCTGAGACTTCTGCAGCCACTTCATAAGCTGACTGCACCGGCCCTGTTGGCGCTGGCGGAACAGGCCCTGGGGCAACCTCAACAGCAGAAGGCGGCGTTGGTTCTGGAGGCGGGTTTGTTGCTGCATTCGGCCTCGGAGCAACTGGCTGTGCCGCTGGCTGGCACCCTATCAAAAACAGAACCAAAATCAATAATGCAATTATTTGTTTCATATTACGCCTCCCTTGAATAAGCCGCGGGAGGGATTTGAACCCTCACGTGATCGCTCTGCAGGCGATTGCCTTGCCGGATTTGGCTACCGCGGCGGACAATACTGTGTTGCTGTGACGTCTTTAAAAAAGTATCTCACAAAGCAGTGTTTTCCCTGAAACATTTATAAAGCCTCTAAAACCAGTATGTTTCATGGGCCTGTAGCTCAGCCTGGAAAGAGCGCCTGCCTTCTAAGCAGAGGGTCGCGGGTTCAAATCCTGCCAGGCCCGTTATTTCTAGTAGGAATAAATTTCTTGCCCAAAGCCCAAATAATGCAAATAAGCAAGTACTGGTATGCTAAAATAATTACGAATGAAAGAGTAAGAAAATTAAATGGCAAAATTATAGAGAACAAAATAAAAACCAATTCATGAAGTAAATAACCAAGAAAGACCGCTAACAAGTATAAAGAAATGGGCATTGGGCTTCCTTCTATAGCGCCATGATATGTTTGTAATTTGTTGAAGATAAAATAGTACAAAACAAACATACAAATAAGCAGTATAATTTTAGTCTTGTTGGGTTTTAAAAATTCCACGATGAAATGACACGAATACGCATATATTAAACTTTCCGAAACAAATGATTTAAAAAATTATTCAATCCAGTCCTTATTCCTTATCTTCTCAGGCAGGTATGTGTCAGAAATAAAGGTTATTCCGCGTGCGCTCAATGCCTGGATTTCTGCTTTTGAGCCGAATGCTTTCATCATTTTGAATTCGCGTTGCCAGACTTTGTGGTTTTTGAACCAGTCATACTCGGAAATCTGCTTCAAACGTGCGAGGTCGCGGTCATTGAGCTTGATAAAGTTCTTTTTGAGCCCGTATTTCTCTATGTCATCAGAGGTAATGCCGAGGTATTTGACATTTGGAATAGCCAAAACTTCTGACATGTGCGCCAAGCTGATTGAACCGTACTTGATGACTGAGTAAATGTAGTGGCCCCAGGAGTCATAGTCTGTCAGGATGTAAATCGGCAGTTTGTGCTCGTTGCTCAAACGCTGCAAAAGCCTTCGAATTCCCCTTGTTGTCTGCCCCTGCGAGCTCATTATGATGCATTTTTGCTTGTCCCAGAACCTGTCTTCGTGCAAACGCTCCCACACGGCTGCTTTTTCCATGTAAAGGACGTATTTTGCCTCGACTTTCTTGAATGTAATCTCTTCAACGTTTGATGGGATTGACCATCCGCCAGAACCGAGCTTGCTCCAGTCAATTGTGTCGCCCTTGTCCTCGATAACAACATGTCCTGCGACAGAGCCGTTCTTGTTCGCGTTCATGTTCAACTGCTCTCTTGAGCTGCCTGTGACTAATTCTAAATCCTCAATCGCAGTGTCTGACTCGCTTTGCTCATCAACAAGATTGGTATTGGTGCCCGGCAAAGTCCTTTTTGCCATGTAGAAAACGTCCCTGAGTGAAGCGTGCTTGCTCAAGTCAAGCAATTGTTTTGAAATCTTTGCGACTTCCATTGTCTGCACGAACTTTTTGACGTGTCCGACATTGAAGAACAGCCTTTCTGCTGTCTTGTTTCCCAATTCAAGAGTCCTTGTCTTCTCGTTATAGACGACGTTGCTGAGAGCCCTTACAGGAATGTCAATCCTTGGCTGTTTTCCTTTCTTGATTGCCTCGACAAGCCCTTTTCCCATGTCCTGAAGCTTTTTCTTGGCTTCGCTCATTCGTCATCACTCTCTGCAGAGCCTGTGAGCTTGATTTTGTCTTCTGCGTCGTCTTTCTTTGATTCAGCAACAATCGCAGTGTTTGTCTGGATGTATTCCTTGTTCTTTGCGAGCATTGAGTTCAGCTGGGACTCAATTGCTTTCTTGTTCTCGCCGGAAAGAAAAGAAAGTGAATCAGCAACTTCAGGAATATACCTTTCGAAAATATTGACACGCTCCCTTTCCAAGCCGACACGCTTCTTTTTGTTAACGTATGCGCCAAGCCTTCGTCCTGCTTCCTGAAGTGCGAGCTTGATTTCCTTGATGATTTCAGGATAGTGGGCAATGGCTTCTTTTGCTTCTGAAGTGAATGGCGGCCATACTGACGCCAAATGAACAACAACTGTCAATGGTCCTACTGGCGCCGAGCTTCCGCTCTGCTGCATTCCGTAAGGCTTCCAGTTTGTCTGCAGAATGCTCTTGAATGCCGAGCAAGCGCTTTGCTGGTAGAGCAATGGCACCCTGTTTGCGAACCTCAAAACCCTTGCGATTTGGTCTTTAGGCTGCTGTCCTCCATAAGCAAGGGCAACTTCAATTACAAATGGGATTCCGCGGTAAATTTCCGGCGGCCTTGTAACAGCAGTGTAAAACTCTGCTGCAACTTCCTTTCTCAATCCTTTTTCAAGCAGTTCTTCCCCTATTGGCACTATGCAGTCTGTTGGTGGAGAGATGATTTTTGTCTTCTTTATTCCCTCCATTAATTTCTCAACATGCCCGAGTTCGAGCTCGCGCGGCTTCATGTCTGTCTGCAGGCCTGCATTTGAGCAGATTTCCTTTGCTGTCTGCGAGCCGACTCTTGAGAACTCGTTCATAAGGAATGACTGCAATGTCCTTGAGTCAGTCGCCCTTATCATCTTGAGCATTATTCCAAGCTCAACTCCATACGGGTGGGGCTTGATTTCCTGCGGTTCTTTTGGCAATTTGTCTGATGCCCTTGGGAAAATCACCTGTTCTGCCTTTGGATTGGTGTAAACTATCGTTGCGTGCGGGTTGACAATTGCTGTTTCCTTGAGATAGCTGTCAACGCTTTGGTCCCCTTTCTGATAGCTTGCCTCAATGTCAAGCTCAACTTTTGTTCCGCGCTCTTTTTTCCACTGCACTTCCTCGTCCTTGACTATGTGCGGCTCGTTTGTCTTGGTGTCAAGGTGCAGTTCCATGTAATGCGCAGGGTGGTTTGGGTCAATTCTTGTTGTGATTCTCGCAGGCCTTCCTGTGGTCAATTGCGCGTACAGCACAGCAGCAGAAATTCCAATTCCCTGCTGTCCTCGCGCCTGCTTTAATGAGTGGAATTTTGAGCCGTAAAGAAGTTTTGCAAAAATATTTCCTATCTGCTTTCTGACAATTCCTGGCCCGTTGTCCTCGACAATAATCCTGAAGCGCTCATTGCCCATTTCAACTATCTGGATATTGATTTCTGGCAGGATTCTTGCTTCCTCGCATGCGTCAAGCGAGTTGTCAACAGCCTCTTTAACAACAGTCAGCAGTGCTTTTCTCTTGTTGTCAAAGCCAAGCAGGTGCCTGTTTCTCTCGAAGAATTCCGCAACTGAAACTGCCTTTTGTTTCTCAGCCAGTTTTTCCGCGATAGGTCTGTCAGCCATTTATTATTCACCTGAAGTCTCTGCCATCCTCATATGTTTTCTATTCCTTTCGAGGAACTTGTACACTGTCCCGTGTTTTCTGCCTGCAAGCAATGCCTCGACTGCTTTTCTTGCAGCAGGTATGCCTTCAAGCCTTCCTATGATGCCTATTGTCTTTCCGTAAACGCTGATATTGGTGAATGTGAGGTCTTCTATTGTCCTTCTTGACTTTCCGCCCTCGCCTATTACTCTTCCGCGGAGCCTTTCAAGCATTTTTGGCGTGGCTGCGTAGTCAGTGAGGCTGATGAATTCAATCCCATAGTCCTGCTTTAGGAGCTGCATTGCGATATCAGGATTAAATCCCCTTCCTATTGCCCTGACTATTTCGCGGCAGCTGTACAGCAATAAAGCGTCCTTGCCTCTTATGTTCACGTCACCCTCTTCCGAATCGATTTTTATCTTTGTCTTTGTGACGTGTTCCAGCTGACGCTTCAGCTCGCCTTTCTTTCCTATGAGCACGGCGACCCTTTCACGGGGTATTTTCAGCTCATAAGCAAATATATCAACTTCATCGGAGGTCATAATCATCAGGTGATTTGTTGGGAACGCAACTTGCTTTTAAATGTTGCGAATTGACTTTTTGCCAGTTATTTGCTGCCTGACTTTTTCATCGTCGATATCCAGCCCCAGTTTCCTGAAAAATGTGCAGATGTTTTTTATGTCGCGGTCAAGGTAGTCCTCTGCATTGTGGTTTTCAAGTGTTGTTGCCTGGCTCATGTCGATAAATACAGGCTCTTCGTTGTAATTCAGGATGTTGAACTGGCTCAAATCAGTATGAACTAAACCTGCTTTGTGCAATTTCTGCATTCCAATAATGATTTTTTCAAAGAACTCCTTGGGATTTTTAGGAATTAAGTCTTTTACGCGCGGTGCAGCTTCGCCTTCATCTCCGATAAATTCCATTACAAGCACATTGTTCAAAACCGCCCTTGCCATCGGCACCCTTACTCCTGCCTCGCGGGCCTTTAACAAATTCCTGTACTCGCGCTTTGCCCACAGTATCACTACTTTCCTTCTGTTCCTGTCAAGGCTTGGAAATCGCGGGTCTGCCCTTAAGTACTCAAACAGCTTGTTGAAGTCAACGACATTTATGCGGTAAATCTTGGCCATCACCCTCTCGCCCTGTGCCATTGCAGAGAAAACATTAGCCTCTTTCCCAATACTAATAGGGCTCTCCAATCCATCCAAGTGCCCCTTGGAAATCAGCTTAAGAATCGTCACATTAGTAAAATTGTCAAATACGTCTTTGAATGTCTTCTTTATGTCTTCAGGATGACGGATTCGTACCATACAGCATCAAAGAATTGCCTTCTTTTTATACCTATCCCAATATCATTTATAAACCAAATACGAACCTTTAAATAGACCTGTAACATATAGTTTACACAAGTTAAAAGGTCGTTATCACGGCCCGTTGCCGAGAGAACCCTGTGGAGCTGACGGAAAACCAAGCAATGAGCTCAGGGGGTTAGCGGCGTGGCTACAGGCCTTTTAACCAAGTCAAGATAACCATACAGAGACAGAAAAGAACCAATCATAATCATTTGTTCACTTTCCTTCGATTTGAAGGAAGAAATAAGCCGGAAACCAACAAAAGAAGTCCCAAAGGATGCTTTTAGTCTTTCCTGGCTGAACTGGTTCTTTTTAGTCTCTTTATAACACAATGGGGATCAATTTGGAGGGTTTAAAATGGGAAAAATCAGTCCTGTTTCATCTAAGTATATTGTCAACGCAAACATTGAAATCGAGGGTGTTGTCGACAGGCCGGACGTCATCGGCGCAATCTTCGGCCAGACAGAAGGCCTCTTAGGCGCAGACCTGGAACTCAGGGAGCTTCAGCGTTCTGGAAGAATAGGCCGTATTGAAGTCAACACAGAAACTCGAGGCGGAAAGACGCAGGGAAGCATAGTCGTACCGTCTTCTTTGGACAAGGCAGAAACAGCTATTGTGGCTGCTGCTTTGGAAATCATACAAAGAATAGGGCCTTGCAACGCCAAGTTAAAGGTCATAAACATTGAGGACGTCAGGATTAGCAAGAGGAACTTTGTTGTTGAGCGTGCAAAAGAGCTGCTCAGGACAATGGTTGACTCTGTAATGCCTGACTCCCAAGAGCTCGCAGAGGAAGTCGCGCACTCTGTCCGTGTGATGGAAATCACAGAATACGGAAGAGACCGCTGCCCTGCAGGCCCGGGAATTGATGACTGCGACGAGGTAATCGTCGTTGAGGGCCGCGCTGACGTTCTGAACCTGTTGAAAAACGGAATCAAGAACGTAATAGCCATGAACGGCACCCAGGTTCCGCAGACTATCTGCGACCTCAGCAGGAAAAAGGACATGGTTGTCTTCCTTGACGGAGACCGCGGTGGAAACCTTATCCTCAAGGAGCTTGTGAACATAGCAGAGATTGACTTTGTTGCGAGAGCGCCTGACGGAAAAGAAGTCGAGGAGCTCGCAAAGAAGGAAATCCACAAGGCACTGAGAAGCAGAATCACGATTGAGCAGGCAAAGCTTGAATTGGCAGCGAACGACACTTCGCAGTCAATCAGGCGCCCGTTGATGCGCGAGACAACCAACCGCATCCAGCCGGCTCCTGTCAGGGTAATGCCCCAGCCAAGGCTTCAGCCATTGGTAAGGACTGTCTCTGCAGAGCCAGAGATTCGCAGGCCAGCGCCAATCGCTGCACCTATAACACAGGGCAAGCTTAATCCTGAGGAAAAAAAGCGCTTTGGAAGCATGCTTGAGAACCTTATCGGCACACGCGGGGCATATCTTCTTGACAACAAGATGAATGTCCTTGGAAAAGTGCCTTTCACAGAGCTTTCAAGCACTCTGAAGAGCCTCAACTCAGGCGTCTATGCTGTTGTCTTTGACGGCGCTGCTGACAAGGAAATCACAGACGTTGCCGAAAAGGCAGGCGTCAGGCACGTTGTCGCAATGGACAGCAGGGTTAAGGATGCCACAGTGAACGTCGTTACAGCAGCAGAGCTGTAAGCGTTTTTTATTATTTTTTTATTTTTATTTAGCTGTCTATCTTGTAAATACATACATTTTTATTCTTGTTTGTTCCTCGCACAGTATGCACCAATACAAAATTCTTGTAGGAATAGACAATCCGCAGATTCTCTTCAATGGGAATGGAACAACACCAGAACTCAGGCCAGGCGTCAGAGGCGGGCTTGGGCTGATTAATTTGCAATTGCCCTGCAAAGAATTCTCGATTAACTGGCAGGACAGGCAGCCTGCTGAGCTTCCTGTGCCAATTACTCCTGTCAAAAGTGCGCCTGAGTGCTATGGCATTGTTTACAGGATTAGCAACAGGGTGGAGGACATTGAATCAGCAATAAAAACCGCAGGAAATGTTGTGGGAATATTCATTGAAAGCCCGGAAAATAATTGCCTTGAAGCGATTGCGAACCTGCAGAAAAAATACCCACACCAGGTAAAGGCAGTAAGGGATTTTAACGATGCAGCAATAAAGCTTGTCTGCCATTACGAATACAATAAAGGGCGCAGGCTAGCATAAACCTTTTTATACTCTTATTCCACAGTTCTTCCTGAAAAGAGGATGGCATTCGAAATAATTCTTGGAAGAGAGGAATCTGAGAGGGAGAAGTTTGGCACTCTTGGCACTATTCTTATTGGAAAGCACTATGTCCAAATGGGCCAGACCACTGCGTTAGCACAGAATATCTACATGGACTTGAACCGCGCGCACGTTGTTTTTGTCTGCGGAAAAAGAGGAAGTGGAAAATCATACTGCCTTGGAGTCATAGCAGAGGGCATAGCAACACTGCCGGAAGAATACCGCTCGCGATTAGCAGTTGTCCTTCTTGACACAATGGGAATTTACTGGACAATGAAGTACCCGAACCACAAGGACGAGAATTTGCTCCAGCAGTGGGGAATGGAAGGCAAGGGAATTCCTGTAAAAATCTTCACGCCGACAGGATTTTTCAAGAAATACAAGTCAGAGGGCATTCCAACAGACGTGCCTTTCTCAATCAGGCCTTATGAATTGACTCCAGAAGACTGGAATCTGACTTTTGACATACACCCAGAGGACCCGCTGGCTATTTTCCTCGCGAAAATAGTTCTCACGCTGAAAAAAGACAGGGATGATTATGATATTGAGGACATAATCGCGGCAGTACAGGCAGACCCGCACGAGGAAGAGCACGTCAAGAACTCTGCCTTGAACAGGTTCAGGAGCGTTGAATCCTGGGGAGTGTTCAGCAGGGAGGCAACACCGCTGAAAGAGCTGATACAGGGCGGCCAAATCAGCATCCTTGACCTCAGCCCTTATGCAGTGATGCCAAACGGCTGGAAGATAAAGCATTTGGTCATCGGGCTTGTTGCAGAAAGGCTGTTCATGGAGAGAATGACTGTGAGAAAGAATGAGGAATTTCGGAGCATTCACTCTGCAATCCACTATTTGTTGTCTCAGGAAGAGGAGGAAGAGGCAAAGCTGAAGGGCAAAGAAATGCCCATTGTGTGGCTGATGATTGACGAAGCCCACGAATTCCTGCCTGCTCAGGGCAAGACATCTGCAACAGACGCATTAATCACGTTATTACGAGAAGGGCGCCAGCCTGGAATTGCAATGGTAATGGCAACCCAGCAGCCTGGAAAGATACACACAGACGCAATGACCCAGTCAGACATTGTATTGTCACACAGGCTGACAGCAAAAGTGGACACTGACGCAATGGGAAGCATCATCCAGAGCTACCTGAGGGGCACGCTTGACAAGGAGCTCGCAGGGCTGCCAAGGGTGGCTGGCTCGTGCATAGCTGTTGACGACGTAAATGAGCGCATGTACCCGATGCAAATCCGCCCCAGGTTCTCCTGGCACGGCGGCGGTGCGCCCAAGATAGTTGAAGAAAAAAAGAAAGCGCTGGAATTCTGATTCAGGAATAAAGGACGAAATGATTGTCCTTTTCATCAAGCTTGCGTATTAATGAGTCATAATAAGTGTTAAAGACACTGCGAACAAACATCTCTGCATCTCCGCCGAATAATTGCTCGACGTGAATCCCTGTCCTTTCGCCAATATCTTGTGTTTTCAGGTGATATTTAACATCAAGATTGGAATAAGTGGAGAGTATTAGCCCCTCCTTGTAAGCGCCGCTGTTCTTTACGTAAACAAAAGGGAAATTTTTTGAGGCTGCATCAAAACCTTTTGGAACCCACAGTTTCTTTCGCCCCAAAACAAACATTTTTCCAATCTTTGAAAGAAACCCCGGATCGCTCAGCACGCCTGTCAGAGTATCGTCAACATCGGCAGACAAATTAACCTTGCAAGCCGCTGTTAATCTTTCTTTATCAGACTGCCTTATCCACAGTTGCAGTGTCATGGGAATAATGCAAAAGGGATGCTTATAAAACTAAGGATTTGAAAAAGAAAGAATTATAAAAAAATAAAAAAATCCGCCTTAGATTGCAGGCGGTGTGACTTCCTGGTCTGTCAGTGTGTTGAAAAACACGTCATTGAACTTGTAGTTCAACTCCTGCCCTGACGATGGCACAATCCGGACTGCCCTTGGGACTCCGTATGTGTCATCAATCCACATCTGGATGAGCTTTCCGCCTTCTTCATACTCAATCTTGGTTGTAGTCCGCTGGTCAAACACTTCAGGACCGATTATTGTCGCGGTTGCAGGCACTGTCTTCACCCATTCATACGGCGTCTTGAACCTGTACTGGTCATAATTCAGGTTTGTCCATTCCTTCTTCCTGTTGTCGCCCTGTGGCCAGACGCAGCGCCTGTTGCTTTCACACCTGCCAACTATGCTCTTTGTGGCCGTGTCAAGGTATACTGTGTCAAAGTATGTGTCAGCAAGATACGGGTCATACTCATAGAGCTGTATCTTCATCTTGCTTCCCTTAACAAAGACTGTGTCTGGCTGCTGCTTTATTGGAATAACAAAGTCAAGGTACTTGTAGCTCTTCACTTTTTGGTCTGCCTTGCTCAAAAGTGCCTGCATTTGCTTTGACACGGCAGGAACAGGCTTCACAACGACAGGTGTCGGTCCTGGCACAGCTGGAGCCGCAGGCTGTGCAGCCGGTGCCGCAGGCTGTGCAGCAGGAGCTGCAGGTGCAGCTGGTGCCGCAGGCTGTGCAGGCGCACACGAAATTAGCATTAATACCAAAAATGCCGCGATTATCGCAGTATATTTCATTTCAATCCCCCACAATTTTGTTATTTGACTGGTTTAACAGCAAGCTGCGCGTCAGGCGACGCGCGGCCCATTGAAATTACTGAAGCGAAAAACATGCACAAAAACACGACAGCAAATGCAACCCCTATTTTCAGGGAGAATTTCGTTGCCACGTAAAGCAGTGACACGAAAAATCCAATTATGCTTGTGACCATAAAACCTGTTGTGAGCGGAGTCCATCTCTTCGAGCCTGATGGGTCTCCAATAACATCCCTTCTCACATTGCCGTGCTTGTGGCCACGCCCTTTTGCCATGTGTTCCCCCGTGATTATCTCGCTATATAAATGTTTCTGCACTAATTGAACTTCATGAAATTGATGCTGTGGACCTGCGCGCGGGCTTTCTCAAGCTTTTTCATGAAGTCTTCCATGAAAGCAGTCATTTTTTCGCAAGCGATTTGTTTCAGCTCACCAGAAAGCATCTGCCCTTTCTTGTACTGCTGGTAAATCATGTCAAGCTTGTTGTCGTTTTCTATCAAATGCATCTTCAAAAGCTCAAAGACCATGTCTTTCTCAACCTCTGCGCCAAGCCTTCTCTGCTCTTCTGCTGTCTTCCTTCCGCCAGTAACTGCCTTTTGGATTTTCCTGCACGCCTCCTTGATGTCTTCAGGCAGTTCGATGTTGCCTCCGGGTTTGCTCTTGCTCATTTTAATGTCTCCGTCAAGCGAAGGCATGAACTTGTGGTAGATTCCCGCAGGCGGGAAAAAGTTGTGCACGCTCTTTGTCCTCGCAACAACATCCCTTGTCAGCCTTATGTGCGGGTCCTGGTCAATTCCAACAGGAATTACGCCAGGCATTGGCTCCTCAAGCTGTGGGAAAAGTATGTCTCCGACCTGGGTTACTGCGCCCATTATCCTGCTTGGGTCAGCGCTGCCATAAACCGCCTTGAATTCATTGAGTGTGATGTGCTTTGCAGCCTCATACGCAAGGTGGATAACATCCTTGTTCTCGCTCTGGAAGTAGAAATTTGTCTTTTTTGGGTCAAGCCCGAGCGCGATGTATGCCGGAATGTGAAAATCCAAAGCGCGCTGCCTTGCTGTTTCAAGCGATACGCCGCGGGTTGTGGACGCCTCAAGGTCTGCGACAAGGACATATGTCTTTGCGCCATGCTCCTGAAAATACTGCATTTGCTCGACAACCATCTTGTTGCCAAAGTGAATCCTGTCAGCGGTTGGCATGATTCCAGTAAGTGCATAATACGGCTTTTTTTTCTTTATGCAGTCTGAAATCACCTTCTGGTCCCTTGCAGCGAAAACTACATTCCTGCGCATCAGCCTGTTCGGCTCAGGGAACAATGAGGGGTCAAATACCTCAAGCCCGAACTGCTTTATCAGCTTTTCATAGTCCGCGTGGAGCTCTGCGCCCCATGGGTCAATTATCAGCGCCATGCTCGGCAAGGGGACTATTAGGGTATAAAAATCTTCCCAGAAGTGCCTGTGTTAACCTATTTAACAAAGGAGACCATTCTACAATATGTTAACCTATTTAACAAATAAGCTCAATTCTCAGGGATAGCAAAATGATGGAATTTGCCCCGAACGCAGGGTTTATATACGCTTTACTCGCAGCAACAGCCAATGAAACACAACTGGACAATCACTATCCTGCTTGTCGGGCTTTTCCTTCTCGCACAGGTTATCGGGCTGTTGATTATCAGCAATTACATTGATGTCCAGAAGACAGCTGAGACAGGCAAGGTTGAATGGAAAGCATTGCCTGCTGTGGGCGGAATCGGAATGGAGCGCCCTGAAGCTCCGCCTTTAATCTCTGTGATTTACATTGCAGTTGCCTTGATTATCGGCACTGTCCTTATCCTGCTGATAATCAGGTGGCAGAAAGTGATGCTCTGGAAGCTGTGGTTCTGGCTTGCGGTTGTGCTCTGTTTGCACATTGCGTTCGCTGCTTTCATGAAGAGCAGCTATGCGCTTTTGCTCGCGCTGATTCTCGGCACCTGGAAAATTTTCAGGCCTGGCATTCTCGTGCACAATCTCACAGAGCTTTTCATTTACGGCGGGCTTGCGGTCATCTTTGTTCCTTTGCTCACACCCATTGCGGCCATTGTCCTGCTTTTGCTCATCTCTGTTTATGACATGTATGCTGTCTGGAAGTCAAAGCACATGGCAAACATGGCGCAGTTCCAGGCAAAGAGCGGGATTTTCGCAGGATTGCTGCTGCCGTATGCGCCGAAGAAAATAATCTTCAAGGCGCCAAAAAAGCCAGGGCTGATAAGGACTGCAATACTCGGCGGCGGCGACATCGGCTTCCCGCTTATCTTTGCCGGCGTTGTCATGAAAACATCTGGCTTGCGCTCATCTGCAGTTGTTGCGCTTGGTGCGTCTCTGGCACTGTTCGCATTGCTTTATTACGGCCAGAGAAAGAGGTTTTATCCTGCAATGCCTTTCCTTACTGCAGGGTGCCTTATTGGGTACGGTCTTCTTTTCCTGTTTTGAAAAGGTTCAGGGTTTTCTGCCTTAGTTCTGCTGAGTAAGAGATAGGGTCAACAATCATTCCGTCTTCTGCTGATATCACCTGCACCCCTGACTGCAGTTTTATGTCCCTTGTTTCGTACATTGGCTTTGCGTCAAGCATTTTCTGCGAGAAATGGGTTAAAATGCACAGCTTGGGATTTGTCTTTTTGAGGATTTTCACAACGTCTGCCGAGCAAAGCCCTGGTTCCTTGCTTTTTCCCGGGTGCTGGCAGTTAAGCACGAGTATGTCAGCGCCTTCATACTGCTCTGCGATCTCAGGGCTGTATGATGTGTCTCCGCTGTAAGCCAGGACAAAGTCAGGTGTGAAAATCTTAAATCCGAGCGAGTGGAGGTCAGAGTGCTTTGCCACGAGCGGGTGCACTTCAATATTTTCCATTGCTATCTTCTTGTTTGGCTGTGCGACAATGATTTTTTCCACGTGGTTTGCAAAGTGCGTGTGCAGCACTGGCTTGATGTGCTCTGTGCCTTGTATGACGCTCTCTGGTGCAATAAGGACTCCGTGGCTGTCAAGGCCGTTCAATGTCATCGCGTGAATCAGGGCATTAAGGTCATTGCAGTGGTTCAGGTGCGCGTGTGAGACCAGGATTGCAGAGTGGCCGCGCACATTGATTCCGCAAAGCGCTGCATTTGTCAAGGCTCCTGGTCCTGGGTCAATGTGGAGCTGAAGCTCTCCGACCTGCACGATAAACCCTCCTGAGCTTCTTGACTGCTTGCTGACTACGCCGAGGTTCCCCGCAGTCCCCAAGAACACAAGCCGTGAAGGCATGACATACTAATCATTCACTGTTTTAATAAAGATTTCGAGACTGCAGAAGCATTTCAGAATTTCGGCAGGTAGGTCGGCGGCAAAAGTATGCCCTCCTCAACCATTCCTATCTGTTCAAGCCCGATTTTTCCTGCATACAGTGGAGTTATGTCCTTTCCTTTTGCAATGAATTCCTCAAGCGCGAGCTTTCCTTCAAGGTAAACGTGGTCTTTGATAAATCCGCCTGCTGCAGAAGTGTCTTTTAATCCGCGCTTCACCCTCACTGTCATTTCAAATGCCTCTTTTGGAGGGAAAAACTTGCATAATTCATTGAAAACATCCCTGAAGCTGCCTTTCAAAGCTGTTGAGTCAGCAATAACCCTTCCTGCAAACCTCCTAAGCCTGATGTTTGTGAGACAGCCTGCTTTTTTCTCGTGCAGTGCAGCCAGCCCCTCTTCTGTTAAAAGGTATCCCGGGATTGCGTCTGTGGAAAAAATCTCATAGTGCTGCCTGTAGCCGTTCATTGACCTTAATACGTGCACACCGATTTCGTGCGCAAGTATGCATTTCACTCCTTTTGCTGAGAATTTTGCAGTATCCCTTATCACTATTGTTCTTTTGCTCGGGCTTACTGCGACTCTTGCGACAGAGGGCTTTATCCTGATGTGCCATCCTGTGAATCCGTGCTGCAATAATGCCTTTTCAATCTCTGCTTTCATGTATGTTGCTGCGTAAGGCTTTGTCGGAACAGGCTCCCTTGACGTCTTCTCAAGTATTGCATATGCCTTGTGCACCAATTCCCTTGATGGAGTGCCGTAAAGCTGTGTGTCTGTGAAATCCTCTTTGCCGATTTTTTCCAGAACTTTCACTGACAGCAGCAGCCTTTCCTTCACATCCCTGAACAATTGCCCAAGAGGTGTTTTGTCAACAACATTTATCGCGCTGAGCCTTGTCCTCAATGCATCTGCCCTTGTGAAGTTGCGGTAAGTGAACTTTGGCTCGTAATTTGCAGAAGCGAAGAACGCCCTTGCCTCGTCCTGCAGGTTTGTTGGCGTGAGAAAAGCCAAAAGGTGCGATGCCCTGCTTGCCTCTGAAAGCGCCCTGTCAGCAACGTTAAGGGGAGTGGCCATAATGTACTGCTAAACCATTAGATTTAAAAACATTCTCTCAATGGTGTTTGTTGGGCGGGCTCTTCCGGGAGGTTAGCCGTCTCCTGTCACTTCAAATCGGCTTCATGGTTGGGAGAAGCAGTCCGAGCGACCCAGTTGAGAGTAATCGGTCTTGTGCCGGACGTTGACATTCTGTCCTGCAGGGTTGCTCTTGTAGGAACCGCTTCAGGGCCGGAAGGCAGCAGAGCTAACTGTAAGAGTGAATGCTTGCGGGGGTGCGGAATTGAGGATGGCATGAGGTCAAACCGGCTATTCTTTTCTGGCTCCACCGGTCTGCGTGTCCGCCCGCTTTTCTTAACGAAGCTTTTTATTGAGCCGGCTGGTTTTGTTCAGTATGGTTATTACTCCTGCAGCAAAGGTATTTGTGCTGAGCCTAGCAGAGCTTCTTACTAATCAGGGCGCTGAAAACCTTGAAGATGAGTCGCGCATCATCCGCCACACAACTGAAATAAAACTGCCAATGATGGAAATAGTTGTCGTGCGCGCGAACTACAAATACGGGCAAGGTTTTGAAAAATACAGGATAGGCGGCGACGCAACAACTGTGTTCGTCCCTGCTGTTTGCGCGCTTGAGGTGTGCTACATGAAAAGCCCTCCGCACTTAAAGTCCGCGAATGATACTTTGTCCCAAATTATACAGCTGCTGCGAAACAGCAACTATGAATCCAATAAGAACAACTTCCAGTATCCCAGCAAATGGCCTAAAGACTTTGTAAGCGTCTACAAGAAAGCAGCATAATCAGACAATAACAATCGCCGGCTTTCCAGGAAGCGCGTTCTTTGCCTTTTGTTCCTGTGAGTCCTGCTCTTTTACAACTTCAACTGAGCAGCTGAATTCCTTTGCAAGCTGTTCTTTCATTTCAAGGAACGCTGTTAATTCTTTCTTCTGACCGAGTATGTGCTCTGGAATTCTTCCTGGCTCCTGCGCGAGCTTTGGAACCATCTTGCTGATTACATCGCCGTGCTTTCTCAAAGGACCAGCCATAAGCGCCTTGATTATTTCGCCGACATTCTTTGTCTTTTCAAACTGCGCCTTGACTTCCTTGTAAAAGTCATTCTTCCACTGGTCTGCGATAAACATCTTGACTGCCATTGGCTTCAGTATCCTTGTGAGCTTCAAAACATCATTTATGTCTGCAACTAATTTCTGGTAGAGCTGCTGCTGGTATTCAAGCTCCAAATCTATCTTCTTCACATCCACTTTCGGCCATTTCTGAGTGCAGGCAAATGGCTTTTTGCCTATTTTCTCCCATAATTCCTCTGCAATGTGAGGAACAAATGGCGCGAGCATCAAAGTAAGCAGTTCAAGCGCTTTTGGATGCACTTCCGGCTTCTTCTCAACAAAGTCAACGCAGTCCATTATCGCGATTATTGCCTTATTCAGCTCAAAAGTCTCAAGCTGTTCTGTGACTGATTTGAGCGCGCTGTGTATTTTGCTGTCAACCGCCTTGTCTGGCTTTGCTGCTTTTGGCTTGTCATACAATGCCTCAAGCCTTTGGACAAACCTGAAGCTTCCCTGCACGCCCTCATCGCTCCATTCTATGTCCTTTCCTGGCGAGGCAACAAAGAGCATGAACAGCCTTCCTGTGTCAATGCCGTATTTCTGTTCAACTTCCTCCTGCGAGACTATGTTTCCCTTGCTCTTGCTCATCTTTACCCCATCCTTGAGCAACATTCCCTGGTTGAACAGGTTGGTGAATGGCTCGTCAAACTTGAGCATTCCCAAATCTCTGAGAACTTTTGTGAAGAATCGTGCATAAAGCAGGTGCATTACCGCGTGCTCTGCTCCGCCAATGTACTGGTCCACAGGCATCCAGTACTTGACTGCCTCTGGCTTGAATGCTGATTTCTTTTCTTTTGGCGAGCAATACCTGAGGAAGTACCATGAGCTGTCAACAAATGTGTCCATTGTGTCTGTTTCGCGCTTTGCAGGAGCCTTGCACTTGGGGCATTTCACATTTACAAAGCTCTTGGTGTTTGCGAGAGGGTTGCCCTGTCCTGTGAACTCGACTTTCTCAGGCAGTTTGACAGGCAGGTCCTTTTCTGAAACAGGAACTGCGCCGCACTGCGGACAATAAATGATTGGTATTGGCGTTCCCCAGTAGCGCTGCCTTGAGATAAGCCAGTCGCGCAGCTTGTAATTTACTGTTGCTCCGCCTGCTTTTTTCTTTTCAAGAGCTATTGTTATTTCGTGCATTGCCTGCTGGTTTGGAAGCCCTGTGAATTCTGCAGAGTCAGCAAGAACCCCGTCTTCAATGTATGGCAGCGCTGGCTCGCGGTCTTTTGGCTTTATTACCCTGATTATTGGTATGTTGTACTTTTTGGCAAATGCAAAGTCGCGGGTATCGTGCGCTGGAACAGCCATCACTGCGCCTGTTCCGTAATCCATAAGCACGAAATTTGCAATGTAAATAGGAACGTCCTTGCCTGTGAGCGGGTGTATGACATATCTTCCGATGAACATTCCCTCTTTTTCCTTGTCTTCTGCAGCGCGTGAGAACTTTTCCTCAAGCACAACCTTGTTCGCGAACTTCTTTACTTCATCCTCGTACTTTGTTCCGTGCACTAGTTCGTGGACTATCGGGTGCTCTGGGGCAATTGTGACAAATGTGACTCCGTAAAGAGTGTCAGGGCGCGTTGTGAACACAGGCAGTTTTTTCTCATCATCCTTAATCTGGAATTCAATCAGTGTTCCTGTGCTTTTGCCTATCCAGTTTCTCTGCATTGACTTGATTCTTTCAGGCCACTTTAGCTTGTCAATATCCTTAAGCAGCTCATCGGCATACTGCGTTATCTTGAAAAACCACTGCTCAAGGTCCTTAATCTGCACTTCGCTTTCACATCTCCAGCACTTTCCGCTGACAACCTGCTCGTTTGCGAGCACTGTGTCGCAACTCGGGCACCAGTTTATCGGAGCCCTCTTGCGGTAAGCCAATCCTTTTTCAAAGAATTTCAGGAAGAAATACTGGTTCCACTTGTAATATTCAGGATAGCAAGTTGCAAGAGTCCTGTTCCAGTCATAGCTGAGTCCAAGCCTCTTGAAGCTTCCTGTTATGCTCGCAATTGCTTTCTCAGTGTATTCTTTCGGATGAATCTTTTGTTTTATTGCCGCGTTCTCTGCAGGCAGTCCAAAGGCGTCAAATCCCATTGGGTAAAGGACATTAAATCCGCACATTCTCTTATAGCGCGCCATTGTATCACCGATTGAGTAATTGCGCATGTGCCCCATGTGCAGGCCATAGGATGACGGGTATGGGAACATTTCAAGGTTGTAGAATTTTGGCTTCTTGCTCTTGTCGCGGGACTTGAATATTCCTTTCTCAGCCCACCTTGCCTGCCATTTTGGAACAATAGCGCGCTGGTCCATAGACAAGAACTGGAAGCAAGTCGTTTAAAAACCTTTCTGGCGCCTCAGCATCTCAACAAGCCCTGGCGCAAGAACAGGCTTGCCATCTCTAATCACATACTTGTAAGGCAAAGTGACGCTTTCTCCTTTGCGAATGTCAATGTCAACGTGGTGAGTGAATTTGATATCTTCCAAATGCTTTCCATTTAGTATTGTGTGGGCAACAAGCACTGCTGTGTCTGTGCTCATCTGCTCTTTTCCCATATTCCTTGTCGCCACACCCTGCATTTTGATAATAATATCTTGAGTTCTTCCGCGAGGAGGATAATCGCCTAAAATCCCTCCGAAAATAATGTGAGTGAACTTTTTTGCATCAGCCGGCTTTAGTTTCTCATTTGCCTCAGCGTCAAGAATTACAGGTGAACCAAGCTCCATAGAAGTTACGCTCTCAGAAAACACCTTGCCTAATTTCTTCAGCTTTTCACCACCTGACTTGACATTTGTAAACCATAAATTCTCTTTGCCAACAACAGAAGACATGTGCGAATACTCTAGAAGGCACCACTTCCACACCTTTGGCTCCATATGCTCAATAATGAAGATAGGCATAAAAAGAAAAATCAGCTCTTCTTGAATTGTCCTGCTGTGTCTATCAGGTCAACGTGACCGAGGAACATTGCCCTGCAGCAGTAGCGGTCAACGCCGAGGTCGTCAAGGACTGCTTTCTTGTTTTCGCCTTTTTCAGTGCGTTCCTTGTACTTTTCCCACAAGTGCGCGATTGGTTTTCCGCAGCTCCAGCATCGTATTGGGATTATCATTTTGCACCTCGGTTTAACGGTATGACTTCTGCCTCATTGCCCTTGCCTTTCCGTGGCAGTTTGGCTTGTGAGTTTCCTTCCTGCGAACATCTGCAACAAGCAATATCCTGTCATAGTCAAGGAATGCCTTCTGAAGGGTCTCGTCGTACTGAGCAAGAGCCCTGGCAACAACCAGCCTGACTGCCTCTGCCTGGCTGCTGACTCCGCCGCCCTGGACAGAAACGCTGATGTTGACTCCCTTTGCCCTGTCTCCTGCGATAATCAAGGGCTCCTGAATCTTGAGCCTTGACATGAATGGCTCGTAAGCGTCAAGCAATCGTGAATTAATGCGCACAACGCCTGCTCCGGGCACCAAAGTTGCACGGGCGACTGCGCTCTTGCGCGTTCCTGAAACGTGAATTGCTTTCATCCGAATTTGCCTCCGAGTGATTTGCAGATTTCTCCGATTGTGACAAGCTTCATTGTCCTTCTGTGCTTGCTGTCTGCCCAGTCAAGAGTCTGCAGTTTCTTGCTCTTGAACTCTTCAGGCACTCCGACATAGCACATTATCCTCTTCCACGCGGCTGCTCCGCGCGGCTTCTTGTGCGGCAGCATTCCGCGTATCTGCCTGCGGACAAACCTGTCTGGCTGCCTTGAAAGGAATGGCCCCTTCTGCGGTTGTCCGGTTTCCTTTATCAGGTACCTGTACTGCTCAACATTGAACAGTTTTCCGCCTGTCATTATTGCCTTTTCGCAGTTGAAGATGTTAACACTGTGCCCGAGCAATGCCTGCTTGGCCACGTGGCTGCCCATCCTTCCTACAATCAGGTTTGTTGCGTCAATGTTAAGCTCTGCCATTTTGTTCAACCTATGATTCTGACATCCTTTCCTTTCGGATTCTGCTTCACAAGCTCTGGTATTGAGAGGCATTTTCCTTTTGCCTGCTCTATGCGCTCTTTCGCCCCGTTTGAGAACGAATAAGCAGCGATGACAATGCTGTGCTCGAGCATTCCCGAGCCAAGCACCTTGCCTGGAACAACAACAGTCTCGTTTGCCTTTGTGTGCCTGTTAAGCCTTGAAAGGTTGACAACCCTTCTCTTTCGGGTCGGCAATGCGAGGTCTTCTGCTATCCTTGACCAGATTCCAGCCTTCTGAGTACTTCCTTCTTTGCGCAATTCCATAATCAGCGCACGCATGTGCTCGTTTGACGGTCCGGTTACTTTCATTTTGACCTTTGACTTTAATGGCGGGGAAGGGATCCCACGCGAGCCTTTTCAAAAGGCTCGACCGAAAGGGTACGGCTTTCAGCCGCACTTCCTGCCAATGTTGACTGTGATGGCGGGGAAGGGATTTGAACCCTCGCACCCACTAAGGGACTAGCCCCTCAAGCTAGCGCATTTGACCAGGCTCTGCCACCCCGCCAAATGGAGTGGATAACCGCTCGGGCTTATTTACCGAGCTTCTCATCGAATTCATTCAATGATTCGAGGAGTATGTCAGCAGCAGCTGTTGCTATTTCCTTGGGCGATAGCTGTCCCCAGGGCTCTATGCTGAACAGGAAGTTTTCAGGGTTGTATTCAATCTTCACAACCTCAGGGCAGATGCCGTCGCAGGCGTCAACAAGGTTGTTGCCTGTTATGAGCTTCTTGTCTATCTTCCCGTTCTTGTCGAATATCTGCGGGGGAAGCTTTGACTTGCACTCCGCAAACTTCGGGCTGTCATTGTTGACTGTGATTATCGGCTCGTAAACATACCACGCAAGCCCCGGGCTCCACTTGACGTGCTGCTTGCCCTGTCCGAGCGTTGCAGTCGCCTCGATTTCGAGCTCCTGGCCCTTGAGCAGCTTTACGATTGGCATGTCGCCGAACGCCGGCTTGACTTTCGGGTCCTTGCTCTTGATGTCTGAAGCGTAAACAACACACGGGCCCTTTGCCTTGAGTGTCATTTTCAAAGTGCATCTTGCGCATCCCTCGCCCTTGCACTTGCATTGCAAAGGAAGCGTGTAGCTTTTCAAATCAGTCTTTATCGGAATCATTCCAAGCCTGTGCGCAATTATCTCGTCGTACAGGATTGAGCCGTTTTCCTTGAACTCAACAGTGTCAATTGCCATTGTGGGCACGCTTTCTATCATCACGCGCCTCATCACGTTTGCAAATGCAGGCGTCGCACCCTTAAGCAGGAAAGTGACACGCCCTGTTGCCTTGTCCTCATTCAGGAATTCGATGTTCATACTCTCCTCCCTCGCTTTCCGCCTTTTTTCCTGCAGCCGCCGTGCGGCATTGGGGTTACATCCTCTATCAATCCGATGCGAATCCCCATCCTGCTGAGCGCGCGGATAGCTGCCTGTGCTCCTGGACCTGGGTTGTGGGGTCCGTTGTGCCCGCCAGGCGCCCTGACCTTGACGTGCAGACCGCCGATTCCCTTGTCCCTTGCCATCTCAGCCGCCCTCTTGGCTGCCATCATTGCGGCTGTTGGCGAGCTTTCCATTCGGTCGCTCTTGACCATCATTCCGCCTGACGCAACTGCAAGTGTTTCAGTGCCTGAGATGTCAGTGATGTGTATGATTGTGTCGTTGTAGCTTGAGAAAATGTGCGCGACTCCCCAGCGTATTGGCGGCAGGCTCATTTGCGAACCTCGCGTCTGCGCTGCTGTGTGCGCGGCGGTCCCCTTCTTGGTCCCCTGCGGTCATCGCGCTGCGGCCTTGGAGCCTCAATCTTCTTCGGAGGCAGTGCGCGCTCCGGGTGAGCTGTGTTTCCAAGGGTTGAGGTGGGGACAAATGCCACGCGTCCCTCCTCGCTGACAGGAACGTGATAGCCCGGCGATGAGACCGAGCGGTTTCCGGCCATTATGTGCTCGTGGACTATGAACTGCCTTGACTGGACCATGCTTCTTGCAAGCCCCTTTCGGAAAACCATTGTCTGGAGCCTTCTTTCAAGTATGTTTTTGAGCTGAAGTCCGAGAATCGCGTCAAGCTCTGCGCCCTGCTTGATAAGCCCGAGGCGTGCAAGGCGTGAAAGCAATTGCTGCCTTTCCTTGTCTGCCTGTGTTCCTCTTGCGGCGATGAGCTTCTTTGCAAGGTCTGAGAATGTCTTGAGTGTTGAGCGTGCCCTGTAAATTTCTGTCTTGTTCTTGAGCCCGTACTCTCTAATGATGAGGTGTTCCTCCTCAATTCTTTCCTTCTGCCAGGGGTGTCCTGGCCTGTTGTACTTGCTCTTGATTTTTCTTGGATCGCCCATTGGTTTACACCTTTATGTGGTTCCGCCTGACGCTGACTTTGCTCCTGACGAGCGCCTGACTCCCATGACCTTGCCCTTGTTCCTTCTGAAGTTGCTCCTTGTGCGCTGTCCCCTGACCGGCTGTCCGAGGATGTGGCGCACTCCCTTGTAGCACTTCATCTTCTTCATCATCTTGATGTCATTCTCAATAGTAAATTGTAAATCGCCTGAGAGCAGGTGCTTGTTCAGCCCTGTTTCGTAATCATAGCGCCTGTTGACCATCCACGCAGGCATTCCTGCCTTGATTGGGTCCCTGATTACTTCCTCGATTTTCTTGACTTCTGCGTCAGAAAGCGCTCCTGCCTTTTTGGCGACGTCAACCTTTGCGATTCTGCAGGCTGCGAATGCGAATGGGATTCCGACTCCCTTGACATTGCTCAGGGTGAATGCTATGCTTTTCTTTCCATCAAGGTCTGTGTTCAAGATACGAACCAGCTGCTTTAATTCCGGCTGCTTTGGCGCTGCAGCTGCTGCAGGTGCTGCCGGCTTTGGTGCTTGTGGTTCTGCCATTTTGAGGTATTATTCCCGACAGAATTAAACCAGAAAATACTGGCTTAACCCTCCGTCGCCCAAACAATCATGTCCGGACTCGGGCTAATATCTCGAAAAGAACGCAGTCTCTTTATAAAGCTTGCGGGAATTACGAATTCCTCTGAAACAAGAACAACCTTCTTCTACGGTGTATTTTCTTAATGAGCATTCGAACCATGTCACAGCTGTTGTGAAACACAATGCCCCAGAAGACAGGCCAAAGCACAGGCAGGAACAAGCTCGCTGCAAGTATTAGAACCATGAATTCTATTGTGTGAAAGACGTGCAGGACTGGCTTTACTCTCCTGCCACTAGCTTCGTATGCGCTCATTCGCTTAATGTCCTTAAGATTCCAAAAATATGCTTCGTGCAGCCACCACTTTTTTGCCTTGTGAATAGCCCAAAACCAATGGTCAATGTCAATAAACACCGAGGAAATGGCAAACAGGACAGCAAATTGTGTTCCTAAAAATGGCTGTATTATGAAGTATGCTATTACCGCAAGGATTGTGTGGGTTGAGACTTTCATTTTGTAGATAGAGGGCGACCTCCGGGCAGCGGCTGACTGCGGTCATCCAGCCCGTCGTTCGCCTCTGCTTGCGCTATGCGCCTGAAAGGCGACCTCCGGGCAGCGCCGAACCTGCGGGTCCGGCTGGTCCGTCGTTCGCCTCTGCTTGCGCTATGCGCCTGAAAGGCGACCTCCGGGAATCGAACCCGGGTCTGGGGAGTTCTGCTCGCAAGAGCCACAGTCCCCCGTACTACCACTATACTAAGGCCGCCATAACTAATAGAATTTGCATTTGCAGTCTTTAAAAAACTATCTTAAAACAAGGTGTTCAGGCTAGAAAATAATAAATACTAGCCAAGCAGGCAGAAGCGTATGGTCATCGCGACAAAGTTCAGAGCTCTTGATGCGTTTATTGCCATTCCTAACCTTGAAAATCAAATCAAGTATTTGAAGGAAAAGCTTGAATTTTTGGTAAAATGCATCGGAGAAAAGCGATTCAATGTGGATTATCACACCAGCGTGATGCGTTATATGTCAAAACTGATATCGTCAGACATTCAGAAGTCGCTTAAGCCGATAAAACTGGGTGTTGATGCTATTGGAGACAAAACAACCCTTAACAATTTTGCATTGATACTGAAATTCCTTGAAAATCTCGATAACGAGCTTGTTACCAGAGAGCCCCTTCTCATGGAGGCATGGAAAGAACATGGCAGAGAATGGAACGCGCTTGTGAAGGATTTTGAGAGTTATTGCCTAAAAACATATGAAGTCGCAGCACAAGCTGAGGCTGCTGTGCAAAAACTCAAAGGAATTTTCAATGTTGCAGCCAGAAAAGCAGCATAATTTTACAGCCTTCCCTCCTTGATATGCTGCATGTGCTTGATAAAGTAAGGCAGGACAAACGCAAACACATACATCGTGCTTATCGCTATCGGGCTGTGCGGTGGTGTTGGAAGATTAAGAAGTATTTCCAAATCATTTGAAAAGTGTGCGATAAGGTAAATGTTAATCAAGGCAAGCGCAGGGATGAACGCTCCTACGATAATGTGCTGCCCTTCCTTAAGGTCTTCTATGTAGTGTATAATCACGTTGAACAAAATCCCGAATGTTGCTCCGATTACAAAGATGGTGAAGTAAAGCCCCCATCCCTGCAATAAGAGCAGGAATGGCACCATCACCACGCTTATTATGAAGTTGCCGAGAATTGCGACAAAGAGCGCAATCCAGAAAGCCATCTGCTCAAGGAACCGCATTGAGGTGCTTTTTTCAGATTCGGCGTGCGCAATTATGTCTGCCGCCCTTTTTACCTCTGCCCTGTTCCAGCCCTTGCTCGCAAGGTTGGCTGTGATATCCTCGTGCATTTCTACTCCACTTTTTCAATAATCTGCTCGATAATGGAAAGGAATTCTTTTGTCTTGTGAAAATAATCGCTGATAATGTCAATTGTTATCTCGACGTGGTTCTCATCCACGGCTGCTTTCATCGTGACGTGCCGCCTATACTCCTGCGCGCGTTCAAAATTTGCCTTGTCAAGTTTGCGGAGAAGGAGATAAAAGCTAAGGTATTGCTTGAGGTGGTGGTCGTCAGGATACGCCTTTTTGAGCGACTCCACCTTAAGACGGGGCAAGGTGGGCACCGCCGGAATCTTGTTGTCCTTCTTTGCAAAGTATAGAAGCGCGTCAATTCCTGCCTCAACTGTTGCAATCAATCTTTCAATTATGCTCTTGAGAACGTCAACAGTGCGCGTGTATTTCAGGCTGACGTAGATAAGATGGTCTGCCCTTTTCAATTCCTGCCTGGCACGATCAAGTGCCTCATACGTTGACGTCATGCCTTGGTTAATTCCAGTATGGTCTCGGCAAGGTCTCCCTTATGCGCCTTAATCGCTTCAAGCGCTGTCTCACGATCGACTTTTGCCTGTTCCATCACGGTTTTTACGTCTTCCTCACTTATTACGGGCTCCCGCAATCGCTCTTCAGGTTCGCCTGTGATTTGAAATGATAACTGACCCATTGCGTTTACCTTTGTAACCGCCGGGTCGCTGAAAACCAAATCCTTGTCAGCAAGCTTGATTATTACCTCGTGGGCTTCCAGCTCTTCCTGCTGTATGCCGAGGCGCTTCATCGCCTTTGCAAGGTCTTTGGGATTCATTCCTGGGAACATGTCACAAACCAAGCAGCGCGTTTCCGTACGCGTTTAACAGAACAATTACCAGCATCACTGCAACTGCAATCACTATGATGTATGCAGGCTTAACCTCTATCTTGCTCCTGTAATCGTCGAAATATCGTGTCAGCCCTGCAGTTGATGCAGGCATTGACACTCTGTCCTTGTCAGCCATTTAAGCACCTCATGAAATAAAAGTGGGTTGGGTCCGCATAAGCTCCCTTTTGTCCGCCTCCATTTCCTGATATTAGCAGGACTCAGGGAATTGAACCCTGAAGGACAGGCGGTTTGGCATTCTACTGAGCACGGGAAAATCCCGCTTGCACCAGCCAGTTCCTCGCCGTTTCATCCATTCTCCTGAGAACGTCTGCCGGTTAACTCACCTTTGTCGCCAAAGGCTTCTCGGGCATCATCCTCCTCAAGAGCGGTCTCGTTTCTGTGCGGTTTGCCATCCATTGCTGGATCTCGCTTAGCGCGAGTGGCACTTTGCCCATGAGCTCGCAAAAGCCCATAAGCGGTGGGGAGACTTTCCTCGGCGCGCGACCGAGCCGAGACCAGCCAAACCTCAGTTTGGCGCTGCCTCGGCGCCGATAGGGCACCGTCAGCCAAAGTCAGTCCCAACCCAAACATAGTAGTGACACAGGGGTTTATAAACCTATCGCGCATTTATGAGGACATACCAAGCTTTATATTTGGCATTCAGGGAATATGCTCATATGAACCCGCAGGAAGCATACAAAAAGCTTGTTTCGATGTACAGCAGTCGTATTGGAATTATTTTATTTGATATTCAAAAACTGAGGTATGATGTTTGGGAGCGTGGGCCAAGGCCTTCTGACAAAAAGGTGGCAAAACATTTGCTGCTTGACTACAATTCTTTGCGTGAAAAAGTAAGGCAGTATTCAAGGCTTATTGCTTAAACACCACAATCTTCCACTCTTCCTTTCCCTGCTTGATACAGAAAAGTATTTAATCTCAAATTAAAACCTGCAGGACATGCCAACAAAAGAAATGACGCTTATTGAGGCTGATGTTGAAAAAGCAGACTCAAAGCTTGCACAGGCATTAAAATGGGCAAATGCAAATTTCAAGCTTGCGGAAAACGCTTTGGTTTGGATTAAAAAAGACGCCAATAATCAAGAAGCGCTTATGAGAATGAAGCCCGCAATGATGGAAATCAGAAGAATGAGCAGGCAATTATTTGTAATTGCACAGTTTTTGAAATACCAATTTGGAAAGGATATGCCTGGCGGAGCGCTTTCTAATTTCATAAGGTGCTGCGGCACAGTAGAAGCACAAGACGAAGCATTACAAGAAGCGTATCAGAAAGGCGCCATGGGTGCCAAGTACCCCCAAGGGGGAATTGAATTCTGGCAAAATGTAGTCAATGCGTTGGCTGAAATCGTAACTGCAGTTACTATTTGGCAAAAGGAATTAAAAAAACCAATAATGGTTTTAGCATCCAAAAAGACAGGTTATTCCCGCCCATTGGGTCTTGATTAATTCTCTTTAAGATTTACGAGAACGACAATCTTCCACTCTTCTTTCCCCTGCATAATCGTTCGCTCGTGTTCCACAGTAAATCCTTTTGCAGCTTGCTTGTATTCCTCTGCTCCCTGGCGTAAAACCAGCCCGATTTTGCCGTCTTTCTTCAATATTGTCTTTGCCCTTTCAAAGAAAAGCCCTGCGATTTTGCTGAATTTTGCAGGCGGGAAGTTTTTTGTCATCTCAACCGGCTGGGAAACAATGCAGTCAATGGAATTTTTCTCAAATTTCAGGTCAAGCCAGTCAACAGATGTCCTTGAAAAGTCAATTGCCTTGACAATGCCTGCGATTTTTGCGTTCTTTCGCGTTGCCTGCACTGACGGAAACAGCTCTGAAAGCGCAATAATCGCCCCTGAACTGCTTTCCTTGATGCTTTTGTCCTGGGATTTGTAAAACTCCTCAAAGTCAAACTCCTTGAAGACTTTTGTAAATGGCATTTTGTCTTTGAAATAATGCCTGACAGGGAATTTCAGTGCATAAAACGCTGCCTCAATCGCAATGCTTCCTGCGCGGCAGTTTGGGTCAATCAGTTTTTTCTTGGAATCATAGCCAGATAATCTCATAACAGCATAAGCTGTTCCGCCCTTGAGTGTCTCAGAGCCGACAAAAATTCTGTAATCGCGCTTTGAAATGTCGTCAGTCAGGTCAATTCCGAGCCAGTAATATTCGTTTTCAAAGTGCAGATAGAAAGGAACATCTGCGTTTTTGTACACTTTGTTTGCTTTTATGTTCTCTGCGAGCTCATTTGCCTTTGTTGTTGTCTTGCCTGAGATTGAAATCGTGCCTTTCAAATACTCAGAAGGTATGGAAAGCTCTGGAATTTTTCCTTCACTAACCAAAAGAATAACCCTGCAAACACTTTGAGCCCTGTAGCAAACTGCGAAAATATCCTTAAGCTCTGCATCAAACACCACACCTTCTGCTGTTTCTTTTCCAGAAGCGCCGGTAATTTCTTTTATTTCTGCAGAACAAACGTCAGTAAGCCCTGGAAATGTTAGTGCTAAGGCATTCATTGTGCTCCATTTCCGTTCTCCTTTTCCTGAACTACAGCAACGCTCGTGACCTTGTCCCCTTCTCCGAGCTTGATTATGCGGACTCCTTGCGTGTTCCTGCCGATTACAGAAATCTGGTTTGCTGGAACGCGTATTGCGATTCCGCTTTGCGTAATCAAAAGCAGCTGGTCATCATCTTTTACTGTCTTTATTGTGACTGCCTTGCCGTTTTTGTCAGTGACTTTGATGTTTATGACTCCGACTCCGCCGCGCCTTATCGTGCTGTATTCCTCAAATGCGCTTCTCTTTCCGTAGCCGAGCTCTGTAACAGTCAAAAGTGTCTTGTCTTTCTGCGCCAAAACAGCTCCGATGACTTCGTCTTTCTCCCTCAACCTGATTCCAATGACTCCCTGCGCTGTCCTGCCCATTGGCCTGACGTCGCTTTCATTGAATCTTATGGCGTTTCCATCATTTGTCGCGATAATAATGTCCTGCTTTGAGTCCGTCAGGTCAACAGCCATAAGCTCGTCGCCTTCTGTGAGTGTTACTGCAATAATTCCGCCTTTGCGCGGGTTTGCGAATTCTGAAAGCGGTGTTTTCTTCACAGTTCCCTGCTTTGTGACAAGGAACAAGTACTGGTCTTCCTTGAATTCCTTTACTGGAATGCTTGTTGCGACTTTTTCACCCTGCGCAAGCTCTAACAAATTGACAATCGCTGTTCCTTTTGCATATCTTCCTGCTTCTGGAATCTGGTAGACCTTGAGCCAGTGCACTTTGCCAAGGTTCGTAAACAATAAGAGTGAATCGTGCGTGTTTGCAATGAACAAGTCTTCGACAAAGTCTTCTTCCTTTGTTTCTGCAGCAATAACACCCTTTCCGCCCCTTCTCTGCGCCTGGTATGTGTCAACAGTTAATCTCTTGACATATCCTGCGTGGGTCATTGTAACAACCATGTCTTCTGGCTTGATCAAGTGCTCTTCCTCAATCGCAGAAGCTTCTGTCTGTATGACCTGTGTCCTTCTGTCGTCGCCATAGCCCTTTGCGAGCTCGAGCATTTCGTCCTTGATGATATTGAGAATCTTTTGGGCGTCTGCGAGTATGCTCTTGAGCTCTATAATCAGTTTCAGCAGTCCTGCGTGATCTTCTTTTATCTTGTTCTGCTCAAGAGATGTCAGGCGTGACAAGCGCATCTCAAGTATTGCCTGGGCCTGAATTTCAGTGAGCTTGTAGTCTGCCACCAGTCCTGCTTTCGCAGTTGCAGCGTCCTTGCTCTTTTTCAAAAACGCAATAATCGAGTCAATGTTGTTCAGCGCAATAATGAGTCCTTCCAAAATATGCGCTTTCTGTTCTGCCTCTTTCAGGTCAAATGCAGTGCGCTTCCTTACAACTTCCTGCCTGTGCAAAACAAACTTCTCAATCAATGACTTCAACGGAAGGACCATTGGCTCATTGTCAGAAAGCGCCAGCATTATTATTCCAAAAGTGGTCTGCAAGCGGGAGTGCTGGAACAATTGGTTCAGCACAACATCAGAATTCGCGCCTGTCTTTAATTCAATAACAATGCGCATTCCCTCCCTGTCTGATTCATCCCTTAAGTCTGAAATTCCCTGTATTTTCTTGTCCTTGACGCGTTCTGCGATTTCCTCAATCAGCAGGGCCTTGTTGACCTGGTAAGGTATTTCAGAAACAATAATTCTTTGCCTGTTCTTGAAGTCTTCAATGCTTGTCCTTGCCCTGATTATGATTTTTCCGCGTCCTGTGGAATACGCATCCCTGATTCCTGAGGTTCCCATTATTATTCCGCCTGTTGGGAAATCAGGGGCAGGTATGTTGAGCATTAAATCCTGCACAGTGCATGTTGGATGGTCGATAAAGTGCGCAACAGCGCCGCAGACCTCTTTCAGGTTGTGAGGCGGTATGTTTGTCGCCATTCCGACTGCGATGCCTGCTGAGCCATTAACAAGCAAATTCGGCACTTTGCTTGGCAAAACAGAGGGCTCTTTCAGTGAGTTATCATAGTTTGGCACAAAGTCAACTGTTTCCTTGTCTATGTCCTGCAGGATTTCCTCTGCTATTTTCTTCAAGCGTGCTTCTGTGTAACGCATTGCAGCTGCATTATCCCCGTCAACGCTACCAAAATTGCCTTGCCCGTCAACAAGAATATACCTGAGTGAGAAATCCTGAGCCATTCTTACGAGCGTGTCATAGATTGCTGCGTCGCCGTGCGGGTGGTATTTACCCATCACGTCTCCCACAATGCGCGCGCACTTCTTGAACGGCTTATTGTGGAGCATTCCCATTTCATACATTCCGAAAAGAACACGCCTGTGAACTGGCTTCAATCCATCACGCACATCAGGAAGAGCACGTCCGACAATAACTGACATGGAATAATCTAGGTAAGACTTCTTCATCTCATCTTCAATCACGCGGACAACAATCTTGTTTGCCGGTGTTTTGACTGCTTCGCTACCTTCCACCATTTTATTCGTCGAGAAACTCCCCTTTTCTCGTCGATAAAACAGAATTAACCGTGCTTTATAAGCCTTTCCTTTCTAAAACGCACTTATACTGCGTATAAACCCTGTTTTCGCCCCTTTTGGCTCGACGAAGAAAGCTTATTTTTTCATGTAATGCTTCTTTTTCTGCTCAGATAACCGTTCAATCGAATACCTTAGCATTGTTCTTGGCATGTCTGGAGCGTTTCTGTCAAGGAATTTTAATTCTGCTTCAAGGTTTCTCTTGCCGACTTCGCGGAGCATCCATCCTGCTGCCTTGTGCATAAGGTCGTGTTCGTCTTGAAGGAGCATTTCAGATATTTTCAAGGTGTGCTCAAAGTGTTGCCGCGCGATAAAAGCAGCTGTTGAAATAATCGCAATCCTTCTTTCCCAGATATTTGAAGACTTTGCGAGCTTGTAAAGCACTGAAACATCCTTGTCAAGCAAATAATCGCCAAGTATCTTGTGCGAACTCAGGTCAACAAGGTCCCAGTTGTTGATGTGCTTTGTATTTGCAAGATAAAAATCAACTATTTTCTTTCTCTCAGAAGGATTTTTCTTGTATTTCTCAATCAAAATCAGCAATGCAGTGAGCCGATGTTCATGTATTTTGCTGGAAAGCAGTTTTTGCAGTTCAGAAAGCGGCAAATGAGCATATTTCTTTGCCACAGCGCGCTGATCAGGAACAATAACGCCGATAAAAACATCGCCTTCGCCATATTCTCCCTTGCCTGTTTTGAAAAATCCAGATAACAACTTGGCTTTAGCAGGGCTGCTTTTTTCTTCCAAGTCCTTTTTCAGCGAATTGAGGCTCATAAAAATCAGAACAACTGTTTTACAATGCTGTTTTTAACGCGGTAATTTTTCCCGCAGTAAACACATCTCTTGATTTTATTTGTGAGTATGCTGTCGCGGGCCTCATACTTCATGTGGTGTCCGCACTTTGGGCATTTTAATTCGAATCTTAGCATTTTAGTGGTGCTTGTGCTTTTTTGCTTTTGTTTCTGGCGCTGGAGCTTCGTGCTCTTCAGCTGTTTCTTCTTCAGCAACCTCTTCTTCAGGCTCTTTCTCAGCAGGCTCTTCTGAAGCTTCTTTCTCTTCAGCAGCTTCTTCAGCAGGTGTTTCGTCCTCTGGATTTTCTGCCTCAGACTCAACTTCTTTCACAGCTTCTTCTTCCTCAGGTGTTTCACTAGGATTTTCTTCCTCTGATTTCACTTCCTCTTCAGCCTCAGAAGCAGTTTCCTCTTCCTCGGTCATTGGCTTTGGCGCGGGAATAATATCAGGAAGTCCCATTTCTGCGTTTTCATCGACAGCTTCCTCATGCGTCTCGCCGGATGTAATCTCTGCAACGCGGTGCTCTATTTTTTCCTGCAATTCCGGCGGCACTCCGCCAGGAAACATCCCTTTTGAAGTGTATTCTGTCTTGCGGGGCTTTTCCTTTGCTGCCTCGCGCTTGATTTTTTCAACAGTGAGCTTGCCTTCTTCTTCCATTTCTGCTGTTTCTTCCTCTGTCGCTCCAGTTTCAATTCCTGCCTCGCCGAGAATCTTTTGCGCAAGTGCTTCTGCTGCTTCCTCAGGCGTCTTTGGCTCCTCTTCCTCCTTGTGCTTCTTGTGCTTGTGCTTTTTCTTTGGCTTTGGCGCCTCGCCATATGTCTGAAGCTCTCCGACTTTGCCGCCGATAACTTCAATTTCAGGCGCTAATTTTGGCAGTTCGTCAGTAAACACTTCAACTTTCGGAGTATTGTCATGCGCAGCGACAAAAATTGCCTGCTGTGTCTGTTCAATTGCAGTTTCTTTTTCCTCAATTGCCTTTTCAAGCGCTGCAACATTGTGGAACTTCTCTTTCAGCTTGTCAGGAGGAACATCAAAGTAGTCAAAGAATTTTGGAGTCAATTTTATCAGCCTGCTTCTTCCTTTTTTCTCCCTTGTAAGATAACCCATTTCCTCAAGCTCTTCCAGATGGCGATACGCCTTATTCGTCCTTATCTTAATCACATGGCTCTGCATTACTGGAGCCTTGTAAGCAACAACAGCGAGTGTTTCCATTATGCTCTTTGGAAGTTCAGGCGTTTTCACAACTTTTTTGACCATTGAAATGTATTTTTCCCTCACTGTGAGCTTGTAAGCCTCTCCTTCCTGCACAAGCATCAGCGAGCTTTGCTTGTCGTCAAGCTCCTGCTTTAGAATCTCAACCGCAGCCTTAACCGCGTCAAGGTTTTCCTCCTTGCATAATCTTCCGAGCTCTTCGAGTGTGAGCCTTTTGCCTGCGGAAAACAGCAGGGATTCAACCTGGTTTTTTAGTTCGCTCATACAGGTAGGTAATTATCGCCTTCTTTTTTCAGCTTTTTGTCCTCAACAAGCTTTGCGAGGAACGGAATCAGCTTGCTCGGGTGCACTCCTATGAAATGTGACATCTCGCCTGTTGTCTTGTGGCCTTTCTCCACGAGCGTGACAAGGAACCTTCTGAATATGTTTGTTGCGTTTGCGTCAAGCACCTGCTGTGTCATCTTGTTTGTCTTCACGATTGCATCTGCCTCGTGCAGTCTTGCCTGCAAATCATTAAGGAAGCCGTTTAATTTGTTCAGCGGTATTGAAAGCTCACCTGGCTCGACAACCTCTACAGAGCTTGGCATGCTGTCAAAGCAGAAGTCAAGCAGTGCAGAGAGGTCCTTGAAGCGCATTTCAAGCTCTGCGTAAACTGAGAATATCGTTTCAGCAGGCTCAGCTTCTGCTATTTCTGCTTTTACAACAGTCTCTTCCTTCCTGAGCTTTTCCACATAGCTCTTCATCGTCTGCTCGATGTACTCCTTTGGCGCACCGAGCATCTCGATTATTACTCGTGCGAGAACCGTATCTCCCATAACCTATTCCAGCACTTGGTGTCTATTTATAACTTTTGCTCATTAAGTTTTTGCCCAAGCGCAGATTCCAGGTTGCAAACGATGTACGGCTTGTGCTCTTCAAATGCCAAGTCATACGCTTCCTTTGCTGCCCTGTGGTTTCCAATGTCCAATGACCAGAGGTATGCATTCTTTGCTGTCTGCTGCGGCTCAAGTGCGTTTTTCGCGCTCAGCACCCAGAATACAGGCATGGCAAGCCTGTGAGTCTCAGGCGTGTCAGGAAGCCCTGCTGAAACAAGGCATTCTGAAAGCGCCTTGATGACATCAGGGTTTCCTTTCACAGACCCGTTTCCAATTGTGCCTGCAGTTGTGCTGTAGTCCAGGTTTGGCACCTGCTGATAAAGCAAGCCCCAAATCTGTTGAGCCTGGGCTTCAACTGGCTCGCCTTTTGCGCGCCTGCTCAAAGCCTCACTGACAACAGTTTCTATAGAAGCAGCCTCTGGTCTTGCGGCTGTAGTTGTCTCCATCTCAGAAGTTCCTTACGGATACCCTCAAGTATTAAAGCATTATTGTGATGCAAAATAGGTTTTGTTACCATTCCGCAATACTCATAAAAGTTTATGAAGGCGTATTGAGAGCATCACCATTTGGGTGTGGGTACAATGTTCGGATTTGGTAAAAAGAAACAACCATCGCTTCCTGAACTGCCACCGCCTCCTTCTCCGCCTGCATTCCCCGCGCCTGAGGGAGACATTCCCAGCATAAGGCCTTCTGAGGAAATGCTGGCTGCTCCGTCATTTGAGCCGTCGGAAGAACAGCCAATTGAGCTTCCTGAAGCTCCTGCTCCTGAAATGCCTGAGTTCCCTGAACCAGGTCAACTGCAGCAGGAAATGCCTGCTGAAATGGAAGAGCTTCCAAAATTTGCAAAGTTTGAACCTGACACAGGCCATGTTGAGCCGCTTGTTCCCGAAGAGCAGCCAATGGAAATCCCAGAGGAAGCGCCTTCATATGAAGCTCCTGAGCGTGAAACAATTCGCAGGCCAATCGGTCCTGCGTTTATCGCTGTCGACGAATACCGCAGCATAATGGACCATTCGGACAGGGTGCGCTCAAAGCTGGCAGAGGCAGAGGAATTCGTGCACCGCCTTTCAGAAATCAAGGCAGATGAGGAAAAGGCGTTTGACAAGTGGCGCTCCCAGCTCGAGGATATTGAGCGAAAGCTCGGACAGATTGATAGGGTTATTGCAAAGGCTAAAAGGTGATTATGATGGATGATCAAAGGGCACCGGTGTTTGTAAAAGTGGATGAGTACAAGTCAATTCTTGACCTTCTTGATACAGTAAGGCAGCGCCTTTCACAGGCAAAGGAATTGCTTGCACGGGTCAATGAGCTAAAACAGCAGGAAGACCAGCAGATTGAATCCTGGGCTCGCGACATTGATGATGTCGAGGAAAGGCTTTCATCTATTTCCAAATCACTTCTGGAACCTCAGGCATGAAAAAAACCGAGCAGGACTTGCTTTTCGTGGAACTTAAGGAGCCTTCTGCTACTCGCCGCGACGTTCTTATGTCCACAAAGGATGTTCTTGACATCCTGAAGCGGTATGAAGAATACAGGGCTGTGTCTGCAGAGAAAATGAGAGTCCTTGGGGAGCTTAAGCAGGTTGTTGACACGCTCCAGTCCCTTAACAGGAGGATTAGGAACAAGATGCCAAAGACGCCTGCTGCACAATCTCAAATTTACGAAATAGAGCGGGAAAAAGAGGAAAAATTCATCACGGGCTCGCGGCCGTTACTGGCGCGGCCCAAATCAAAATTAGACATTCTCCAGGAAGAACTCGAGAAGATAGAGAGCAGATTAGGGGCTTTGGAGTAAAGATTTTTAAAGGGAGTCAAGGTCTATTTCTTTATACGCGCCGGTGCCGGAGTGGCCAAACGGGACAGCCTCAAGCAGCGGTCAGCGGAGCTGACAAGCTCTCTTCGCTGATGCTCGAGAGAGCTGTTGGCTTAGTGCCTACGCAGGTTCAAATCCTGTCCGGCGCATCGAACGCAGTGAGGTGAGACGGACAGGTCCGCTGACCGCAGTCAGCCGCTACCTGTCCGGCGCATTTTCACCCTTAAAATGCCTTTCGTTCTCACGAGTCCCAACCAAACGTTTTTATAGTCGGCAAGTCCATAGCAGTCCCAGTCCCTGCTTGGGAATACATTGGGAATGACACAAAATGAGCGTTGAAATCTTTGCAGTCGGCGGTTATGGAGAGGTTGGCAGGAATATGACTGCTGTAAAAGTTGATGACCAGGTCGTAATCTTTGACATGGGGCTCCACATGCCCAATTACATCAAGCTCACAGAGGAGGAAATGGGCGAAATAGTGAGGATTAATGAGGGAACCCTCAAGAAAGCTGACGCAGTGCCTCAGGACAGCGCAATAAAGGACTGGCGCTCCCAGGTTGTCGCTATTGTGCTTTCACACGCCCACCTTGACCATATCGGCGCTGTGCCTTATCTTGCCTCAAAATACAATGCTCCGATAATCTGCACTCCTTTTACAGCAGAAGTGCTCAAATCCATGTGCAAGGACGAGAACATCCGCATGTCCAACAAGATTGTCCAGCTTTACCCTAATCAGCGTATGACAATTGCAGACGGGCTTATCCTCGAGTTCTGCGCAATCACCCACTCAACACCGCAGGCAGTTATTGCATTGCTTCACACCAAATATGGCGGGATTATGTACGGCAATGACTACAAGCTTGACGACCATCCTGGAATAGGAAAAAAGCCGAATTATGAGCATTTCACAAATATGGGCGACAAAGGCGCAATACTCGCGCTTATCCAGGACTGCCTTTATGCACGGGAGCCGAGAAAGACTCCGTCAGAAGCTATTGCCCGCGACATGCTTGACGATGTCCTGCTTGGAATCAAGAGCAAGGGAAAAGCAGTGATTGTGACAACATTCGCAAGCCACATTGCGCGGTTAAAGTGCATAGCTGATTTTGGAAAGAAAATGGGCAGAAAAGTTGTCTTTATGGGCCGCTCAATCGCAAAATACAGCTGGGCTGCTGACGCTGCAGGAATCACCCAGCTCAAGAAAGATGCGGAAATACTGAAGTACAGGCGCCAGCTCGAGCAAAAGCTGAAGGAAGTGCAGGCAAAAGGAAGGGACAAATATCTTTTGGTGATGTCTGGGCACCAGGGAGAGCCCAAGTCAGCACTCTCAAGAATCATCCGCGGCGAGCTGCATTTCAAGTTTGAGCCAGGCGACCACGTGATTTTCTCGTGCTCAGTAATCCCTGCTGAAATCAACATCAAAAACAGGGCTGAAATGGACGAGCGGCTGAAGCAGTTGGGCGTCAGGCTTTTCACAAACATCCACGCCTCAGGCCACTCAAGCAGGGAGGATTTGAGGGAATTCATAATGATGACAAAGCCAAAGCACATCATCCCGACCCACGGCGAGCCAAAGAAAATGGACTCATTCATATCGCTGGCAAAGGAAATAGGCTACGCTAACAAGAATATCCACGCATTGGTCACAGGCCAAAAAGTAAAAATTGTCTAAAAACGCCAGGCATAAGAAATTAATAAAAAATGTTATGTCTGGCGGTTATGGCAAACGAACAATCGACAATAAAACGCGTCGTTTGCCATAAAATAACAAAATTTATATAGGTTTAACCATTCCAGAGGAGTTAAGGGGGAGAGCAAATGAAACTTGTTTTGGCAGATCCAACATATCTTAAAGACAGCATAGCGGTAATTTCTGACCTTGTCAACGAAGCGCGCTTTAAAATCTCAAAAGACGGCGTTGAAATGATAGCGATGGACCCTGCGAACGTCGCAATGGTCGTCTACAAGCTCCTTTCAAGCGCATTCACTGAGTTTGACGTTCCAAAGGAGACAGACCTCGCAATCAACCTGGCAAACCTGAAGCAGGTATTGAGAAGGGTAAAGGCAAATGACATCCTTACCCTGATGGTTACCGACGAAAACAAGCTGCAGGTAACTCTGAAGGGCAGCACCACTAGGACTTTCTCGCTGCCAATAATTGACATTGAGGAAAAGGAGCAAAGGGTCCCGAATTTGACTTTTCCTGTCAATATTACCACTGCCTCTTCTGTGCTTAATGATGCGATTGAGGATGCTGACATTGTCGCTGAGTCAGTCACTTTCTCAGCAGAGCCTGATAAGTTTTCTGTCTCTGCAGAAGGCGACTTGAGCAAGGCGCACATTGAAATCGGCCACGGCACTGACACAAAGGTCACGACAGAAAGCCCTGCCAAGGTCAAGGCAAAGTACTCGATTGAATACCTCAAGAAGATGATTCAGGCAGGCAAACTGGCAGACACAGTGAGCATAGGCTTCAACCAGGACTATCCATTGAAGCTTGAGTACAAGGTTGTTGACAGGCTCCTGCTCAGCTTTATTCTCGCGCCAAGGGTAGAAAACGACTGATGAAAATCATTGCCATAACCCAAAGCGGAAGCCAGTACGAGCTTATTCCTGACAGGACAGGTGATGCTCCAAAGGAATTCTTCGTGAAAAAAGAAGGGTCGCCGGCATCAGAGCCTGCTGTTATGATGATCAATGTTATCAAGCATATTGAAAACCTTGTCGGCCAGCAGATAGTCCTGACGAACAATGCAAGAAGTTCTAAAGTAATTCAGATAATAATAACAGAATAAAGTAAAAATTAATTTCTGCTTATTTCTTGTTTCCGTAGTAGAACATCTTCTGAATGTCCACATCGCCAGGCTTCCAGTCTCCCTGCCTTGGGTGCGATACCTTTACCTCAGTCTTGAGCTCAACCTGCTTTTCCTTCTGCTTCGGCGGCTGTGCTGCCTGGGCTTTTGACAGGTCTTCGCGCAATGAATTCACTTCCATTATTACCTGATTCATCGCATTGCGGATGACGTCAAGCTCCTCTGAGAACGCCTTCTGGATTTTGTCAACCTCAATCTGGAACTGCCTTGCAGCCAATGGCTCTGCAGCAGGCGCTGCCTCTATGACCACGCTTTCCTGCGGAGTTGAATTTGTCTTGGGTATGACCTGCACCATCTGCTGTGCCTGGTTGTATGCATCTGTCGAGGAGTCTGCCATGCCGTGCTTCTTGAGTTCGTGGCTGAGCATGTTGATCCTGCGTAGTTTCTCAACGTCCATTTTATCAATCCTCACTTGAGTTCAAAGTATCCGTCTTTTCCAAGCACAAACCTGCGCTTGACTTCCGGCGTTTCCACTTCCTGCACCTGCTCAAGAGGCCTCGCTATCGGCGTTGGAGCCGGAAGCTTCTCGCGCTTGAATGGAATGAGTGCGATAGTGCAGTGCTCGCAGTAAATCTTCCTGCCTTCCTGCTTTGCTATGCATAGCTCGCAGAGTTTTTTCCCGCACCAGTTGCAGGCGCCGTCAAATTCCCTTTTGTGTGTCGTGCATCGCATTGTATCTCACCCTAATTGGTGTCCGAAATTTTCCTTTATGAACTGTATCATCATTTCATTGCCCGCAAGCTTGTATGCATGCAGTGCTGCTGTGAACAGGTTCTCGCGCAGGCAGACATCGCCGAGCGCTGAGAGCTTTTCCTTGTCTCCCGCGAGCTCATACGCCTTCTGCGCGTAGCCGAGCTGGTTGTCGCTGACGCACCTGTCTCCGACGTGGACCAGCTTTGCCGGGTTCCTTATCGCCGAAAAGACCTCAATTGCGTGGTCCCACTTGCCCCTTACGAGGCATTCCTCGCCGACTTTTGCAAGCTTGTCCACATTGCTTATCGCCCTGAACGCCTTGATTGCGTCTCCGAGCTTTCCGTCTTCCAGACACTTGTCACCAAGCCTCATGAGCTTGACATGGTTGTCTGCCAGGTTGTAGCAGTCAACTGCATTGCTGTAAAGGGCAACTCGCTCGTAGTCTTCGCCTATCTCGGTCAGTTTTGCCTTGTTGCCCGCAAGAATGAACGCCTTAACCGCATCATTGAGCTTGCCCTTGCGCTGGTATTCATCGCCGAGCACATTCAGGACATGGCGCCTTGTGACTTCGTTGAACATGGACAGGTTGATGTTGTCCAAGCCGCGCTCAATCAGTGTCGGCAAAATTTTCCTGAAGTTGTCTGCGTTTGAGACAGTCTCTGCATGCTTCATCTCGTTGGTTTGCTCTACTAAGTTAGAAACAATTTTGCGCATCAGCAATTCTTCGCTCATCTCTGCACCTCTCTTTCCCGCGCGTTTTAGTACTGATTTACTACTCTACGGGGTATTTCAAAGTATTATACTAATATATAAATGTTACTATTCCGTATACTAGAAATATTTTTATATTTGAGCTAAAAGAGGGTATAATATGGCAGAAGTAAAAGACGTCCTGAAAGACTGGATTGTCGAGTATGTCAAAAACAAGGACGCTATGACCAGGCAGATTACTTCAATCCAGAAAGACGCTGAAAATGTTGATGTTTTTGTTGAAGGCACGCTGAAAAGCCAGTTTATAATAGTCCAGCCAGAGCTCAATGACCTTGGAAAGCTTGATTCTTTGAAAGACAAGCACATTGTCCTTGTCACAGCAAACACAAAAGAGAACGCTGAATTCCTGATAAGCAACTGGCCAGAGCTCGTCAAGTATCCTCATTTATGCGTCTACTTTGTCAATCCAAACTCTTCTATGGACAAGCGCTGGGTAATCTTCCCAGCCACCCATGACAAAATAACAGAGCGCCGCTCACTGAGAAAAGGCATAGAATCATTATACGCGACAGTTGAGCCGTGGAAGGAATAATAACTATAAAATAGCATTTCGATGGTTTTTTATAGATTCTAATCAGCACATAAAATATGGATTTAGAAAGTTATCTTCAAGAAAAGAAAATATGGCATAAGTTCGTTGATAAACCTGAAACCATACACACTGCGGATGCAGCTGAAAAAGCAGGAATTGAGCTTAAAAGGGTCACAAAATCTTTAGTAGTTTTAGATCAAGATAATCGACCTATTCTGGCAATTATTCCAGGAGACTGTAAGCTGAGCTTTGAAAAAATAAGGGCGGCTGCAAATGCAAAAAAAGTAAGATTAGTCCCTTTTGCAGAAGCAGAACAATATTCAGGATATCTGCCTGGTGCAACCCCCATGGTCTACCATAAAATTGCAATGAAAGTATTCTTAGACAAAAAATTAACACAATATGAAAACATCTATGGCGGCGGGGGAGTAAGAACAAAACTTCTTGAACTTAAAGTCAGTGATGTAATAAATTTGAATAATGCAACAGTTGCAGATATTACAGAGTAATTTTCAACCTGATACGGCGTGCGGGCAGCGACGAACTGCGGTCCGTCTGGTCCGCACTTGTATCTGCGGATACGGCGTGCGGGAATCGAACCACAGGTCACTGGTCTAGTGGTAGGAAGGTTTATATAAGAATGCTGTCAATAACAGATTGTGGGGCGCTATATCGTCGATGAAAGGGTAAAGTTTCCGAAAGGTCTCCAAAGAAAGCTTCTTGAAAGCATAAAAGACGAGCATAATTTAACTTGGAAAGAATTTGCGGCAAGACTGGGAATTTCTGAAGGAATGCTTAGCATTGATTGGAGGCTTGAGCGGTGCACTCTTCCAAAATCGCGGATGAAACTGCTTGCTAAAATGAGTGAGAAACCTGCTGTTCGAAGAATAATTGATATGGGAAAAATTCTGCCACGCTGCTGGGGGCAAACGAAAGGCGCGATAAAAGCTTGCAAGACAATGAATATTGATCGCGTACTCACCATCACCCAAGGGATTGAGAAAACCCCCTCATTTGCTGAATTGGTAGGCATCATTTTAGGCGATGGCCACCTTCACGAAAAGGGAATGGAAATAACTCTGAACATCTATAAAGAGGTGGGTTATGCAGCACACGTAGCAGAACTCATCAAGACTTTATTTGGCAAAGAACCTAGAATTAGACACACACATTCAACCATACGCGTCATCTTGAATTCAAAACTGGTGGTGAAAGCTCTGAAAGAAATAGGATTGAAAACAGGCAGAAAAGGAGATCATACACGCATCCCAGAACTGTTTTGGACGGATAAAACTCTCCTCAGCCGGTGCGTACGCGGATTAATCGACACAGACGGAGGAATCCATAAAAAAGAGCGGTTTGGAAAACGGCACATTATTGAATTCAAGAATATGTCACAGCCATTGCTTGACGACGTTAGAAACGCGCTTGCCCTGCTCGGTTTTCAGGTCTCGCTTGGCGGACCCCATGCAATTAGGGTGCAGCATCAGAGTGAGATTAAAAAATACCTACTCAACATAGGCACTTCAAACGGCAAAAATACCGAAATAATTGGTGAAATTTTCGCGCCAGTAGTCCAGCGGCAGGATACGAGCTTCCCAAGACCTCAAAAAAAGGTCGGTAAGAGCTTGGGACCCGGGTTCAAATCCCGGCTGGCGCATCCGCTAATTCAAGATAAAAAAATAGAACAAAATCATTCTTTTTAGGCAGCTTCTGCAGGAGCTTCTTCTCCTTCTTCGCCCGAATAGCTTGGTACAGCCGCCTTGGAGATTATCATTATGTCGCCCATTGCCTTTACGAGCTGGTGCGGAACGACAACTCCCTTTGCGCTTCCAAGAACCTTGCTCAGGAACGAATTCTTTGTTGCCCTGACCCGCCATCCATAAACCTTGCTTTGCGTTAAAAGCGCCTCTTCAATATCCCCAAAATAATCGCCAGTGTCAGTGAAAACTTTCATGTCGAATGTGTCCGAGATTTTCTTCATCTTAAGCATGTGTTATCCTCCCTCTTGAGCAGTAGTGTCATTCAGAGCGCCACAGCTATATAAATTTTGTGTTGGCTATAGAGGAATGTTTATTAATGGCAGAAAACAACACAGGGAATATGGCAGGAACAACCACACGTCGCAGGCCATTGGTGACTACAAAAAGAACCATGATAAGTGAGATATTAAAAGGCCTGAAAGACCTCAAGTTTCTTCTTGAAAAGACAAACGACGTGAAATCCGATGATATTGAACTGTATTCGGAGACAATTAAGACCTTCAGCGTGGAAAGGATTAGGGCAACAGATACTGAGCTTACAAGGATTTCAGGAGTTCTAAAAACTGTCAAAAGATGGACAAATGACAGTGACGTACAGGTCTTGGCAGACTACCTTCTGGACCTCATAACAACCACAAAGCGGCAGTTTAATTATGAAGAGTAGGTTATATAAACCGCGCAATTCTCAAAAGACCATGCATTACCGCAACCTTACGCTGATTGGAACGTCTCACATTGCAGCAGAGAGCGTTACTGCTGTGACAAACATAATTCTGAAAGAGCAGCCGGCAATTGTGGCTTTGGAGCTTGACAGGAAGCGCTTGCCTGCATTGCTCCACCCGCAAAAGGCAAAAACAAGCTGGAAGGACATAAAGCGCATTGGCTTCAAGGGATGGCTTTTCAGCATTATCGGCGCCTGGGTTGAAAAAAAGCTTGGCGAAAAGGTCGGAATGAAGCCTGGAGCAGAGATGCTGCAGGCGATAAAAGCCGCAAAAGCAGTAAAGGCAGACATTGCGCTTGTTGACCAGGACATTGAAATCACCCTAAAACGCTTCTCACAGACAATGACCTGGAAGGAAAAATGGCGCCTGTTCATAGACGTAATCAAGGGCATCATCTTCAGGAAAAGCGAGTTCAGTTTTGACCTGAGCACTGTTCCAAGCCAGAAATTAATCGCGAAAATGATTAAGGAGGTGCAGAAGCGCTACCCGAACATCTACAAAGTGCTTGTCACAGAAAGAAACGAGGTTATGGCAAAAAACCTCGCTTACCTGATGAACAACAACCCTGACAAGAAAATAGTCGCAATAGTCGGCGCAGGCCACGAAAAGGAGCTTATGCAATTAATCAAGGATGAGATGCGGGTAACACTTTCTTATAGTTTCCAAGTTGCTGAATGAGGCGAGGAGCAAACGGAGCGTAGCGGAGTGCAGCTACGAGCCGAATTCGCAATGAGTGTCTCTACGCCGCAGCCACCAGAATGATTTATATACTCAAATTAATGAGTTTGGCGCATGAGCTGGGCGAACTATAAGGACAAGGTTAAGAGATACTTTCCTTTCTCAAGAACAGAGTGGAACAACTTCATCATCCTCGTCCTTGCTTTCGCGTTCATATGGTCTTTCACGCAATGGGGCGCGGCAAATTTTGACTTTGGCTCAGGCCTGAAGAACTTTATTTTCTCTGCTATAATGATTGCTGTTATTGTTTTCATCCACCACGCAGCCCAAAGGCTGTACGGACTTTTCTTTGGCTACCGCATTGAGCACAAGATATGGTGGGCAGGACTGCTTGCCTGCGTGCTCGGCGTCCTGCTTTCAAACGGCAAAGTCATCATCCTGGCTGCAAGCGCAATGCAGGCGCACTTCCTGGCGCATCACCGCATTGGCGAGTGGCGCTATGGTGCAAGCATTTTCCAGATGGGGCTTGTTGCGTTCTCAGGCCCGATAGCGTCTGTCGTAATCGCTTTCATTTTGCAGCTTATCGCACCTGTGTTTTTCGCAGGGATGTTTGAGTTCAGCCTTTTGTTCGCGCTGTACTGCATCATCCCGATTCCGCCTTTGGACGGCGTGCATGTCTTTGCAGCCTCAAGGATTTACGGGTTTGTGTTTATTTTCACTCTGTTTGCCCTGCTCGCGTTCCTTTTGCTGTATTTTGTCGCGCAGCTGGGCATGATATGGAGCGTCATCCTCGCGCTGGTAATCGGCTTTTTGTGCTGGCTCGCGTTTGACTACATGGTGGGATAATGGACAAAAAAGCGCAGTGGGAATGGGAAAGTTTCTGGCTTGAATACGTTGCAGGCGCATTGCTGATAATTGCGTTCTACCTTTCTGCAAGGGGCGCTTATGTTGGAGTCACTTACGCTGTTGCTTTCATCATTGGCGCAATTCTCGGAAAGTTCTGGTATGACAAGATAAGGCGCCACAGGAACACGCTTTATATCACGGTCCTGACTCTTGCGGTTATGCTTGGGATAATAATAGGCAGCATTGGCACAGACAGGAGGATAATAGTGGTCCTTTACGTAATCGGCCTGCTCCTAAGCTATGTTATCCACAAGGAGAAGTGGATCAGGAGCGCTTGATTTTAACAAAGAAACTGTTTTTTCAATATTATCTGATTCTTTCAAATAAATAATGTTGCGGTGCCCTTTGTATTCAGCATAGGCGCTGCACGCAGCCCTGCAGTAATCAATGTTTTCCTCTTTCCATTTTTTTGGCTCTGACTGCCATCTTTTTCCAAGCCGGTCTTTCACTGTTGAGAAAGGCGGGTTGAGGACAATTGCGTTTGGGCTTCGCACTTTCCCGGGAAAAGCGAAAAGCGCATAATTTTTCTGGTCTTCCAGCTGTTTTTCATTAATCCACCCAAGGGAAAAATATGCTTCTGCGTAAGCAAGTGCGTCATAAATGCACCTGTTTGCCAGCACAATCCTGCCAGGGCTGTTCTCTGCGATTTCAAGCGCCTCAAAGTTCTCAATTGACCGCTGGCAGATTTTCATTGTAATCCTTTCCAGCGGGCTTGTGTGGAATACGGGTGTTTTTGTTTTCAGTTCAGGAACCAATATCTCAGGGCAGGCTTCCTGCAGTTTTTTGACAAGGGTTGTTTTTCCTGCGCCGTGAGGGCCTGAAATGAAAAAAAGGCTCATTTTGTCTCCACAGTTTCTTTTTCCTCCATCTTCAGCAGCGTTGACATAAGCGCCTTGCTGAGCCGCTTTGGAGCTTTTCCGCTGACAAAGTCATACTTTCTCTGGCTTGTTGGGAAAAGCCCCATCCTCCAGCCCCCTTTGACAGGCGCATTGTGGCTCAGGAACGCTGACATTTTTGCAAGGTCAACCATTCCTGCGACTATCTGCTTTTCAGAATCCTTTTCAAACGAATGAAATCCAGGGACATAGCCTGCATATTCGATTTCAAGCTGCCTTTGTATGTCATCCTTTCCCGCCAGGTGCGCACGGGTTATGGTAAATGAATAAATCCTGCCGTCATAATTGTCAAGGATGAATGCGTCGCCTTTTTCCTTGCGGATGTTTCCTGCATAATCCCCTCCGCCCCTGTGGACTTCAGACACTTTTTTCAAAATGTCTTCCATTGTCGCAGGATATCGCTTTTCTGTCCTCTTTATGACAAGCTGCTCATGCGGAACCCCTGTCTTTAACTGCAATGGCTGGCTTTTTTCCTTTAGGTATGTCTTGCCCATTTTTTCTATTACTACAAGGCGCTCCTCAATGCCTGAGCCAAAGAAATGGTTTGTGCCCTCTGCAATAGAATCAACAGGGTCTTTCAGGAACCTTGCGTTTCCAACTGCGGGAAAGTCAAACGCTGCAAGATAGTCTGCGATTGACGGCTCTTTTGCCCCTTGTTTTTCAGCCACAGGCCTTATGTCCAGCTTTACCTCATACTCGATGTCAGAAAATTCCTTTGGCGCTTCTTTTATTCCCTTGTGCCCAAGCACCACCTGGATAAATCCCGCCCTGTTTGCCTCAAAAAATGTACGGTATGCGGCAACTATTTTCTCAGTGTTCTGGCTTCTGAAAAATTCAGTCAGCCCCTCACTCACCCCTGATTTCCATGCAGGCACACTGCATTCCGAATACCTCGAACTGTCATAACATCCTCCCATTTTTCATCCCTCCTTGTGTTGTTGAATTATCCAATCTATGTGCATCGCCCTTTCTTCGGGCGTCTCAACAGGAACGTGCATTGGTTTGTATCCGAATTTATTGTATGCCTTGATTATTTCCTGGTGGATTTGCTGGGCCTGCTCAGGTGTTTCGCGGCGCTGCGCATCATTTCTGAAAGGCAGTGGCTCGAGAAGGAACACAAGGTCATACCTGTTCCAGCAGTCAAGATGCGTGCTGTGAAAGGCGTTGTCAAGTTTGTCAACATCATACACCCTGCAATATGCAAGGTTGTCAATCAAGCCCCTGTCAAGTATAACTTCAGGAATGTCTTTTATCTGGTATTCAAGTGCTTCCTGCCTGACAAAAAGTTTTGTCTGGAACATATTTTTGCTGTTCCACGGAAGGTCGCCGTGCTCTTTTGCCTCTTCTTCGCGTATCAGCTTTCTTGCCATTTCAGGCATGACAATGTAGCCAAGCCCGAGAAGCTCCTTGCACGTTGCTGTTTTTCCGCTGCACGATGTTCCGGTGATGATGTATCTTTTTGTGTCCCTCATAGAAATGTATATATACTTGTAGAAAATATCCTTTTTACTGTACAAAAAATAGGCAGAGTGTTGTATATGCTAAACAAACAGACAACAGATGAGATAATTGACCTGATAAGGCAGAAGCCGAGGGCCGTGCAGGAGGTTGCTTTTTCAATAAAGAAAAACTGGCGTACAGCAGACAGGTACATAGACATAATTGCAAAGGAAACAGGGCTGATAGCAACAAGGACTTTCAGGGAAGGAAGCAGGGGCGCGCTGAAAGTCGTTTACTGGAACGCCCTTGACCGCGCAAAAGGAAGCGCATACCAGGAATTATTATTGCAAAGGATTATCCACGGCAAAAAGAAGGAGGACTTTTCCCCTTTTGACATCTACCAGTTTGCAAGCCCTGACAAAAGGGAATCATACCTTGAATACAAGGAATTCTCAACCCACCCGCAAACCCGCTATGACAAGCTTCTTGAAGGCGCAAAACAGCAGTTATTGCTTTTCTCAGGAAACCTTTCCTGGATGGAGCTCGGGCCAAACACAAAGCAAATCCTTGAAAGCCTCGCAAGGAAAAAAGTCAGCATAAAAGTCATCACAAGGGTTGATGTCACGTCATTGAAAAACACAAATGCAATCCTTGACATCAACAAGCGCGTTGGCTGGGATGCTGTTGAAGTAAGGCACTGCGAGCAGCCATTAAGGGCTGTAATAGTTGATGATTCATTGGTGAGCATAAAGGAAGTTCTTTCCCCTCAACACCACCGCGAACTCAAGAAAAAAACATTCATTTTCTACAAAATTAAGGACATTGAGTGGATTAACTGGATGCAAAAGGCATTCTGGCACTTGTGGGGCCAGAGCATTGACGCCCAGACGAGGCTTGAAGCCCTGAAGACACTGCAGCCCATAGGATAAAACCCACTGGACACCTTTCAGCGCCTACGTAAGCCTTTTAAACTTGGCTTTCTGGGATTTTCCCATGCTCGCGCAGGGATTTACCCCGAGGCTGTATCAGGAAACCATTCTTTCAACAGCTGCGAGTAAGAACACGCTTGTTGTCCTGCCGACTGGAATGGGCAAGACAGCGATTGCATTCATGCTTGCCGCTCAAAGGCTGCAGCATTTTCCGCTTTCAAAGATTCTGTTATTGGCGCCCACAAAGCCATTGGCAGAGCAGCATTTGCAGACTTTCAAGGAAAATATGCAATTGCCTGAGGAAAACTTTGCATTGTTCACAGGCGAAGTGCCTCCTGCGAAAAGGCAGGAAATGTGGCAAAAGGCAAAAGTGATTTTCTCAACGCCGCAGGGATTGGAAAATGACATTATGTCTGACAAAATCTCCCTTGCAAATGTTTCTTTGCTTGTTTTTGACGAAGCACACCGCGCAACAGGAGATTACAGCTATAATTTCATAGCAAAGCAGTACAATTCAAAGGCAAAATTCCCAAGAATTCTCGCTTTGACAGCATCTCCTGGCTCTGATGCTTTGAAAATTGAGGAGGTGTGCAAGAATTTGTTCATTGAAGGCGTTGAAATCCGCACTGACTCAGACCCTGACGTCCGGCCTTACGTCCAGGAAACAGAGGTTCAGTGGATAAAAGTGCCATTGCCTCCTGAATTTTTGGATGTTAAAAAATTCCTTGATGCCTGCATAAAAAGCAAGCTTGCGTCATTAAGGGAGCTTGGATTCACAAAGCCTGTTGATTATTTCAGCAAAAAGGAAATGCTCCTCCTGCAGGGAGAATTGCACGCCAAGCTTGCTGCTGGCGAGCGCGACTTTGAGACAATGAGGGCATTGTCTGTTGCAGCAGAGGCAATGAAAGTCCAGCACGCTTTGGAGCTTTTGGAAAGCCAGGGAAGCACTACATTGTTCAAATATCTCGATAAAATTATGATGGAAGCTGAAACTTCAAAGGTCAAGGCAGTCAAAAACCTTGTCAAGGACATTAATTTCCGCTCTGCTTATGTCAAGGCGCAGAAATTAATCGAGCAAAAGATTGAGCACCCGAAATTAGCCATTGCCAGAAGCATTGTTTCGCGCGAAATCACAGAAAACAAGCACGCCAAGATTCTGCTTTTCACACAGTTCAGGGATTCTGCTGTCAAGATAAAAGAGGAAATTGAGAAAGCCAAGGGCGTTGTTGCTGGAATTTTTGTCGGGCAGGCAAAAAAAGGCGACACTGGATTGTCACAGAAAAAACAGATTGAGATGCTTGAGCAGTTCAAGGATGGATTGTACAATGTTTTAATCTGCACTTCTGTCGCAGAGGAAGGATTGGACATTCCTTGCGTTGACCTCGTCATATTTTACGAGCCGATTCCATCTGCAATCCGCACAATCCAGCGAAGAGGCCGCACAGGAAGGCAGGAAAAAGGCAAAGTTGTCGTCTTAATGGCGCAGAACACGCGCGATGAAGGTTACAGGTGGAGCGCGCATCACAAGGAAAGAAAAATGCACCAGGTTCTTGCTGAATTAAGGACTGATTTGAGAAAGAGGTTTCCGAGCCAGCCTCCGCTGATGAAATATGAAAAGCCAGAACAGCCAACTCTTGTCTTTGCTGACTACCGGGAAAAAGGCTCTGGTGTTTTGAAAGAGCTTGTTGAGCTTGGAGTTTCGCTAAAGCTTGAGATGCTTAATGTCGCTGACTATGTTCTTTCACCGCGGTGCGCTGTTGAATTCAAGACAGTTGAGGATTTTGCACAAAGTATAATCGACGGCAGGCTTTTGGACCAATTAAAGAACATTAAGCAGAGCTATGACCGCCCTGTGATTATTGTCGAGGGCTCGCAGGACTTGTTCAAGGTCAGGAATATTCACCCGAATGCAATACGCGGAATGCTCGCGACAATTGCAGTGAGCTATGGAATCCCGATAATCTACACAAAGGATGCGAAAGACACTGCAGCACAGCTTGTCGCGATTGCAAAGCGAGAGCAGGCAGTGAGCAAGGAAACATTCCAGCCGCATGCAGAAAAGCGCGCATCAACAGTTCAGGAACAGCAGGAATACATTGTCTCTTCTCTTCCAAATGTCGGCTTGAACCTTGCAAAAGAACTTCTCGAACACTTCAAGTCTGTAAAGAACGTTGTAAATGCCTCTGAAGAAGAACTAAAGAAAGTCGAAGGCGTTGGCGAAAAGAAAGCAAAAGCGATTAAGGACGCTGTTGAGAAGGAATATCAGAAACCGAAAGCTTAATAAGTAAGCTCATTCTTACCAGTAAGACTGGTGAGAATATGATAGACGTGATTAGTGTGTCATCAAAAGGACAAATCGTGATACCTGAGAAGGTCAGGGAGCGTTTCGGCATCAATCCAGGTACAAAGCTTGTCCTAATTGAGAAAGAGGACACGCTTCTCCTGAAAAAAGAGGAAGAAGTGGCAAAACACCTTGAAGAAAGCGAACGAAAGGAAACAATAGGCTGGATGATGCTCGCAGAAAAATCATTGAAGGACGTCTGGGATAATCCAAAAGATAAAAAGGTGTGGAAAAAGTACCTATGAAGCAGCGCGATATTGTACTTGTGCCATTTCCGTTCTCTGACACGTCAGGCAGTAAAATCAGGCCTGCTCTAGTTCTTTCAAATGAAAAGTTCAACAAGGCAAGTAATGACGTGGTTATTTGCGCCATAACAAGCAACCTGAAGCAGACGCCATATTCTCTCGTAATTGACCAGAAGGATATTGAAATCGGAAAGCTTTATGACATAAGCACTATCAAGGCAGAGAGCATTGCGAAAATTAACAAGTCATTTGTTCTTAAAACAATTGCCATGCTTAAAAAACAGGCATTTACCAAAGTTGTAATGTTGCTTAATGAATTGGTTAAGCCTGACTAATTAAAAGTCTTGCGCGCGCCTTTTCATATTCTTCAGCGCTGATTTTTTTTCTTGCCGCGCCCTTAAGCCGGGCGAGCTCAAGCATTGCCTTCTTCATTTTTATCTCATCCAGCTTTTCCCGCAGGGCATTGCGGATAAACTCAGTCCTGTTCTGATATCCCTCTTTCTCCACAACATCATCAACAGCCTTCAGGAACTTGTCCTCAAGCTTCAGCGTAATCATCTCAGTAGTCATATATCCAGAGTATATACTATGAATATATAAGCTTTGCGGAAGAAATAGACTTTAAAGTGAACATTTTTAAGCAGGAATAATATTGCATTCTTTATGAACAAGAACTGGTATTTGCTCGCAAGCATTTTTGTTATACTTGCAGGCCTTGTGTGGGTTGTTGGCAATATCGGTGCAAACATATTCGGAGAGTTTTCGCGCGCAGAATATTTTGGAATAGGCGTTTATTGGTCAGAGGTCTTGCTTGGAGGCGTTCTTGGCTCTATTGCCCTTGCTCTTGCATTCTTTCCAGCAGGAATTGCACTGCTAAAACTTGGAAAGCAAAAGCAGACAAAGCTTGGAAACTGGAGCGTCATTCTCATCTTGATTGGCATTGCACTGGTTCTCCTGCTTTCAATTATCTCATTGCCGTCTTGCCTGCAGCACGCAAACCAAGAGTGCCTTCTCGGAGTATTCCTTATGGGTGTTATTCCCGCAGGAGTCTTGTATGGAATCAGCCTTTTGCTTTTGGTTATCAACTGGTTTACAACAAGAAAGCATTAAACCTTCAATTCTTTCAGTCTTTTGATTCTTTCTGCTGTTGAGAAGGAATATCAGAATTTATAGAAAAGATTTTTATACTAGATCTCCGAAAGCATGTTTAATGGTTGACAATAAAACAGGGAGCCTGTTCAAGAAAGCAGTGATTGGCGTTATTGCGCTTGCTTCTGCATATTATGTTGGGCTGAAGCAAAGACCTTCTTTTGCGGAATTGACTCCTAAAATGCAGCAGGCTGTTGCTGAAGAGCACCAAAGCGTTGAAGACATGCTTGAAGCTGCTGCGAACAATTTCAAACTCGGAAAGATTGATGATGCTCTAAAGAATTTCACAAGTGCAATGCGTTTGGTTCCTTTACTTGGAAAAATTGATCCGAGATATGCCCAAATTCAGGAAAAGCTTGACAAATACAAGGAATTCTTGGAAGCAACCCGCTTTTGTTATGTGGAATTAAATAAGGCACGCGAACATCTTGAGAATATTGAAATGCCGCCAAGCCCAACTAACGCTGATTGGATTATGAACTTTTACCCTTTCCCTAAAGAATTCGTTGTTTTGAAAGAACAGACCAGGCGTTCTGATGAGCCTGAACTGGCAGCAGCAGCCCGCAATGCGCTTTCGCAATTATTTAAAGAATGGAAATCCGCAGTGGAAAAACTCCTGTTAAGATTAAAGCAAGTGCAAGATAACCCGTATGCAAAAAGAATGATTAAAGAAATTGAAAACAGTTTTCTGCCGGAACTCGAACAAAGAATAGAACATTTAAGCAAATAATTCTTACACTTTCAATTCGTGCAGTCTCTTTATTCTCTCAGAAGTCGGCGGATGTGTCGAGAACAAGGATACAAGCCCTCCTGCTGTAAACGGATTGACGATAAACAGCGAGCTTGTTGCTGGATTGCCGCCTCGCATTGGATTAGCCTTGCAGCCGTGCTCGAGCTTGCTTAAAGCGCTGGCCAAACTCGCGGAATCCTTAATCGTCCTCGCACCAGTAGCATCAGCGTGGTACTCCCTGGCACGGGAAATCGCAAGCTGGATAATCATCGCGATAATCGGTGCAAGTATTGCCATAACAAGCAGCCCAAGCACTCCGCCCAGATTATTGTCCCTGTCCCTTCCGCCGCCAAAGAGCGCAGCAAACCGCGCCATGTAAGCCAGATATGAAATCACTGCTGCAAGTGTTGCTGCTATTGTTGCAATTAGCATATCTCTATTCTTGACATGCGCCATTTCGTGCGCAAGGACGCCTTTGAGCTCATTATCAGTAAGCAAGCCAAGTATTCCTTCTGTGCACGCCACAACCGCCTTCTTGGGCGATGGCCCTGTTGCAAATGCATTTGGAGTCTGAGTCGGAATAATGTAAAGCGCTGGCTTTGGCATTCCTGCTTTGCGCGCAATCTCCTCAATCATATGGTGCAGTTTGGGATACTCGCTTTTCTTCGCAGGCTTGGCCCTGTACATCAACAGCACGAGCTTGTGGGAAAAAAAGAACATTCCAAAGTTCATCAGCACTGCAAAGACCAGGGCAATTGTCAATCCTGATTTTCCGCCAAACAAAAAGCCAATGCCAAGGACTAACCCTGTCATCAGCCCCAATAACAATACTGTCTTAATCTGGTTCCACATAAACACTACAACCCGAAGCCGGTTTAAATATGTTATGAACTTTGTTTCAGCAGTTTTATATATACCGCACATTGATTTCGTGGCGATGAGTGCCGACGACAGCCACGAGCCGATATATGTAATACAGCTTCCAGATTCTGATTTTCTTACTCCGCAAGCCAACAAAACCCTTTACAGGAAGATAAGGAATGATTTTATCAGCATGCTTGATGACATTCCTGGCGGATTTCGTGTAAACAAATGCGGCTGCTGCGGAAACGCGGCAATTTCAACCAGAACAACCAATATTGAGATTATGAAGTACGATGACAGAAATATTTTTTACGAGTTTTACAATAACATGGACATGCCAAGGAGCAGCTGGAGGACAGGGCAGCTGGCTTTTTACGTGATAAAGGCCATTGAAAAACAGTTTAATCCGGCAACCGTTGAATTCCTCCTTCCAAACAACAGGGCAGTGATAGACCTTGTTGTTGCAAAGGTTGAAGCAAGCATCGGCGACAAGTCGACAACTGATACAATCGGAGCCATACCCCTGCACTATCGCAACAAGATTGAGATAGCCGAGTCAAAGGAGCTGATAAAGGATTTTCAGGAGGATGTCCTTAATGATTTTGCATTCAAGGAAGGAAAAGACGGGATTAACGAGATAAAATTCACAACAAAAATCGCATATGCCTGGCACAACCGCCACGGAACCCTTTCCGGCTTCAATCCCGGAAAGCGCCCTGCAGGGCTTGACGCAAAAGTCCTTCATTCAGGCGTCGCCATGGTGCCGCGCTGAATAAACCTGAACAATCCCTCAATCTGACGGAGATCAGTCTCCTTGAAAAGAAACTTCCTGAACCTGTCGTCAATTTTCACGCCGTGCTTCTGCAATTCTGCCTTCAGTACAGAATAAATCTTTTTTCCCTCGCTGTCAAGGTCTGTCAAAATCACGCACTCGTCGCATAGCTTTGCCACGAGTTCAACCACTTTATACATTGGCTTTCCGCGCAAAGAAACAACATTTTCCATACCGAGTTTTTGCAATGCTGCCTTGTCCTTATATCCTTCAACTATTATGCAGGGCTGTTCTTCACAAAGCGTTTCAACCCACTGGTCAAGTTCATCCATTGACACAAACTATATATAGGATATTCTTAAGCGTTCTGCCAGGGGGAGTTGGATGATACATTTAAGCACTTTATTGAAGCACTACAAGCGCCGTGAAATACAGGAGGAGATGATAGAAGCGGCAAAGGACAAGGAAATCGCTGTCAAGTACGGCGACAAGGGCTTTGGAAAGCGTCCTGATGTTCTCAATCATGAAAACGATGTCTTAGAGTTTGCGAAAAACGGCGCAACAAGCTTCCACTGTTCTGAGGAATTGTGGCACAATCCCTTGCAGATTGGCACAGGGATGAAAAAACAGGAATTAGATGACCTCAGAAAAGGCTGGGACCTTGTTCTTGACATTGACTGCCCCTGGCTTGATTACTCCCAGATTGCAGCTGACCTTCTTATCCACGCACTGAAATACCACGGAATTGAGCATATGGGTGTGAAATTCTCAGGCAACCACGGCTTTCACATAGCAGTTCCTTTTGAAGCCCTGCCTGAAAAAGTGCATAATGAGGACACAAAGCTGTTGTTTCCTGACGGTCCGAGGAAAATCGCGAAATATTTGCAGGAAATGATAAGAAACCACCTTGCAAGCCGCATGCTCGAGGCAGAATCAATCTCGCAAATAATGGCAAAGACAGGAAAAAAGCTTTCTGAGCTGATGAAAAACAAGCGCCTTGACCCGTTTGAGCTCCTTACTATAGATACTGTGCTTATCTCGAGCAGGCACATGTACAGGATGCCGTACTCATTCAACGAAAAATCCGGGCTTGTCTCAATCCCTTTAAACCCGAAAAAAATAATGGATTTTGACAAGTCAATGGCAGTGGCAGAAAAAGTCTCTGTCGAGCACGCTTTCCTTCCGAGGAAAAACATCAATCCAGGAGAGGCGAGCAAGCTCCTTGTGCAGGCATTTGACTACCATCCTCCTGCGTCAATGTTAACAGAAAAGCCAAAATCCCTGAGGCAGAAAGATGATTTCGCAATACCGCTCTCAGCAGTTCCAGAAAACTTTTTCCCGCCGTGCATACAGAAAATCGCAAAAGGATTGCAGGACGGCAAAAAGCGCGCTGCATTCCTCATGATTAATTTCCTTTCAAGCCTTGGCTGGGGCTATGACAAGATTGAGGCATACCTTACCGAGTGGAACAAGCGCAATCCAGAGCCATTGAGGGACCAGTATTTCCTGGGCCAATTAAGGTATCACCAGCAGCAAAAGAAGCAGGCTCTGCCGCCGAACTGCACAAACAGGGCGTATATGATTGGAATGGGTGTTTGCACCCCTGACTCTTTCTGCGGCGCAAACTCTGAGCCAGGGGCAGAGGGTTTCTCGCCGAGGATAAAGAATCCTGTCAATTATGCCCTGAAAAAGCAGAGGTTAGTCAGTTTAACAAAGAAGCCCGAAAAGAAGGCAGATGTTAAATAGGTTAACACCCCCATTTTCCCTCGACAGGAAGCTTTATAAATAGCCCCCTGAATCTCAAGCAAATCTGACTAGCCTGAAAAGGAGTTTTTCAGTACATCGTCAGTAGAGTGGGACCAACTGGGATTCTCGAAAAACTCCGCCAAAAGGCACTTCGGTCGGGATATAGGGTGCGGTAATTCTATCGCATCAGGAAACAGCACAAAAGACACAAGGCTCTATGCCACGCGTTCGACAACCAAGAAGGGGAACAATGCAGTTCTGGCACCGCCAGAGAGCTAGTTCCACCCACGCCAGGATTCGCACATGGAATAAGGGAAAGGACGCAAAAGCATTGGGTTTTGCAGGCTATAAGGCCGGCATGACCCACCTGATTATCACCGATAACAGGGCGACGAGCGCCACAAAGGGCGACCCCATTGCCATGCCGGTGACAGTTGTCGAGTGCCCGCCAATGAGGGTCGCGGGTATCCGCTGTTACCGGCCTTCCAACTACCGACTCGTTCTCTCAACCCAAATCTGGGCTGAAAAGCAAGACAAAGACCTTTCCCGCGTTCTTCCCATTCCAAAACAACTCAAGACAAAAGCTGATTCTCTCAAGGCAGAGGATTACAAGGAATTCAGGCTTCTCGTGCACACACAGCCAAGGCTTTCGCGCCTCAAGAAAACTCCTGAAGTGTTTGAAGTCGGAATTGGCGGCGATGTGAAGCAGCAATTGGAATACGCAAAGAGTGTCCTCGGAAAGGACTTGAAAATCACAGATGTTTTCGCAGCAGGACAGCACGTGGACAGCCACTCAATCAGCACAGGAAAGGGGTTCCAAGGACCTGTCAAGCGCTTCGGAGTCTCAATCAGGTCGCACAAGTCAGAAAAGACAAAGCGTGGCCCAGGATCTGTCGGACCGTGGCACGGAAACTTCAACTGGCCTGTCGCGCACGCAGGAGCAATGGGATACAACCAGCGCACAGAATACAACAAGTGGATAGTCCAGATTGGCGAGGACCCGTTGAAAATCAACCCAGCAGGCGGATTCATGCACTACGGGCTTGTTTCATCGCAGTATGTCCTCATCAAGGGCTCAGTGCCAGGCCCTGCAAAGAGGCTCATCAAGCTCACGACGCCATTGCGCCCGAACAAGCATATACCAAAGGAGGCACCGAGCATAACGCACATCAGCGTTTCCTCACCGCAGTAAAATGGACCTTTCAGTCAAATCTCCGGCAAACGTGGATGAAGGCAAAAAGAAAATGCCTGCGCAGTTTTCAGAGCCGGTGCGCCCTGATATTATCAAGCGCGCTGTCGAGGTAATCTGGAGCCACGATCGCCAGCCGTACTCATGTGACCCGCGCGCAGGAAAGAAGGCAAGCGCAAAGCTCTCCAGGAGAAGGCGCGATTACCGCGGCGGTTATGGCCACGGAATTTCAAGGGTTCCAAGGAAGATTCTCAACAGGAACGGAACAAACATGTTCTGGGTCGCTGCATTCGCTCCGGGAACAGTCGGAGGCCGCAGAGCCCACCCGCCTGTCGCCTCAAAGGACTGGAGGCAGAAAATAAATGACAAGGAGCGCAGAAAGGCAATCAGGAGCGCCATGGCGGCGACAATTGACAAGAAGATTGTGCTTGAGCACGGCCACGCACTTCCAAAGGAATACCCGTTCATAATCAGCAATGAATTTGAGGCATTGGACAAGACAAAGAGTGTCGAGACAGCCCTTGCAAAGCTCGGCTTCGAGCAGGAGCTTGAGCGCTCCTCGAGAAAGAAGATACGCGCAGGCAAGGGAAAGATAAGGGGAAGAAAGTACAGGACAGCAGTAGGGCCGCTGATTGTTGTCGGCGGGGACTGCAAGCTTGTCAAGGCAGCAAAGAACATAGGGGGGATTGATGTTGCAGAAGTCACCCGCCTTAACGCGTCACTGCTCGCGCCTGGCGCAGTGCCCGGCCGCCTGACTCTTTTCACTGCAAATGCAATTGACAAAATCGCAAAGGAGAAGCTGTTCCAATGAGAAAGGCACCAATGGCATCAACAGCGGTAATCAAGTATCCTGTTTCAAGCGAAAAGGCAATCCGCCTGATGGAGGCAGAGAACAAGCTGCTCTTTGTCGTGGACATCAAGGCGGGAAAGCAGGAAATAAAGAAGGCGGTTGAGGAATTGTTCAAGGCAAAGGTTATGAGCGTAAACACGCTGATATACGGCGGCCAGAAGCGCGCTTATGTGCGCTTTGCGCCTGAAAGCCCTGCAATTGACATCGCAACCAGCCTCGGACTGATGTAAAATGGGAAAATCACTCATACAGCAGGCGCGTGGAAAGGGCGGTCCGGCATACCGCTCGCTTAGCTTCCGCTTCAAGGGAGACGCAAAGATGCGCGCACCTGAGGCAAAGCAGATTACAGGCACAATCACAGACTTTGTCCACTGCCCAGGTCACAGCGCGCCTATGGCGGAAATCCAGTATGAAGACGGCGAAATCTCCCTTCTCATCGCTCCAGAGGGCGCAAAGGTCGGCGACAAGGTCACCATGGGTGCAGGCGGGGAAATAAACCCAGGAAACGTGCTCGCACTCAAGGACATTCCTGAAGGCACTCCAATTTTCAATGTTGAACTGCAGCCTGGCGACGGCGGAAGGTTCTGCCGCAGCTCAGGAGTTTTTGCAAGGGTTGTTGCAAAAACAGAGCAGTTTGTCACACTCATGCTTCCAAGCAAGAAGCTGAAGAATTTGCCGGTTGACTGCCGCGCAATAATCGGAATGGTCGCAGGCGGCGGCCGTGTGGAGAAGCCGTTCCTCAAGGCAGGGACAAGGCACCACAAGGCGCGCGCAAGGAACAAGCGCTACCCGCGCCAGAGCGCAGCAGCGCAGAACGCGGTAGACCACCCGTTCGGAAACAAGAGGACAAGCAGAAAGGCCAAGCAGCGCCCAGTAGGACACTTCGCACCGCCGGGAAGAAAGGTCGGAAAGATGTGGCCAAGGCGCACTGGAAGGAAGAAGTAAGAGGATAAAACATGGCAAAAGAATTCGTTTTCCGCGGAAAGAAGCTGGATGAGATCAAGAAGATGGACCTTCAGCAGTTCACGCAGCTTTTGACAGCCCGCGAGAGGCGCAAGATAAAGCGCGGATTCACCGAGCAGGAAAAAATATTCCTGGACAACCTCCGCGCAGGCGAGAAAGACCCAAAGACACAGTGCCGCGACATGATTGTCCTGCCTGAAATGCTTGGAAGGCTAATCAAGATCTACAATGGAAAGGAATACTTCCCTGTCGCAATCGAGCCAGACATGCTCGGTCACAGGCTTGGCGAATTCGCACAGACAAGGAGAAAGGTCGCGCACTCAGCACCTGGAATCGGGGCAACAAGGTCAAGCGCATCGCTCTCGGTGAGATAAAGATGACAACATACCGCTACACGGCACAGGCATCGGCAAACGAAGCCAAGGCAGTCGGTGTAGCCCTGCCTGTCTCGTACAAGCAGTCGTATGAGGTTGCCAAGTTTATCCGCGGAAAGAATGTCCAGCTGGCAAAAAAGATGCTGCAGGATGTTGTTGACATGAAGCGCCCTGTCCCGATGACAAGGTTCCACGGCGACACAGGCCACAAGCACGGAATGGCTGCAGGAAGGTTCACAATAAACACCTGCTACTTCCTCCTAAAGCTTTTGAAGAGCGCAGAGTCAAATGCCCAGTTCAAGGGATTGAGCACTGCAAACCTCGTCGTGAAGCACATCGCTGCCCAGCGCGGCCCGACAAGCTTCCGCTACGGCCGCCACCGAAGAAGGCAGGCAAAGCGCGCCCATGTTGAAATCATACTCTCAGAGCAAAAAGAAGCGCCGGCAAAGAAACAGAGGGCAAAAGCCGCGGCGCCCAAAGCACCAGCCGCAAAGGCTGTTGAGAAGCCTGCAGAGAAAAAGCAGGCTGAAAGCAAGGTCACGGCGCCCAAGGCAGATCAGAAAGAGGTCAAGAAATGATTGAACGCAAATTCATCGCAGAACGCGTAAAGGAATTCCAGATCCAGCAGTACATCGAGCAGACCCTGAAGAATGTAGGGCACAGCGCGACAAAGCTTGTCAGGACCCCGCTCGGAGAGAAGATAATAATCTTCGCGTCAAGGCCCGGCCTTGTTGTCGGAAAGAAAGGGGAGAACATCAAGAAGCTCACAAACACACTCAAGAGGCGCTTTAACCTCGAGAACCCGCAGATTGAGATTGCAGAGGTTCCTGAGCCAAACCTTGACGCGCAAATCGTGGCAGAACGCATTGCCTCGACAATTGAGCGCTTTGGAATCCAGAAGTTCAAGGCAATCGGCCACAAGACAATGCAGGACGTTATGAATGCGGGCGCAATGGGAATTGAAATCAGGATTTCAGGAAAAGTGCCAAGCGCACGCGCAAAGTCATGGCGCTTCTACAAGGGCTACCTGAAAAAATGCGGAAACGTCGCAAACACCCAGGTCAAGCGCGCAACAACATTCGCAACACTCAGGGCTGGAACAATCGGAGTCAAGGTCGCAATCATGCCCCCAGGGGCAAATCTCGTTGATGACATAAAAGTGCGCAAGGAGCTGCCTGTGCAGGAAGCGCCAAAGGCAGAAGTGCCAAAGAAGCAGCGCGCAAGGAGAAAGAAAGCCCCTGCAGAGGCAAAGAAGGAAGCGCCTAAGGCAGAGCCTGCCAAACCAGCAGAGGTATCACAATGAAATTCAAGGAACTGAAAGCAATGCAGCCGTCAGACCTGAGGGAAAAGGCTCTCGAGCTCAGGAAGGAGCTCATGAAAGAGAACGCCCAGGTTGCAATAGGCACTGTTCCGAAGAATCCGCGCAAGCTCAGGGTTGCGAAGAAGACAATCGCGAGGATTGAAACAATCCTTGCGCAAAAACCAATCAAACCAAAACAAGTGGAGGAACCCAAGAAATGAGTGTATGCGTGCGGTGTGGCTTGCCGCAAGAACTTTGCGTATGCGAAAGCATTGCGAAGGAGACCCAAAAGGTCACCATCGCAATCGAGCAGAAAAAGTTCGGCAAGAAATATACAATTATCACCGGAATCAGCGACATCGACCTTGACCAGCTCGCCAAGAAGCTGAAGGCAAAGCTTGCCTGCGGCGGAACTGTCAAAGAAGGGCGGATTGAGCTCCAGGGCGGAGGCGGTGACACACCAGCAGCGGAGCGCGACCACAAGAGCAAGGTCCGCGACCTCCTCGTCAGCATGGGGTTCGCACAAGAAACCATAGTCATCAGGTGAGGAAAAACAATGGCAGAAACCTGCAAAGACAACCATTGCCCGAAGCACGGGACCGTTAAGACGCACGGCCGCGCGTTCACAGTCACAGTCCTCTCTGCCCGCGCGCAGAATACGGCGATTGTTGAGTGGGAGCGCAGATACTATGTGCCAAAGTACGAGCGTTACGAGCGCAGAAAGACAAAGATAAACGTCCACAACCCTGACTGCATGAACGCAAAGGCAGGGGACATTGTCAAAATCATTGAGTGCAGGCCGATAAGCAAGACCAAGCACTTTGTCATAACCGAAAAGGTCGGAAGCGAGCGCCTCTTTGCAGAGCGCGCAGCGCTTATGCAGGAAGCAAAGGTCAAAAGAAAGGAAGAGCCTGCAAAAGCAGAGGAAAAAACATGAAGTACATGAAAGCACACATGGGCAGGCCATTGCCGCACTGCGCGCGCGTCCACGCATGTGACAACTCAGGCGCCAAGATACTGAGAATCATAGCAGTCAAGGGCCACAAGACCCGCACAGGGCGCATGGAGGCCGCAGGAATAGGTGACATAATCTTCGCCTCTGTTGTTGAGGGCAAGCCTGAAATGAGAAAACAGGTCGTGCAGGCGGTCATAGTCAGGCAGAAAAAGGAATTCCGCAGGCCTGATGGCACAAGAGTCAAGTTCGCAGACAATGCGGCAGCAGTCCTCAAGGACGAGTTCGGCAACCCCAAGGGCACGATGATAAAGGGCCCTGTGGCAAAGGAAGTTGCAGAGCGCTGGCCTGCAATCGCAAAGATAGCATCAATAATCGTGTGAAAACATGACAGAATGGAACAAGTCGTGGAGGGCAAGCGTGAAAACGCGCAAGCAGCGCACTTACGTACGCGAAGCGCCATTGCACATCAAGGGCGACTTTGTATCAGCCCACCTTTCAAAGGAGCTGAAACAGAAGCACAAGTGCCGCGCCATCCGCCTCAGGACAGGGGACAAGGTCAAGATAATGCGCGGCTCTTTCCGAAACAAGACAGGGAAGGTTGACCGCATCAATGTCAAGAAGCAGAAAGTGTACATCACAGGAATCGAGTTCACAAAGCGGGACGGAAGCAAGGCAATGCATCCAATCCACCCGTCAAACATTTTGATACAGGAACCTGACACAACTGACAAGAGAAGGTTCGCGGAGAAAAAACAATGAGCAGGCACCTTAAGCGCCTTAACGCGCCAAAGAGCTGGGCAATCCTCAGGAAGACAACCAAGTACATAGTGAAGCCGCTGCCAGGCGCGCACAAGCTTTCGGAAAGCATGCCAATATCCCTTGTGCTCAGGCAGCTCGGCCACGCCCAGAGCGCTGCAGAGGCAAAGAAAATCCTGCACGCGCACAAGATACTTGTTGACGGCAAGCGTGTCATTGACCTCAAGGCGCCTGTCGGACTCTTTGACAGCATCACGCTCGCCGGCTCAAACGAATATTATCGCATTGTTTTTGACACAAAGGGAAGGCTGCAGTTTTTGGCAATCCCGAAGAACGAGGCAGGCCTCAAGATTTGCAAGGTCATCAACAAGACATCAATCCCGGGCGGAAGGATACAGCTCAACCTTAACGACGGCAGGAACATCATCGCTGACAAGAACCCTGCAAAGACAGGCGACACCCTTGTGATTGAAGTCCCGAGCCAGAAGATAGCAAACCACCTCGTGTTTGAGAAAGGCGCGCTCATCTACCTGCTTGGTGGAAAGCACATCGGCACAATCGGCGTGCTTGACAAGGTTGATGGCGATGAAATCACAGTGACTCAGGACAGCCAGCCAATCACGACAGCGAAGAAATACGCGCTTGTGGTCGGCAAGGACAAGCCAATACTCACAATACTCAAGAAAGCATGACAAACATAATGAGACAGCCGCGGATAGAGAAACTCACCCTGAACATAGGTGCAGGCAAAGACGTTCAGAGGCTTGAGAAGGGTGTTGCCCTCATCAAGGCAATCACAGGAATCGACCCTGTCAAGACAATAACACAGAAGAGGATTCCCAACTGGGGCCTCCGCCCGGGCCTGCCAATCGGCTGCAAGCTCACATTGAGAAAGCAGACCGCTGCTGACCTGCTCAAGAGGCTGCTCGCGGCAAAGGAAAACAAGCTCAAGCCGACCCAGTTTGACGAAGGCGGCAACATCTCATTCGGAATCCAGGAGTACATTGACATCCCTGGTGTCGCTTATGATCCAAAAATCGGAATTATCGGCCTCGAGGTCTGCGTGACACTTGAAAGGCCAGGATACCGCATCAAGCGGAGGCGCCTGAGGCAGAAAAAAGTTCCACGCAGGCACCTTGTCACGCGCGAGGAGGCGATTGAATACATGCAGAAGAACTTCAATGTCACAGTAGGTGAAGCAGAATGACCATAAAGGACTGGAGAAAGGCATTCGTCCAGCTTAAGGCAAAGCCCGTCAAGCTGAAGAAGTACATGAAGCACAATGCGCCAAAGAAGCGCAGCACTGGAATGACTGTATCGTCAAGGTGCGAAAACTGCGGCAGGTACGGCGGCCACATTTCCAAGTACGGGCTGAACTTTTGCAGGCACTGCTTCCGCGAAATGGCTTTGAAAATCGGATTCAAGAAGTACACATGAGGAAACAAAATGCTTAACGACCCACTTGCAAACGCATTGTCCGGAATCCTGAACTATGATAAGATCGGGAAGAAGCAGTACTTGATGCACCCTGCTTCAAATGTCATCAAGAAAGTTATCACAATACTCAATGAGCAGGGCTACGTCGGCGCTGCCGAGGAAGTGACTGCTTCCCGCGGCGGGGTTGTAAAGGTAAACCTGCTTGGCAACATCAACAAGTGCGGGGTCATAAAGCCAAGGTTCGCAATCACAATGGACGAATATGAAAAGTTTGAGAAGAGGTTCCTGCCTGCAAAGGGTGTTGGAGTGCTCATCATTTCAACAATCAAGGGGCTCATGACGCACGAGCAGGCAAAGGAAAAGAACCTCGGAGGAAGGCTCATCGCCTTCTGCTACTAAAAATGAAAATCGACTTTGAAGAGGCATTGGAGCTGCCCCAGGGCGTTGCTGTGACAATTGACCACGGCAACTTCAATGTAAAGGGGCCAAAGGGCGAATCCGCAAGGAGAATGGTAGCTCCAGGAGTCTCAATCACTGTTGAAGGCCAGAAAGTCATGTTCAAAGCAAAGAAGGCGACAAAGCGCGAGAAAAAAATGCTTTTCACTTTCCTTGCTCATTTGAAAAACATGGTCCGCGGTGTCCAGCAGCCTTGGGTGTACACGCTGAAGCTGTGCTCAGGGCACTTCCCAATGACAATCACAATATCAGGAAGCAAGTTTGCGCTCAAGAACTTCCTCGGCGAGAAAGTTCCGCGCGAATTCACAATTCCGGCAGGGGTTGACGTGAAGGTTGCAGGGCAGGAAATCACAGTCACAGCAGTTGACCGCGAGCTCGCAGGCCAGATAGCTGGCAGGCTTGAGCTTTTGACATTCAAGTCAAACAAGGACACAAGGAGATTCCAGGACGGAATATACATCACAGAAAAGCCAGCAAAGGAGCTGGCATAAGATGAGGTTGGCGAGATGACAAAGGAACAATCACTCAAGCTCAGAAAGGCATTGAAGGCCAAGAAGCCCAACTTCCTCAGGGAGGACTACCAGAAGAGGGCGTGCATACCATTGCCTTGGAGAAGGCCGCGCGGATTGCACAGCAAGCTGCGCCACCGCTTTGCAGGCCACAGGGCGCTTGCCAACCCGGGCTATGGAAGCCCCAAGGAGGCATACGGCCTGAGCCCGTCAGGATACGAGCAGATACTTATCCACACGCTTAACGAGCTCCAGAAGCTCAACTCAAAGACACAGGGCGCAATCCTCGGAAGCACAATCGGCCTGCCAAGGAAGATTGCCCTGCTCACAGAGGCAAAGAAGCTCGGCATAAAAGTGCTTAATGTCAAGGACGTTGACTCAGAGCTCAAGGCAATCCAGGACAGCATTGCCGGACGCAAGGAAGCAAAGGCAAAGACTGCGAAAGAAAAGGAAACCAAGGCCAAGGAGAAAGAAGTCAAGGCAAAGCCAAAAGAAGAGCTCGCGCAAAAGGTAAGTGAAGAGGAGCAGAAGAAGAAAGACAAGGAGGAGAAGGACAGGGTCCTTACAACCAGAAAAGTATGAAACTTCAAAAGCGCCTAGCAGCACAGATAATGAAGTGCTCCCCCCAGAGGATCAAGTTTGACACTGAGAAGCTCACTGAGATAAAGGAGGCAATCACCAATTTTGACATCCGCAGGCTCATAAACCAAGGCATAATCACAAGAGCCCCGATACAGGGCATTGCAAAGTTCCGCACAAGGCACACCATGTCCCAGAAGCGCAAAAGCAGGCGCACAGGACCCGGCTCAAGAAAGGGCTCGGCAAATGCAAGGGCAGATGACAAGCTTCAGTGGATGAGGCTTGTCAGGCTCCAGCGCGATTTGCTCAAGCGCCTGAGGGACCACGGGACTATCACCCAGGAAACATTCACCATAATGTATGCAAAATCAAAGGGCGGGTTTTTCAGAAGCATCCGCCACCTGAAGCTGTTCCTACAGGAACAGGAGCTGTTTGTCAAGAAGTGAAACAATGAAAGAATCACCAACATACTCGGTAAGGTACCGCAGGAAGCGGGTTGGCAAGACAGACTACAAGACACGCATGAAGCTGCTTAAGGGCGGCCAGAAGAGGCTTGTTGTCAGGCGCTCGCTCAAGAACATATGGCTGCAGATAGTTGAATTCCACCCGACTGGGGACAAGGTCCTTGTCACGGCACACTCACATGAAATCAGGAAGCTCGGCTGGAAAGGCGCACTGAACAACCTTCCGGCAGCATACCTTTGCGGACTGCTCCTTGGAAAGAAGGCAAAGGCAAAGAAAATCACAGCAGCAATGCTTGACATCGGCCTCAGCGTCTCTGTAAAGGGCGCTGTATTGTACGCTGCCCTGAAAGGGGTTGTTGATGCAGGAATTAATGTCCCGCACGCAAAGGAAGTCCTGCCTGATGAAAAGCGCATAAGGGGGGAGCACATTGCAGCATGGGCAAAGAAGATGAAGGAGCAGCCCGAGAAATACAACAAAATGTTCACCAGGTACATCAAGGCAGGGCTTTCACCTGAAAACCTGCCTGCGCACCTTGAAGAAATCAAGAAGAAGGTACTCGCATGACACCGAAGAAACAAGAAGAAAAGAAGGAAAAGCCGGCTGAAAAGGAAGCAGCGCCTGCAGAAGCAGTAATTCCTCCAGTTGTTGAAGTAGTAAAGCTGGATGTTGAAAAAGACGTCATTACTGAGATTCCTGAGGAGGAGGCAATTGAGGCTCCAAAGGACGGCGTTAATGTTGCAGCCTGGCAGCCAACGACAAGCATCGGGCAGAAGGTGAAGTCAGGCGAGGTTACTGACATTGACCAGCTCCTTGACAAGGGCCTCAAGATACTTGAAGCGACAGTGGTTGACGTCCTCCTGCCAAACATGCAGAATGACCTGCTTATGATAGGTCAGGCAAAGGGAAAGTTCGGAGGAGGCCAGAAGAGGGTGTTCAAGCAAACCCAGAAAAAGACTCCTGAAGGAAACAAGCCAAGCTTCTCCTGCGTCGCGATTGTCGGAAACGGCAACGGATATGTCGGAGTCGGCTGTGGAAAGTCAAAGGACACTGTCCCTGCGCGCGAAAAGGCATTGCGCAAGGCAAAGCTGAATGTTTTCAAGATTGCGCGCGGCTGCGGTTCATGGCAGTGCGGCTGCAAGACACCGCACAGCATCCCGTTCACAGTTGAAGGAAAGTGCGGCTCAATCCGCGTAAAGCTCATGCCTGCTCCAAAGGGCAAGGGGCTGTGCATGGAGCAGGAAACAGCAAAGATACTCAGGATGGCAGGCATCAAGGACGTCTGGAGCAAGACAGACGGAAACCTGAGGTCAACAACAAACTTCATCGAGGCAGTTGTTGACGCCCTGAAAAAGCTCACCAAGACAAAAATCAAGACCGAGCACGCAGAGCGCGTCGGAAAGGTCGCAGGAAAGGTTGTGACAGAATGAAACTGGCAATAGTCCGCGTCAGAGGACAGGTAAGGATACGTGGCGACATAAAGCGAGCGCTCGAGCAGCTTAACCTGCACAAGCGCCACCACGCAACTGTTGTTGAAGACACCCCGTCAAACCTCGGCCAGATAGTAAAAGCCCAGGGATTCCTCACATGGGGCCCTGTAACTGATGACACTCTCAAGAAAATGGAGCCAAGAAAGCGCGGTGAGGGAAGATGGTATGCACTCCCGCCTCCACGAAAGGGATACGGCAGGAAGGGAATCAAGATGCCATTCAGCAGGGGCGGTGGCCTTGGCGACAGAAAGGAAAAAATCAATGATTTGCTTTTGAGGATGATCTGACATGACAATCAAAAGGCGCAAGAAGATAACAAAGAAGCGCGGTACAAGGAGCTGCGGATGGGGCCTTGATCACAGGGGCTCAGGCAATCAGGGAGGGGCTGGAAACGCAGGCAGCGGAAAGAAGGCAAACTCCAAGGCTCCGAGAGCGGGCTTGTGGGCAAAGCAGCTCATGGGCAAGCACGGATTTATCCACAAGGGCCCTGTAAGCGATGACAAGGTTATCAACCTGCGCGACCTTGAGGACAGGCTTCCGGTATTCCTCGCTGAAAAGCTAGTCACAGAAACAGCAGGCGTGATTAATGTTGACCTTTCAAAGATTGGCTGCACAAAAGTGCTAAGTACAGGCAAGGTAAGGAGAAAGTGGAAGATTACTGCTCAAAGAGCGTCACCTGACGCTGTTGAAAAAGTCAAGGCAGCAGGCGGAGAACTGTCCGTTGGCAAGCCTGATGTAAAAGCATCAGTCCAGCCGGCAAAGCCTGCGCGAGCTGAGTGAAATGGCTTGGTATCAAGAGGTATTATACAATCTTCCTGAGGTTGCACCGCCAACCCAGAAAAAGCTTGGGTTCAAGGAAAAGCTCAAGTGGACAATGATTATACTTGTGCTATTCTTCGTGATGGGGCTTGTCCCGCTTTTCGGGCTTGGGCAGAACGCCCTGCAGCAGTTTGAAATTCTTTCAATCATCCTTGGAGCCTCATTCGGATCGATTATCAGCCTTGGAATAGGCCCGCTGGTCACAGCGAGCATTGTTTTGCAGCTGCTTAACGGTTCAGGGCTTATCAAGTTTGACCTGACAACCCACGACGGAAAAAAGACATTCCAGGGAGTCCAGAAGCTGATGAGCATTTTCTTCGTGCTGTTTGAAGGCGCGATTTACGTGTTCATGGGCGGCTTGGCTCCGCCAGAAGCGCTTGTTGGAACTTCATCATACTTTACAATACAGCTTTTGCTTGTTTTCCAGCTGTTCCTTGGCGGAATCCTGATAATGTTCATGGACGAGGTCGTGAGCAAGTGGGGATTTGGCTCTGGAATCTCGCTTTTTATCGCAGCAGGAGTTTCGCAAAGCGTTTTCATCCGTGCTTTGTCGCCTCTGCCTTCGCCAAACAACCCTGAAATCATGACAGGGGCGATTCCATCGCTGTTCCAAAGCCTTGCGCGCGGAGACCCGCAGACAGCAATATTGATGCTTTCAATGGTTTTGTCAACTGTCATTATTTTCGTGATTGCTGTTTATGCGCAGAGCATGAAAGTGGAGATTCCACTCTCATTCGGCCGCATCAGGGGGCACGGAATCCGCTGGCCGCTGAGTTTTGTTTACACATCCAACATTCCAGTCATTCTCATTTCAGCGCTTATGGCAAACATCCAGCTTTGGGCGCATTTATTGCAAAGCTGGGGACACCCCTTGCTTGGCACATTTGTCGGTAACACCCCAACAACCGGTTTTGTGGCGTGGATTGCATCGCCTGACATTGTCGGAAAGCTTATTCGCGGCTCATTGACAGGCTCGGACATTGCCCACTCAATTGTTTACATGCTTTTCCTTATCTGCGGCGCTGTTGTATTCTCCTGGTTCTGGGTCCAGACATCAGGAATGGACGCAAGGTCGCAGGCAAAGCAGATAATGAAGTCAGGTTTGCAGATTCCAGGCTTCCGCAAGGATGAAAGGGTGCTTGAGAAGCTCCTTGACCGCTACATTCTGCCGCTTACTTTCATGGGCGCGATTGTTGTCGGATTCCTTTCAGGGCTGGCTGACATTTCAGGCGCTTTGACAAACGGAACAGGACTCCTGCTTACAGTGATGATTGTTTACAGGCTTTACGAGGACATCGCAAGGCAGCACCTCATGGACATGAATCCTATGATGCGTAAGTTTATGGGAGGATAAATGCAAAGCGAAGCAGTTTATGGAGCGGGATTGAAGCGAAGCGGAAATCCCGCACTAATGCTTTTGATCGAGCTTTTCGCAAAAGCTCGATGCGGCATGAATCCTATGATGAGAAAGTTCATGGGTGGATAAAGTGGGCTTTCTCGACTTCCTTAACCCAATTTTTGATTTTCTTTTCGGATGGCTTTTGCCTTTGCCGCCTTTCTGGAGCATTCTCATACTCTCAATAATCATGTCTCTAATCGTCCTTGTCATCACAAAGTACACCACGGACCAGAATTTGATGAAGCGCCTCAAGGATGAGCAAAAGGAATTGCAGAAGGAAATCAAGGAGCTGAAGGACAATCCTGAGAAGATGATGGCAGTCCAGAAAAAACAGATGGAAAGCTCAATGAAATACATGACCCAGTCTTTCCGCCCGATGATTTTCACTTTTATTCCAATCATAATCATATTCGGCTGGATTAGCGCGCACTTGGCGTATGAGCCGATTATGCCAGGGCAGGAATTTTCTGTCAAGGTCCAGCTTGAAAAAAACCTCGGGGCAACAATTATCAATGCAACAGCCCCTGACGGAATAACCCTGACAGGCGATGCGAGCAAGGAAGTGACAGACGGAATCGCGATTTTCACATTCAAAGGCAAAGAAGGGAACTATGCGGCGCCAGGAATCACGTTTAATGTGAATGGAAAGGAATACGCAAAGGACGTAATAATAAGCTCAAAGCGCGCCTATGCCAGCCCGATTAAGGCAGTGAGGGACAAGACAGTCAGGCAGATAGAGACAGTCCAGGATAAGACACAAGTCATCAAAATCGGCTCATTCTCCCTCAGCTGGATATGGAGCTACATAATATTCTCAATAATTCTCAGCAGCGTCCTAAGAAAGTGGATGAAGGTTTACTGAGGCTATTATTCTCACCCCGCAGCTATATATAGACCATTCTTTTGCTTTTTCTATGGCAATCGAAGCAATTGTAAGCGACGTGGACAACACATTGTTTGACTTCATGACTATGAAGATGGATTCTTCTTATTATGCGATTGAAAAGATGATTTCCCGCGGCCTTCCGATTGACATGGTTGAGGCAAAGAGAATGCTTCCAGAAATATTCCGCAATTTCACCTGGGAGGACCCTTTGCTTTTCTGGCACGTTGCACAGTGGGCTGGCATCAAGGACCAGGTCTCGCTTGAGCGCTATGCGCAGATGGGAAAGGTCGCTTACAGGAAAAAGCAGTCTCAGATAATGAAACCTTACGAAGGTGTTGCTGAAACCCTCGGAGCACTGAAGGAAAAGGAAATCCAGCTGGCAATTCTTTCCGATGCTCCCAGGCTGAAGGTCTTTGACAGGCTTTGCGAGCTTGAGCTTGACCCTTATTTTGAGAACCGCGTTGTTGGAAATGAGAATGACGACAAGACAAAAAAGCCTTCGCCAGAGGCATTCCAGAATGTCCTTGGTGTTTTGGGCCGCGCTTCACCAGCCAATGTGCTTATGGTAGGCGACCACCCAATAAGGGATATTGTTGGAGCCAAGAATTACGGCTTCATAACCGCCTGGGCAAAGTATGGCTATCACGCTCAAAAGGATGAAGACAAGAACTCAATCAAAACCCGCGCAGACTACGTCCTTGAGCAGTTTTCTGACTTGCAAAGGATTGTTAATGAAAATGCCTGATTCAAGAGTTCCACAGGAAATGGTGGGGGTATATTCACGGTATCTTCTATATTTAAACACAAAAGTATTTAAATACTCCCCCTTTTAAACTATAAAAACAGTTCACCTGAAATGGGGGTGTGAACATTATGGTAAAAAAGTCAGCAAAGAAGGCAAAATCAGCTGCTCCAAAGGCAGGACAGCGCGAAATAAAGGTTGTTAACATCGTCGTTAGCGCAAACCTCGGGCACGAAATTCCGCTCGAAAAGATGGCTGCAACTCTCAGCAATACTGAATATAATCCTGAGCAGTTTCCAGGCCTGGTTATCCGCATCAAGGAGCCAAAGACATCTGCCCTCATATTCTCGTCAGGAAAGATTGTCTGCACAGGCGCCAGGAGCATGGACAAGGTGCACGAAAGCATCAGGAAAATCATAAAGTCCTTGGAAAAAATCAATGTTAAAATCAAGATTGAGCCCCAGGTCAACATCCAGAACATCGTCGCTGCAGGGAGCGTCGGAATGGATTTGAACCTGAATGTGCTCGCAATGAAGCTTGAGAACACAGAATACGAGCCGGAACAGTTTCCGGGGCTTGTTTACAAGCTGCCTGACCTGAAGGCGACATTCCTGCTTTTCAGCAACGGAAAGGTCGTCTGCACAGGCACAAAGAGCGAGGAAGAGGTCAATAAGGCCTTGGACAAGCTCATTGAGAACCTTAAGAAGGTAAAGGGCAAGTAAGCACTGCCCACTGGTCAAGCTCACGCATAGTATAAAAGATGGGGGTGGATGAATGAGGGAGTATGCTCTCTCATTCGTATTCAGATATGGCTGAAACAGCAGTAGCCAAGCAGATTGACGCGACCGAGCTGATACAGAAATTGCATGATTTCTTTCAGCAGAGCTACTACGCAGACCTGGTTGAACAGTCAAGAAAAGGCAATAAGTGGCTTGTTGTTGAGTTCACTGCGCTCAGCAAGTTTGACCCTGACATTGCTGACGCGCTTCTTGAAATTCCTGAAGAGGTCCTGAAGGCTGCAGAGCTTGCAATAGAGCAGTTTGATGTCCCAGGAGGCCAGCAGGCAGTCAAGGGCTTTACTGTGCGCTTCATCCACCTGCCTGAATCAAGCGCCATAATGATTAGGAATGTGCGTTCTATCCACCTTAACAAGTTCCACGCGGTAGAAGGAATCGTCAGGCAGAAATCAGACGTCCGCCCGCAAGTCACAGAGGCGCGATTTGAGTGCCCAAGCTGCGGAAACACAATATCCATGCTCCAATTGGACACCAAGTTTTTGGAGCCGTCAAGGTGCAGCTGCGGCAGAAAAGGAAAGTTCAGGCTTTTGAGCAAGCTGCTTGTGGACGCGCAAAGCCTTGTCCTTGAGGAGGTTCCTGAACAGCTTGACGGCGGTGAGCAGCCAAAACGCCTCAAGATATTCCTGAAGAACGACCTTGTCAGCACATTGAGCGAGAAAAAGACAAACCCTGGCGCGCGCATAATCCTGACCGGCAGAATAAAGGAAGTCCCAATCATCACGCGCTCTGGCGCGCAAAGCACTGTCTTTGACCTCCTTTTTGAGGCAAACTCTACTGTCGGCGTGCAGGAGGAGTTCAGTGACATTAACATTTCTCCTGAAGAAGAGCAGAAAATCAAGGAGCTCTCCCAGGATCCTGCCATCATCAGGAAGCTTGTCAACTCTATTGCTCCGAGCATTTACGGCCACGACCAGGTTAAGGAGGCATTGCTTTTGCAATTGTTTGGCGGAGTCAGGAAAAAGCACGATGACGGCGTTGTCAGGAGGGGTGACATCCACGTTTTGCTCGTCGGAGACCCTGGTGCGGCAAAATCCCAGATGCTCAAAAGGATGTCAATTGTCGCTCCAAAGGCAAGGTATGTGACAGGAAAGGGCGCTTCAGGCGCGGGTTTGTCAGCAACTGTTGTCAAGGACGAGTTTTTGCAGGGATGGAGCCTTGAGGCAGGCGCTTTGGTGCTCGCGAACAAGGGCCACTGCATGATTGACGAGCTTGACAAGATGGCAAAAGAAGACGGCTGGGCAATGCACGAAGCCCTTGAACAGCAAACCGTCACGATTTCAAAGGCAAACATCCAGGCAACACTGCGCTGCGAGACAACTGTGCTCGCCGCTGCAAACCCAAAGTTTGGAAGGTTTGACCCTTATGAGACCGTTGCCAACCAGATTGACCTGGCTCCAACATTGATTAACCGTTTTGACCTGATTTTCCCGATTAAGGACATTCCTGACGCGAAAAAAGACGAGAAACTCGCGTCATTCATGCTTGAACTTCACCAGAACAACATTGAAACTCCGCCTCTCACAACTGAATTTTTGAGAAAATACATTGCTTATGCCCGCAAGAATATTGTTCCAAAGCTCACTGACGGCGCGATTGAAGAGTTAAAGGAATATTTCATCAAGATGCGCGCCTCCGCAGGAACAGGGGCAAGCGCAAGGGTGGTTCCAATTTCTGCCAGGCAGCTTGAAGGGCTTGTGCGCCTGAGCGAGGCATCTGCAAAGCTCCACCTGCGCGACAAAGTGCTTAAAAAAGACGCGAAAAAGGCAGTTGAGCTGCTTGACTACTGCCTCAGGCAGGTTGCAATGGACGAGGAAACCGGCCAGATTGACATTGACAGGATTGCGACTTCTATGCCTGCCTCGCAGAGGAACAAGATTATAACTGTCAAGGAGGCCATTGCAGATCTTGAGAACAAGGTTGGAAAGGTCATCCCCATAGAGGACATTGTCAAGGAAGCGCAGTCAAAGGGACTTAATGAGTCTGAAATCGAGGACATCATCCAAAAGCTCAAGAAGTCCGGCGACATCTTCGAGCCAAGGCACGGCTTCATCAGCAGGATCTAAGCCCTTGCAGAAGGCAGGGGTTTTGCTTAGTGACTGCGTGCGTATTCTGGGGTTCCAATGATTTGACTTGGATCTGGGACGCTGTACACTCCTACATACAGCTGCATCAATCGCCAATTTTCAGCATCTTCTCTAAGGCTGCGTGCTTTTGCAGGTGTTAATTCTGTAATATATGCGGGTCTTTTTGGCTTGTATGCCACAATTGCGCCGTCTTTTTTAACCCGAATCCAGGGGAGAGGTGACTGGTCTTCTCCTGTGCTCTTTGATTCGTAAAGTCTGCCGTCAGCAGTAGTCTTTACCAGAGTAAATTCGTAATGGTTAGTAATATCTTCTAAACTTTCTGGGCACACCCTAAGGACCACACCATTCTGCTTCTTGTTTGATTTTAGCGAAAAAAACCTAGGTGCACATTTTCTAGTAGTCATTTTATCCCCCACCACCTCTCAAGCGTAAGAAGACGCCATTGTTTAAATAGGTTGTGAAACCCTTCACTTTTTCAAGCGGTTTATACAAATAGTTCTGTCAATAAGCAAACCGTGCTTCTTCCTCAATTTTATAAAGACCTTGATAATTATTCAAATCCATGGCGGGAATCCGATACCAAATAAGCCAAAATGCGCTAAGGCGGGTTATTGATGCCGGCGCTAAATACGTGCGCTGGACTGGGTTTGTCCCTGTTTCTCCTGAATTCAAGCAGAAAATTGAGGATGCCGAAAAGATTACTGACGCGGCAATACAGCAGATAGATAATCTTGAAAGGCGAATGGAAAAAATAGCTGATAGAGCCAACAAAAGATTCGTTCGGCAGGCTACAAGGTTGTTAAAGCAAAGCACAGGGGTCCCTGCCCGGGTCTTTGAAGAATTTATGAACTGGCCAAAAGTGTATTTTAAATTTGAACCTGGAAGTCAAAATTACAAGTTTAATACAGAATTGCGGAATTCGAGTGAAATAAAGCTTGAACCATCAATATTGCATATTGGAAGCATAAAAAACCTTGTTCATTGCCCACGGCTGGAAGCAAGGCAATATGCAAGTCGCAAAGGCAAACATTATGACGTGAAGATTCTTGATGCTTTGAAAAACACCCAGGGATTTGCAGTAACTCTTTACACGCCCGCACCCAAATTCTCAAGGAATTACCAAATGCTGAAACAATTTGCCGCGCTTGAGCAATTGATAATGCAATCAGCGAAATAGAATCAAGCTGCTTTCTACTCAGTCGGTGTTGCATTTCCCGCTGCAAATCGTTATAAGCAGGCAAATTCTTCCTTTGCTTATGCTCTATGCGCTCAATGATCAGTTGCACCGCGAACACTGGTGGGAGCCGTATTCCTGGGACAGGCACGGCATTGGAATGTCTGTTATTTACGATAAGGACTGGGCTCAAACAAATGGTTTGAAAGACAAAACAATCTCCAGCGCCAAAATATTCGGTATTGAGGCAAAAAATACCTTCCTGCCTTTGCATGCAAGCATACAACTTGAAGACATGAGAATAGAGCTTGACCGCGCATACCACAGTATCGGAAGCGTGCAAACTCTTTATGATCCAAAGACTAGAAAGAAAATCGGAGAGGAAAGCGGTTTTGGTTATATAAGCATTTACCGCACAGAATTACCTGGCTCTATATTCAAAATTGATGATTCTTTCCCAATAAAGGGCGCCCAGCCTCTTGAAAAAACCATTGAACGCCTCGCAGGGCAGAAGCTTGCAAAGTTAAATGTAAAAGGCAATAATACAATGGCAGTGGGGCTGCTGCCAACAACAGTATTGCTGGAAGCCAGCAACCACTACGCCCTTATTTTTCATCTTGCCCAGCTGGGAAATGAGGAAATCAGGCAGGTATTTGGAAAAGGCAGCGGTTTGGACAGGGAACTTTACTCATTGGTTGTCAGGGGTGTAACAATAAAGAAAGAATGAGTTTATCCAGCAGGTATCTCTGCTGACTCGCTTGCCTGTTTTATCTCCTGGTCAATCTCTTCCTGTGTTGTCGGGAATGATGAGAACCTTGCAAGGCTTTGACAGCTTGTTATGAAATAGCCGTTATTTAGCTGGTCGCAGACTGTGTAATCGCCGCTAAACGCGAATTCCATCAAACAGTTGTCGCGCGCCCTCAAATCCTGTATGTTAAGGCACAATGCGCTCTTCTTGCTTGCATTTGCTATTGCTGCAAAGCAAGGGTCTGCAGCCTCGGGGATTATGAGCCCGCTGCAAAGCATTGCTGCTTTTTCAGGGTCGCTCATTGCCCTATTAATCGCTTCCTGCTTTACAGCCTCTTTGTCCTGCACTGCTCCGCAGTCCGCAGGGCAGAGCAGCTTGTTTTCCCCTTCTTCGCATTCGCCATTGCCGCAGAAGTTTTTCTTCATCACGTGCACACAGGCGCCGCGCACGCAGCTGTCATCTGTCGCAGGGTTAAGGTCATCACAGCTTGGCGGGCATTCTGGTGTTTCCTCTTCTGTTGGCGCCTCAATTGGCTTCAGCTCCTCTGTCGGAGCCTGCGGTACTTCCTCAACCACAGGCTGCTGGACTGTGAATGATGCGCTTTGTATCCTTGACAGGCTCTCGTATTTTGCAGTGAGCCTGACTTCATAATCTCCTGGAGAAATTGCTTCCGGAAGCGGGATGTTTTGCGTGTTAATTGCGTTAAGCCCAAGGTCAATGCTGTCACTTCTGCTTGTAATTGTCTTGCGCGTGAACTTTTCCACAACAACATAAGAGAGCTCAACAGGGACTGTGCGCTTTTGCGCTGATGAAAGCGTTGCTGTAACTGAAAGGTCTCCTCCTGGATTCAACTCTGTCTGTCCAATGCGCAATGAGAGCTGGATGTCCTTGGCAGCTGGCGTAAACAGGATAAATCCTGCGAACACAAGAAGGGCTATTGCGAGTATTCCGACGAGCGCGATTGCCAGGTTTCTTCCGCTTATCTCAATCCTGCGGGATGGCTGTGCTGCCATGCGCAGTGCAAAGTCAATGTCCTGCGGGTTGTAGCCTGCCTGCAACAGCGCTGTGCGTATTGCCATTGGCTGATAGCCGTGCTGCAGCTGCGCCCGGACATATTCATTAAGGCTTGAGTTCACCATCTTTTTCACACCAAACTTGCGAGTGAGACTATATAAACTTTGCCGGATACAAATCTATTTAAAATGCAGCCATAAAGTGTGTGCGGGGGATATGGCTGAAGAACAACAGAAGCGCCAGGTTGCGCGGAAGCTGTGGATAAGGGACATTCTTGCAGGCACCTATATCAAGGAAGAGGGCTTCAAGCCAAACCATATTATCCTGAAAGACAATTCTGCTGCTGCAAGAGTCAACCTGCTTGGCGTGGCTGTCTCTGCAAGCTCAGAGGGCCTGCCCACAATCGTGGTTGATGACGGCTCTGGCAGGATAAGTGTCAGGGCTTTTGAGCCAAGCCAGCAGATGGCTGCTGTCCAGATTGGCGATGTTGTGCTTGTAATCGGCAGGCCAAGGCAGTTTGGCGCTGAAATGTATGTCCTTCCTGAAATTGTCCGCAAAGTTCCTGACCTTGGCTGGATTGAAGTGCGCAAGCTTGAGCTTTCTGCCGCTCCTCCAATAGAAGGCACTGCAGCCCCTATTCAGCCGGCTCCAAATTCTGTGACAGAAGAGGCTGTTGATGACTCATTTGGGCTGAGCGAGACAGTGATGAATGCAATACGCTCGCTTGACACAGGCGCAGGGGCAGATGTTGATGCTGTTATCGAGCAGGTGGGCGCAAGCAATGCGGAAAAGGCAATCCAGTTCCTCCTTCAGAGCGGGGATGTTTTTGAAGTGAGCCCTGGAAAGCTGAAAGTTCTTGAGTAATTTAAATGAAGAATGCAGGTGTCACAAAAACTTCGAGCAATGCCGCCACAAAAAGCACGAAAATCGCGATTAGTATCAGGTCAGAGGCATCGAGGAGCACTTTCTCAAAGTTTGTTGTGCCAAAATCATGCCGTATTATCGCCACTGACATTATTCCTCCTGCAAGGCCTGCGATAAAGTACGCTGCAATTTCAGGAACCCCGTGAATTGCATAGCGCAATATGCTCAGCGCACTTCCGTGGAGGTATTCTGCTGCTTTTGTCAGCCCGGCTGCGTCAGCTGCCTGCGATAGGTGGCCCCTGATGAAGTTTCCGATTGCAGCGCCAATGACGCTGGCATTCCAGGTGAGGATGAATATTGCGCCTGAGCCGTAAATGAATGAGAACAGGATGCAGAATATCATTACCTTGACATTATTGAGGAATATCTTGTTCATCAGCCCGATTTGCGCAACAGCGCCTGTGACTGCCTGGTTCAGGTTTGATATTGTGTGCGTCTGGGTCATGAACAGCTGCTGCGACAGCGCATTCGGCAGTATGACATACCATGCTGAAAACCCTACAACAAACCCAAGGAACAATGTGAGGAAGAATGTGATTGCCTTTGCGTGCTCCTTGAGAAGCGTGCGTTCCTTGGTTTCCATTATATCTTTTTCCTCTTCAAGGCGCAGGGTCTGGTACATCAGCGGCAATGCAGCCATCACCGTGAGGAATACCATCACTATGCTTGCCTGCTCCTCAAATATCCACAGGCTGAGGAACATGCCAAGCGATGAATAAAGAAATCCCAGCAAAATAAGCACCCAAGGCTGGCGCTCTGCGCGCAATGGGTTAAGCAGGGATTCAAGTACCATTGTGCACGAAGGCGGCAAAAGGGTATAAATACCTTTTGCTCGGGCAAAACACACAGTTTTATAAACCAAGAACGGATTATCGAAGGTATGGAATATGAGCAATTGCTAGAGAGGGCCAGGGAGCGCTTGCCTGCTTCTGTCGTGGAGCGCGAACGCTTTGAAATCCCAAAAGTAAAGGGCCACATGCAGGGCAACAAGACAGTAATCAGTAACTTTGCCCAGATAGCAGGCACACTCAGAAGGCCTGTTGAGCACCTGCTCAAGTTCATTCTCAAGGAATTGGCTACACCTGGCGATGTATTGCGCTCAGGGCTGCTTGTGCTTGGAACAAAGGTTCCGGCAACAAGGATAAATGAGAAAATCCGCGAGTACGCATATGAGTTCGTGCTTTGCCCGCAGGACGGCAAGCCTGACACTGACATCATAATGGAGGGAGAATTTGCCTTCCTGAAGTGCAATGCGTGCGGATACAAGCAGCCGGTGAAGTCAAAAATTTAATTTCACGATGATTGTTAAAATACATAAGCGTGAGAACAGGGCTGTTGTTGCAGTCTGCGACTCTGACCTAGTTGGAAGGAAGTTTGAAGAGGGAGAGCGCCAGCTTGACCTCTCAGGGGACTTCTACAAGGGCGAGGAAAGGACTGACAAGGAAGTGGGCGATATTATCCGCAATGCAGACATTGTAAACCTTGTGGGCCCCAATGCTGTCAAGATTGGGCTTCAGGAAGAAGTCATCACCCAGGACCACGTTATAACAATCGCAGGCATACCGCACGCGCAGGCTATCGTAAACCACGAATAATTCTATCCGAACCAGGCTCCAAGACCCATTTGTTTGTCTTTTTCCTTTCCGAACACGCCTTCAACCCTGAACTGCAGGAGCTCAATTGCCTGCTGCAGATATGCTGAAACATTGTATTTCTTGGCGAGCGAGATTGTGGGCTGTAAATACTTTATGACAGAGCCTTCTGATATTGTGAAAAGTATTTTTCCTCCGCAGGCTGTGCATTTGCCGACAAGCGGAGGCCTCCTAAATTTCTCATTGCAGGCGACACACCTGAATTCCTGCATCCCGAACTTGCGAAGGTTTCCTTTTGTGTCTTTCAAAAAGTGCTTTTCAATCACAAGCCTTGCAACATCTGACATGTCAACAGCCCTTAATTTCTCAGCGAGCTCCATCTGTCCCCTGAGCTTTTCTTCCATGGACGGCAAAGTCTTGTATGCAGAGCACCTTACTGTCTCGTTCATGTCTGTGAAATCGTGGGTAAAGCCAAACCCCTCATACTGTTCCGGCTTGTTCAGCATGCCCTTGATTTGCTTGAGCTTGATTTCCCATGGCATCTTGTACTGCATTGCCATTTCGTACAGCTCAATGGGATACTGCCAGACAATGTCTATGTCAAAAACCATGTCGTCAACCTCTGCAGGAGCAAGGATTGATGTCAGCACAAGGGGCGCGTCCATTGTTGAGCCCCTTGAGCTTGGCAAATACTTTTTGGAAAAGTTCAGGAATGCGTCCATAAGCAGTATGACACAGGCTTCGTCTCCGTCACAGTCCCTTCTTGTGGCTGCGTGAAGGTATGGGTGGGCGAAGAATCCCTGTGTCTTGCTGAATCCGATAATCCTGCACACCATTCCTGCTGATGTGTGCGGCGCCAGCCCGACAGCGAGGTGGCCGACAAGTTCTTCTGGCTTCTGCAGGTTGTAAAATGGCTGGACTCCATAAAGGTTGGTGAGTTCATCGTCGATAAAATTGGCGATGCGCATCAGCACCGCGCTGGCTCCTTCGTCAGGCGAAACATCGCAGTCAGGCAGGATGATGTCCTGCGGCTTCAGCTCAAGCACCTGTTCCGCATTCTCAAACGGCTTTCCCTTGATGTCCTTGTCATAGCCGAGCTCTTTGAGCCGTTCAATGCTGGTGCCGATTTCTTTTGGCTTGAAATGTGTCACAGGAAGCTGGGTCATGTCATAGCGTATTGTGCCGTCCTTGTTGACAGCGACTTCATGCTTTGACCTGAGCATTCCCTTTGCAAGGTGCTCGGGGATGTGCTCCCTGTTGCTTGTTCCCTTTACGCCTTTTATCAGTTCGGGATGCGTCCTCATTCCCACTTTTTCCGCTGCCTTGCTGAAGTACTGCTTTGCATCAATTGCAATTTCGTGGAACGGCGTTGTTTCTCCGTGCTTGGGGCATATTGCTTCGTGAATCCATGCGTTGCATCCCTTGCAGAGCCAGGTCTTTTTCGCAGGCTTGTCACAGTTCTCGCAGACAGGCAGGACTGTTGTCCTGTTGCATCCGGCACATTCGTATCTTGGGAATTCTGCTGTTATAACCCCTTTTTCCACTGCGCTCTGGAAGCTTCTAAATTTGCCCCCTTCATCCCCAACAGGGAAAAGGCAGTGCGGCGAGCCTGTTAGCTTTCTCATCTTTGCTTTTTCAGGCCTGCCCATTCTCGCGCCGATGAAAGTGCCTGCCTTGTCGCGTATCGGCACTGCTGAGAAAAGGTTTACCAGCTCAAGCGCGTTTTTGTCAGGATGCCTGTCAATTATGTCCAGCAGTGTTGCAGTATTTTTCGCAGGCCAGCCGAATGTTGTGAGGATTGCCTGCGCGTGGTCTGATTCGATGACAATGTTTTCGTTAAGCACGACTTGATGGGGCACTCCTGCGAGCTCAAGCGCCCTTTTTGGCTCATCCTGTTTTGGAAGAACGAGCTTTGCAACTGTCTTGCCGTCTTCCCGCATGTGGACTGTTTTTTTGTCCATCCACTGGACAACTGCCCTCAGCTGTTCTGGATTGATTGTGCTCCAGTAATAAGTGTATGCCGAGTGGAGCGGGATTCCGAATGTTGTGCTGAGCTTTACAGCGTCATGCGCCGGCGGGGTTGTGAGAAGCGGGTCATTGATTACTGCCTGCATTAATTCAGCCGGAACCCCTGCTTCTGCAGCGATTTTTTCTGCAGAAACCTCATTGTGCTTTGCTGTTGCTGCTTTTTCAAGCTCGCGCATCCACCATTCAGGGCAGTAGCCTGGCGGGATGAGCATGTGGTTGCGGTTGAGGAAGTCTCCGTAATTGACAAGGATGTCGCCAAGGAAAAGTATTTCAACAATTTTGCCCTGCACTGCCTTGTAAGCGTTCATGCTCTGCACCTGCACGACAGAGCCGTCTGTGAGCTTGACTATTGGGCCGTCAATTGTGTCGCAGGCTGTGATTGCGGTCCCTTTCTTTGGCCTTTCTGTCTTCAGCTGTGTCCCTGTTGCGAGATAGTTTGTTGTTATCAGCATTGTTGCAGGATGCACGCAGTCTGTTGAGTATCCTGACATCCTGCTCCTGCCGTATCTCAGCCTGAATCCGCCTGCCCTGAGCGGGTGTGCAAAGACAGGCCTGCCTGCGACAAGGTCTGCGATGTAGCTGAAGTCAGGGGAGAGCTTGCTTGAGCTTTCCTTCTTGACAGCCCCTTTTGCTTTCACAGCTTTCTGGATTTTCAGGTATTCCTCAAGGAAGTTCCAGTGCTCTATGTTGAAGTCCTTTCCCCAGACATTGAGCTTTCCCCAGATTTTTGGCGCCTTGAGCGGGATGCATTCTGTCATCATAAGGCAGAATCCGCTTCTGATGAGGTTTGTCGGAATCCTTGGCAGGTCCTTGTAATTGGAGACTTCGAATTTTTCAGAAGGCTCGCCGCCAACCTCAATCGGCATGTGCTTCATCAGAAAATCTATTTCCTCATATGCCGGAAAGTACTGCCTTGGCGCCACGCGCTCGCGGTAGTCTGTCATTTCAGTGTAAGTGCGCTTGATTTCAAGCTCCTGGGCGTCATAGACATCATAATGGAACATGTTCCTGACATAGTCTGCGATTACAAGGCACACTGTTGCTGCGGTTCCTCCTGCGTTTCTTATCGGTCCTGCCATATTGACGCAGAAATACTCGCCCCTGCCGTCCATTCTTTTCTTTATGTCAATGCCCACAAGCCCGTCAAGAGGCGATGAGACAACTCCGACAGTAACGTATGCAAATCCTGTCCTGATTCCGACGTCAATTGCCTCTTTCTGGTCCTTGAACTTGCAGAATTTTTGCTGGGCAATCTCTCCTGCTATGGAAAGCCCCACTCTCCAGTCAAGTGAGCCGTATTGTTTTTCCAGCTCGATAATTCTTTCAACAACTCCTGAATTTGCAATTTGCGGCGCTATGACGCTGATTAAACCGACGACTCGCTCTGCCATGTTTGCAGCGAGCTTGATTTCCACTGTTGTGTCAGGGTCATAGCCTTTTGCCCTTGCCTTTGATGCGAGCTTGTGCGCTGCGTCAACCTCTTTTTGTATGCCTTCAAAGTACTTCATCATTGCAGGGCTGCATTGTACCTTGACTTCTGTCATTTTTTAGAACCTCATCATCTTTACTGCCCTTGTCTGAAGGTTGATTATAGGAACTCTTCCTGGGTCTGGCTCGTGCCCCATTTTTTCCTGAAATGGCGTTTTTGCCTGGAAGCAGCTGCACGAGATAATGCTGACTCCGCGGTAGCTTGCCGCGTTGCTCTTGTGGATGTGGCCTCCGATGAAAATGTCAGGCACTTTTTCCAGCACAAGCGGGTCTTTTTCAGGGTCTGGGAAGTAAAGTGTTGATGAATGTGTCGGAGCGAGGTGCCTTCTTTGCAGCAAAAACTTCATTATCGCAGGTGTCCTGTCAGAAATGTTCTTTGCAGAGTTCTTTATGCTGGGCACTATCTCACCATAGTCGTCAAAGCTGTAGCCGTGATAGATAAGGACATCAAATCCGGGAAATATCTGCGAGCCGTGGATGTTTATTATGCAGGGGTTTCCTAGCATTATTGCGTTTGGCAGTTCGTAAAGCGCTTTTGCATAATTCCTTGAAAGCGGCGGCTGAGGCTCTGAGATTCTGCCTGCGTCGTGGTTTCCCGGGCAGATTATTATTGGGATGTGCGCCGGAATCTGCTTCAAAAGCCTTGCTGCTTCCTTGTACTGCTCGTAGATGTCAAGGATTTCAAGCTCTTTTTCCTGGTTTTGGTAGATTCCAATGCCGTCAACAAGGTCTCCTGCGATTATTACATATCCGACTTTGCTTGCGATTGCCTTTTGCTCTTCAGTTCCTGTTTCTCCCCTGAGCCACCTGATGAACTTGTCAAATGATTCTTTCAGAAACAGTGTTGAGCCGACATGGACGCAGGAAAGCACTGCCACGTATGCCTCGTCAGGAGACTTCTTTAGTTCGCCTGTGAGCGGTATGTCTGGAATGACAACATTGTTTGCGAAGACAACATTGTTTCCTGTTGAGCCCACTATGCCGATAACTTCGTCAGGCACTATGTCTTTGGCTGCTTCATAGGTATCCTGCTTGTTTTTGCTCACAATCACTTTTATCCTTCCGCTTGGGTCTTCGAGCAAAAGCACCAGGTTTTCTTTCTTTGTTGTCTGCTTGTCAGCCACAATTCCTATTATTGACACTGTTTCCCTGTCTTTTTTGTTGTTCAGCCTTCCTATTGATGTCAGGTTTTGGAGCTCTGACCTTTGGTGGAGCATTTTTTCTATTGCCTTGTATCGTGCATTAAAGTAGCCGACAAAGTGCTGGGGGGAGAGCTTTTGCGGCTTTTCCTGGTACTGAAACACAACCTTTACCCTTGAAAGATATGATTCTGGCGCCGCTGTCTGGGGCGGTACTATTGTTTGAAGCTGCGTTCCTGAGGCAGTCATTGAGACTTCCTGGCCTGACATTTTTTGCAATATCAGGCTTGCCGGCACTCCCTGCAAAACCTGCTGGTGCATAACCTCTACAAATTCAGGCTGTGACAAGGATGCTAGAAGCTCTGGCTTGACGAGCACTTGCTGGCTTAGGAGATATTTTACAATTTCCTTTTTTTGTGTGTCTGTGTCAGGATTCATTTGGGGATGTCAGCGCGAACTCTTCGGCGAGAGTCTGAAGGATTTGGGGGGTTAGCTCGTCATTTGTTGAAACCGAGATTTCCCTTGTCCTCCCATAGCGTCCCTTTGAGATGACCTTGGCGTTTATGATGCCAAGCATGTCAAGCTCGCCGATGATGTCCGAGATTCTGCGTTGGGTAAGCGGCCTTAGGCCGACCCTGCTGCAGAGCGACTGGTAAAGGTCATACACCTCCCCGGTGAAGACCTGTTCTTTTTTCTTTGAGCAAATTGAGTAAATTGAGTAGAGTGCAGCCTGATATTGCTGGGGCTGGGTCTTGATAATCTCAAAAATCCTGTCTGTTTCTATCTTGTGCTCTGCGTGGTCAAGGTGATCTGTTGTGACTTTTGACAAGCCTGCGCGTTCAGAGAGCTCTGCCGCGACCCTGAGAAGCTCTATTGCCCTTCTCGCGTCTCCGTGGTCACGGGCTGCAAAAGCAGCGCATTTTTCTATCAGCCCAGGAGTTATCGCTCCGTGGACAAATGCCTCTTCTGAGCGCTGCTTCAGTATGTCCTGCAGCTGCAGGGCATTATATGGCGGGAAGAAAAGCTCTTCCTGTGACAATGAGCTCTTGACTCTTGGGTCAAGCACGTTTATGAAATTGGTGTTGTTTGAAATTCCGATGATTGAAATCTGGGCTTTCTTGAGCTCTGTGTTGATTCTTGTGAGATTGTAAAGCATGTCGTCGCCCTCTTTGTCCATCAGCTGGTCAATTTCGTCAAGAACAAGGAGGATGATTTGCTTCTTTGTGTCAACAGCCCTTAGGAAGGCCGCATAAATTTCCTCTGTTGGAAGCCCTGTTATCGGCAGGTTTGCATTGAATTTTTCCCTTGTGATGTGGGCTATGAGCCTGTACTGGGTGTCTGCGACTTTCTTCATCTTGCAGTTTATGTAAACAGGCACTATTGGGACTTCCCTGCCTGAGGCTACTTTTGCCAGGTTTTCAACAGTGTGCTGTGCAACAAGCGTTTTTCCTGTTCCTGTCTTGCCATAAATAAAAACATTGGATGGTTTTTCACCGCGCAGGCTCGGAGCCAAAATTGTGGCCAGGCTGTTGATTTGCGCTTCCCTGTGCGGTATTGTGTCAGGATTGAAATTAGACTGAAGAACTGCCTTGTTCTTGAACATTGATTTTCTGTCCAAGTACTTCTCAAAAAAATCTACCAACCCCTTTTCCTGCATCTCAAAGTTCCAAGTGAAACGCAGGTATTTATACTTTTCTTTTGGGTAGACTGTATATCACACCCCATCGTTTCTTATGGAGAAATGGAAGTATTGGTTGTGTTGTATGTATGTATTGTATAGTAAAATATGTATATTATGTAGTATTTGTTCGTGAAGCGAGGTTTTATATATTATTTATTATCTTTCTATATAATAAATAATAATGTATTTAAAAACAACTCAAAAACACATATTTAAAAATAACTACTACAATATACCTATTATAAACAAATAAAACACGCATTCGACGATAAAAATGATGCTTTCCAAAGGAACTGGTGGGGTCACCCTTCGCCGTCTTAATTGTTGCTACTCCTCGATACTAAAAAATCAAAAGCTTTATATAGCGCACACTCCTACTCAGGAGTAACAAATCAAAGAATGGAACCACAAATAATTAACCAAGGGGGCTCTCAAAAATGATAGTTCAAAGGGATTTTTTGAATAAACTCAAGGATTTCGGACTGAACAGTTACGAAGCAAAATTGTGGACCGCACTTCTTTCCCGTGGTGTTGCAACCGCAGGAGAACTTTCTGACATTGCAAACGTGCCAAGATCGCGTTCTTATGACGTTTTGGAGAGCCTTGAGAGGAAGGGATTTGTTGTGATGAAGCTCGGCAAGCCAATCAAGTATATTGCGATTCCTCCTGCTGAAGTCCTTGAAAGGGTCAAGAAAAATGTTTCTGAGGAAGCAGGCAAGCAGGTTCAGTTGATTGAAAGCTTGAAAGGAAGCGAAGTCCTTGGCGACTTGAACACCTTGCACAAGCAGGGTGTTGAGCTCGTCGACCCGGCTGATTTGACTGGCGCAGTAAAGGGCCGCTCAAACCTTAACAGCCACCTTGCAGCCATGATTAAGGGCGCTGAGAAGTCTGTATCGATAATTACAACCGAGCAGGGCATGGTCAGGAAGCTCGAGTCATTGGGTAATGTTCTTTCGAAGGCAAAAGAGCGCGGCGTTAGGATACGCATTGCCGCGCCTGTCACAAAAGTTTCACAGGCAGCTGCAAAGGCATTGTCTGCGCACGCGCAAATCAGGCACATTGATGATGTCAAGGCAAGGTTTGTTGTTATTGACGGCAAGAGCGCCACAGTGATGGTCCTTGACGACGCAACCACACACCCAAGCTATGACTTCGGCGTCTGGGTTAACACAGAATTTTTTGCCAAATCCTTTGAGAACATCTTCAACACACTCTGGGACAACGGCAAAGCTGTTAAGTAAACCCAAACCTTTTTATACTCTTTTAAGTCAGTTTTCTGTATTATTATCAATAAACGAGGTGGATGATTATGGCTGTCGATGATATGGTTTTGAGGATTACTCTTGCTGTTATTGTGGGAACGCTTGCGGCGATTGTTTACTGTATCCGTGTGCTTATCCTGATGGAGCGACGTGTCGCAAGGATTGAAGAGCACATTGACAACATTGCCCACAAGATTCTTGTTGAAGAGCAAACCATAGAAAAATCAATGCGCAGGAAGCGCTGAGGATTTTCATGGCTCGCAACCCTGTATCGAGCCTCGCACACGCATATTTGGATGCTTTTTCAGAGCTGCTGCACAGCTGCAAGCCTGAAAGCGCAGTTGCAAAATTCTCAAAGCTTGTTGCCGGCAAAAAGCTTGACGCTATCAGCTCAAATGCGCTTTATTTTGTCACGCACCCGGCTAGCGGGAAAAACCTGAAAGAAGAGCTTCTCTCGAGGGCAAACCAGGCAAAAAAAGTGCTTGACGAATGCACCGGCCAGATGTCAGACTTTGCAAAGAAAAGAATGGCTAGCAAGACAGTGGTTGTCCACCCGCTGAGCACATTCAGCGCCCTGCTTTTGCGGGATGCAAAGGAAGTCCGCTTCACAAATGCTGACAATGAGGCAATAAAATTGCTTCCTGAGACAGACATGGATGTCCACCACCCGCTTACATCTTACACGGCTTTGGAAAACGCAGACCTTTTACTTCTTGAGCCGAGCGCAATAACAGCCAAGGGGGTGTTTGTGGAGCGCGGCGGAAGGATTCTCGCAGAGCTTGCCAGAGCCCGTGGAATGCCTGTTTATGCGCTGGCAACATCCTGGCACACCTCGCCGAACTGGAAGCCTGGCCAGACTGATGAGCACGTTCCTCAGGAGTTTTTGACAGGCATTATTTCAGAGCACGGCATTTACGAGCACAACGAATTTTTGGCAAAAGTTCAGAAAGCGTTTCCGTGGATGCTTTAATTCTTTACCTTTAATTCCTTCTCTAATTTTTGGAGCTCCTTTTCAAGCTCTTTTATCCTTGGCAGGTTGTCTTCCTGCTGGAGGATTTCGCCGCATTCAGGGCACTTGTACTCGAATTCTGTTGCCTGGTCAAAGTCAAGGCGTATGCACTTGTTTGCGCAGGCGAAGAAATTGGTTGATTTCTCGCGGTGAAGGCGCTCTTTCAGCCTTTCTGCTTTTGTCTTTTTCAGGTTCCTCGCAATCTCCTTTATCCTCTTGGGGTTGAAAGTCCAGTAATAGATGTACCAGCCCTTTTTCTTATCCTTCTTGCGTATGAATGTGACAAGGTGGTGGTCATAAAGCCTGTAAAGCATGTTTCTTGTGAGGTTTATTTCCTTCTTTATCGAGTCAGCCAGCTTAAATTCAGAAATGTTCTTCTTGTTCTTCAGCGACCTGACTAATGGCCACACATCAGGTCCTGCGACTTCTGCAATGACGTCCTGGAGAAGCTTGTCAGATGCTTTCATCTTCATTCAAAAACGTTTGCCTGCTGTTTATATACCTTTCGCTGCGCTGAGCAATGCGTCAAGCAGCCTTCCGCTTTCCAGTGCAAGCTTCTTGCTCACCACGAACTGGGAGACTGTGACGTCAAGCTCGTCAGGATGCAGGAATCTCCATTCTTCGCGCGCAAAACGGACAGCGATGTATGGCTCTGCGCCTGTTATTTTGGCATACTCTTTCAGGTCGTCGACTTCCTCTTTTGTCAAATACTGGCTGTCACTTTTTGTGGTCTTGCATTCTATCGCGAGCATCCTGTTGTTTTTTGAGGCGAGAATGTCAGGGACAGGGTATTTTATGCTTCCTGAGCCGGCAACTCTTGACGCAGCCCATTCTTTTGCCCAGAACAAGTGCACCAATTCCCTTTCTGCGCCTGTTCCTTTTGTTTTTGCGCCCATACTATTCTCGTTTGGCGCAATGTTTATATATAATTTCCCTTCATTTGCAAAAATGGGGTGATTTTATGGCGCAAACATCAAAAAGACTCATTCCTCTGGCTGCAATGGAGAAAATAATCAAGACTGCAGGCGCAGAGCGAGTTTCAGACAAGGCAAAGGCGGCTCTTAAGGAGGTTCTTGAGGAATATGCCGAGAAAATGGCCCAGAGCGCAGTCAAGCTTGCAATGCACGCAGGAAGAAAAACAGTCAAGGCAAGTGATATAAAACTGGCGGCAAAGCCTGCATGAGACCGCAGTTGAATGCAGGCCAGCCAACATCAGTTGGCGCTGCCGGCGTGAATCAAATGAAAACTTTCCTCACTTTTATTTGCATACTTTTGCTTGTTTTTTCCATAGGCTGTTCAAAGCAGGAGGCAACAGCGCCTATTGTTGCGCCGGCAGAGCCGACAGCACCAGTAGAGCCTGCAGTGCCAGTTGCTCCTGTTCAAGAACCACAGCCAGCGGCACAACCCGCTGCGCCTGAGCCACAGCCGGCAGCGCAGCCAGCGCCAATCGCGACAAGTACTGCCGCCCTGATAAGCAACTGGTCTCTTGAAGAACAGTATATTTGGGATATAGTCACAAACCAATGGGCTCCTGGAATATTCCTTGAAGATGGCACTGTAACCGCAATACCCCCTGAGCCGATTATAATGGAAATCCTGGGCGGAGCTAACACTGACTGGTGTCCTGATGCAAAGCCGGAAAGCGGGGTAGAATATGTAACACTTGTCCCTGGCGGCTGCTGGAAAGTTGCAGGAAACACAATGACAGAAATTGACCTGCCTCCTGAAGCAGGCACTGGCTCAATGAACTGGCAGATAAAGGACTCAAAGCTTGAAATGGACATCACTTTCAAGGAACCCGACGGCGCAGTAAACCGCAACAAGGCAGTCCTTTTGGCGTTGCGATAATATCACGCAACGTTTTGGTCAGTTTCAACAGGCTCTTCAGAAACAGGGGGCTGTGGAAAATTATCCTCTTTAGGCTTCCTGAGAGATATCCGCATTTCAACAATGATAAAGCGCTCAGGCTATTTAAAATTTGTTATATAAATTCAATTATCCGCCTGCGCTGGTGTATTTTCTTATCGTGCTGTGCCAGGCCCACAAAGCAAGGACAAACAGCACAACAACAGGCATAATGACTCCTGCCATGCCAAGCGGCGTCATTCCGCGCAGCAATGCCTCGACAGGGTAAAACGAGCTTACTGCAACCGGAAACAGGAATGTGAGCGCGAACTGCAGTCCAACTCCGTAAACTGTCAAAGGATACCTTGCAAAGTCAGCCAGCTTCATGTAAAGTATGACAAGAGACTCATTCTTGACTGCGATGAAGCTTCCTGCAGTGATTAATGTTATGACTGCGAACTGGAAAAGCACTCCTGCGCCCATCAGCACCAAATACATTGCAAATCCAAGGCTTAGCGCGCTTATGTGCAGCTTTGTCATCGTGTAGATTATTATGCCTACTCCAAGAATTGCCTCAAAAAAGCCATTCCAGTCAATGCCCATTGCCATCAGGTAGAGCCAGGAATTGTACGGCTTGAGCAAATACTTGTCAAACTCCCCGCGGTTGATTGCTTCAAATGCCTTCCAGAAAAAATCACCTGTTAAAGCCCTTCCAACGCCGTAAACAAAGATGAGCGTCCCCTGGAACAGCAAAAACTGGTCAAAAGTCCAGCCTGGAATGCCGACTGTTGTGCCGTAAATTATAAGCGCGAGCATTGGTCCGATAAGGTCGTTTATCACCATTCCGCACATCATGATAATGAAGTTTGCTTTGTATGCAAGTTCCTTGTTCAGGTAAATCTGCGCTGTTTTTGCCGCGAGTGTGAAGTATTTCATAGTCCCACGCTCACAAAACGCCTTACTGCCTGCTTTGTGACAAAGTGTATGATTGTGTAAAGCACCACAACCCATGCAAGCTGAATGAGCAATGACTGCACAAGAGGCGCCCTTTGCAGGTAAATCAGGATTGGCACTGACCTTGCGTATTCAAACGGCAAAAACTTTGAGACTGCCTGCACTCCTGCTGGGAAAAACGCAAGAGGAATAAAGCTTCCTCCAAGGAATGCGATTAGTGTCCTTCTGACGCGCCTTAATCCTGTAATGCGCCTCATCCAGAACGCGCCAAGCCCGAGCAGGTATGCCATTCCAAAGTAAATCAGGAAAGCAAGCACAAGTGAAGCTACAAATGCCGCAAGGTTTGCTATCGGAGCCATTGGCAGTCCGAAGAACAAAAGCCCGATCAGGAACACAGGAATCATCTGGCTCACAATATTGTACGCGTTTATCCCCATTTCAAAGCTTAAATACCAGGGAGTGAGCCCTATTGGTTTCAGCATTCCCCTCGCCATCCAGCCATTAATCAGGTCGCTTTCCATCCACTTGTCAACCTCAGACCATGTTACAAATCCAACTATCATGGAGAGTACGTAATAGCTTACCATGTCAGGAAAAGTGAATCCGCGAATCATAGGCGCGCCTGTGTAAGCAAAAACAGATTTCCACAAAAAGTAATAGATGACCAGCGAGATTGGAGTTGTGATTACCGAAGCTATTGCCTCCCAGCGGTAGCGCGTGGCTATCTTGATTCCGCTGTTCGCCAGTCCGATATGGTGGTGTATGTTCATGTTTTGTAAATCTTGGTGATTATTTCCTCAATTGGCGGGTCAGCAACTATTATGTCTGCAACTTCAAAGTTCTTCAGCAGGTAGGTGATAAGGTCCTGGATTTTTGCCTTGCGCGTGTCCAGCTCAAGCATCAGGTCATAGTCGCGCTGTTCTATCACTTTGCAGCCCTTGAACTTGAACTGCTTTGCTTTTTCCGCGAGCTTTACCTCTATGTGCTTGTCAGTGAAGTACTTCTTCCTGATTTCCTCCAGGGGGCCGTCATAAATGATTTTGCCGTGGTTGATTATTATGACCCTGTCGCACAGGCGCTCAATATCCTGCATATCATGAGTCGTGACTATGAATGTTGTTTTTTGTTCCTTGTTCAGGCTCAGGATGAAGTCCCTGAGCTTTTCCTTTGCGATGATGTCAAGCCCGATTGATGGCTCGTCAAGGAATACAAGGCGCGGGTTGTGGAGCAGTGCCTGGATTATTTCGCATCTCATTCGTTCTCCAAGGCTTAAGTCCCTCACAGGTGTCTTTGCTATTTGTTCTGCCTCGAGCAGTTTGGTTAGCTTGTGCATCCTTTTTTCAAATTCCTTTGGTGGAACATCATAAAGGTCCCTGTGCAGGTAAAATGTGTCAACAGGAGGAAGGTCCCAGAACAGGCTTGTTTTCTGCCCAAAGACAGCGCCGATGTTCTTAACATACTTTACCCTGTCTTTCCAGGGCTGCATGCCCATTACATTTGCGTCTCCGCTGTCAGGCCAGAGGAGCCCGCAGAGTATCTTGAGCGCTGTGCTCTTTCCTGCGCCGTTTGGGCCTATGAGTCCGACTATTTCGCCTTCCTTGATGTCAAAGCTGATTCCTTTCAGGGCCTGCTTGTACTCTATTTTGGGCTTCAGGAAGCTCTTGAAAGCCGCGACAAGCCCCTGCCCTCGTTTGACTGTCTTGAACTGCTTCTTCAGGTCCTTTACTTGGATTATGTTTGTCATTTTGTGTGTGCCTCGCGCTTGTGTGCTGTTAAACTTTTAGTACTCCCAGCCAGGTATCACTGGAAGACTAGCGATGTAAATAGAAAAACACAGAGCCAATGCAACTATTGGTTTGAGCTCATAATGAACAGAAATAGGGCGTTATTTTTATGTTTTTCGGTTTTTCACAGCTTTATCTTCATCAAGTCCTTTGCTGCCTGCGTGTTATCAAAGATGTCCCTTGCATCCTGTTCGAGTTCTGTGATATCTTTGTACCTTGCTGAGAAGTGGATTAGTATGAGCTTTTTTGCGTTTGCCTGCGATGCGAGCTGTGCTGCTTCTTTTGCAGTCATGTGCGCGTACTGGTGCGCTTCGTCTGTGCGCTCGCTTGTGTAAGTTGATTCGCACATAACAATGTCAGCGTTTTCAGCGAGCTTTTGCGCCCCTGAGCACATTACTGAATCTGTTATGTATGCCACTTTCTTTCCTGGAACTACCTCGCTGACCATATCAGGAGTAATCTTCTTTCCATTGACTGTCACAACATTGCCTTCCTGCAGTTTTCCAACCAGCGGCCCAAGAGGCACGCCGTGTTTCTTGAGCAGCTTGACATCCATTTTGCGCGTGTCATTCTCAATAAATGCGTATCCGACTGTGGGAACGCTGTGCTTTAATGGCGCGCACTCTACGCGGAAGTCATCTGTTTCAAGGATTGTTCCTGACTTGACCTCATGTACGCGGATGTCAATGTTTTTTGCGTACTCATACGCGCTGAAAATGTGCCCAAGGCGTTCTTTTGTGCCTGCAGGACCGTAAATTTCCATGGTTCCTGAATAATTGTAAAGTGTGAGCCCAAGGCTGAAAAGCAAACCAGGCAGTCCGATGACATGGTCTCCGTGCCAGTGAGTTATGAATATCCTTGTGACCTTTGACAGCGGTATTCCTGCTATTTTCATCTGCCTTTGCGTGCCTTCTCCGCAGTCAAACAGCAATCCCTCTGCCTTGTACTTCAAAAACACTGAAAGGACATTTCTCTCCTTGGTCGGCATTGAGCCTGCTGTTCCCAAAATTGTTATTTCCATACGCGCAATTACTGGGCAGACGATATTTAAACCTTTGCAAGAGCAAGGTTTTTAAACTGCCCGTCGATGGTTTGTTTTATGGCAGCAACAGTAAAAGCATTGCTTGAGGGCGATGTTGTTAGGACAGAGAATAATGATGAGGCAAGGGAGCTGTTCAGCAGGAGCCAGTTTGGCGGCTTGCTTGATGACGGAAGAGTCCAGCTCTCTCCCATTGAGGCTGTTTATCTTACTGCCAAGAAGCGTTTGCAGGTTTATGACGGAAGGAACAAGCAGGTAAAGCTTGACAAGCTTGTCGCAAAGGTGCGCAGGAAAGACAGGAACTTCTGGGTGAGGTATTCAACCTTCAAGGACTTGCGCGACAGGGGATACATTGTAAAGACCGCCCTAAAATTTGGCGCTGATTTCAGGGTTTATGACCGCGGTATAAAACCTGGTGAAGGCCACGCAAAGTGGATTGCATACCCTGTGAGTGAGCACGAGCGCCTTACCTGGCAGGAATTCGCGGCAAAGAACCGGGTTGCGCACAGCACAAAGAAGAATCTGCTTGTCTGCGTTGTTGATGATGAAGGTGATGTGAGCTACTGGGTAGTCCACTGGACAAAGCCCTGAACTTGCATAATCTATTTATACCACGTTCTAATTGGTTTTTGATATGGCCGCTTTGGATTATCGCGACAAGATTCGCGCAATGGCAGAGCAGAAGCCAGTCCAGCCCACTGCTGTCGCAAAAGAGCTGATGACAAATTCAATGCTCTCAAGCGCAATGCTTTCTGAGATGACTGAGAAAGGACTTCTGAAAGTCTCTTCCCTGAAAGTTGGCAGTTCGCCGATTTACTATCACCCAGACCATCCAGAGCACCTGCTTGACTATGTCCAGAACCTGAATGAGAAAGACAGGAGGACAGTTGTATTGCTTAAGGAGCAAGGGGTGCTTAGCGACACTTCACAAGACCCATTGACAAGGGTTTCTTTGAGGAATGTGAAGGATTTTGCAAAGCCATTGGATGTCACAGTTGATGGCAGCAAGTCAATGTTCTGGAAGTTTTACGCGCTCACAGATGAGGAGGCAGCAGAGAAGATAAAACAAATGCTTCAGCCTGCAGAACAGCCAAAGGCTCCAAAGGCAAGAAAGCCAAGGGTAAAAAAGCCAAAGGTTGCGATTGAGCCTCAGACACAATTGCAGGCAGCGCAGGCTCCTGTTGCCGCTCAGAAAGCGCCGGTTGCTGCGCAGATTGCAGCGCCGGTGGCTGCCAAAGCGTCTGTTGCTTCAGCTCCTGTTGTTTCTGCTTCTGTAAGGGAAGAGCCTGCACTAAAGCCCGCAGCAATTGAAGCGCCTTCAGATGAACAAAAGCCAATTGCACCAGCAGAGGCAGCGAGCCAGGCATTGACAGGAGATGACCCGTTCCTGCAGAAGCTGATGGCATTCTTCGCCTCAAACAACATCACAATCCTTGAACAGATTGCACTTAAGAAGAAAAGCGAGTATGACTTTGTTCTCCAGCTTGCCTCTCCTGTTGGCCAGCTGCATTATTACTGCAAGGCAAAGAACAAGGCAAAAGTTGGCGAGGCTGACCTTAGCCACGCTTTTGTGCAGGGTCAGCTGAAAAAACTGCCTGTGCTTTTCCTTGCGCCTGGAATTCTGACAAAGCCAGCCCAGGACCTGATGAAAGAGCTTAAGGGGCTCACTGTCAAGCAGGTGTAAGCAATGGGAGTAAATCTCAAGGAAATTGTTGCGAAAAAGCCGATTACCTTTGAGGAATTATCAGGAAAAATTCTTGCTGTTGACGGCTACAACATCCTTTACCAGTTCCTGACAACTATTCGCACACCTGACGGAAGGCCTTTGACAGACAGCAAGGGCAATGTTACATCGCACTTGATTGGCTTGTTCTCAAGGACTTCAAGCTTTCTCAAGCAGGGGCTGAAGCCAGTGTTTGTTTTTGACGGCAAGGTTCCTGAGCTTAAGCACCGCGAGCTGGAAAAGCGCGCTGAAATAAAGATGGAAGCGCAGAAAAAGTTTGAGGAGGCAGTTAAGGAAAAAGATGTTGAGGCAATGCAGAAATATGGCGGCCGCACAGCCCGCCTGACCAAGGAAATGGTTGAGGACGCGAAAACACTTCTTACTTTAATGGGTGTTCCTGTGATTCAGTCTCCGAGCGAGGGCGATGCGCAGGCTGCTTTCCTTGTCAAGAACGGAGATGCCTGGGCTGTTGTGAGCCAGGACTATGATGCCCTGCTCCACGGCGCTGACAGGCTGATACAAAATTTGTCAATTGCCGGCAGGAGAAAAAAGACAAAAGCCCTTGCCACTGTAATCGTAAAGCCTGAGATGATTGTCCTGAAGGAACTTCTGAAAGAGCTTGGCATCAATCACGACCAGCTTATTGCGCTTTCAATGCTTGTGGGAACTGACTATCATCCTGGCGGAATAAAAGGCCTTGGCCCTAAGAAATCTTTGGCGCTTGTAAAAGAGCACAAGACTCCTGAGAAAATCTTTGAAGCTGCAAAATGGTCAGAGAACTGCAGTGTTCCCTGGCAGGACATATTCAAATTGTTCAGGGAAATGCCTGTTACAAGGGATTACAAGCTCGTTTTCAAGGCGCCTGACAAGGAAGGGATAAAGAAATTCCTTGTTGAAGGCCATGATTTCGGCATTGAGCGCGTTGAAAATACTCTTGAAGAGCTGAAAGAACAGCACAGCAAAAGGCAGCAAAAAGGACTGGGTGATTTCCAATGAAGCTAAAAGAAGCATTGAAAGGAAAATTAACAGACAAAGAATGTGATTTGCTCCGCGGTTTTGACACCATCGGCGATATTGCAGTCCTTGAAATTCCGCGCGAGCTTGAAAAGAAAAAGAAAATCATTGCAAAAACACTGCTCGGGCTTTTGCCTTACATCAAGGTTGCTGTGAAAAAGAAAGGCGGGCACAAAGGAGTTTACAGGAAGCAGCCTGTTGAGGTTCTTGCCGGCGAAAAGAGAAAAGACACTGTTCACAAGGAATTTGGTGTTGAGATGGCAATGAATATTGAAACCTGTTATTTCTCTCCAAGGCTTGCGAATGAGCGCGAGAGGATTGCAAAGCAAATCCGGCCAGGTGAAAATGTCCTTGTGATGTTCTCTGGCGTTGCGCCTTATCCGCTTATCATTGCAAAGCTCTCGCAGGCTTACAAAGTGTATGGAATTGAGGCAAATCCTGCAGCTCACAAGTATGCAGTTGAGAATGTTGCGAGGAACAAGCTTGGCCACAAGGTCATCCTGATTAAGGGCGATGCGAAAAAAGCAATTCCAAAGGTAAAGTTTGACAGAATTGTAATGCCTTGGCCTCAAAGGGCAGACGAATTCCTTGGCGTAGCATTAAAGGCTGCAAACAAAGGCACTTTCATGCACTTTTATGACTTCCAGCCAGAAGGAAAATGGGATGATGCAGCAGAAATTGTAAAGCAGGCCTGCAGGAAAGCAAAGAAGAAGTGCAAGATACTCAAAGTTGTCGAATGCGGCCAGGTTGGAGTCAGGCAGAACCGTGTTTGCGTTGATTTTGTCGTGCAGAACTAGCCAAACATCGCGACATAATCAGTGTCATCAGCAGGACCGCCTGCCCTGATTTTCTCTATTGCCAGAAGGAAGTCTGCTTCCTCTACTTTTGTCCTGCTGTCTCGGATTGCAAAGTAGCCTGCCTCTGTGACAACTGCGTTGATTTCTGCGCCTGAGAATCCTTCCATTGCGCCGATAATGTCAGGCATGTTGATCTTTGCAGTGTTGACATTCTTGATGTGTATCTTGAAAATTTCCTTGCGCGCGTCTGCGTCAGGGATTGGGACATAAATTCTCCTGTCAAGCCTTCCTGGGCGGATGATTGCAGTGTCAAGTATGTCCCTTCTGTTTGTACAGCCGATTATCTTGACATTGCCCAATGGCTTGAAGCCGTCAATCTCTGCCAGTAATTGCATGAATGTCCTTTGCACTTCGCGTTCTCCAGAGGTGCCGATGTCAATCCTTGTCGCCGCGATTGCGTCAAGCTCGTCAATGAATATGATGCTCGGCGCCTTCTCGCGTGCCAGCTGGAAAATCTCCTTGACAAGCTTTGCCCCTTCGCCGATGAACTTCTGAACTAATTCCGACCCAACCACCTGTATGAATGTGCTGTTTGTGCTTGCCGCGACTGCCTTTGCAAGCAATGTCTTTCCTGTTCCTGGCGGTCCGAAAAGCAAAATTCCTTTTGGCGGGGTTATTCCGATCTGCTTGAACAGTTCAGGCTTTTTCAATGGAAGCTCTATGACTTCCTTTATTTCCTGCACCTGATCTGCAAGCCCGCCGACTTCGCTCCACTTCATGTCTGGCTTTTCAAGTATTACAAATTTTTCAACATCAAACTTCTTGTTCGCGCCGACCTTGCGCAGTATTGTGAGGTTTTTCTGCTCTGCAAGCACGCTGTCGCCGGGCAGGAGCCCTTCGCAGTTCGTGGCAATCTCAACAAGGAACTCGTTTCCGTTCGGCAGCCTTATCAGCGCCTTGCCTTCAAGAATGTCGCGTATTTCGCACGCAATCAGGGGCACCTTGCGGAATTTTTCAACCTCTTTCTCAAGGCTGTCAACGCTTTCGCGCAAAAACCTGTTTTCTTCCTCAAGCCCGTTTACGTTTGTTGCGTAGGAATAGCTGACGTCATCAACTTTTGTATTGTTGTTCGTCATTGGAATTGTTTTTACCCCAAGATTGTTTATAAGCTTTGTGGTGAAGCTTTTTATTGGCGAAATCAGCGTTTTTTACCGCGTGACGTCAAAGCTTTTCACTTTTTCAAGCAGTTCTTTTGGCTTTCCCCTGCTGAAATGCTTCCTGACAGGCTCAAGATAGCTGTCAATTGCTGCAGCAACCGCCTTTTTCAGGTCCATTGGGTGCAGTTTGCCTGTTGCATATGCCTTTTCAAGCTCTTCAAAGCTCTTTAAGTTGATATCCCCGCCAAACTTTTCAGGCCTTGGTATCATGAGTTCATTTTGTTTTTCAAAAACAATGTATTTGCAGTACTCCAGTATCGGGTTTTCGTGCAATTGCTTTGCAGGGCAGTAGGCGTTTCCTATTTTGCGCTCCACATCCTTTGATGTGTCATCCATGAAGATTGCGCTGTCAGGGTTGCTCTTGCTCATTTTCATTGCTATTGCGCGCTCAACAGCGTCTTTTTCTTCTGATGCAGGCGGCTGCTGGAGCCCCATGAGCATGTGGTGGTGGACTGCAACAGGCGTTTTGTATCCGAGCTTGGGTGCCATCTCCCTTACAAGCACGTTTACCTTGCGCTGGTCCATTCCCAATTGGCAGATGTCTATGTTGAGCTGGAATACGTCTGCTGCCTGCATTACAGGATAGAAAATCTGGGATGCATTAAGTGATTCGCTTTCCTTTCTGCCCATTATCTGCGAGCAGCGCACAATCCTGTTTACAGTGTTGTGTCTTGCTATCTGCATTACTGTTTTCCAGTATTCGCTTTTGCCTGCATAATCAGAGCACCATACAAACTTGACCTTGTTTACATCCATTCCGCAGGCTTTCCAGACTTCAACAAAGTATTTGCCTGCTGTCTGAATTTTGTCAAGGTCTCCGCCAAACTTGTTGTTTGCCCAGGCATGCCAGTCTGCAACCCACATTATGAATTCGCAGCCTGCATTGAGCATCTTGTTGACATTGATTGCCCTTAACAGCCCCTGGCCGATATGAAGCCTTCCAGAGGGCTCAAAGCCGTCATAAGCTACTGGATTTTTCTTTTTCTCAAGAAGCTCCCTGAGTTCCTTCTCTGTGAGAATTTCCTCCCCAACCTGCTTTATTAGTGCAAGGCGCTCATCAATGTTCATGTCCTGTTCCCTTTCTCCGTCGTTATTTAAACTTTTCCCCTGATTTCAAAAGAAAACATTTAAATACAACCTACACTCATTCGGGAGGAGTAAATAAGGTGTAACTAATGGCAACAACTGATGAAAAGAAATTCTCAAAGCAATTGATGGGCAAAACCGTAGTAAGCAAGTCTGGAAAGCGGTTTGGTGAGGTTGGCGACATTGTTTTCGAGACCAAGTCCGGTGAGCTTATTCACTTGGTTCTCACAAACCCGACAGCATACACTGAAAAGCTTGAGCTTGAAAAGGACAAGGAAGGGCGCATGCTTATACCGTACAGCGCGGTCATAGCATCAGGCGACTTCATGGTTGTGTCAGAAGAAGACATTGTCTGATTTCCCTAAATCTTTTTAAACTGGCGGCTGTTCGTGCTATTCAGGGGGATGCATGGCTGAAGAAAGTTCTATAATCTGGACAGAGAAATACCGCCCAAAGAAGTTCTCAGAAGTCAAGGGCCAGGACGCTGTTGTCAGCAAGATACAGTCATTTGTCAGCCAGAAAAACCTGCCCCACCTGCTTTTTGCAGGACCGCCGGGTGTTGGCAAGAGCACTCTGGCTTTGGTCGCTGCCCGCGAGCTTTTTGGGGAGAACTGGCGCCAGAATTTCCTTGAGCTGAACGCATCTGATGAGCGCGGCATTGACGTTGTCAGGGTAAAGGTCAAGGACTTTGCAAGGACAAAGGCAATGGGCAATGTGCCTTTCAAGATTATCTTCCTTGACGAATGCGATGCGCTCACAAAAGAAGCACAGCAGGCATTGAGGAGGACAATGGAGAACTACACCTCAACGTGCCGTTTCATACTCGCAGCAAACTATTCAAGCAAAATCCTTGACCCGATACAGTCGCGTTGCGCAGTATTCCGCTTCAGGCCGCTGCCAAAGGAGGAGGTCTTTGGAATAATTGAGGCAGTGGCAAAGCAGGAAGGGCTTACTCTCACGCAGGAAGGCAAGAGTGCGCTTTTCGAGGTTTCTGAGGGTGACTGCCGCCGTCTTGAGAACATAATGCAGAGCTGTGCTGCAATGCAGGACAAAATCACTCCAGAGCTTGTTTTCTCGCTCGCGAGCATGGCCCAGCCAAAGGAAATCGCGCAATTGCTCCAGACCGCTCTCACAGGAGATTTTGTCAAGGCAAGGAACTCTTTGCTTGACACAATGCTGAAGTACGGGCTGTCAGGGCTTGACGTAATCAGGCAGATTCAGAAGGAAGTCTGGAATCTTGGCATTGACAACCGCGAAAAAGTAAAGCTCATTGACAAGTGCGGAGAAATAGAGTTCAGGATGGTCGAAGGCTCTGATGAGTACATACAGCTCGAAGCTCTTCTTGCGCATGTTTCTGCTGTAGCAAAGTGATTTAATTTTCTGATAAGAACTTTTATGGTTGGTCACTTGTGGACGGAGTCCACAAGTTCGTCGACAATCTGTGGATTGTCGAGATCTGTGCCGTAGGCACCCAATATGCAGAATTCGTTTTATTATTGTGTTCAGCTAGTTGCAGGCGTCTCTGCTGGCGCTTCCCCTGAGTTCTTGACTGTCAGTTGTGTCTGCTTGTATTCTTCGTAGTCATATGTGACATCTATGCTTATCTGCTGTTCAAAGTCTGTCCTTGAGGTTACTGTCTGCGTGCAGGTAACAATCTTCTTTCCTTCGTAGAGTGTCACAAATCCTGCTGCCTTTGTCCCTGTTGTTGTGAGCGGGGTGCAAACCAGCCCTGGCATTCCTGTGTCAACACTAACATAAACCTTGTTTTCCTTTGCCCTGGTGCTCCTGTCGCATACAGAGCCCTGCTCAAATATCTGTCCTGTTCCTGCGTTGGAGATTTCAAAGCTGAAGCTGAGCTTGTCCTTTCCGCGCGCTGTCTCTTTTACAGCTCCGACCTGCACTGGCGCCCCTGAGTTCTTGGCGTCTTTGTCCTCGTTGATTTCGCAGATTCCGCCTGCCTCTGGCGCGAGCAGGTTTGAACGTATGCAAATCTTGCTGGCTGCCTGCGTCAGGTATGTGTAGCAGATGTCTGCGCGCAATGGGAATGTGACCTGTGAGCCTGATATTGGCGAGAAGTGGTTGAGCCCTGTGAATTCAATTGTTGACTGGCTTCCGGGGAGCACGTTTCCCTGGGCATCCTTTTTAACACCCATGAGCTCTTCTGAACTTGCCTTTGTCAGCTCTTCCTCGTGCTTGCTGAATTCCGCAGGGTTGATTCCTGAAATCTTCACCCTTACCCTGCCTGTTGCAACAGTTGCCTCTCCCTTGTTTTCAATCTTGACAACAACATCAAATGGGTCCCTTCCGCCGTCAAACACAGCGCTGCGGAAATCAAGGAAGTCAGCAACAAGACCTGCTGTGCCGCCAACAAAAGGCGATCCGAGGTCAACAGTCTCTCCTGTTTTCCCTCCAGTGCACGCAGTAAGCATTGCAAAAAGAACCATTATCGCTATAATCTTTCGCATAGGCATTTCCGAGGATAATTGGTATATAAACATTTCTATGGCGTATTTGTTTTCGGCTTATACGCCAGGCAGAATGGTAAGGTCCTGGAACAGCGAGTCCTTGTATCCATAGCGCAGGTGTACTGTTATCGGGCTCACATATGTTGCCTCTCCGCGCGGCCTGTCAAACTCGCAGTACACAACTCCCTGCCTGTTTGTCAGCCTTATGTGGCCTGAGTCAAGCGGCCTGCAGCTTCCCCTTATGGAAACTCCGCTTACGCTCACATCCCCGAGTTCAACATAGTCCACCTCGTCAAAGCCGAGCTGGCCTCCTGGTGCGCATTTGTTGAGCATAGACCCGCCTGACCTGAAGACTTGTCCTCCTCCGACATTCTGGACATGTATCTTGAACCTTGTCTTGCCTGGGCTTGCGTCAACCTCTATTGTGTTTACCGAGATTGGCGCTCCCTGTCCGCCTCCAAGCCCCACATTCTGGGGTATGCAGACCTTTTGCATTACTGCAGCAGCATATGGCTCAGGGTCAATGCAGACATTTGCAGAGGCAACTGTTTCGTATTCATAGCACGCTGTTGCAAGAAGCCTTACAGGATACCTGTCTGTCAGAATCCGCGTCATTGCCTTGAATGAGACAGTGTCAAAGCCTCCCTGGCTGATGAACTGTGTCCTTCCCTCAAGCAGTGGTATCTGTTCGCCTGCTGGTGAAATTCCGCTGATTATTGACGGGTCAAAACCTGAGACATAAACGCGGTCTCCTGGCCCGCCAACAGTATAAGTGCCCCTGTTTTCAAGTTCAAGGACAACAGCGAGCTGTTCTCCTGAGAAAAGCCTTGTCGGCGGCATGTTCTGGCTGAACCTCATCGCGAGCCCTTGCGAGCCTGTCCTGAATTCCTGGACAAATGTTTGCTGTGTCTTGGATACTGTTCCAGACTTGCAGCCTGCGAGCAATAGTATGAGCATGATTCCTAAAACCAGGATTGCCTTTCGCATTGTGTTCAAGCCCGATTTTGAATTATATAAATGTTTGGTCATTGTTGAAGTGCAGGCAGTAGTTTCACCTGCGTTGTTTTGCTTGCAATGTAGCCGTAATCAAGCGCGACTGAGAGCGGGGCAGTGTATGTTCCAAGCCTTGAGTCAATCCCCTCTTCCACCCGGCAGATGACTTTTGTCTCGCCCTGCGGCTTTATCTTGACTGTCTGGGGCGCGCAGGTCATTGGGCTGTCAGAGAGAACTGCGCCTACAGAAACAACATTCCATCCTCCTTCTCCAAGGGACCGTCCTGAGCACGCGTCGCGGTAGAGCGGGGATGATACAATCTGTCCGCTTCCCTGGTTCTTGAGAGTGAGTGTGAATTCAGGTATTACCCTGCCTGGCATTTCATGCGGCATCATCCTCTGGTCAACTGTTGCGACAGCGACAGGTGCGCCCTGCCCCTGCGGGAATGACTGCGCTTTTGCCGTGCAGACCTTGTCTGTTTTCTTTCCTGTTAGGTCTGTGTCTATGCATACTATTATTGCAGCGTTGGTAACATAGGGATAGCAGGCATTGAATGTGATTGTGGTCGTGTAGCCCTGCAGTTGCGGCCCAAGCGCCTTTGTGGTGAATGGCAGGTTGACCTGCGTCTCCATTCCCTGCGGTATGAATTCTGACTTGCCCCTGACAATAAACCTGCCCTGCTGCTTGGGGGTGTAAAGGTATTGGGGCTCATAGCTGATTGAGAAAACCCCTTCGTCAACATCTGTTGCGCCGAGGTTTGAGAGTGTTGTGAGCATTGTGAACTTGCTGTTCTCATAAACTTCAGGCGGAGGGGAATAAGGGGTGAAATAAATTTCAACTCCCTGGTTTCCCACTTTCACTTCAGGCAGCGACATTGTGCTTTTGCTCTGGAAAAGCCCGTACTGGCAGCCTGCGAGCAGGAGCATAATCATTGCCAGAGTGAGTGTTTTTTTCATACCGTTGCCTGCGGTTGTGATTCCCGCACTGTTGCGCTTGTTGTGCGCTCAAGCCTGTAGCGGTATTGCACGCTTGCCTTGAAGTTCTGCACTCCAAGAGGCGCCTTGCCAAGCACTTTTTCAGAGTTTTCAATATCAATCGGGATGCGGAATGTCTTCATTGTGAGGTTTTTGTAAATTGCCTTTGAAAGCTCTTCTGTTGTTAGCGCGTAAACCTTTACAAGGGTGTCATCGCATGTTGCGCGCTCTTCTTCAGCCATGGCATCGCAGCTTGACTCAGTTATGCCAACACCTTCAATATTGGCAATCTTCAGCCCTGCAGGAATTATTATGAACACATTTGTTAGGTCAAGCACTTTTCCTTCCCACGCATTCTCAATTGTGAGCCCAAGGCTTGACAGCGGGTCTCCTGATGCTCCAATTGCAACAGGCTGCTGGCCGATTGACATTCCAATGCGCACAGGCCCTGATGTGTAAATTGCAATGGGGCTCTTATCAGGGATGTTTGCAAGAGGGTCAACATTCTGCCGCCTGTACTCCTTCAGCCTTTCCATGTCAATCATGTATGCCTTGAGGTATGCTCTTGTTGTGAATTCAAATTCAGACCTTAGCCTCAAGGTGTGGCTGCCTTTTGGAAGTACTCCCTTGTTCCATACACAGTCAATGTCATACTGGTCTGAAGTCAGGACTGAGAATGACTCTTTTGGGCGCACCATGCTTGCAGTGGTGTTTGAGTCTGCGTCGCACAGGATGTTTATGTTGAGCTCTTTGTCAATTGTTTCTGCTTTCATCGTGGCATATGCCATTACCGGAGTGTTGTCGTAAAATATTGGCTCAGAAGTCCTGAAGTTTTCAAGATAAACCCCAAGCCTTTTCTTTGCTGCAGTGTCAACCTGGCCTGTGTAATAATCCCCTGTTGCCATTCTGTAAGAGCGGGTTGCTTCCTCTGCAAACATTGATGTTGTTTTTTGACCGTAGGTTATCAGGTTTGTCCAGCCTTCCTGCGCTTTTTCCCAGGAATAGCTTAACACCATGCTCGGGCTCAGGCTGTTTGGCATTGGATAGCCGCTTTCCTGTGCGTATTGCTGGATGTTTGGGAAAAGCATGAACATGACTATGAAAAACCAGAGGATTGTGTAGCTGAGTGAGAACCAGGTTGGCGCTGCCTGGGTTGCGAATACGACTGCGAGCAGCCAGAATGGCGCGATTATCATCATTATTGCCGCGAGGTATTTTATTGCAGGGAAATAATTCGGGGCTATTGACCAAAGAGGGCCCCAGACATAGGCAATGAGCGCGATGATTACAAGGCTTTTTGTGCCGACATCCTTGAATGCCTCTAGCTTGTTTGCGATTAAAAAGACAACGCCATAAAAGAAAGCGAACCCGAGCCACAGCCCAGGGCTTCCAGAGTTTCCTCCAATCGGGAAAGGCAGTGTGCCATAGCGTACGAAACAGTCAAAAAAATGCAAAAGAATAACCAATCCCAGGAAACCTGTCAGTGACTTTCCTCCTGACAAAGGAGTTCCTGCGGGGGCAGGCATTTTCACTCCACCCGCACATCAACGCTGATTATGTTGAGGTCAGCCATTGGTTCTATTCCGATGAAGTTGTTTCCGTCCCTGACCACTTCTGAGATGTCGCGCCCGAACTTGGGCGCTTTCTGCGAGAGCACATCAAGCCTTCCATTCACATTGGTCTGGGCTTCCTTCAGCTGCCCGTCATCCACAAACTCAATCTCAAGTATTGCGTGCGCCTTTCCTGTTACGATTGCGTTGAAGACTTCTGGCTTGATAAAGAAGAAATCAGAATATCCCTTTGTGGGCTTGACAAATGTCTTTATCTTTATCTGCTCTATGCGCGCATTGCCTGAAGCGAGCCTGAAGCCGAGAGTGTTCTTTCCTGCTGCAAAGTCCTCCTTGAAGAGGTCCTCGCGCCCTGGGTTTTCGCATACAGGGACTGCAGAGTAAATCACTTTTCCATTAAGTGTTATGTCAAGCACTCCGACAGTGTTCTGGTCGCAAATAGGGTAGAATCCAAGGTATGCTGTCTCAATGTTCTGGTGCTCTGCTTCAGGGATGCTGAACGCGTTTGCCGCCTGCTGTTTCTTGAGGTCGGTTATTTCGCCGATTATCTTCACGTCCTCCATATTGTACTGGCGCTTGAATATGAGCCCAAAGCCCCACACCTGGAATTCAACAGAGTTTTCTGTCTTCAGCAATCCCCTTGGTATTGGTATTGGGTTTGGATTCTGCACATTGATTGTATTCTCAAATACAGGAACACCATTGAATATTATTTTCAGCCTTCCACGCCTTATTGGCGTCTGGAATATGAGGAAGACATTGTCAACGCTTTCAAGGTCAGATATGTAGAAGCTGACATTCCTGAACTGCCTGCTGAACCATCCTTTCTTAATGATAAATGGCGGAGCGTCTGCCATTACTTTTGCCTGGCGTTCCTCTGAAAGCAAAATGTTTGGGATGACGTGCTGGAATTCTGTCTGGCCGACAAATGCCAGCCTGCCTGGCGCTCCCTTGAAGATTGTTTCGCCGCCTTCAGGAATTACCCCGGGCACGACTCCTTCCTGGTCTTCCTGCAGTAATTCCTTGCGCTCTGCCGGAGGGAGGAAAAGGATATAGAATATTATCAGGAGGGTGATAATGCCAACCAGTGTCGATGCTGCTGAACCGCTTGCCTGTCCGCGTTTTCTCACTTTATTCACCTTCTTTTTGTAAACAAGCAAATTCGTACATATATAAATGTATTGCCCTGTTTTACCGCAACCTTTTTAAGCACCGTTCACTACTTTTTAGTTAGAATACAGGGGGATTTGGTATGAAACCGCTTCGACTGCTTGCACTTGCAATTGTGATGGTTCTTTCAGCTTTCAGTGTTTCTGCGTATTATTATGCAGACGACTATTATGACAATTATTATCCTGCTTATGGCAATGATTACAGCAGCTCATATTCGCGCTCCTCTAATTCAGAGAGTGTGAGCGTCCGCGAGTCAGAGAGTGAAAGGTCCTCAAGCTCCAGCTCAAGGTATTATCCAAGGCAGAGCACAAGTTATTCGCGCTCAAGGGATTTTTCATTCTCAAGAAGCTCTGAGTCAGAAAGCGAGAGCGCGAGTTATGATTCTGGCTACAATTATCCTTCAAGCCGTTATTATTATGATGGCATTGATTACCGCTATCCGTATTATGATGCAGGCACAAATTACGGCTATGATTACCGGCCGTTCTCAGACTATTATGAGTATGGGTACACAAGCCCATACTACAACAGGTACTCAGGTGTGGGCTCGTATTCAAAATATCCGCCATATGGCTATTACTGAAAATGAAAAAGCTCGCATTGTTAGTACTTGTAGCAGTCCTGTCTATTGAGCTAGCATCAGCAAAAGTTTTCTTTTATGATGACGAAGTTGATTACAGGAGCAATGTCGGCTATGCATTAAGCAATCCTTGGAAAGGCATTGACCTTGATGTTGTTGGCGACTTTGACAACTATAACTGCATCTCTGCTGATGACTACAACAGGCGTGCAAACTCAAACTCCTATGATGCCAATGATGAGCTTAACGCGAGGACTGCATCATCAAGCGACCTGAAAAAAATTCGAAGAGCAGACCAGCTTGCAATCGCAGACGAAAATCCTTATGATGGCATTGACCGAGATGACTTTGACAATTATAATGACTGGAACTGCTACACTCTCAAGGACTATAATTCTCTTGCAAGGCAAAATCCTTATGACAGCAAGCGCGTTGTTGACTTCACTCACTTTGATGACATTTACGAAGTCCAGGAAATCGGCAAGTACAGGTATAACAATTTCTTCCAGCCAGACGACTTCAACAAGTTCAACCTGCAGTACACGCAGGCAAGGCAGCCATACTACGAGCCATATGATTACAGGGATTCTCCATACCCATTGTACGGTTATGGCATTGTGCGCCGTGAAGATTATTAAACCACCTTGTGTTCTTGCGTTTTATGAAGCAGCTTGCATTAAAGCTCAAGCAGGGAGAGGCAAAAGTATTAGTTGAAAACCCAGATGACTTGTGGTTTCTCAACAATATTATTGACAAGGGAGACCAGATTAAGGGAAAGACACTGCGCAAGCTTAAGGTGAATGAAGAGGCTTCTGCTGAGAGAAAGAAAGTTTTTCTCGCCATACAGGTTGAGAAAGTTGAGTTCACAGCAACAGAGCTGAGGGTTGCAGGAAAAGTCACAGAAGGTCCTGAGGATGTTCCGAAAGGCAGCTATCACACTTTCTCAGTCGAGGTTGGAAGCACAATCACAATAATCAAGACTGAATGGCTCGGCTACCAGCTTGATTATCTCAAGGAAGCAACAACAGCAAAGGTGCCGAAGATTGTTCTTTGCGTTTTTGACCGCGAGGAGGCATTGTTTGCAAAGCTCACGCGCGACGGCTATGAGATGCTGACAACAATCAAGGGCAAGGTCGCGAAGAAATCAGTTCCTGAAAAAGTAAAGGAAACATTTTACGAGAGCATTATTGAACAGCTTGAGCAGTATGACAAGCGGTTTGAGCTTGACAAAATAATAGTCGCGAGCCCTGCATTTTGGAAAGAGGACTTGTACAAGGTTCTTGGCAACCAGAAATTAAAGGAAAAAATAATCCAGGCAACGTGCTCTGGTGTTGACGAAACAGCAATCGCAGAAGTCCTGAAAAGAAAAGAAACACAGGAAGCACTGCGACAGGAGCGTGTCAGCAGGGAAATGTCAATTGTTGAGGAATTGTTCAGCAAAATCGCAAAACAGGGTCCAGCAGCTTACGGCATGAAAGAAACAGCAATTGCCGCAGAAGCAGGCGCAGTGGAGCACTTGTTAGTCACAGACAAGATTATCCAAAAAGCGCGCGAAGCAGACAGGTTTGCAGCGCTTGACAAAATAATGAAGCAGGTTGACCGCGCCAAGGGAAAGGTGTGGATTGTCTCGACAGAGCACGAGGGCGGCAAGCGCCTGGAAGGGCTTGGCGGCATTGGAGCAATACTGAGATACAAGATGTCATGGGAATAGTGCATAATCTGATTCTCGACCACAACAATCATTATATACAAGCACCCCAAATTGAGTACTAGGGAGTAAATATCCCCCTTGTGCGGTGGTTAAAATCGTAACATTTTAATACCCGCCTTGATTTACCCCAGTCACATAACAACAAAAGGGGGGAGGTAAGTATGATTGTCAAAGAAGAATTTTTGAGCAAGCTCCGTCGATATTTCTCATTGAACCTCTATGAGGTCAAGATTTGGACGGCGCTTCTTTCCCGTGGTGTTGCAACCGCAGGGGAGCTTTCTGACATTGCAAACGTTCCAAGGTCAAGGAGCTATGACGTCCTTGAGAGCCTTGAGCGCAAGGGATTTGTTATAATGAAGCTCGGCAAGCCAATCAAGTACATTGCGGTTCCACCGCAGGAAGTGCTTGAGCGTGTCAAGAAGAACATGAAAGAAGAGGCAGACGAAAAAGTCAAGCGCCTCGAGCAGCTCAAAACAACAGATGTCCTCAACGAGCTTAACCTGCTCCACACGCAGGGAATCGAGCTTATCGAGCCTGCAGACCTTTCAGGTTCGCTGCGCGGACGGCACAACCTCTACTCGCACCTCGAGCTTACCATCAGGAACGCCGAGAAGAGCGTGACCATAATGACAACCTCACAGGGCTTCCTCAGGAAAGTTGAAGGCCTGAAGCCGGTCTTTGAGAAGCTGAAGCGAAAGGGAGTCAAGGTCCGCATCGCAGCCCCGCTGACAAAGGAGACAAAGGATGCATTGAAGGACGTCTCTGAAGTCGCAGAGGTCAGGCACACTGATTCCAAGGCAAGGTTTGTCGTTGTTGACGGCAAAGACATCGTGTTCATGATTCTGGACGACAAGGAAGTCCACCCGACGTATGACGTCGGAATATGGGTCAACACGCCGTTCTTCGCGTCCGCAGTAGAGAACCTGTTCGACACTGCCTGGAAGAACATGAAGCCAGGCAAGTAAATGGGCGTGTTTTCTTTTTTTTTCTTGCAATTTTCCAGGTAGCACATGAACCTAGACAAGCTCGCACAAAGCTTGCACCCGCTGGAACGCAAGGTGCTTCCGGTACTGGATAAGCACACAACGGTTCCTGCGATATGCACGGCCACAGGATTGAAAGATGTTGAGGTAGTCAGGGCTTTGCAGTGGCTTGAGAACCGCAAGGCAGTCAAGGTTGACATTTCTTCAAATGAGGTTGTTGTTCTGGACAAGAATGGCGAGCTGTACAAAAAGCAGGGATTGCCAGAGCGCAGGTTCCTGCAGGCGCTTGGCGACAAGGAGCTTGGCGTTGACAAAATCTGCGACAAGGCAAAGCTTTCCCGCGACGAGCTTAACATCTGCCTCGGGCTGCTCAGGAGAAAGGCGCTTATCAACATTTCCCAGGACAAGGGGCTGAAGATAAAGCTCACAGACCAGGGAAAGGCTGCGCTGAAAAAAGAATTCCTTGAGGAAGCATTCCTGATAAAGGATTTTCCGCTTCACGTGAACTCCCTTGCAGCAGAGGAAAAGGCAACACTGCAGGCATTGCGCCAGAGAAAGGCGATTGTGCGCGTTGACCAGCAGAAAACAAAGGCAGTCACCCTGCTTCCAATGGGCAGGCAGCTGCTCGAGCTTGGTGTCCGCGATGAAAAAATCATTGATTCACTTTCTCCGCAGATAATTTTGTCAGGCGAATGGAAGAAAAAGCCGATAAGGCGTTACGATGTAGCAATACAGGTTCCGAAGATTGCAGGCGGAAGAAGGCATTTTGTCAGCGACGCAATCAACAACATGAAGCAGATATGGCGGGAAATGGGATTCAGCGAGATGACTGGCTCGATTGTTCAGTCAGCATTCTGGAACATGGATGCACTGTATATCCCGCAGGACCATCCCGCAAGGGAAATGCAGGACACTTTCTACTTGAAGAAGCCGAACAAGGCATTGCTGCCAAAGGAGTTTGTAAATGACATCAAGGCAGTGCACGAATACGGCGGAAAAACAGGAAGCACAGGCTGGCAGCAGCCCTGGAGCGAGGAAAAGGCAAAAGACCTCCTCCTGAGGACGCACAGCACAGTCCTCAGCGCTCAGGCAATCTCGCGCCTTACAGAGGCAGACCTTCCTGCAAAATTCTTCAGCGTTGTCAAAGTCTTCCGAAATGAAACCCTTGACTGGAAGCACTTATTTGAGTTCTACCAGGTTGAGGGAATTGTTATTGACCCAAAGGCAAACCTTTCAAATCTGCAGGGTTATCTTAAGGAATTTTTTGCAAAGCTCGGATTCAAGAACATCAGGCTCAGGCCGTCATATTTCCCATACACAGAGCCCTCAATGGAAGTTGATGTCTGGCATCCTGTAAGGAATGAGTGGGTTGAGCTTGGCGGCTCAGGAATTTTCCGCCCTGAAGTTGTTGAGCCATTGCTTGGAAAGGCAGTGCCTGTGCTTGCGTGGGGCTTGGGAATGGAGCGCATAATCACGGATTATTACAAAATCACAGACCTTCGCGATGTTTACAAGAATGATGTCCAGCAATTGCGCGAAGCAAAGCTCTTGGTGAAATAAATGTCAGCAATAACAGTCAACAAAAAGGAACTTTTGCACCTTGTTGGGAAAAAGTTGAGCGACAAGGAGATAGAAGACAGGCTTTCAATGATGGGCGCCCCTGTTGACGCAGTGCTTGAGACAGAACTTGAGGTTGATGTTTCTCCAAACAGGCCTGACTGGCTCAGCGAACAGGGATTGGCAAGGTCATTAAGCTCTTTTGTCGGTGCAAAGACCGGGCTGAAGCAGTACAAGGTGGCAAAAGAGCGCTTCCAGGTTGTTGTTGACAAGGCAGTGCACTCTGTCCGCCCTTACACTGCCTGCGCTGTTGTCAGGGGATTGAAGCTTGATGATGAAAAAATCAGGGAAATAATTCAGGTGCAGGAAAAACTGCACATGACTTTCTGCAGGAACCGCAAGAAAGCGGCAATTGGAATTTATCCGCTTGAAAAAATCCAGTTCCCAATCACTTACACTGCGAAAAAGCCGCAGGAAATTGTTTTTATCCCGCTTGAAAGCACCAGGGAAATGAATGCCAGCCAAATGCTTGCCCAGCACCCGACAGGAAGGGCTTATGCGCATTTGCTTGAAGGCCAGTCAAAGTTCCCTGTTTTTATTGACGGAAAAGGGCAGGTGCTCAGCGTTCCTCCGATTATCAATTCGCAGCTTACTGGCAAGGTTGAGGCTACAACAAAGGATGTTTTCATTGAATGCTCTGGATTTGACCTGCGCATACTGAAGATTTTGCTTAACATCATTGTGACAATGCTTGCTGACATGGGCGGAAGGATTGTTTCTGTTGACGTGAAGTACGCAAAGAAAATTACCACCCCTGATTTGTCTCCAAGAAAGATGAAAATCGACATTGACGCAATTAGCAGCCTTATCGGAATTGAATTGAAAGAAGCTGAGCTCAAGAAACTGCTTGAGAGGATGGGCTTTGGCTACCAGAACAAGCAGGTTTTGATTCCTGCCTGGCGCGCAGACATAATGCACATTGTTGACATTGCAGAGGATGTTGCGATTGCGTACGGCTACAATAACATAAAGCCTGAAATTCCGCAGGTCGCGACAATCGGCTCGCTTGACGCATTCAATGATTTCAAGGAAATTGTTGCCAACTTCCTTGTCGGGCTTGGAATGCTTGAGGCGCACACTTATCACATCACAAATGTTCCTGTGCAGACAAAGGCAATGAACTGCAATGCAGAAGTGATTGAGCTTGCGAATGCCCTGACTCCTGATTACAATGCATTGCGCGCATGGATGCTTCCTTCCCTAATGGAAGTGCTCAAGGTCAACAAGATGAAGGATTATCCGCAGAAATTATTCACCATGGGAACAGTGTTCTCCCCAAATCCAAAGACTCCGACACAGGTTGAGGAAATCACAAAAATGGCAGTTGTTTCTGCGCAGCCAAAGGCAGACTACACCGACATAAGGCAGATTCTTGAATATCTTTTCAGGGCTCTCGGGCTGAATGTTTCTTTTGAGGAAACAGAGCACTCAAGTTTTGTTTCGGGCAGGGCTGCTCAGGTAAAGCTTGACAACCACGCGATTGCAACAATCGGCGAAGTCCATCCGCAGGTCATAACTAACTTCGGATTGGAAATGCCTGTTGCTGCAGCAGAGATAAACCTGACAGAATTATTTTTTCACCTGAAAAAAGTTTAGCTTTTTTCAGACCAGCTGACTTCAGTCAGCGCTGCATGAAAAAGGTTTAATCCTTCTTACGCGAGCTTCTTTTGCACTGCCGGCTTTGGCGCAGATGGTTTTGCCGCTGGCTTATTTTCTGCAGGTGCTTTTACTGCAGCAGTATTTGCGGGTGCTGCGGCCGGTGCCTTAGGAGCTGCTGCGTTGGCAGGAGCCTTTGCAGCCGCTGGCTTTGCTGCTGCTTTTGGAGCAGCAGTTTTTCCTGCGAGCTTGCTCTTCCTTGCCTTTCTTGGGCGCAGTGCCTTCTTTGGCTTTGTCTTGGGCGCGAACACGCCATAGCCTGCTGCCTCAAATGCCTTGGCAACCTGCTCGTGGCTTGCCCCTTTTTTTATGTCAAGAACTTTGTCAAGCGGCTCGATGTGGAGTATGTTGCACTTTCTCCTCCTTGTCTCGCCGTCTATGAGCACGAAATTGTCATCAATGATATCAACTACAACGCATTTCAGCCCTGCGTCTCTTCCTGCTATTTTTACGCACAATCTTCCGATTTCAATCATTTTGTTCCTCCGCTCTCCTCAAGGGAATTCGTCACCGAGATTCCAAGAGCTTACATTCTTGCTTGTTCGATTATTTTGCGGCGCATGCATTGAGAACACAGCACGCCGCCATAAGGCCTTTCAGGCCTCTTCTGGCTTTTGGGCATTGAGTGCAAAGCGCGCGGAATAACAGCCTTTGAACCGTGCAGCACATTGCCGCAGCTGGCGCAGTGTGGCCTGCTTTTCTTGCGCACCTTGTAATGTATGACGTTCCTTCCGCCAGGTGTGCGTACGAATACGCGCCTGAACGTCCTTGAACGCTTCTTGCCTTCAACCATAAGCTGGAACTTCCAGAGGGGTATTTAAAAAGGTTTCGGAGTATATTTAATAGGTCTGGTGCGTCCTGGGTTTTCTATGGTTGTACTTGTGAGATATGCTGAAATCGGGATAAAGGGCAAAAACCGTGATAAGTTTGAGCACGCCCTTGTCGCATGCATAGAGCGCAGCCTGCGCAAGCATGATGTAAAATTCTCAAAAGTCCGCAGGATGTACGGCAGGATTTGCATCGAGACAGATGACCCCTGCCCGTGCCTGAAGCATGTTTTCGGAATTGCCTCTTTCTCATTCGCAATTCCAACTGGAAAAACCATTGAGGAGGCATTTGCAGCCTCAAAGCAGCTTGTCGCAAAGCTGTCTGAAAACGATTCTTTCCGTGTTTCCTGCCAGCGGCTTGACAAAAAATTTGCACTTAAGTCACAGGAGGTCTGTTCCAAGCTGGGTGAAATGCTAAGGGCTGTGACAAAGGCAAAAGTAAAAATGGAAAAGCAGACGGTTGATGTCGCCCTTGAAATAATTGAGGGCACAATTTATCTGCTCACCGGCAGGACAGAAGGCCCTGGCGGAATGCCCATCGGCTCTGAAGGCAAAGTCATTGCGCTTATCGAGGATGATTCTTCAGTCCTTGCAGCCCTGCTGATTATGAAGCGCGGCTGTGAAATTATTCCTGCAATGCTCAAGGAAACTGATTTGTCCCTGCTGAAAGAGTTTGCCTGCGGCCAGGAGATAAAGCCATGGCACATAAGCGCAATTAATGAGATTGATGAAATCGCTGAAAAGCGCAAGGCATTGGCAGTTGTGATTAATGACACGTTTGAAAAAATACGCAGCATTGACCTGAAGTTGCTTGTGCTCAGGCCGCTTTCAGGATTAACAGGAGATGAAATTGCAAATGAGAGAAATGCAATGCAGTGTTGAAGCGCCTGAAAAGGCTGCCTGGACACGGGACGATGCAAAGTTTGCCAATGACTTTGAGAAAAAAGTCAGCAAGACCATAACGCAGTACGGGCTCCTGTCAAAAAATGAGAAAATAATTGTTGCAGTCAGCGGCGGAAAAGACAGCACTGCAATCCTGCACATCCTGAAAAAGCTCGGCTATCCTGTTGAGGCAGTAACTGTTGACGCCCACATCGGCTGTTACACAGAGGAGAACCTGAAAAATCTTCGGGCGACGTGCAAAAAGCTCAATGTGAAGCTGCACGAGGTGCCTTTCAGGAAAGTTTTTGGCGCCTCATTGTGCTACATCCGGGATTATTTGAAGGAAAAAGGCCACAATTTCAAGTCCTGCACTGTCTGCGGCGTCCTGAGGCGGTATTTGCTGAACAAAAAGGCAAAAGAACTCAGGGCAGACAAGCTTGTCCTCGGCCACAATCTTGATGATGAAGCCCAGTCTGTTATGATGAATCTGCTAAAGAACCGCCCGGAGCTAAACGCAAGGCTTGGGCCCAAGGTTGACATGTCGGAAACCGCGAAGGTTTCCGAGCATGCTCAAGAACACGCCGCGGGCTTCAGCCCGGCGGTTCTTGACAGTGTCAAGGACAAAAAATTTGTGCCGCGGGTAAAGCCTTTTTACAATATCCGCGAGGATGAGATTGTCCGTTACTCAAGGCTTATGGAGTTTCCTGTCAAGTACACGCGGTGCCCGTGCTCTGTTGAGGGCTTCAGGAGCGCTGTGAGGAATTTCCTGACTGATTTTGAGCAGGTTCAGCCGGGAATCAAGGAGAATGTTGTCAAAAGATTCCTTTTACAGAGGGAAAAACTGCAGAAGCGCTATGCAAAAGGAAAGCATGCATTTTGCGCCCAATGCGGTGAATTCTCAAGCGGAAATGTCTGCAAGGCGTGCACTTTACTCGGGCTGCTGCACAAGCCTTTGAAGTCCTAGAAGCTCAGCGCGGGTTAGTTCCCTGTACCCTCCTGATGGCAAATCCCTGAGGGAAATGTTTGCAATCTGGGTCCTCTTCAAACGCGCGACAGTGTAGCCGAGCTTTTTGAAAATAATCTTGACAATGTGCTTCATTCCCTCGTGCAGCGCAATCTCAATGTGTGACGGCGTGTGCAAAACCACTTTGTCAGTTATCACCAGGTGCCTTCCCAAGCGTATTCCCTTTTTCAGCCTGCGCACGTCCTTGCGGTCAATCTCCCCTGTCAATGTGATGTGATAAGTTTTTTCTGTCTCATACCGCGGGTGCATAAGCCTGTTCGCGAGCTCGCCGTCATTTGTCATCAGGATTAACCCTTCTGCATCGCGGTCAAGCCTTCCGACAGGATACACGCGCGCGCCAGGCGGCACAAGCTGCATCACAGTTGGCCTTCCCTCAGGGTCAGAAACAGTGCTGACGACTCCGCGTGGCTTGTTGATGACAAAATATTTTTTTACCTCAGGCTTCCTGATTCTCGCGCCATCTACGCGTATATCGTCAAGCTCTATGTCTGCCTGGTCGCCCAGCTTGATAGTCTTGCCATTGACAATGACCTTTCCTGCAGCGATAATCTCCTCGCATTTTCTTCGCGAGGCAATCCCCGCCCTTGCCATTATTTTCTGCAATCTTTCTCGCATAAGTGCTGATTTAATGCGAATGTTTATATAATTATGGTCGGTAAACAAAATTCATGATTGACATTGTGTTTCCTGAGAAAAACGAGCAGGAATTTTTTGAAATGGCAAAAAAGCTCGGCTACAAGGGGCTTGTGCTTGTTTATCCCTCGCCTGCTGCTGCGAAAAGCGCGCCGAAGGCGCCTGCAGGGCTGAGTGTCAGGGCTGCTGTTCTTGCTGAGCCAAAAAAAGCATTTCAGCTGAGAAGCCAGGGCATACTGACTTTTGTGCAGTGCTCTGACCAGGACCGCGCTGTGCTCGAAAGGGGTTCTGCAGATGTGCTTTTCGGGGCAGAGAGCACAATGCCAAAGGATTACATGCACCAGCGCGGCTCAGGATTAAACCACGTGATGTGTGAGCTCGCGAAAAAGAATAATGTCACGATTGGATTCAGCTTTGCAGGCATACTCGCCTCAAGCCAGCGCTCGCAATTGCTCGGCAGGATATCGCAGAACATAGTCCTCTGCAGGAAATATAAGGTCAGCACAGTCATTGCTTCATTTGCAAAAGACCCGTGGAAAATGCGCTCTCCGCATGACCTTGCCTCTTTTTTCACAGTACTTGGAATGCATCCCTCTGAGGCAAAAAGCGCATTAAAATTCTAGCTAGAGGTCTCAAAAACTACAGATACTTTTCCAATCTCTGCCTGTTTGAGGCATTCCTCAGTATTTGTGGAATTGCTGCACTCAGAGATTGTCTTGCATTCTGGAAGGTCTGGCTGTTCACTGCACGGGATTAGCTCTTCTCTGGGGCCTGTTACTGCTTCAAAGCATTTCTGCAAATCCGCAATGCCTTCTTCGCCCGGTGCAATATTTTGCTCGCATTTCAGGAGTTGTTTTTCTTCCCTTATGCACGCACTTTTGTCAGGGGTGGTTTCACATTCCTTGATTCTGGCTTCGTCAAGCTTTGGCTGGCTTTGCCAATATAGAATTGCTACTGCAGCAACCACCACAAGAAGGATTACCGCGATTAAAATGCCTCTTTTCATGGCTTAAAAAAACGCCCTTTGGTTTATAAGCCTTTTCATCATGTCGGAAACCGCTTGTCAAGCATTTTAGAGGATAGAGGCGGTTTCCGAGACTTGGGAATTGAAGATTCCCAAGTTCATCGACAATCCGAGATTGTCGAGACGTGCTCAAGAACCAGCGGGTTCTTGACATAAAGTTTAAATACTCTCGTCTGTAAAATCCTCTGCATGGGAAAAAAGAGGTTGTTGGCGCTAATTACATTTCTGGCTCTCCTAGGCGCATCTGCAGCAGCAGGCGCTACTATTGCGGGATACGCTGAAGAATATGTCTATACAAACCCCGGCTGCATCCCTTTTTGTTTTGGGAATAACAAAACATATGACCTTGGCGGAACATTTCAGGTTTTTGAAGCGACCAAAGTGGGTGGCCACCAGAATCATGAGGCAGAGTGGTTTGACGGCGGGCTTGCGCTCTTTGTTGGCAACACCCAGACCACGAGCTGGTACTTTTTGGGGGCTGCAAACCGCCCTCTGCAGACATTTTACCATGATTTTAACGGCTCATATGCAGACCGCGTTGTTGCCTGTGGCTGCAGTTATGACTACCACCAGAGCACCCACCCTTTTTCAATAGAATACAACAGGAATTTCTTTGTCAGAAGGACCAGTGTATTAGACGACCCAAACGAGCCGCTCGGTGAGGCTGGAAGCTTCTTTACCAAGTTTTCAAACCTGACAAATGACTCAGGATGGAGGATAAGAGTGAATGCTGCCAGCCCCAACTCAATGGTTTGGCTTGGTGACGAGGAAAGCTACACCACGCATGAAACCTCTGATTTGACTGCTAAAGTGTATGGCTGCGCAGACACAAACAAAAACCAAATCTGCGATGTTAGAGAGCCGAGCTTTATGTTATGCAATGATGTAGGCGGCGACTGGTACGATGACTTGTGTTGCGGAACAAACTATACAGAAGGATATGTCAAGTCAGAACCCATAAATATCACCCAGATTTGTGTTCAAAGCACTTATGCAGGATCCTGCACTCGTTATGCCGATGTTGTGCACAACAAGAGCATTAATGCCATTTGCGGAAAGACTGCTGAAGGAAAATGGAAATGGGCTCCGCTTGATGAGGTTGGTGAAGTTTTTGACCTTCTCGGCTGGCCAAATGCATCTGTTGTTTCTGACGGAACAAACCTTTACAGCTGTGGAAACCAGATTGAAAACTACTCAGTACCGTCTGATGTTTACTCGGTGTGCTTAAAAACAGAAAGGCAACGGACTGCAAAGGGATATGAGGATGTTTGCGTCAAGTACCAGTATTTGTGGAGACACACACAAATCATCAACAGCCCTGCAACAACCCTGTTTGGGCAATTCATCAGTGTCGCTGTCGGCAGTGCAACTCACATGTATTCCTGCAAGGACAAGGTTGTTTACGAATGCTCTGGCAAGACAGGGCCTTTCTCAACAAACAATGGCGCTGAGATGGGCACAACAAACCCGAGCTTTACTAATGAAACATTTTACTGCGCCTCTGACGCTGACTGGACATCTGACCTTGACATAAAGGACGATGAGAGCTGTGAGGCAGCAGGATTTTCATGGACAGGCTCGCGCTGCTGCAGCGAGGCAGATGACACTTCAGAATACTACAATGACCCCAAGTTCCCGAATGCAACAGGCGGCTGCTGGAACAAGATGTTTGTCAGGTCAGGCGATTATGCAGTAACTGACAGGATTCTCAACTACAAGGGCAAATTCTTCGGCTGCAGACTCAGCCTGATAAATGATGCCATCCTGCTTAATATCAAGGATTATCACCTGGATAACCTGCTTATTGACAACAGCATAACCCCTTGCGGCGCGGTGCTTATGGATGCCCAGCCAGGCGGAATGCCGCACGCAAAATGCCAGCCGAACGGCGAGTGGATGTTTACTGACGAGCCTGGCGGAGTAATCAACAAGAGCATAAAGTGGGCAGGCCTTGTCGGTCCGGGAATAGCATTGTCAGGCTGCTGCGCTCCAGACCAGTGCTGGAATGGCACAAAATGCCAGAAGCTCGGGACTTATTACAGGCTTGGCGAAGAGGGTTTCATTTGCAAGATGCTGCCGCCAACTTCAACGCCAGAACCGCCTACATCAGAAATATGTCACCACAACAATGATTGTCCCACGGGGCAATACTGCGCAGATCAGGAGTGCATCAGTGGCTCGCTTCCAGATACCTGCGCTAACAATAATGCGTGTCCTTCGGGATATCACTGCCAACAACACGAATGTGTTGAAGAGTAAGCATAAAAAAGAGGAATGATGGGAATGAAATGGGTTTGGGCATTGGTATTTTTGATACTTGCAGTTCTGCCATTTGTTGCCGCAGAAGACCAGGCTGACTGGTTCGCAATTCCGATACGCTACTCTTGGGACCTGTCAATGGGAGGCTCTTGCACAAACAGCACCCAGTGCCTCATACACCTGCTTGGAAACGACACTTATGACGGCGACATACAAAGATACTTCAAGCAGTTGGACACCCCTGGGCTCGGTCCGAGGTGCGCAAACAATTCGCAGTACATACTTGATTATTCCTGCGATGCAGGAAACTGGACAACCCGCACAAAATACCTTGCGCTTTACCTCCTGAAATATGCCGAGGCAAATTCAGCAGGCGCATTCACGCTTTACTGTGACACTTATGAGCGCGTGCTGAACCAGTTCAGTTATTATGTGAAGAACGTGCTTGTGTCTGATTATTTCCAAAATGCCTGTGTCATTCAGGGAAAGACTGTTCCCTGCATTAACAAAATCTGCGTGCTGAGAACACCCCAGGTTGTCGCAATCGGAACCACAATCAATGGGCCAATCAATGACCCTGCCCGCTCATTCCTGATTGCGCTGAATGAAAGCCCTTCATTGTGCGACGGCCACGATGCTGAGCACGGAACTGATTTCACAAAATGCGAAGCTGAAAAGCCTGTTTGGTATAACCCCTCATTGCAGGCTGTTGTCTGGCTTTCTGCAGGCTCTCTTGCACCGCCAACAGCAGACACCAGGACAAAAATCACAACGCCAATGAGCAGCATGAGCTCTTATGTGATGAATGTCCTGCACAATGAGGCAAAGTCTGGGATGAATTTCATTTATTTCCCGCGCACAAGATTGTTCAACCACATTTATGTTGCGCAGAACGGCCCAAGGGGGATATTTGGCTTCCTTGAGGCAGGCTTGCGCCCAGAGTACACGCTCCTGCCTGATAATGAGTCAGAGCCAATCCCGCTTGACTACATCGGCGTGCGTTACACAGGAATAGAGCTGTATGAAACCAGCAACCTCACCTGCCTGAATCTCATAAAGAAGTATGACACCAATGCATTCTGCGAAAACCAGACAGCAACAGGATTCAATGTAATCGCAAGGCACCGCTGCGAGCCGGGCTATGAGGATAAATGCAAGGGCGCAAGCCCGATTGTGGGAGTATGGCCTGCCTTGGCAGGAAAGCTGAGGCCATGAAAATGAAAGCGCAGCTTACGCTGATGATGCTAATGGGGCTTGTAATGCTTATCGCGGTTGGAATTGTTTTGTACATCGGCGGGTCTTCAATGACAAAAAGCACAGAGCGGGGAAGTGAGCAGCAGCGTTTGAGCCAGTCTGCAATCCAGACAATCAGGGATTATGTCCACTCGTGCCTTGACGCAACCACAACAGCTGCATTGGACCTTATCGGAAAGCAGGGCGGAGTGCTTTACAGGGCGCAGGGCGGCTTGACTCCTGACATCCTGCCTTCAGACCCGCAGGGCGGGCGCTATGTTATTTATGATGGGCTTAATGTCAGCTACCTCATCCACAGGCCCAGCCAGAATGTTGGCAGGCTTTATTTTGCAGAGCCTCCGGATTATCCATGGGTTACATTCCCGTATGTCCTTAACAAGTCAGACATGTCAGTCATGAGGACAACATACACCGGCTACTTTGGCATATCGCTTTTGCCCCCGCTTTTCAAGCCAGGCAAGGACTCCATCCAGGAACAGATTGAGTCATACATCAGCTTCAACCTTCCGCGCTGCACAGACTGGAGCTCATTCAAGGGGCTTTCAATCACTGCTGACAAGCCAAATGTCTCTGTAATAATCGCAGAGAACAAGACGCAGATTGAAACAGAGCAGTATTTCTCAGTGGTCGCGAACTGGCAGGTGAACATCACTGACAGTTCCACAGGTTCCAACACCACACTTGACATGTTCTCGCGCGGTTATCCTGTCCACCTCGCAAAATTCTATGTTTTCGTGCAGAGCCTGATTTACAGCGAGATAAATGATTCATCATTTGACCCGCTCTCGCAAAGCTCGCCTGCAAGCCCTGTTTTTGTTTTCAGGGACATTTTCAAAAATCCAGAGGATGAAGGCGCTGATGACCTGATTATTGTAAAGGATGCAGAGTCAGAATTGCGCGGCAAGCCATTGGAGTTCAGGATACTGAGGCAGAACCGCTATCCTGCGCTTGTCTGGATAAACCAGTCTGACATCAACAGCTATGCGTTTTACAGGATGGGCATGTGCCCAGCGAAAGCGCAGTCAATATTCCTCGAAGGCAACCAGCTCAAAATAACTTATGCAACAGACTCTCCGTATGAATGGTCTGGCACGCTTTCAGCAATTGACCCTGATGAGGACAATGTCAGCTTCAGCATCAAGCCTGAGGACGGGATAATAGATGACGTCCCGCTAAATGACGCCCTGTTCAGGCTGTTTGTTTATGCCTCTGACGGCGGAAACACAAAGGATTACCAGATTGTCAACCTGACACTTGCGGGTTGCCCTGAAGAATGAGAAAACTTTTGCTTATCGCGGTGGTTGCGGCATTTTTCTACATGGCACTCTTTTCCCAACAGGCATCCGGCCAGGAGCAGGGATGCTGCTGCGAGCCGATTTATCACCGCGGAATCATTGAGGAGCGCTCTGCGTGCGAGGAAAAAGGATATAACTTCACGTCAGAGCTTCCTGCCGAGGTCGGAGAAAGCTGCGACCCCATCTGCAATTCAACATTCGGCATTCCAATCATCATAACCCCGCCTGCTGACTGCGAGTCCCCGTTTTTCAACCCTGCTCCAATGAGCGTGGTTGCAAAGGCAGTCAAGGGAAAGAAGCAGATCAGGCTAATCTACACTGTTCCGTGCCCGATGCAGGCAATTGCTGTTAACATCTCGCGCTGTGCAGGTGATGATTGCGAGGACTTTTCCCAGATTGCCCAGATGTCGCCCACAGGGGTTTACACTGACGCGTCACCTGACCTTCTCTGGAACACCCCTTACACTTACATGGTGGTCATTACCTCGCGGATTTCAGGCGCTTCAGAGCCTGGCTTCGCAATAGGCAATGCAGGTGACATTGAATGCTGGAATCAGGGATTTGACAAGTTTTGCATTTCAGATTACTACTACACCCGCTTCCAGGAATATTTGTCAATGTATGGCTACAAGGATACCAGTGCAGATGCATTTGCAGGCGATTTACAGTCTTCTGTTGAGCTGACATTTGCTGACAAGTTTAATACCGGGAGATACTGCAATGATATCAACCTGCTCAGCGACACTGGCTTAAGCTGCCCTGAAGGAAAGAAGTGTGTCTCAGGAAAGCTCGGGCTTGCTTGCATCACTCCAACGTCCTGCGAAGGCGGCGGATTGTTCGGGCTTTACTCATCACTTGAAACCTGCGAGGGAACCGCGTCCGCGAAGAAGTACTGCTTCTTTGACCGCTCGCACAGTTCTGTTGACCGGTGCTACTCCTGCAGTCCGCAGATGAGCTGCGCTGACTACAGGTCAGAGGGCACGTGCAACCGCGACAACTGCTTTGCAGGCAACTGCTCATGGAAGCCTGTTTTCCCTGACATCGGAATCGGTGTTTGTGTTGACAGCAGGTTCCCAAACTGCGCGTGGTGCACAAAGCAGGGCACAGAAGGGCTTGAAAACACTGATGCCTACAATGAAGTGTTTGACCAGTGCACTACAAGGAAATCAATAGCGCTCACTGTTCCAAATTATCTTTGCACATTTGACAAGAATGCCCAGGAAAGCAATGGCTGTGACGCCACTGCCTGCATGGATTACAATGACACTGACTGCGGCTCGCCTGCAGGAGGCATTCAGCTCAATCCTGACAACTCGCTTGAGGTTGGAAGCACTGACCCGTGCAGCATAAAGGTCTGCCAGCTTCAGTCCGGCATAGGCTGCCTGAAGAATGCTGACGGAAACGGTCTCTTTGACTGCGGCATAAAATCTGATGACCGAAGGCAGTGCGAGCTTGACCATTATCCGCCGAACACAACTTTTGTCGCTACCTCTTACAAGCCAAACCGCATGGACTGGCTCGAGGCAAGGATGCTTGACCAGGTGAACGGCACTGCAGACGCAGATTACATGCAGGGCAAACAGGGCTACAGGCTGAGGGTTTGCGTTGACAGCGAAGAAACACCCTGCGCTGAAGCCACAACATTTGCCGAGACAAACCTTTCCTTGCTGAACTTCAATGACCTTTACCTGCAGGCAGGCAGGGATGTGGTTGCCACGATGTCCGACGGCGAGAACACGCTGAAATATTATGGAGTTGACCGCAGCAACAACCCTGAAGTTATCAAGGAAATGACAATACTTGCCTGCGACAAATGCCAGGGGCCCAAAGTGCTTGGCATCAATGTCACCCCAAGCCGGAGCTACGAAGGAAAGTTTTACACAATATCCGAAATTCCAGTAATAACTGTCGCGTTCAATGAGCTTTCAACCCTGACAACTGCCACGCTTTCAATCGGCAACAAGGTGATGCCTGTAAACGTCATGCCTCTTGGAGGGGCGAATTATGATTACACTTTTATCCCGATAAACACGCTGGAGGATGGCGAATACCTGCTGGCGTTCAATGCAAAGGACAGCAATGGGCTGCTTATGGACTTGCCTGGCTTGGCAATTATTGTTGTTGACACCACCCCTGGGGATGTCACAATACTTCCTCCTGACGGAACTGTCATCAATGACACGTCAGTTGCAATCTCTTTCACCTTCAATCAGCCTCCTGTCAGCCTGCTTGGTGCTTACCTTGACAATGAAGTCTGGATTAGCAAGTATGCCACGAAGAAAAAAATAATGAACCTGACATCAAGCCTTGTGGAAACAGAGCCCAATAAGGTCTATGACACCACTGTCGATGAGCTTTACGGCGGAAAGAAGAACATCAGGGTTTATGCAGAGGACTTCGCAGGCAATCCTGTAATAGGAAAGTCAAGCTTCTGGATTAACAGCGGCCCATTGCAGATGAGGATGCGCGAGCCGAGCTGGGGTGTAAGCGCAACATATGTGTTTGACATCGCGATTGATACATCAATAGCCGCCACGTGCAAGTATGCGTATGACCTGCCTGCGCCTGTTCCTGTTGCGGCGTTTAATGACTTCCTTGCCCCATTCCCAGAGGAAAAAGAGGTTGTCCACAAGATTCCCGGATTTAACAAGATTTCTTTCGGTGATATGAAAGCGCACAAGCTTAGTGTTTATTGCAAGGCAGGGGCTAACATCACGATGGAGACATTTGAGCTACGCGTTGACCCAAGCCCGCCAACAATCAAGTCTGCTTACGCAGACCCTGCGGTAATAATTGAGCGCAGGACTCCAAGCGTGGACATATTCACAACATACCTGAAGGCTCAGACAGATGATGACGGCTTCTGCAGGTACAGCACCGAGAGCAAGCCGTTCATACTTATGGACGGGCTGTTCTCAGGCTTTGACGAATACCCCAAGAAATCCCACAGCGCTGAAATAAACGTAACTAAGGACATGACGTCATACACTTACTATGTTGCCTGCAAGAACACAGCAGAGCTGCCTTCTGCAACAGTGCCTGTCAAATTCAGCGTTGACACAACCATACCATTCGCGATAACAAGCCTCACCCCGCCATACTCCAACTCAACAGAATTCAGCATCGCCCTGCAGACAAACAAGCGCGCATTATGCTACATTGCAGAAGACCCTGAAGTCACGCCCACTTTCATGGGATTGATGGGCCATTCGCACGTCTACCCTGTTGAAGTCAATAAGTCAGGCAATTATTCCTGGTATGTGAAGTGCAGCACAGGCGCAGGAAGCGAGGTTGCTGATATGTGGATCAATGTGCTTGTTGACACAACCCCGCCTGTAATGCTGTATGTGAATGACAGTTCCAACCTGGCTGAGACTCCTGATGTCTCTTACTTCCTTGACCAGTTGATGGTAAAATTCCTTGGAGTTGACAATGAGACCGCTGTTAATGCGTATTATTACCGCCTGCAGACTTTCTTCGCGAACGCCACAATCCTCAACTGGACTCTCAGCACAAACACAAACGGCACAGCATTTTACGTGACAGGGTTGAACCTCACCGACGGCAACAAGTACAGGTTCGAGGCCTATCCTGTGAACATTATCGGGCTGCAGGGCGAGGCAAAGCAGAGCGATGGTGTGACGATTGATTCAACCAAGAAGCCTGCTGACTGCGTTAATGACATTCAGGATGGAAATGAAACAGACCTTGACTGCGGTGGCTTATGCCCTGGCTGCAATGATGGCGGCAAGTGCAATGCTGATACAGACTGCCTGTCAGGATTCTGCGACAATGGACTCTGCGCACTGGTCGGCTGCGATGATGTTGCAAAGAATGGCAATGAAACAGATGTTGACTGCGGCGGAGGAGTGTGCCTGCCGTGCGGAATGAACAAGAGCTGCGTGCAGGATGCTGACTGCGCGAGCGGCAGCTGCAATTATGGCACGTGCGGCGACCCGATACCATGCTCAGACGGCTTGCTCACAGGAACAGAATCAGACATTGACTGCGGAGGCTCATGCCCGAACAAGTGCGGCGAGGGAAAGAACTGCCAGGTGCCTTCTGACTGCGCAGGCGCACTGCTTTGCATTGACGAAACCTGCCAGGGATTGCTCGACAGCGACAATGACGGCGTTGAGGACGCAAAAGACAAGTGCCCGAACACGCCTGTCGGTGAAGCAGTTGATGAAAACGGCTGCTCTGCCTCGCAAAGGTTCACCTGTGGCGATGAGATATCTGACGGCTGGAGGATAAAGTACTTTGGCAGCGTGCTTTGCGACGGAGACGGCGCCCCTGGTGCAGACCCTGACAAGGACGGCCTTACAAATGTTGAGGAATACAGGGCGCGCACTGACCCGGCAAACGCAGACACTGATGGCGATGGATGGAATGACAAGGTTGAGCTTGACAAGGGCTATGACCCTCTTGACCCTGCTTCGCACCCGCCAAGCAAGGTGCGTATTTTGCTCTGGACTCTGCTCATACTTCTTTTGCTTGCAGTTCTGGGTGTCGGCGGATGGCTCGGCTACCAGTATTACATGGAGAAGAGGCTTGAAGCCCTTCCGCCTTCAATACCTGCAAAGGCAGAAGCCCCTGAGCGCAAGTACAGGAAGTGGCCTTCAATAATTGAAAAGCTGCGCAGGATAGCGCGCAAGGAAGAGCCTGGTGTCATTGACCGCGACTGGGTATCGCTCGCAGAGCTTTCAGAGCGCCTGAAGGAAGGGAAAGTGCACGTGCACAAGGATGTCTTTGAACGCCTTGAGGGCCTGATAAGCGGAAAGATTCCAAAGGAGGAGACAGAAAGCATCCTTGAGGCAATCCAGAAGGAGCCAAAGGCATTCAAGCTTTTGCGCAGGATTTCATTTGAGAAGCTCTCTCCTGCTGAAAAGGAGTTTGTGCGCAAGCGCCTTGCATTCCTAAAGTCAGGAAAGCTCACATCAGCAGAGCTTGAGCAGGTGCTCACAAAGCTGCGCATAACCGCAGCATATTATAGGACTCACAGGGAAGAGCTTGAGCGCGAGCTTGAGGAATGGCTTGATGAGCGGAGGCACAAATGAATAATCGTGCGCAAATGATAGGCCAGGTTTTCATCTTTGTCATAGCGGGGCTTGTCTTCGTGCTTATCCTGGGCTATGGCTACAAGGCAATAATGGGCTTAATGGAAAAAGGCGAGAAGGTCCAGCTGATTGACTTCCGCAACAAGCTTGACTCCTCAATCAACATCATAAAAAGGGATTATGGGAGCGTGCAGCGCGTTGACCTTATTGTGCCTTCAAATACAGATGAAGTCTGCTTTGCGACTTCTGACAAGAATGATGTGCGTTCGGGCGAATGGGAAAAGAATTTCCAGGAAGAGCGCCCATTGTTTTACGGCGCTTGGGTAACCGGCACTGAGAATGTGTTCTTTGTGCCAAAACAGTCCACTCCAATACCTGAGAAGGATATTGTTGTTGACCCTGAAGGCAAGGGCTATCTCTGCGTCAATGCTGCAGGCGGCAGGATAAGCCTGCGCATGGAGGGCATTGGAAGCAAGGTGCTGATAACAGAATGGCCTGTGCAGGGGGCAGAATGAGCAAGCGCGCGGTTGAAATGCAGTTCAACTGGATTTTCATCCTGATAGCAGGCGCTGTCATCCTTGCTTTCTTTTTCAACGTTGTGCAAAAGCAGCGCGCGCTCAGCGAGGAAAAGCTTTCAATAAAGCTTGCATCGCAGATGGATGCTATTTTTTCAGGAGCTATAGAAAGCAAGGGCACAATCCAGCCGCTCGCAACCCCCAAGCCAGGGATTGCGTTTTCCTGCAGTGATACCTGCGTCTGCAAATACCACGTAGGCAAAAGCGGAATAGAGTTTAATGACAAACTGATTTTCGCGCCTCCCTTAATCAAGGAACAGGATGCAAGGGCATGGGCTGTTGAGTGGAAGCTGCCGTTCCGCATTGCAAACTTCTTGATGCTCACAAATCCCGCAATAAAGTATTACCTTGTTTATGACTCTGCAAACCCGCTGTCAGCGCAGGCTTTCCAGCGCATCAGCAAGGGGCTGCCAAAGGAAATCAACAGGGAAACAATCTCATCCCCTTCAGGAGCAGGGGATGTTTCACCAGAGGGGTATGTGCAGACGCGCTTTGTTTTCATCGGCACATCAGAGCCTGACCTTAGCAATCTCAGGATGGAATTCCAGAGCGAGGATGTTTCAGGCGTTTGGATTGATGACACTCTTGAGAAAGTTGTGTTTTACGAGAAATCAGACCCTGACAGGCTTGAATTCAACCAGTACCCTTCGTCCCTTGCCGGCGAGGAGACTGCTTATGCGACAATATTTGCCGCAGACCACATGATGTACAACTGCATGATGCAGCGCGCATTTGACAAGCTCGGCGCAATAGCAGGCGTGCACGAAGCCCGCGCCCGCGCTTTGCAGGAAACTATGGGCGCGCTTGACACTCCGCGGCTTGACTGTGTTGGCGCTTATGACCCGATTATCACCTCGCTTGCGAATATGAGGCAGAAGGCAGTATTGCTTGGCACTTCATTTTCCCAGGAAGCCGATGCGCAGGGCGCAGGAGCCCTTGCTGGAATACTCGGAGTCCAGACAGAGCTTAACACCCAGAATACAAACCTGATAAAGCAGAACTGCCCGGAGATTTACTGATGAAAAAAGCGCAGATACAGATGTTTGAGACTGTTGGCGTGCTTGTGGTATTCTTCTTCCTGCTTGTTGCCGGCGCAGTGTTTTATTTTAACATCCAGAAGTCATCTATGCAGAAGGAGCTTGTCCAGCAGGCTCAGCTCAGAAGCCTGCAGTCAGCCCAGCGCGCTGTCTTTTTGCCAGAGCTTGACTGCAGCTTTGCACGCGTGACGCGCGACAACTGCTTTGACCGCTTCAAGATCGCGGCATTGCATGAAATTATCGCAAATGATGACCACACGCGCCAGGTTTATACCCGCTCTTTCGGATATGCAAACATCTCTGTAACAGAGGTCTTTCCAGGCTCTGGGATGACTGTGATTTATGACTATCCGCCTGAGGAATACCGCGGCATACTGAAGTCGCAGCTGCCTGTCCTGCTTTATGACCCTGTGACATGGGATGCTGCATTTGGAATAATGGAGGTCACAACATATGCGTCGTGATAAGCGCGGCCAGATGGAGATAATGGGCCTGGCAATAATAGTGATACTTGTTTCCCTTGCGATGCTCTTTGCAGTGCAGTGGATGCTTAAGCCTTCAACAGCAACTGTCCAGAAGACAAAGCAGTCTGTTCTCGCCACAAGTATGCTCACCACAATGGTCGGCACAACAACAGACTGCAACAAGCGCACAGTTGGTGATTTGCTTGGCGACTGCGCGCTCACGCAGGGTGCGACAAAATGCGCTGACATGACATCCTGCGATTATGTGCGCGGGGTAATGGGCAGCATCTTTAACGCGACAATGAAAAAATGGAAGCTTAATTATTATTTCCACATCACCGGAGCGAGTTCTGTTGAGGATATGAAGTTCGGAAGCGGCTCCACGCCCCAGCCGTGCAAAGGCGCAAAGCAGGGCAAGGAATACCCCCTTGTCGTCACCCAGACATATGAGCTCAAGCTCTATCTTGATATCTGCGGGTGAGAATATCGTCGGCGAAGATTTAAAAGCGCCTGGGGTTTAGATTCCCATATGGGGCTGTGGGACAGGATAAAGCGGCTTATTCCAATAGCGCTTTTGGCAGGAGGAGCCACATACATGATAGCCAACCGCCCGCAGGCAGTTCCCCCGAGTCCTGCATATTCTGTTAATGAGCAGGCAGAGAGGTCAAGAAGGGGTGATGAGAGATTTTGGAAATTTGTTTTGTGTGGCACAGCGCTTTCCGTTGGTGCGCTTGGCGCCGCGCATGTTGCCCAAAGAATGAAAGGGAAAACGCCATCATTTTTACAGCCTGCTGTTGAAAAACCAGGCTTGACAGGCATTGCCGCAGGGGCATCATACGGTCTTGCTTACTATTCCCAGCTGCCAAAGCAGGAGGATGCGCCTTATGCGCTCGGCATTGCAGCAATGTCAGGCATTCTCGGATACCTTGTGCCATCGCTTCTCAAGCAGTACCGCCCGCCGTATGTGATAAATTATGCGAAATGCCTGCCTGGAATAATACATTCCGTTTTTACCCGTGACCCTGTAAAAAAGCAAAAGATTCTGGAGGGATTGAGAAATAGTTTGGCAGTTCCTGAAAGGGCAGACATCGAACTTGTTGATGTATTGTTTGCGCAGGGCAAAGTTGATGAGGCATGCAACCTTCTCAAGGACACAGCAAGGACTGCTGCAAAGGCACTTCCATCAACAGATTTTGAGCGTTATTTTACCCTGCCGCTTTCATCTGAAATAGTCAGGGGGAGGGCTGGCTCAAAGAGCCCGTTTAGCCTGATGTGCGAATACCTGCGCCAGGGCGACCTTGAAGAGGCGCTTTCAGCAGCAGACAACTTCGCGGCTCAGGAAAAAACACCAAGCAGGCTGGCTGCGCGGGCTTATGCAGTCCAGTCAGTGGCTGAAATGCTTCCTTCGCTGAAAGGGATTTTTCCGCATTTGTTGCTCAGGGAGACTGAGCTTGACGAACGCACCAGCCGCGCATGGAATGATGCCATCGGTGCAATCCTGTCAGACCCGTCGCGCGAGCAGAAATTCCGCGTGATGGGCGAATCGCGCAATGAGGTGCTTGAGTATGCCGCAAGCGAATTCCTGAAGGGTCTGCTCGTGTTTAAGCGCTGTGACGTAAGGCTTGGCTCAAGGCTGGTGCAGGAGCGCGTGAATGTTATTTCCCTGAAAAACTCATTGGGGGACAGGATTGTGCAGTCAATCGCGTATGTTGAGCGCGATGGCAAGGCGTATCATGTGCTGAAGCACGGCACTTCCCGCACTCTTGAGGATGTTATGCGCGCAGGCTCTCCTGAGGAAAAGCTAAAGTGCATGGACCAAGCTGCCCGTTTGCTCGCGAAAATACACCAGAGCAGGATTCCTGAGCCACAGGTTGCTGCCTGCGAGTCTTATTATCAAAACAGGCTTTCATCCTGCTTTTATGACCAGCTTGCGAACAGCCCGCTGTGCAAAGAAATTCCTTCATCAATAAAGGATGAGTTTCAATTTTTGGGCGAAAGGGTCAAGGACGAGCTTTCTGACGCGCCGACAGGCTGGTACAAGGACGCAAACCCGAGGAATTGGCTTGTTGAGGACAATGGAAAGGTTGTGGCGATTGATTTTGAGCACCGCATAAGGCTTCCTGTTCTTTTTGACCTTGTCAGCCTGCTTGAGTTCAGCCCTGTGCCTGCGCCAACTGAGATTAAGAGCAGGGTAATTGAGTATTATCTTGGTGAATTCTACTCCACCAGCAAGCTGCCCATGGCAAAATTCATGCGGCACTACAGGATTTCCGCTCTCCAGCGTCACATTGAGCTTGCAGGCTACAGGGCAAGGGACAAGGATGCAAAGGCAGCAGCATTCCACATTGACCGCGCACAGTCATATGCCTATGAGCTTGGCGAGGATGTTTTTGCAGAAAAGCTTAGCAAGATAATCATAAGTGCATAATCATCAGGGCGCCATTAAGGTCAAATGTTTTCTCAACTATGTCTTCCAGCCAGAATAAGAGCCTTTGCTCAGCTGGTTTTGCCTTGTTATGCGCTTTATCCAGATCGGAAAGTATTTCTTTTCTCATCGCCACGAATTTTTTAAGTTCTGGCAGGCTGAACTTGTAGAAGCATTCGTAAAACCTGTTGAGATAGTCTGCGGTTTGCGCGTAAAGCCCGATGAACTGCCTGCTTGGCGCGAGCTTTTGCCCTGCAGCTGCCGCGCTAATGTCCCTGTACCTGTCGCTTATTTTCTCCAGCTGCTCAACAATAAGGTAAAGCACAGGCGAATTTGAGGATTGCTGCTTGTTTATCAGCCTCCTGCAGAAGTCAGCGAGCTTGTTGACATCCTTGTCCCTCAGAACAAGGCGCTTCAGCCAGCCAAAATCCCGATTCTGCAGCGCAGTTGATATTTCTGATGCATAATCTTTTATCACAAGGAACTGGCGCCTGAGGACTGCATCAAACTGCTCAGGGTTTGGCAGGGATATTTCACGCACAACAATGTGGTTTTTTCCATGCTGGACAACCTCAAAGCCTGTGAATTCCTCGCGGACAACTTCATAAGCGGTTTCAAGCTCGTCGTGTTTGCCAAAATGGACTGTGAATTCATCATATCCTTTCTTGTAAAGTGCGCCAAGTGCGCGCTTTATCGCGGGATTGAGCCCTGTTATGTCTATTGCCGCCTTGTTTCCTGCAGGCATGCTTGTGCTTTGCAGGACAAGCTTTCCCTCCTTTTCCTCAACAGAAATCTCATCACCCTTTCTTATGCCGTGCTGCTGCACCCACTTGCTTGGAAGGCTGACAAGAAGCGAGTTCTCCCCCAGCTTTATGACCTTGCGCCGCATGGATGGACTTAGCTGTTCTTCGTATATAAAACTTGCGGCGTATAAGCGTATAAGGGAATATATATGGTATATGGAAAAAGTATATACCCTTTCCGGATATATTACGGTCTATTGCGAGGTGATTCCGATGGTTTCGAAAAAAGAACTGTTGATTGTGGCGAATTTGCGGAAGAATGCGCGGGTGAAGCTCACAGAGCTGTCGCGCAGGACAGGCCTGCCGGTGAGCACGCTGTTTGACCGCGTCCATAATCTCTGCGATTTGGGCATAACAAGGCTCAGCGCGCTGCTTGACTTTCCCGCGATGGGCTTTGGGACCTGCGCCACGATTCTTTTGAAGGTCGCAAAGGAAAAGCGCGATGAGCTCAGGGAGCACCTGATTGTTGCCCATTCCGTGAACTCCCTGATGCGCGTCAATAATGGCTATGACTTCATGGCAGAGTGTGTTTTCAGGGACATGCGCGAGCTTGAGGAGTTCTGCGAAAATCTCGAGCAGGCTTACGGCGTCAGGGGAAAGGAGCTGCATTTTGTGATTGAGGAGCTGAAGCGCGAGGGATTTCTTTCAGAGCCTTCGCTTGTCAGGCAGGTGGTAAAGGATGGGAAGTGAGCGGCTTGGTCCTGCAGGGTTTGCGCTTGCCCTCACTATTGCAACTCTTGGCTCTGGGCTGATGATGTACCGCGGCTACTGCCACCTTGTCGCAACAGGTGTTTTTCCTCCTGTTGTGCGCAGGGAGGAGAAGCGCACCTTGTCTTACGAATCAAAAGAGGTTGAGCAGCTTGTGGAGAGCACGCTGTACAGGCGGGCTGTTCCTCTTGACGCAAGGGAAAGGGAGCTCTACAGGATGGACAAGGACAGGGACTGCAAAATCACAGAGAAGGAAGTCATGTTTTATGTCAGGAACAAATAGGAGGTGTTTGAAATGGATGAAACAATTGATTCAAAGGTGGAGGGTGCAAAAACTCCTTCAAAGATTGGAAGGTTTTTTGGCAATGCGGTTATGTACTTGGTTGTAATCGGCGCTGCAGGAGGAATTGGCGCAATCGGCAAGCAGGTGTATTATGACATCAAGGGAATCAGGCCTGTTGTGATGACTAATGATGAGTATAATCAGTTTTCAGAGATTATGTCTGACTTGAGCAAAGCAAGGCATGAATACCTCTGCGAGCAGGCAAGGTATATCCGCGAAACTGTTATGCCCACTATTGACAAGAATGGCGATGGCCATATCACCCGCGAGGAAGTGGGTTTGCCTCCAAAACAGCACTAACCAAGGAGTAAAGCTTATATACCTAAATATTTCCCGAAGCAACATTGTAAGAGGTGTTCAAATATGGATAAGAAAGCTCAGGGGCTACCAATAACAACAATTATCATAGCTATCCTTGGACTGGTTGTTCTGGTCATTTTGTTCGCAATCACTACAGGCAGGCTTGCCATATTTGGAAGGGCTACTGCAGAATGCCAGGGCATTTGTGTCGGTGAATACACTGGCGCAACCCCTGACCAAAATGCCCGCGAATGCACAGCTGGTTTTGAGAAAGAAGTTGGCGGCAATTATGTTAAGCCAGGACAGCCGCAGAGTATCAAGGCAGAGGAAATACTCAAGTGCTCGCGCTGCTGCCTGCCAATTGCCTGATGGCGCTTATCACAGAAGCAACGCCCGGAAAAATTGTTGTTTTGATTTTCCTCGCGCTGCTGCTAATATACCTTGTCACCACATTGTTTGTGCTTGACAAGCAGCTTGTAATACCAATAATACCCGTACCATGAAGAAAGCACAAGGTCTTCCAATAACAACAATCATTATTGCAGTTCTTGGGCTGGTTGTTCTGATTGTTATTATGGGAATATTCGGGGTCCGCAGCCAGAAGTTCGGCAAGGGCGTAAGCGAGGTAGCTGAGCCCGTCTGCCAGGCGCAGTATGTTACTTCCATGACTGACTGCGATGCACGTGGCGGCGAAGCCCAGGTTGGCAGCTTTGTTAAGGAAGACAAGAGCCGCCTTGGCTTTACAGAAGTCTGTTGCTCTAAGGCACAATCACCCTAAACCCCTTCTTTTTTCACCGAAAGCCTTATATAAATAGTATTCTCGGAATTGCTTATGAAAAAAGAGGCTGTGACATACACCCTACTTTTGTGGCTCGCAATGCTTCTTATACTGTTCTTAATCATAATTTCTGTCATGAGGCGCATGACCGCAGGCGGTGCACCTTGAGGCGCGGCGCAATCGGTGTTAACACCCTTGTCAGTCTGGCAGTGCTGCTTATCGTGGTTTTTGTGATGCTGGGGTTGATTCCTGGGTTTACGCAAAAGCTTCAGGCAGCTGAAAGCGCGAGCACGTGCTCGTGGTCTATCCTTCTTGCTTCTGTGCAAAAGCTCGGCTCAGCAGGAATTGCACAGGGAATTCCAGAGGGCTGCAAGGCAATAATGGTCAATGTCTCAATGAAAGACCTTGAGAAAAACCAGAGGCTCGCAAGCAACCGCATATCAGAGTTCATGAACAAGCCTGACATTTACAAATCACAGTATTTCACAAACACAAACAAGGAAACACTTAACGAATTCGCGCTCGACAAGATACTTGCAGATGAGCTCGTTGACTGCTGGGAAAAAGTCTTCAAGGGAAAAATGCCCTTGTTTGATGAATGGTGGCGGCTTTACTCATGGAAAGAAGGCAACCCTGGCAGTGGTCCGGTTGCTCTGCAAGTCTGGAATGTGCAAGTGCATGGTCCGCCTGTCAACTGCGTTATTTGCTCGCGAATAACATTTTCAGATGAAGTTATTTCACAATTTAAGCAAAAGCAAATAATCTCACTTGAAGAATGGATGTCCCTGAATCCAGTTCCTCGGACAAATACTCCGTATCTTCAGTATATTTATGAAGGCCAGACCGGCACAGACCTGTTCAAGCCAAAATACAGGCCAAAATACAGCTTTGTTGCTGATGAGCGTGGATTAGCGGTTCTTTATCAGCGCGTGAATGTCCATGGACTCGAAAGCGCTGTCACAACACCCTTGAAATGGATTGGAGCAATTCCTGAAAAAACTCCAGACCTGAACTATCTGAAGCTTGTTCCTTACTCGCAGGAAGCCATAATTTCACAGGATGGCGAGGGCTGCACGCTTATAATTGACTAAAATGATAAAAACACTTTATTCGTTGTGGAAAAACAGGAAGGCAATGGATATTCCCGGATGGGCTTATGTCATCGCTTTGATTATCGGTCTGTTTGTGATACTGTTTGCAATCTGGATTGCTGCAAAGTCAGGTTCCAAGCAGTCCGGCTTCCTGGAGCAAATATAAGATGCACAAGAAAGGCCAATTCGCGGGCATTCCTATCCCAATAATACTTGGGATTGTCGTGATTCTGATAGTTTCAGGAGGGCTTCTCTGGAGCATGGGCGGTGGAATTGCGCAAAAAATATTCGGAGAGCGCGGCATCCTTCCGCTTGGCCAGAAAGAAGGGGCATTTGTGCCTTATACAGGTCCCCCGCTTACAGAAGATGAACGCAAGGTTTTGAACTCAGCGAATGCCCTTCGCTGTGCTCTAAACAGCGTTGCAGTGGGCGAATTCAGGCCAGACGACCCTAAAGTCTGCCCTCCGCCTCTTGAATCAGTGCCGCAAAATATTGTTCAATCCCCCACAGGTCAGGCATGGGTTGTTGTTACTGGAATGGCTGCAACACCAAAGGCATATGACGCCTCTGCTGTGCAGTGCACAGGGATGGCTCCTAACCGCATTGTTGCCCCTGCAACAGAGGATGAAACACTCGTGGCGATTACAAAGGAAATACTCGATTGCAAGGCAAGAGCTTCAGTCACTTACTCTTCGCAAGACCTGCGTTGTGCATACATTGATTACAAAAGGAAGGCGGACAGCTTTTCAATCGATGAGGACAAGCTGATCGCATTCATGGAAAAAAACAAGGCAAAATTCCCCGGTCAGGAGAAAACAATTGATGAACTGCTTTCAAGCGCGAATTATGCTTGGCAGAACCTCATTGAGATACAAACAACTTTCAATAAGGGGAAAATCAGCAGCAATCCTGATGAAGTGTTCTGCGTCGACTTCAGGCACGGGACCGTACTGAATTATTACATCAGCATAAATGACTGCGACCTTGACGCCTCAGAAACATTCTCCTGCTCTGTGAAAGACTTTGAACTGCCGCAGGATGTTGGCGGAACCACGGCGAAATTGTTCCTCTCGGCATACGGCGACCCGCGATGGCTTGTCTATTACGAGTCATTCCCGTCTGAGGCTGCCGAATACTGGCACAAGGAATGGAGCGACATGTTCAACGTGTGGACCATCGCCACCGTAACCGCCTCAGGGATGCTTAACCTGGCTGGCGGAGCAGGAAAAGGGGCAAAGGCAGTGAAGGCTGTTGCTGAAAAGGAAGCCAAGGAGCTCGCAAAGGAGACTGGTGAGGCATTGGCAAAGCGCGGGATTGCCGAAGCAGAAAAAGTGATTATTAACCGGCTTGCCAAGAACGGTGTTGAAAACACGATGAAAGCAGCAGTGATGAAAGAATCATTCCAGGGAATAAAAGGGGTTGGCGAGGAAGCTGCTGACGAGATAACAGAGGTTATTTTGAAATCTGTCGGAACAAGGTCAGGTCCTCGCGCATGGGAAAAAGCAATGGAGCAGGGTGTTGCAAAGCAGATTGATGATGTTGTTGAGAAGAGGATTAAGGATGTTCCTGATGCATTTGTCAAGACTTGGAGGGAAACGGTGCCAATAACCGAATTGACCGGCCCTGGAATGACTGGGCTGCCTGACGCAGAAATCCGCGCAAAGGCATTGCAGGCGTACAAGGAGTCTGTAAAGAAGTTTGTTATTGAGGGCAAGGAACTGCCTGAAGAAGCCATAGAGGCAGGTGCAAAGAGGACAATGTCATTTGCAGGCACAGAAGTCAAGGGCGGGCTAAAAGAACTGATTGAAAGGGACTTGACTAAGGAAATGTCAGCCAATATTATCAAGAAGCGCGCTTATGAAAATCTTCTTTCCAAGATGATTACAAAAGAGGGAACGCTGGATACTGCGCTGTTCACAAAGAATGCAGAGTCAGCAATCAACAGCCTTAATGCTATAGGACAAATAAACCCCACTGGGCTTGGAAAGGCACTGGGCGGGTCTAGAGAAATACTTGACATTTTGCTGTCAAACTCATTAGGCGGATTCTCCACAAAGAATTTCCCAAAAATATGGAATCCAAAAGAGCTTTTTGCATTTATCACTGCGCAATCGCCGATTAAGCTTTCAGGCAGGGGTTTTGTAGTTGGAGGAACCGCAGTTAAAACCGTTGCTAACATGCCTAGCTGGGTTGCCACTCACTCCTATCCTGCAATGCTGCTAATTTCCTGGTTTATCGCAGCACAGGATTCTACTAATCAAAAATTCAGGCCTGTTGGCGGAAATACCATTGCCATCAACCAGCCGACCCTGCTTGGTCCGACGCTGCCGCTTGACCTGACTGGTACCGCGTATGACTTTTTTATCCAAAACAAGGACAAGTACGGCCAAAGGATGTATTATGTCAGCCCGTGCAAGGCAGACCTTACGGTTTACAAGCGCAAGTGCACATGCTACAAGAACCCGCAGCTGCATAAGTTCACTTATCCCACAGGAACAATCAATGTTGAGCCCGGCTCTGTTAAACCTTTGTCAGGCTCAGTCCTTGAGGCAAAGTTCAAGACAAAATGGGAGCAGACTGCCAAAGCAGTAAAGTTTGAGAACTGGCGCGCGCAATGGAATGCTCTTGATGCAAAGACAAAATCAGATGTATACGGTGATTCGTATGATAAGTATGCGCTCGCTGAGTACATTGATGAGGAAATGGACAAGTATGATGCCAATTTCTTCCAGGAAGTGGTGTCTCCTGTAGGTGGGCTTGTAAAGGGAAGGAGTGGAATAATAACCTGGCTTGCCGGGACACAAAATGTGCAAACCGGGCTTTCTGCGCAATTGTATGGTGAGAGGATGAAGGAGTGGTATGATGCCTCGCACGCAATCAAGCGCTGTGACCAACCAGGGTTTGTAAAGGACGTTATGAATTTCGGAGGCACGCTTTATTACAGCTATATGGCAGGAGGAAACCTGTTCGACACAACAATGGACGCTGAAGCCAAGAAGAATCTCGAGAATAGCCTGCTCCAGGACGAGTACTTCAAGCCAGACTGCCTTGAAATAGAAACAAAGGTTCTTGATGGCACTTATTGTTATGACTCCTTCCCAAAACTGGAATGGGTGAGGAATGCAGTCACGATTGCTTCGCTTGCCGCTGATGCTATTATAATTGGAGGGTCCGGCGGGTTTGCCACACCGCTTGCTCTGCTTGGAACAGGGATTTTGTCAGCAGGGACTGATGTTGTGCTGGAGGCTTGGGAGAAATGGCCATGAAAAAGCTGTTTGCCATACTTTTGGCAATAATCATTGTAATCCTGATTATTCTCGGAACGCGGTGGATTATGCAGCCAAAAATTCACGTGTACAGCAACAATCCTGCTGACTGGCTTTCCACTGTTCCAGGCGGCGTAAGTGTTGACGTAAAAGAGGCAACTCGCGGAAAAGGGTCATACAATGACGTTAATGAGCAGATTTTGGTTCCGGGAATGGGCTTTACTGCATTTGCGTATGAGGGAATTTACAAGAGTAATTTCTTTGGCACTAAGTACATTGATGAAAACGGAAAGACAATAATGGAAGTGACTCCAAACATGAATCCAAATGATGGAATCCTGCAGGGATTTATGGTTGAGCGGGCTGTTAATGGCACGTTGGAAACCTATATTTTCATTGATGAGGACTGGCGCAGGGCTCTTGGCAATGACATCAGGATTGTTTGGGGCTCTGATTATTCAAAGAGCAGGCCATTTTCTTTCAGGCAGTTAAGGACAGGAATTTATCATGATTTTGTGCAGGACGACAGCGGAAGGCTTCAGGCTGAAATAAGCGTTGGCGGGGTCCAAGTTGGAAACATGCAGACAGGCGGGGTTGACCCTATGCAGGCAGGGAACATAATAATGATGGCAATACATTAGAAAAAGTTAAATACGGGGAAGCAAAAATGATGCTTATGAAGAAGCGCGGACAGGGTTTGCCAATCAACACTATCATTCTTGCAGTGCTTGGGCTGGCTGTTCTTGTCATCCTTCTTTTCCTTGTGAGCGGCAAGCTGAGTGAGGGCTCCAAGAAGTATGGCAATATCACCCAGAGCGCAGAACAGCAGGCAAAGTCACAGGATGTTTGCGAGAGTGTCTTTGCCTATCCGCAGAGAAAGTGCCTTTCTTCATCCGAGTGTACCCAAAGGAACGGCTTTGACAGGCCAGGGTACAAGGGCTGTGGTTCTAATGTTTGCTGCGAGCTTGGATAGAAACATTTATATTCTCTTTTTAACGGCTTTTCCGTCATGGACAAAAGAGGGGAAGTAGAGACTGCGCCGCTGATAGAACTTGTCAATATAGTGCGCTACGTAATCATTTTTCTCATCCTGCTCTCGATTTTTTACGGCACTTATGCATTGTTTTTCAAGGAAAAATCATCACCACAGCAGCTGGACTGGGACCGTGTTATCAGGGAAATCACTGCCCTTCCTGAAGGCAGGTCAGTGAATGTCATAACGTCTTCAGAGGGCTACCAGCTTTTCCTTTACGGTGGAAACAATGATGAGCAGCTTTGCGCAAAAAAGCCCTGCCTGTGCATTGAGCAGCCAGAAAAGCCAAGGAAATGCGCACTGCTTTCAGGTTTCCAGGACAACTGCGCAAACGGGCTTTGCGCCAGGCCGTCAATGTTCCCTGAGTCAGGAATACTGCCAAAAGGCACCCCTGTCCCAATCTGCAGGCAAAAAAACCAAATAACACTGGGCACGTGCTAAGATGTTCTCAAAAAAAGCATCCTGGGTCGGTCTTGTATTGCATCCGTTATTTGAGACTGCCATCGCCCTGGGCATTGTGCTTCTTTACCTTCTCTGGTTCATACACGGAATAGGCGAAACAGCCACGTATGAGAAAAGGTTTTTGTCAACAGACATTCCTTTGCTGATGGACTCAATACTTGCAATGCCGCAGAAAGGAAACCTGTACGCGCTTTACAACCCACAGCGCTCGACAGATTTCAGCACAAATTACAGCTTTAGCTTCTTAAAAAACCAGGTAATAATAATGGCAGGACCTGCAGACAAAAAGCAGGTCACTGGATATTATACTTCAAAGCCAGGAATATATGTGCAGGAAAAACAGTTTATTGCAAAAGACGCCATGATTGTTCCGCTGTTTATACTGCAGGGAAATGACCTGTTGATTGACAATGCGAACAAGCGCGAACTCACATACAACCGCAACATAATGCCCTGCTCAGGCCCAAGATTCCCAGGAACACTGAGCATACAGGGGGAAAATGCTGCAGCACAGCTTCTTTTGGGCCAGCGCTGGGCTGTAAAGTCAGGCGGAAGCGGTGCTTTCAGCATGCAAATCAAGCAAGGGCAGGAAACTGTTGTCAAGGCATACTTTAACGCAGAACAGCCTGCAGACCAGCTTGCCCAGAGCAGGCGCATTGCCTGCGAGGTTGCAAATGCAGCAGTGCGCGGGCTTGACAAGATAGGCATTGATGTTGCCGGCTCTGCATTCATCCCGATAAATCCCAAGCACACAGGCAGCACTGATGATGACTTCCTGCAGGGGCTTGGTGTTTTGCTTGAGATTGATACTCCTGAAAAGCTTGACAATGTTCAGACACAGGTAACGCCGCTTGCGCTTGCGGTCGGAGAAGGGGTGCAGAATGCGAAATCGTAAGGCTGTGCTGGCAGAGGGGGTTATTTTCTGGATGATTTACATCGCTATGACCGGAGTTGTTATTTTCCTGATACGCGCAATCCCATCAACAGTTTACAGCCAGGCAACAGAGACTTTCGGAATGGAAAACGCAGTGCTCACAGACCGCGTTTACAATGAGGTCGCGTGGGAATCGCCTTTGACGCAGCGCGAATACATTGGCGAGCTTCCAAAGCTCTCTGACTGGGACACAAAGCGCATCAACAGCGCATTTGACACGCTCGGCGCTCCAAGGCAGCTCAGCTTCAAATTGACTCTTGAGGGCAAAGAGGCGTATTATGACGAGGCGTTTTACAAGCGCGCAAAGCCATTGTCTCCTGTGCGCTACAAGAGCTTTGTTGAGACGCGCCCTGTCTGGATTGTGGAAGACAAAAAAATTGCAACACTGGAGATTGACCAGGTGTTTGCGCCAGTGCCTCCTGGAGGGATGGTATGAACAGGAAGGCGGCAATGGGAAGGGCATTGACAATCCTCATGTCAGCAGGGATTATCGCGCTGTTTTTCTTCATATTCATATTTGTTATTGAAATAGGCACGCCTGGCAAGGCAATGGGTATCAGCGAAAACCTGAACGGCCTCAGCAGAGAAAGCCAGCTGAGGACAATAATAAGCCATTCTGCAGATGACCTTGCTCAGGCAAAGCCAGGCAGTGTTCCTGAGATGGTCAAAGAAACATTTGGCAAGGATGCAAAGTTTGCCCTGTATATCAACAACGCAATTGTTTCAGGAGCAAAAGTTGGCAGGGTAACTGCGGCAATTAACACAATGCTTCCAAATTATGAGGGCAGCACTGTCAGTGTAAGGCTGGAGGTAGGCTCATGATTTCCCTTTTGCGCAACAAAAAGGGAATGGACTACGCAGCACTTCTTGTCCTTGTGGTTATTATCTGCCTGATGTACCTTTACATCCAGCTGCAGGGCAAGGTAAACACTTTCCAGGTCAGCATTGGCGAATCCCAGATTGCTGTCCTCAATGCGTATCAGGAAGGGGAAAAGGCATTGCTCTATGTTGACCAGTCTGCAAAATTCTCTGCATACAAAGCACTTGACACCCTTGCCCAGCGCGCAGGCGTGAAAGAATATGCGTGCGCAGACATAACAGAAGGAGGCAAAAAGATTAATTCTTGGACAAAACAAAATGGAACTATCGATGAATGCCTCGCTCTTGTCCAGCCGTATGACGCATTTAATGAGCTTATGAACGGCCACATGACAATTTATTCCTCAAAATACACAAATGCATCCCTGCCTGCGAACAATTATGAGATGCTTGTTCAGAAAGACAGCATCACAGGCACTGCAATCTCTTCTGCTTCGGTTTATCTCAAGCCGCCAACACAATATGCTGCATTCTATGTCTGGTTCATAAAAGCAGCAGAGGCAGAGCTGAAGAAGGCTGCAATCGGCGAATATGCATTCAAGCCCTCATTCACTGTTCCTGTAAAGGCAGAGCTTGGCATTTACGAGAATATGAAAAACGAAGTGAAAGCGTTCTATACGTGCACAAACACAAACTCTATTGATGAATGCGCAAAAGCGCCAAAGCTTTTCACGCTTGCACGCAGCTCTGAAAACCCTGATTATCTGATTGCAACAGCAAAGAACCCTGTGAGCAACCCGTATGGTGCAATGAGCGACATTGTTTTCGCGATTTCTGCCCCTGTTGCCCCTGCTGTAACCGCGTAATACAAAACTATTTATATCCGTTCCTGTTCCTTTGATTTTACAGAGAGGGTGGTTAAACTGATAAGGATACCATTTGATGAAATGCTCGGCAAGATTGAGCAGAAGACAGGTCTTTCTCCAGCGCAGATTCAGGAAAAGATTGATGCAAAGCTCAACCAGCTCAAAGGATTAATCAGCAAGGAGGGCGCTGCGCACATCATCGCGAATGAGCTCGGTGTAAAGCTTCTTGAAAACTCAGGCAAGATAAAGGACATTTACGCAGGAATGCACAGTGTTGAGTTCTCAGGAAAAGTCCAGACAATTTACCCGCTTAACACTTTTGCACGCCAGGACGGCACAGAAGGAAAAGTCTCAAGCTGCATGGTCGCGGATGAGACAGGAGTCATGCGCGTTGTCGGCTGGGGCGAGCAGGCAGAGCTTGTCAGCAAGCTTGAGCAGGGAAACGTGGTAAAAGTCTCTGGCGGTTTTGCAAAGGACAACAACCGCGGATATTCAGAAGTGCACCTTAATGACAAGTCGCACATCATTGTCAATCCTCCGGGAGTAACCCTTGGAGAAGTAAAGACAATCCAGCCAAGGGCAGCTGCAGTCCGCAAGGAAATCAAGGCTTTGCAGGAAAATGATGAAAACATTGAGCTTCTCGGAACAGTTGTCCAGATTTTTGAGCCAAGATTCTTTGAAATCTGCCCGACATGCAATGGCAGGGCAAGGGCGCAGGAAGACGGCCAGTTTGTCTGCGAAAAACACAGCGTTGTAAAGCCAGAATATGCTTTTGTGATGAATGTTGTCCTTGATGACGGAACAGAAAGCATACGCTGCGTCCTTTTCAGGCAGCAGGCAGAAAGGCTTCTTGGAAAGACAATTGAGCAGATTCTTCCGATAAGGCAGGCTCCTGAGCAGTTTGAGCCAATAAAGACAGAAATGCTCGGACAGATTGTCAAGCTTGTCGGCAAAGCAAAGAAGAACACTTTCTTTGACCGCCTTGAATTCAATGTCCAGATGGTCTTCCCAAACCCAGACGCCAAAGAAGAAATTGCCAGAATGCAGGCAACTGCGCCTGCGCAGTCTCCTTCTCAATAGTTCTCGAGGCAGTAGCCGAGAGTCTCTGTGCCTCAGCACCCGAATAAGTATATATAATAGTGTTCCAACCAGGCATTTATGCTTGCGAAGACTCATATAGCGTTTGGAATTCTTGCAGGGCTTGTTGCGCTGAAGTATGTCCCGATTTCAAACCAGCTTCTTTTCATCGCGCTTGTGATTGTCGGAGTTTTTCTTCCTGACATTGACCATTATGACAGCAAGGTAAACAGGTCATTGAAAGTCACAAGAATAATCCCATTGTTTTTCGGCCACAGGGGATTTTTTCACAGCATTTTCGCAGCCCTGCTTGTGTTTGCGGGATTGTGGTGGTGGCAGGGCTTTATTTACGGCGCAGGAATCTTTGTCGGCTATGTCTCGCACCTAATCAGCGATGCACTTACAGTTTCAGGAGTCGGCTTTCTCAACCCGATAGCGCACTACAAAGTCCGCGGAGTTGTCCAGACAGGAACAATAACAGAAACATTTGTCTTCTTTCTCGTCATCGCGCTTGATGCCTGGCTTCTCGTCCACTAAATATCCATACCAAGAACCAGTTTGTCACAAAGAACATTAGTATTCCAATAAATGGCCAGACGTGGACATAGCCTGGCAGCCATCGCATGCTAATGCAGGCTTGGTGAACGCAGTTAATATTGTAATCAGGCGTGATTATGTAGTAAGATATTATCCAGAGGATTGCTGCGTGGATTGTTGTGCCAAGCCACGCCCATCTCGCAGGCTTTCCAAGCAAATACATTGCGTAAAGCATCAATGGCACTGTGAAAAGGTGCTGGAGGCTGATTATGTGCGCCAGAAGAGTGCCGTCAAACATGTATTCTGTGATTCTGAAAATGTAAACGCCAAAGAAAACCTTGCCAATGAAGTCAATCACCCACAGGCTAAGGGGTATTAATGACCAGTTCAGCATTGCAGTGAGCCAGAACCTGTTCCTGAAAAGCACTGCAAGTCCTGATATTATCATTGCGTGATTGCAGAACCAGACAGAATACTGCCATCTTCCAAATACTGAATGCTCAACAAGCACAGTGATGCCCATTAATAGCAAAACCACGCCGATTATGTTCAAAATTCTCTCTTTTTTGCTATTTTTCAGGTATTTTGCCATACACTGGTCACTGGACACGGTCAGATAGCGTATATAAATGAATCGGTCATCTGAGAGTGTGTTGCCAATGCGCAACTACCCCTCGTCAAAGGTTGGCGAGGGGGACCTCCTCTCCATTTCCAAGGGAGAGATGAAACAAAAGGCGAATAGCAAGAGGTGCTTTATGCAAGCAATACCAATGGGCCAACAAACGGCCACAAATACAGGACTGCCCCACATACCGAGTGAGTCAAAGGGGCCTGAGAAAAAGTTCAGGGCAGGAGCTGTCTGCGCGACAATCTGGAAAAATGACCGCCAGCGCGCAACAGGAGAGAGCTTCTCCTACCACACTATTTCCCTTGAGCGCAGCTACAAGGACAAGGAAGGAAACTGGAAATCCGCAGGCTCAATGAGGCTGCAGGACCTTCCAAAAGCGGCTTTGGTGCTGCAGGAATCCTACCGCTACCTTGTGCTTAACGGAGCTCAGGCAGAAGAGGTGGTTGTGGAGTAATTCCTCGAAGCACGCAAGTGCGAGAGGTGCTCAGCAACAACAGTTGCTGACATTTTTTATTTTTTTCATTATTTTCGGAAAGTTTCCGAATCCAAACAAAAATCATTTAAAACGAGGCAGCGTCGATTGATATCGACGGGTCTCATTTTTGAAACAAAAATGAGGTGTAAAAATGACACAAGTGGTTGAAATCGAAATGGATGAGAACGGGCCAAAGGTTACTTCAAAAAAAGTCCAGTCAGTCGCAGACCTGCCTGGAATAGGTCCTGCAACAATTGAGAAGCTTGAGGCAGCAGGATTTAGTGACCTTATGAGCATTGCTGTCGCGACTCCTGGAGAACTGGTCGGCGCAACAGAGATGAGCGAGGCAACTGCAAAGAAAGTTATCGCGATAGCGCGAGCCAATCTTGAAATGGAATTCCTGTCAGGAGAGGAAGTCCTGAAAAAGCGCGAGCAGTGCATCAAGATTACAACAGGAAGCAAGGAGCTTGACAAGTTAATGGGCGGCGGATTTGAGACTGGCGGAATTTCAGAGGCATATGGCCAGTACGGGGCCGGGAAATCCCAGATTGCCCATGTCCTTGCAGTTCGCTGCCAATTGCCTGTTGAAAAAGGCGGCGCTGGAGGCGCCTGTGTATTTATTGACACAGAAAGCACTTTCCGCCCTGAAAGAATTGTGCAGTTTGCAAAAGGGCTTGACCTTGATCCAGAGGAAGTCCTGAAAAACATCAAGGTTGCAAGGGCTTTTAACAGTGACCACCAGGCTTTGCTCGCTGAAAAGGTTGAGGACCTTATCAAGAAGCACAATGTCCCTGTGAAACTATTGATTGTTGACTCGCTGACAGCCCACTTCCGCGCTGAATTCATCGGCAGGGGGACGCTCGCTGACAGGCAGCAGAAAATCAACAAACACATGCACGCACTGATGAAGCTCGCTGACAAGTACAACCTTTGCGTTTACGTCACCAATCAGGTCATGGCAAGGCCAGACACCTTTTTCGGAGACCCGACAGAAGCGATTGGCGGCCACATTGTCGCGCACAACTCAACTTACCGCATCTATCTCAGGCGCGGAAAGAAAGGAACCCGTGTCGCGAAGATGGTTGACGCGCCAAACCTTCCAGAGTCAGAGGCGACTTTCATGGTTGAAGAGACCGGCATCAAGGACGCGTAATTCTTTTTTATTTTTAATATACACATAATCTGGTCGTCAAATACATAACTTTTAAAAACTCAGCGCTATAAAACACGGCTATTGCAGTGCCGAGGCATTGCAAGAAAGCATTTAATTGGTAGGTGAAATGGAACATGTATGGAACTCGAGGACGTGGAGGAGATAGAGGCGGCTATGGCAGCGGAGACGGCGGCTATGGCGGCGGCGGAGGAGGAGGATATGGCGGAGGCTACAGTCGTGGCCCAAGCACTGCGCCAGTCAAGGTCGGCGACGAGCTCGAGGTAACAATCGAGGCAGTCGGCGAGAAGGGAGACGGTATTGCCAAGAAGGACGGATTCGTGCTGTTCATTCCCGGCGTAAAGCAGGGCGACAAGGTTCGCATCCGCATCACCAAGGTTCTGCGTAAGGTAGGATTTGCAGAAGTCGCCGGAAGCGGCGGTTCAGCAGCTCCGGCAGCAGAAGGGGAATCAGCAGAAGAGGCGCCTGCAGAGGCAGCCGCGGCAGCTCCTGCAGAGGCAGCTGAGGAATCTGCTGAGGACTCAGAAAGCTTTGGCGAGGAAAAAAGCGAGCAATAAGCTCGTTTTTTTATTTTATTTTTTATTTTTATGTCGGAAATACGCAGTCTGAATTGGAGATTGTGCGTATTTCCGATCATGCTCGTAAATCTGGAGGATTGACGACATGCGCTTGTTCCTATCGTGCGAAATACCAAAGGCGATTTCTGATTACATTAACGAATTGTCCAAGCAATTGCCCGAGGCAAAGCTTGTTGTTCCGCACAACATTGATTTGACAATAAAGTTCCTGGGCGAAGTGCCTGACGCAAAGCTTGATGAAATTAAGCAAAAGCTCTCGGAGATAAAGTTCAAGCCTTTCAAAGCCATGCTTAACGGCACTGGTGTTTTCACAGAGGATTTTATCAGGGTTGCCTGGGTTGGCTTGACTCCTTCTGAGAAGTTTGAAGAGCTGCACGTAATCGCTGACAATGCCCTGAAAGGATTGTTCCCTGAGGAAAAGCGCTTCCAGGCGCATTTGACAATCGCCCGGGTGAAATACGTTGAGGACAAGCAGAAATTCCTCGGCGTCCTCAAGCTGATAAAGGTTGAGCCATTGACATTTGAAGTCAACAAAATGATTCTTTTCAAAAGCCAGCTCAGCCCAACAGGCGCAACGCACGAGCCATTAATGGAGATTAAGGCGCAATAATTTACCACCAATAAGCAGGATACCACCACCAGAATGAAAACGGGTTAAGGTTTCTCCATGGCAGGCTCCAGAGCCAGCGGAGGAATGGCGGCACAATTGCATCCCTGTAGAATATGACGAGCAATGCGCCGATTATTACTGCGATAAAAATGGTAAACTTGTAAGGTTTTCTCAGCCTTGCAATGCCGTGAACAAGGTGCGCAAGCATTTTCAGCGCGCAGAGTATTGTTAAAAGCGTAAGCACAAGCAGCGCCAGCGAGCCCCAGCGGATAAAGAAAAATGCAAAGTTGATTGCGTGGAGATAATCTGCCACAAGATACGTGGCCAGCGCCAAAACAATGAATATTATTGAGTCCTGGAAAAGTTCGCCAGGCGGGTGTGTAAATACAGACTGCGGCTCAATCAGCCACTGCCATTTTTCCCTGGCTTCCTTTGGCTCTGCCTTTTTCTCCTCTTTTTTCATTTTCACTTGTGTAAGAAGCGAACCTTTATAAATCCTGCAGGTGGCGGAATACATATCGCCAACGCTTTGCGCCGGCTAGGTGCAAGGCAAAAGCCACGTGAGGCAACAAATAACCGTGGCGGAGAAAACAAAATGTCATCAGAACCGCAATTCCTTGTTCCGCAGGACACTTACCTAAAGTCAGGAATACACATTGGCACAAAGTTCAGGACAAAATACATGGAGCCGTTCATTTACAAGACACGCCCTGACGGCCTTTCTGTGCTTAACCTGCAGAAGATTGACGAGCGCATAAGGCTGGCTGCAACAATTCTTTCACAATACGAGCCTCAGGATATTTTGATTTGTTCAAGGCGTGAAAACGGCTGGAAAGCAGTCAAGGCATTTGGAAAGAACACTGCCTGCAAGGTTTTCGCAGGCCGTTATCCTCCTGGAATATTGACAAACCCCCAGCTTGAGAGCTATATGGAAGTCAAGCTTATCCTTGTCACAGATGCGTGGCCTGACAGGAACGCGATAAAGGACGCAATGCTTATGGGAATTCCTGTTATCGCGCTGTGCGACACAAACAACCAGGCAAATGAGGTTGACTTCATTGTGCCGTGCAACAACAAGGGCAAGAAATCACTCGGACTGCTGTTCTACCTGCTTGCGCGCGAATTCCTGCGCACCAAGGGAATGCTTGGCAAGGACGAAGAGCCAAAGTTCACAATTGAGGACTTCACAGAGGAATAATGGAGCCGTTAATCTTTGGAGCAATAGGCGGAACAATCATTCTTGCTGCCTATCTGCTCGAGCTTTTCAAGCACATTGACCCATACAACAAGACATTCCTCACAGCCAACATCATCGGCAGTGCATTCCTTGTCTACTACGCATACCTTCTGGACAGCCTGCCGTTCTTGATACTCAACACTGCTTGGGTATTGGGCTCAATCTATGAGCTGATTAAGAATTGGAAATAAATTTTTCCAATCATTCAGAAAGGCAGGCGAATCAAGACAGTTTCTTTAATGCCTGTTGAAATTTGCCAATAAGCTCTGAATCTGCATCTATGAGCACAATTTTCTTCAGTGATTTGGATTTGTGTTCAATGATTATTCTTACCATAGTTTCTGCTGCCAGGTCTTTAGGAACCCGCCCAACGCCTGTGCCCAAACCTGGCAGTGCTATTGAGTGAAGGTTGTTCTCCTCTGCGCATTGGAGCACTGCCAGAGTCGCCGCCCGCACATTTTCAATCGTGGTGGGCTGGCTGCCTTGCTCCATAGTCGGTGCGTGAATGATAAATCGTGCAGCAAGTTTTCCAGCAGAGGTAAGCACTGCCTTTCCAATCGGGACAGGCGCGTATTTCTGTGCTTCCTGCCTTATTTCTTCGCCGCCGCGTTCCCGAATTACTCTTGCAAGACCGCCACCCATGGTCATGAATGAATTCGCAGGGTGAACAATCGCGTCAACGTGTTCCTGAGTGATATCGCCCAGTTTAATTGTAATCTCCATACGCTCACTTCCCGGAAATACCCTTGTCAATTATCTGGAACATTGCTTCTTTTTCCCCTGCTATGCTTCTGTGCTTTCTTAACACGATTTTTCTCCAGCCTGAGGCAAGAGACTGGAGTTCAAGCAGGCATTTGCTTCCGTATTTCAAAATATCCCCTCCGACCATATTAACGCGATTCGTAGCGAATTCAGAATAAACCTGGTTGGTAATCACAACAGGAATGTGCTGTTTCCTGCAAATCTCATTGAGTATTCCTATCTGGTTGCTTAATTCCTGATTTACTTCTTTGACATCCTCATTGCTTTTCTGTAAACGGTAAAGCATTGCTATTGTGTCAACAACTATCAGTCCAATGCTTTTTTTGCCAATTCCTTTCAGCTTTGCAAATGCCTTTTTCTGCTCGGCAAAGTTTGTCGGGCGAAGAAACATTATTTTTCCAAGCACTTTCTTGGGATTAGCAACAATCTGCTTCAGGCGCGCAGCAGAAAAGCCGCCTTCAGTATCTATATACACCACTTTTTTGCCTTTCTGAGCCATTGTTACAGCAGCAAGCAATGCTAAATTAGTCTTTCCAGCTCCGGCAGGGCCATAAATAGTTGTAATCGCATCGTTCTCATAGCCGCCTTCCAGCAGCATATCAAGAACTTCAGCTCCGGTTGATATCCGACCCTCCATCTATGAAGAAAAAGTCGCACCGAATATAAAAACATTGCTGCGAAGACTTTATAAAAGGGCTTTGCCATCAGAATGACTATGAAATGGGCAGCATGGCTAATGGCATTGTCGTGCGTCATAGTTTTTGCCCTAAGAATTTACATCGCGTTCAGCAGCCCGGGTTTCAGCGGGGATGACGCTTATTTCCAGCTGCGCCAGATAGAAAGCATAAGAAGCACAGGCCTGCCGTTATTCCATGACCCATTGAGCTATGGCGGAAGGGATTACTTCTTCAGCCCGGTCTTCCACTACATCGTAGCTGCAGGCGCGCTTATAATGCCTGTCCAGATTGCGGCAAAAATAATCCCTAACCTGCTTGCAGTCCTGCTTATTCCCATCATCTTCTTTATTGCCCGCAGGCTTACAAAGCAGGATGGTGTTGCATTGTTCATCTCTGTTTTCTCAGCATTTGTTCCTGTCTGGTTTGGGCATACAATAAACACCTTGTCCCCCATAACTTTTGCAATCCCCCTGCTTTTCTTTGTTCTTTATTCCCTTCTGAGGGTTCAGGAGCCGCATTGGCGCTATGTTTACCTTTGCAGCCTGATTTTGTTTGCTTTCACACACCCATTATCCTTGTTGTTTGTCCTCGGAATGATGTTCTATATGGTGCTGGTGCTTGTCGAGCAATTGAAGATTGAGCGCGCAGAGCTTGAAATTGCAATTTTCTCTGTTTTCTTTGTCCTCTGGAGCCAGTTCCTGATTTACAAGAAATTCATTTTAGCCCACGGGCCTGCTGTTGTGTGGCAGAACATCCCGCCTGAGCTTCTCTCTTCATTGTTTTCAAACGTCACAATTCTTTCCGCGATTTATCAGATAGGGATTGTGCCTGTGCTTTACGGCATTTTCGTCGTGTACCGTTATTTGTTCCGAAGAAGGCATAAGATGACTTATTTCCTGATAGCATTCACACTTGCAGCAGCAGTCCTGCTCTGGTTCCGCCTTATTCCGGTCCAGACCGGCATGATTTTGCTTGGAATGTTCCTGCTTGTGCTTTTCAGCAGGTGGGTTGATTTTTTCCTCACCTACATTCCGACAACCCGCGCCCACCGCTTTGCGCCAATATTCATTGTCTCGCTTATTGTTGCGTTTGCGCTTACAGGAATCCTGCCGTCATGGAACCTTGCATGGGCAGTGCAGGCAGACACGCTTCCGCCTGCAGGAGTCAGTGCGCTTGAGTGGATTCGCACACAGACTCATGTTGATTCTGTTGTTGTCGGCTATGTTGATGAGGGCCACAGAATATCAGCCATTGCCGAGCGTAAAAACGTGATTGACAGCCACTTCCTAACACAGCGTGATGCAAAGCAAAGATTGCACGACATCAGCCGCATTTTCAGCACTTCTGTGGGTGTTGAGGCTGCTGAGCTGATGGAAAGGTATGATGCAAGCATTATCTTCCTCTCGCCTGAAACAAAAGAAAGGTTCCACATCAGCACTTTGAGGTATGTTGAGAAAAACAAGTGCTATTCAAACACATTCTCAGAAGGCGGTTATGACGTGTTTGTGAAGCAGGCATTCTGCCGTGTTGAGGTGGTAACATGAGGCAAAATGCCTATTTGATGTGGTGGACGCTGGCATTTGCAGTTTTACTGCTGTTGCTTCCGCTTGCAATTCGTGCGCTTAATGACCTGCCGCTTATGCCTGGATCAGAGGGATATGGCCATGCACGCATTGCGGAAATAATTGCCAAAGAAGGAATACCTCAATATGACCCTGCAATGCCAGAGCGCCAATACGTATTAAGCGCTTTTGACCTTGCGCTTGCAGGTTTTGTGAAGGTTATGGGCACAGATTCAGCTTGTGCGGTTTTGCCCCTGCTGCTTGGAATCCTGACATTGTTGTGCATTTTGCGCACTTTGCGTAACTGGAAGATTTCCCAGGGAACTGCGCTGGGCATAATGGTTGTTTTTGTGCTTTCACCGCTTTTTGTGAATGTTTTTACCCAGGCAATTCCGGATTCGCTTGAGCTTTTCCTGCTTTCATTGTTTTTGCTGGTCTTATCCCCCAAGGAAAAAGAGAGTTCAGCATGGCTGCCTGCTTTTGCCGCAATTGCAATTGCGGCTTTGCTTGCAACATTCGGCATATTCCCTGCAATAATCGCGTTTGCGCTGCCAATGATACTTCGCACAATTAACAAACGTGTCCAGCCGCAGATGATTGCAGCGAGCCTTGCAGCATTTATCGTGCTTGTGGCTGTGGCGCTGCCTGCATTCCTGCAAAGCGAACCTGCGTCTTACGCAAAGCCTGTTCCTGTTGTCCAGGCAGTAAGCGACTTTGGCGGCAGCGGCGGACTAAGCCTTTTTGCCTGGCTGCTTGCTTTCATCGGATTTATACTCCTGTGGCAGTTTAAGAAAAAGTATTATGCAGCAATGATTGCGGTCGGAATTGTGCTTATTGCGGCATTGATATCCCCTTCTGCGCTTGTTGCAGGCCACGTGCTGATTGCGTTCCTCGCAGGATATGCCCTTGCATTTTTTGCGCAGATGAAATGGGCATTTGCCGACATAAGGGTGCTCACAGTAATCGTGCTTGTTTGCGGATTGCTTTTCTCAACCCTTACCCACGACCTTGCGCTCGCCAGGGGCGCTCCAAGTGTGGAACTCAGGTATTCTGCAATTTCAATAGGTGCATTGCCTGCGAATGCAGTCATCCTCACTTATCCGGAAGACGCGTTCTGGTTTGAATACTGGTCAGGAAAACAGGCATTGCTCGACAGCTGGGCTTCAAAAACCCCGCGGGCCAGTGCGCGCTGGAAACTGGCGCAGGATATCTGGCACTCACAGGACATAGCCCGCCTGAGGCCGCTGCTTTACAGGAACAATATTGGCGCCATTGTGATAACCAAGGAAATGCGCAGCGGGCTTGTATGGGACCTGCCAGAGCAGGACCTTCTTTTCCTTCTGCAGAACAGCGAAACCTTTAAAAACGCTCATCACTCATCTTCCGTCGATATCTGGGCGGTGCTCCCGCCTGGAAAATAAACCAATGATTCAATACATACTATGGGGCGTATCATTCATCAGCCTGTGGATGTCGTTAATATGGCTGAACATGCTAGTTTTTGAGCCAAGCGAAAAGCGCAAACTGCCCAAAAACCTGCCCTGCGTCACTGTCGGAATCCCCTGCTTCAACAGGGAGAAAAACATTGCGAAGACAGTAAAATCGCTTTCTGAGCTTAATTATCCAAAAAATCTCATCCAGGTTGTCATTGTGGATGACTGCTCGACAGACGGCACTTATGCAGAGGCAAAGCGCCTGCAAATGGCATATCCGCAGCTTCCGATTGAGGTCTACCAGCACAGGAAGAACGGCGGAAAGTCAGCAGCTGTCAATACCGCCATCAGCCACGCCCGCGGAGAGCTTTTCACCTGCCTTGACGGCGACACAAGGGTGGATCCTGAAGCGCTTAATCATCTTGTCCCGCATTTCTCAAACCCCAAGCTTGGCGCGGTTATCGGCCAGGTCAAGGTTGATGAGCCGCAAAACTTTTATGAAAAAATGCAGCGCGTTGAGTACATAATCAGCAATTTCATACGCAGGATGATGTCATCCCTTGGCACGCTCGCGATTGCCCCTGGCGGAGCGCTTTCAATGTTCAAAACATCCATCCTGAAAAAGGTTGGCGGGTTTGCAGAGGCAGGGATGACAGAGGACCTTGAAATTGCCCTGCGGCTGCGCTCAAACGGCTATGAAGTACAAATGGACCCGCAGGCAATAATGTACACAAAAGTCCCTGAAGGATGGAATGAGCTTTGGCGCCAGAGGATAAGGTGGTACCGCGGATTTGCTGTCAACCATTTGAAATACCGCGGGCTGCTGTTCAAGAAAGCGTATGGGTTGTACGGCCTTTTCCAGATGCCTCTTAATGTAATCAGCATATTCCTTTTGCTGCTCACTGTTGCTCTTGTCGGCTATGGCACAATCAGCGACCTTTATGAGACCTTGTTCAGGAGCCTGACAATCAAGGGCTATTTTATCAATCACATGCTTGATTTCCCTGGGTTCAAGAAGTTTTTCCTCGCCCAGAACGTGCAGGTCGCCCTGCCAATACTGCTCGGCGTCATCATCGGGCTTTACCTGATCTACCTTGCGCACAAGGAGTTTAATGAGAGGTTCCTGAAGCACGCGCACCACATCGCGATTTACACTCTTGTCGCGCCATACATAACATCCGTGCACTGGGTTTCAGCAATACTCCACGAGGCTCTGGGCACACGGAAAAAATGGTAAAGCGCCAGACTTACCTGTCAATAATATTGCTCCTCATTCTTGTATTCGCAATCGGGATAATTGTCGGCAGGAATGCAGGCAATCCCGAGCTTTCAGATGTCAATAACTTCATCAAGCAGAGCGAGCTCACCACAGAATCATACCTGCTTGAGCAGGAGCTGTTTTCAGGCATGGAAAAGAACTGCGACCTCGCAAAGCTCAGGCTTTCAGCGCTTTCCAGCGAGCTCTGGCAGCTTGGCAAGCTCATCGGCTCTGAAACAGCAAAACAGGACCTTGGAGAGGCAAATTACAATTTCCTGAAGCGCAAGTTCCACCTTATGCAGATAAAAACTTACACGCTCTACCACAGGCTGAACCAGGACTGCGCTGTCAATGTGCCTGTCATGCTATTTTATTACAGCCAGAATGACTCAAACTCGGAGGAACAGGGCATTATCCTTGACAGGCTTGTGAAGGAATTTGATGTCAAGGTCTTTGCGATAGAGTACAATTACTCCCAGGAACTGCGCTTCCTTGAGGACTATTATGAAATCAGCACCACCCCATCTGTTGTTGTTAACTTCGGCACTGTGCGCAAGGGCTTGCAGCCATATGATGAACTCGCGGCGCTTGTGCGCGAGGAGTGAGCATGGTGCGCACCCGAATAATTATCAACAGCCTTGTCCTGACTATTCTGATTTTCGCGCTAGGCGTACTGCTGAATTACGGCCTGGATTTCATCCGCATAGGCGCAATTGCCGATGTGATGAGCCAGCACGAGCTGAACACCGCAGCATACCTCGCTGAGCAGGATTTTACAGACACTTTTGGCGGCAACCGCTGCGAGGCAATGAATGCCCGCATTGCCCTGCTGAAAGAGGAGATAAAAACAGTCGGCGCTGACCTTGGAAGCTACAGTGCATTCAGCTTTTTCAAGAAAAAAGACTATGATTACCTGAAGCGAAAGTATTTCCTGCTTGAAATGCGTTTCCTTTCGCTTATCCAGCAATTGAACAAGGAATGCAACAGGCCTTACATACCGATAATTTACTTCTATAAGATTGATGATGACGTTAGCGAGAGGCAGGGTTTTATCCTCGCAGACCTGAGCAAGGCGTATGAACAGCAGGTGGTTGTCCTAACGATAGACAAGGACTACAAGGATGAGCCATTGGTGCAGCTGCTGGCAGCGCGCTATAATGTCACGACAGCGCCAACAATAATAGTTGACAATGAAAAGAAAGAAGGGCTTGTTTACGCAGGGAAGCTTAATTCCACAATCCGCACTTTGCTCAGGCGCGCAGACCCATCAGGCCAGGCGCTTGATTTCACTTATGTGCTTAATGCAGCAGGAAAAAATGTGAGTGAGTTCGCAGGAAACCTTTCTGAAATGCTCTCAGAAAATCTTTCCTCATATTCCCGCGCTGACATACTGCTGATGCTTGGCAGGATAACCCATAGCGACACAATGATTTGCGAAAGCATCCCGTATTATGACACGGCATTGATAGAAACAAACAATACTGAAAAACAGGCGCTTATCTATGAGGCAATTGCTTCAATTGACTGTGGCAGGAACAAAAAAGCCTTCCTTATGGAGGCTGTAAAGCGCTGGAAGCTCCTGAACAACTCTGCGCGCGCAAGGATTGATGAAAGCCTTGCCATGGGCAAGAAGATTAACCTGAAGTTTGACACAAGCGAAATCGAACCGGTTCTTCCAAAGCAAAATGCTTCTGTCATAATCATCGGCAGTACAACAGTCAACATAACCCAGGGAGGCAGGGTAATCACTCAGGCAGACAGGGTAAAGCGCGACTGGCTTGGCTTGCAGGTGGAGAAAGACATTTTTGGCAGTCAGGTTCTCACAACATTTTCAGAACGCCTGGATTACAACTCATCTGAGCTCAGGGAGGACATTGGCTGGCACGAGGGTGCAAGGATGAAAGAGCTGGCTACGGAAGGAATTGAGCCCCTTGTCGCTTATGGCACTCTTGTTGCAAAGCTGCGTGACAGGTGGTATGCAACTGACGAAAATGGAATTTTCCGTTTTGAGGTGCCATTGGACAAGCTGCAGTATCCAACAACCAGGTTCCTCAGGGATGACCTTGCTGTGATTATGGACACTCACGGCGTTAACATGCTCGTGGAGCAGGCGCTGAGGCAGAAAGCAAATGCGGTTCTTAGTGATTGCGACCATCCTGGAAAGGTCAAGGCAGCTGCTTATCTTTCAGAGCGCGGCATTCCTGTAATTTGCTTCCCTGACAAATATGTTTACCTTGCCCTTGGCCACAACCTGAGCCTTGTCGGAAGCCCGCCGATGAGGCGCGAAGGCGAAAAAGTGATTGTCGGAGGCAGGCAGGTTCAGATTTCAACCAAGGAAACCATTATTGTAATGAACTCAACTGACCTGCCTTATGCAATCTGGTATTACCAGACGCCTGCAAATTATTTCAGCGCTTTGAAGACGGCGGTTCCACAGCTGAAGCTTGAGTTTGTGCAGGTAAACAGCTTCAACCAGATGGCGAATGTTGTAAGGAAGGCGGAAATGCTGCGCGCAAATGTGATTGCAGCAAGGGTTTTCAATTCAAATGATTATGAAATCCTCAAAAAGTGGCTTTACCAGTCTCCAAAGCGCAAAGTTATACTGTTCCACTCAGCTTCATACCCGTATGGCTATTTACTGCTCAGGGAATTCCCTGAGCAAACAGGCTTTGATGACCCCAACCCGGTGTTTGTAAAATGACGATTACCAGGCATTTGGAAAGGCACAGGCTGTTTTATTTCGTGGTGTTTGCTGCGGCATTCGCAAGGCTGCTCTATCTTTTTGACTGGCATGAAATCTGGTGGGACTCAGGTGTTTATTTTGGAATGGCAAAATCTTTGTGGTCAGGGGGCAAGGCAGGATTGTGGGAGAATCTCAGGCCTGTGCTCTGGCCTGCTTTCCTCGGCGCAGCATGGTGGCTTAAGCTGAACATTGTGGTGTTCGCGAGAATTGTTGAGTTTGTTCTGACGCTGGTATCAACCTGGCTTGTTTATCAGCTGGCAAAAAAGATTTTCTCCCAGCGGGCAGCAGTGATTTCAAGCATTTTGTGGGCTTTCAGCGCGATTATTTTTCACATTGGATTCCATGAATACACAGAACTTCCTGCAGTCACGCTTGCGCTCGCAGCGGTTTTGGCATTTTCAAATAGAAAATTTTTCCCCGCAGGCATATTCGCAGGCTTGTCTTTCCTCACAAAGTTTCCGGCAGGCATATTCATTGTTGTGCTTGGCTTGTGCGTCGTGCTTCAGAAGCGCTGGAAGCCTCTTGTCCCGCTTGGCATTGGATTTGCCCTGCCAACTGCGGCATTCCTTGCATTCAACCAGGTGATGTATGGAACAATGCTCGGCCCGATAATTGAGGCAAGTGCAAGCATTGCTAAGGTTGTTGGATGCAATATCCTCCGCTACAAGCCGTGGTACCAGTATTTTATCTGGATTTTTTTTGACAATGTCCTTAATGTGTTCGCTCTTGTCGGAATTGCCGCTGTTGTGCGCAACTGGAACAGGAAATACCTGCTGCCTGTTGTCGCGCTGGCTGTTCCTGCTGCTTATTTCATCCAGATGCACTGCAGGGATTACCGCTATCTGACTATGTTTTTGCCTTGGGTCATACTTTTCTCAGGCTATGGGATTTCCCTGCTGGTTGAATGGCTTGAAAGCAAAAAGAAAATTGCGGGTTATGCATGGGCTGTTGTGCTGGTTGTTGTTTTTGTTGCTTCTGTATTCCAGGCAAACTTGTTTTATTACAACAATGAGCCCAGAAATTTCGACCCTGTTGCAGAAAGGTATTTCCAATGGCTCGCAGACAGGAATATCCAGGGGGAGATCTGGAGTTCAAACCCCATAGTCAGCGCTTATACAGACCAGAAAATAAACAAAATCTATTATCCCATTTACGGCCGCGAGACTGCTGCAGACTTCAACAAATACCTCGCGGAAAACAGCAATAAAGTGGGCGCTGTCCTGCTTGACAACTGCGGAGGCGGCCTTATTTGCTCTCCTGATGACACGCAATGCCCTGTTGAACTTGAGAAAATGCGCGCTTTCCTGAATGATAATTTCAGGCAGGTTTTCTTTGATGAATCAGGACGCTGCTGGTATGCGATTTATCTGCCTTAGCGATTCAGCTTCAGAATGTCCCCAATCGTAAGCCCTTCTGTCTTTTCTTCTTTTTCCTGTTTGACAACCCCTTCTTCCTGGCTGATTTCAACAAGCGTGATGCGCAGTATTTTCTCCATCTTGCGTGCCATGTCAATTGGCGGCTCAAAATGCCCTGTTTCCATCTTGTGAATAAGTGATTCCTTGACTGTGATGAGCTTTGCAAAATCAATCTGGGTCAGTCCGCGTTTTTCCCTTGCCGCCCTGATTTTATTGCTGTAATCAGAAACAACCGACTCAACCTGGACAGGCTCGCTCTTCACGCGCGCTGCCTTTGGGGCTGCGGGTAGCTGAATCTTCCTGAGCACCTTTCCGAACCTTCCGCAGCCGGCGCATACCCTTAGCTGTATTCCCTCCACCATTGCCGTGAACAGTTCAGTGTCCTTTCCGCACAATTCGCACTGCATAATGCTGGCTCATTGTTTTCAGTTTAAATACGTTTTTGTTTTTTAACTCGAAAACCAGGACAGTGACCATTCTGGAGTGGTCATATTAGCTTTTAAAACGATTTAGCTCGGATTCATGCATGGTGACAGCGGAAGCCCTAGGCGAACAGAAGCAGGTGAAAGACCGGCAGGCACGCGTTTCCCTTCGCGAGCATATAATGCAGGCAATGGCGCGCGGGGCTCAGCGAAAAGACTTGGAAAAGCTGCTTGTCAATGCAGGCTGGCCGAAAGAAATCGTCGAGGAATACTTGGGCGAAGCCCAGGAAACAGTTGTGCCTACAGGGCCTGCGCTTATCAGGCTGAAAGGGGTTACAAAGCGCTTCGGAAATAATGTTGTCCTTGACCACATTGACCTTGAGATTCCTCCAGGAGAGCTCTTTGGCATAATCGGGCTTAGCGGGGTTGGAAAAACAACACTTCTCAACACAATGGTGGGATTTATTGAGCCTGATGAAGGGGATGTTGTGATGCTTCTTCCCGGAAATATTGAGGCGTCTGTATTCAGGCGCAAGGACCTTGTGAACACGATGTTCGGGTTTGCAGCTCAAGTGCCGTCATTCTATGGCAAGCTTACTGTAAGGGAAAATATTGAGCACTTTGCAGCGCTTTACAACCTTACGCCTGCAGAATGCATTGCCAAATGTGACAGCCTGCTCAGGCTTGTCGGTTTGGAAAACGCGCAGCACACTCTTGCGCTGAATTTGTCAGGCGGAATGCAGAAGAGGCTTGACATTGCCTGCGCTTTGGTGCACAATCCTGCAATACTCATCCTTGATGAGCCGACAGCAGACCTTGACCCGATAATCCGCGACCAGATATGGGGCTTGCTGAGGCAGATTAACAGGCAGGGCACAACAATTATTGTCGCATCGCACGTTGTCTCTGAACTCGAGCAGTACTGCAGCAAAATCGCGATTCTGCGCAGCCAGAAAATCACAGAGGTTGGAACAACAGCGCAATTGCGTGACATTTATTCAAAGAGTTATGAGATTTTCCTGAAGACTGCCAAGAAGGATTATTCCAAACTGCGGGCATTCTGCAGCAAGAAGAGCGGGCTTTACTCGAAAGTTTCAGAGAAAGACGGCTTCTTTGTCACCCAGACAGCCCAGCCAAGGGAGGCATTGCAGCAACTGCTCAGCTTTATCGCAAAAGGCAAGGATGCTGTCATCCATGTCCATGTTGACAGGCCGTCAATAGCAGAAGTTTTTGAATCGCTTATAAAACATGACACCCACCCGCTCCACTGAACGCGCAAAGCGCGGATTTGAAAACCTGCTTGTTTTGGTACAGAAAAATCTCAAGCTTCTTGTCAGGGCAAGGGCGTCTGCGCTTGTGGTGGTTATTGGGCCATTGCTTATTATTTTCCTTGCAGGGCTCGCATTTGACAACACAAACCTTTACTCAGTCAGGATTGGCACTTATTCTGCGTCTTACAACGACCTTTCAAACTCTTTTATTGAAAAGCTTGCGGAGAAACAGTTCAAGATAACGCGTTATCCGACAGAAGACCTTTGCACAGAGGGAATCAGGCGTGGTGAAACCCACACCTGCATAATGTTCGCCCCTGATTTTGCAATTGGAAAGAACGGCTCAAATGAGATTAAGTTTGCTGTGGATTATTCGCAGATAAACCTTGTCTGGACAGTCCTCAATGTGATGACCACAAGCATTTCTGCGCGCTCCTCTGAGTTAAGCAAGAATTTGACAGCTGTCCTGCTCCACGCAATTGATTTCACAAGGCAGGCTGTAAAAGACAGGAAGCAGAACCTTGTCGCACTTACAACGGAAAATGATGAAATCGGGCAAAGGCTAGGCAATATCCAGGCAGAGCTGATGGAGCTTGAGCTCGGCCTTGACACAGGGGAATTCGGCCTTGCAAACCTCACCAGCTCAAAGACAATTGTAAAGCAATGGGTTGACAATTCGCTGAACCTTGGCAAGGACTCGCTTAACCAGGCCCAGCACTTCATTAACGCTGTTGATGACCTGATAAAGAAGAGCCCTGCAGGCTCGCAGGTGGGTAGCGGCCTGACAGATTCCCTGAAGGCCAGCGTGGACGAAATTGGCAGCCTGAAGGATAGGATTTCCAAGACAGAGGAGATAGTGGGCGAGCAGTACAGCCAGCTCAGCAGCCTTATTGACCACATTGCAGGCAAGATTACCCAGACAAAGTCAGAGATTGACCTTGCTGAATCCGCAAAGGTGTTCACGCTTGACGAGATTAACGTGATGAACAAGCTGCTTGACGAGGCATTGCTCAACATCCTGACTTTGCAAAAATCGCTTAATGAGATTGAAAAAGTCATCAGCGCAATACAGATTACAGACCCGACAGCAATCGTCCAGCCTGTGCAGACAACAATCCTCCCTGTGGTGGCAGAGCGAAGCTACCTGAACTACCTTTTCCCGACCTTGATTGCGCTGGTGATGCTGTTCACTGCGCTTTTGCTTGCGCCCACGCTTATCTTGTTTGAGCGCAATTCCCCTGCTTACTTCAGGAACTCCATGACTCCGACAAGCGACATTGTCTTTATGGGCTCTGTGTTTGTCACGACAGCGTTCCTGCTCACAATCCAGCTCGTGATCATACTCGCGATTGCGGGAATATTCTTCACGCAGATACTGAACGGATTTGGGTACACCCTGATTGTGCTCGCATTGATGATAACGCTTTACACCTGCCTTGGGATGATTATCGGATACATTTTCAATTCGGAAGAGACTGCAATGCTCGCAGCAATGGCGCTTGGGAGCATTTTCCTGTTTATTTCTGACATTATCATCCCGCTTGAAAGCATGCCTGCTGTGATAATGAAGTTCGCGTCATTCAACCCGATGTACATCGGAAGCGACCTGCTCAGGCGCACAATACTTTTCAATGCCTCTTTCACGGAAATCTGGGCAAAGATGGCATTCCTTGCCGCTTTTGCCTTTGTGGCAGTCTGCCTTGTGTTCGCAGTCTATTACGGAATGAAGAAAAACACATTCTCCAAATACCTTGCCAAGTTCGCGCCCAAGAAGGAACCGTTGCAGTGAGCAAAAGTATTTAAACCGCGCAGAGTGACTTCTCACCATGGCGCTAAAGGTCTTTAACACGCTTAAGAGGAAGAAAGAGGAGTTTATTCCCCTTAATCCTCCGAAGGTTGGATTGTATACCTGCGGCCCCACTGTTTACAATTATCCCCACATTGGAAATTACAGGGCTTATGTCTTTGGAGACCTGCTTAAGCGCTACCTGAAGTTCAAGGGATTCCAGGTTACGCACGTGATGAACATAACAGACGTTGATGACAAGACAATACGCGACTCCCAGAACGCAAACCTTTCTCTCAAGGAGTTCACCCAGACGTATGAGAATGCCTTCTTTGATGACCTTGAAAAGCTAAACATCATTGGCGCTGATGTTTTTCCGCGCGCCACAGATCACATTCCTGAAATGATTAAGCTGATTCAGAAGCTGCTTGACAAAGGGCTTGCTTACAAGGGCGAGGATGGGATTTATTTCTCGATTAAAAAGTTCAAGAATTACGGAAAGCTCGCGCATATCAAGCCTGAAGAGCTCGAAACAGGCGCATCAGGCCGCGTAAAGGCAGACGAATACGCAAAAGAGAATGCGCACGACTTTGCCTTGTGGAAGTTTTATTCCCCTGATGATGGTGATGTTGCCTGGGACGCTCCTTTCGGCAAAGGAAGGCCTGGCTGGCACATTGAGTGCTCGGCAATGAGCATGAAATACCTTGGCGAGCAGTTTGACATCCACGGCGGAGGCGTTGACCTTATTTTTCCCCACCACCAGAATGAGATTGTCCAGAGCGAGGGAGTGACAGGGAAGCAGTTTGTCAAGTACTGGATTCACAATGAGTGGCTGCTTGTTGACGGCAAGAAGATGTCAAAAAGCCTTGGAAACTTTTACAGCCTGAGAGACATTCTTGCAAAGGGCTATGACCCCATTGTTATCAGGTATTTCCTCCTCGCAACACATTACAGAACAAAGTTCAACTTCACTTTTGCAGGTCTTGACGCCTCAAAGAATGCGCTTGAAAGGATTTGGGGCTGCTACGACAAGCTTGGCTCTGTGAAAGCGCCAAAGCACAATCCAGAAGTGCACAAGCGCATTGACCAGCTCAAGAAGGAATTCACAGACGCAATGGACAATGACCTTGACACTCCGCCTGCGCTTGCCGCGTTGTTTGAGTTTGTAAAGGATGCCAATGTCATGATTGCGAACAATTTGCTAAGCGCGGATGACGGAAAGGCATTAAGGGAGGCATTCGAAGGCATTGACTCTGTTCTTGGCATACTGAAAAAGAAGGAAGCAAAGCTCTCAAAGGAGCTGCAGTCCATTATTGACCAGCGCGAAGAGGCAAGAAAGTCAAAGCAGTGGAAAAAAGCAGACGAATTGCGCGACAATCTAAAGGAAAAAGGAATTATCATTGAGGATTCTGCCCAGGGTGTGCGATGGAAGCGTGCGTAAAATTATTTCTTGGCCGGTATGCGCAGCTCGGTGAAAAAGTTCCTGAGGCAATTGCAATAAAACCATCCCTCAGGGTCAACACTCTCCGCATTCCTGAGGATGTCCTGATAAACAGGCTGAACAATCTTGGCGTGAAGCTTTCCAAAATCTCCTGGCTGCAGCACGGCTATTTTATTGAGCACTCAAAGTTCTCGCTTGGCGCAAGCGCAGAGGCTTTGCTTGGCTATTATTACCTTCAGGAAGCTGCTGCACAGCTTGTTGCAGAAATCCTTGACCCAAAGCCAGATGAAATTGTGCTTGACTGCTGCGCTTCGCCTGGCGGAAAGACAACCCAGTTCGCACAGTTGATGCAGAACAAGGGCACAATAATTGCTTTGGAGAAAAAATCCCACAGGTTGTTGGCATTGAGAAACAATCTTGAGCGTATGGGGGTTTCAAACACTGCTGTTTATCACATGGACGCTGTAAAGGCAGTCCAGCTCGGCATAAAGTTTGACAAAATCCTTATTGACGCGCCCTGCTCTGGAAATTATGCAGGCGATGAAAGATGGTTCTCAAAAAGGACCATTGAGGACATAAAAAGGAGCGCGCAAATCCAGCGAAGCCTGCTGAATGCTGTTCTTGACGCCTTGAAGCCCAATGGAATACTTGTTTACAGCACCTGCACTCTTGAGCCAGAGGAAAATGAGCTTAACATGCAGTGGCTGGTTGAAAACTACAAGGTAAAACTTGAACCGATTGAGATTGGCATCGGAGACAAAGGTCTTACGGACGTATTTGGAAAGAAGTTGCACGCTTCAATAGCCAACTGCAGGCGCTTCTGGCCCCACAAGACCGGCACAGAGGGCTTTTTCATAGCAAAGGTGAGGAAGTTATGAAGCAATTTATCGCTCAATTCACAAAGCAAAAGCTCTTTGACGCGGCTCTTGTAAGGAGAATCGGCAATGACTTCTTCCTTGTCCAACCAGAACTTGCACTTGTGCTCAAAAAAATCAAGCTTCCGCCATTGCAAGTAGGGCTTTATCTTGGCAGGGAAGCTGAGAAAACAGCAAAACCCTCGCTTGACCTGCTGCAAATGCTCGCAAAGAGCGACGCCAAAAAAGCATGGCTTAATGAAAAGGGCGCGTGGATGTTTATTTGCAAGCGCCCTGCTCTTGCAGCAAGCATTATGGGGAATGAGGCAAAAGAAGGAGAACTTGTTCTTGTTATGACTGAGCGTGATGAATGCATTGGTTATGGAATTTTTGACGGAAAAAACATCAAGAACTATTATGACATCGGCGATTTCTTAAGGCGTGAAAGGAGCGCCAGGCGAACATAATGTGCCTAAAAAGCTCACTTTTTTAGGCGCTAGCGGGAAGTGTAACTTTCCGCTATGTTTTTAAAGAGACTGGCTGTTCTTCGTCGTTATGGCAGAGCGCTATGATGCAAAGGTTGAGGAGCCCAAGTGGATGCAGTACTGGGAAAAGGAAAAAATATTCGGCTTTAACCCTGAAGCAAAGGGCGAAATCTTCAGCATAGACACTCCTCCGCCGACTGTTTCTGGAAAGATGCACATTGGACACGCATTCAGCTATGTCCACAAGGATATTATCATCCGCTACAAGAGGCTCAGGGGCTTCAATATATTCTACCCGTTTGGCACAGATGACAATGGGCTTCCAACAGAGCGCCTTGTTGAAAAACTGAAAAATGTCAAGGGCGCTGCAATGGAGCGCCAAGAATTTATTAAGCTCTGCGAAGAAACTTTGAAGGAAATAAGGCCTGCTTTGGTCCAGGATTTCAAGCGAATCGGGTTGAGCTGTGATTTCAACCTGTTTTACAGCACGATTAATGAGCACAGCAGAAGGATTTCGCAGTGGTCTTTCCTTGAATTGCAAAAAATGGAAAGGGCTTACCGCAGGGAAGCGCCTTCATTGTGGTGCCCGCTTTGCGGAACAGCAATTTCACAGGCTGAATGCCGCGACGAGGACAAAAACAGCACATTCAATGACATTGTTTTCAAGATTGAAGGAAAGGATGTACTGATTGCAACCACAAGGCCTGAGCTTTTGCCTGCCTGTGTTGCGGTGTTTGCACATCCGACAGATGCACGTTACACAAAGCTATTCGGAAAGAAAGCAAAAGTGCCATTGTTTGACTTTGAAGTTCCTATTATCGCTGATGAGCGCGCAGACCCTGCAAAAGGGACAGGTGTGGTTATGTGCTGCACATTTGGCGACACAACAGACATTGCATGGTATCTTGCGCACAAGCTTCCCTTGAAGCAGGCGATTGACAGGAACGGAAACATGACTGAAATCGCAGGCAAGTACAAGGGAATGCATCTGCACAAGGCGCGCAAGCTGATTATTGAGGACTTGAAATCAGCAGGATTGTTGCAAGGCCAGAAGCCAATCACACACCCTGTCAAGGTTCACGAGCGCTGCGGCACTGAAATAGAGATTATCAACAGCAAACAGTGGTTCATCAAGTATCTTGACCTTCGCGAAGACATGCTCAAGTGGGGCGCAGAGTTGAAGTGGCACCCTGAATTCATGAAGCACCGCTTTGACAACTGGGTCAAGGGCTTGCAGTGGGACTGGCTTATCTCAAGGCAGAGGTTCTTCGGAGTTCCATTCCCGGTCTGGTACTGCTCAAAGTGCGACGAGCCTGTTTTTGCAGATGAGAAAAAGCTTCCTGTTGACCCATTAAAGGACAAGGCGCCGGTAAAAGCCTGCCCCAAATGCAAAAATGACAAATTTATCCCTGAAAAAGACGTTTTGGACACCTGGGCAACTTCAAGCATGACTCCCCAGCTTGCAATCCAGCTTGTTCCTGAGAAATACCGCAAAAAGCTTTACCCGATGTCATTGAGGCCTCAGGCGCATGACATTATCACGTTCTGGCTTTTCAACACTCTTGTGAAGAGCCGTTTGCATTACAAGTGCAATCCTTGGAAAGATGTTATGATTTCAGGCTATGTGATGGACCCTCTTGGTGAAAAGATGAGCAAGAGCAAGGGCAACATCATAGAGCCGCAGGCAATCCTTGCAAAGTTCAGCGCTGACGCACTCAGGTACTGGTCTGGAAGCGGAAAGCTCGGCGAGGACGTCGCATACCAGGAAAAAGAGCTTGTTTCAGGAGACAAATTCGTTACAAAGTTCTGGAATGCGGCAAAATTCGCAGCAATGCACCTGAAAGACGCTGATTTGAAAAAGCTTGAGAAGAAAGAGCCTACAGCAGAGATTGACAAGTGGATACAGCACAGGCTTGCAATAACAATTGAAGAGGCAACTGAGGCATTTGATGCGTATGATTATTCCCGCGCAAAAACAATAATCGAGCAGTTCTTCTGGAGCGACTTCTGCGACAACTATCTTGAGCTGTCAAAGCAGAGATTGTACGAGCCAAAGAAGCCAGAAGACAAGGAAAGCGCGCAGGCAGTGATACTGAGGTGCCTTGGCGCGCTTGTCAGGCTGTTCGCGCCGTTTACCCCTTTCATAACAGAGGAAGTTTATCACGCTTACCTGCACGCGCACGAGGGTTTCCCAAGCGTTCACGTTTCAGGATGGCCCAAGGCAGCGAAAAAGTATGAGGACGCAGGCAAGGTTGGCGCTGTTGTGGTTGCAGTCCTTGCGGCAGTGCGAAAGAAAAAGTCAGAGAACAAACTGTCAATGAAGGCGCCTGTGAAAAAGATTGTTGTTGAAAGCGAAGTGGACATTACGCCTGCCTTTGGCGACCTGCAGTCAACAACCTGCGCAGAGAAGATAGAAAAGGGCAAAGGCAAGGAAGAACTTGCAAAGGGAATCAAGGCAACAATAGAATTCTAGTCAAAATTTGTCTTCAGCATCCGCATCTGCTGTTCCAAATCATAATAGCTGATGTTCTTTCTCTTTGCATTCCTCATTTTTTCCCTGAGTGCTGCGAGGAATTTTGTCAGGCGCTCCTGTATTATTTCCTCGTCCTGCATCCACTTGATATGCACGATGCCGCTAAGCGGGTCATCGCTGTAAGAAGGCCCGCTGCTGTGGGATTTCTTGAGCTTTTCCCTGACTTCCCTGATAATCTCATCAGCCTGGCCTGCAGGGTCGTCAACGTGAAGCTGCTTTATGAGCTGCTTGTCCTTGCCGTCATTAAGAAGAACCCTGACTTCCAGATGCTCATCGCGGGCATTGAAATTAGCGATATCAACACCAAGAAACTTCACTGCAACGCTCTTCATAATAGCCATCAATAAGGAACTTCTTTTTATAGGTTTCGAGCCAATAAACATTATAAAGGGAAGATATTTGTTGCAATAATATGGGGGAAGGTCGGTTATGGATACATCATCACAGGCCCAGCACTGTGAAGGCTGTGCCACAGCCTGAAGGAATTGTAAAGCTCGCACAGTTTGTGAATACTTTTGCAAAGCAGAAAAAAAAGGCAATGCTTCTTTACGGCCCTTCCGGAACAGGCAAAAGCTGTGCTGTGCACGCCCTCGCAAGGGATTTGAACTGGGAGATTGTCGAGCTCAATGCCTCTGATGTCCGCAATGAGGCGCAGATTAACGAAAGGCTTGGAAATGTCCTGAAGCAGCGCTCATTGTTCTACTCAGGAAAGCTGGTTCTTGTCGACGAGATTGACGGCGTTTCAGGCACAAATGACCGCGGCGGTGTTCCTGCGCTTGTTGACCTGATTGTAAAATCAACTTTTCCAATAGTTTTGACAGCGCAAGACCCCTGGGACAAGAAATTCTCCGCCTTGAGGAGCAAATGCTCGCTTGTCGAGTTCCCTTCATTGCCTGCCGATGTTATTACTGGAATACTTCAGGACATTTGTGCAAAAGAAAGCCTTGAGGCAGAGCCTGCTGTTCTGAAATCGCTTGCAAGAAGGTCAGGTGGTGATTTGCGCTCGGCGATTAATGACTTACAATTGCTTTCGCAGGGCGCTGCAAAGCTTACTGCAAAGGGCCTTGAGACTCTTGGAGAGCGCAACAGGCTTGAGCAAATCAAGAACGCGCTTGTCAAGGTGTTCAAGAACTCTGACCCGATGCTTGCGCTCGGCGCTTTTGACCAGACTGACGCTGATGTTGACGAGTGCTTCCACTGGCTTGACCACAATCTTGCGAAAGAATATGATAATCCTGCAGACCTTGCCCGCGCTTATGACATTCTCAGCAGGGCAGATGTTTTCAGGGGAAGAATCAGGCGCCAGCAGCACTGGCGCTTCCTGAGCCACATTTTTGAGCTTCTTACTGCAGGAATCGCAGTTGCAAAGACAGCGCGCTCAAAAAACCCGCCTGAGTACGAGCAGACAACAAGAATGCTCAAAATATGGCGTGCAAACATGACTTACAGCAAGCGAAAGGCAATTGCCCAGAAACTCGCTGATGCAACGCACTGCTCTGTAAGGACTACAATCCAGAAGACGCTTCCCTGGCTCCAGGTTGTCTTCAAAAACAAGCCAGAACAGGCAGCCAAGCTGATTGAAGAGCTCGACCTTGACGAAGAGGAAGTTGAGTGGCTGAAGAAGTAAGCTTTTTAAGCAACCCTTCTCCCCGAACGCCGTATGGCCAAATATGAAGAGATTGTCAACTGGGCTTTGAGAAGGGGAATATTCTTCCCTGCGAGCGAAATCTATGCAAATGCTCCTGCAGGATTCTATGATTTCGGCCCTTACGGCGCAACAATCCGCAGAAAAATAATTGATACCTGGCGGAAAGAGATTGTCAACAAGACAGGAATGATGGAAATTTACGGCTGCCAGATAATGCCTGCAGATGTCTTCAAGGCATCAGGCCACCTTGCCTCTTTTAACGACCCAGTAACGCAGTGTGCAAAGTGCAACACAATCCACCGCGCAGACAAGCTTCTCGAGGATGCCACAAAAGAGCATTTCCCCGAGGCAATGCAGAATGCGCAGTTTGACTCTGAAATACAAAAGCACAAGCTCGTCTGCCCCAAATGCAAGGGAACACTCGGACCTGTAAAGCGCTTTAACATGATGGTCAAGACAGAAGTAGGAGTCTCAACAAAATCAGAAACTTATCTCCGCCCTGAGACATGCCAGAGCATATTCTGCGACTGGTCGCGCTTGATGAAAACAATGCGAATCAAGCTTCCGCAGGGAATTGCACAGGTTGGAAGGTCATTCAGGAATGAAATCTCGCCAAGGCAGACCCTGCTAAGGCAGGTTGAGTTCTCGCAAATGGAAGCAGAGGTATTCTTTGACCCCGCAACAGTCAATGAAGTTGAAGGGTTTGATGAAATCAAGGACCATCCGATACAGATAATGCGCACAGGCTCTGAAAAAATAGAGTCAATCCTCGCAAGAAGCCTCGTCGATAAGGGTGTTGTTTCAGGCAAAATGATTGCGTATTATCTTGCGCACACCCAGAAATTCTTTGAAACACTGGGAATACCGCGGGAAAAGATGAGATTCCGCGAAGTTGGCTCTGATGAGCGCCCGTTCTACTCAAAAGAAACCTGGGATTTCGAAGTTGAGACAAGTCTTGGCTGGGTTGAGCTTGTCGCGAACAACAACCGCACTGACTATGACCTAAAAGGTCACGCTGCAGGAAGCAAACAAAGCCTTGAATATGTGTATCCCGACGGCAAGAAGATAATCCCGCATATCTGGGAGATATCTATAGGTCTTGACCGCACATTCTATGCCACTCTTGAGCATTCTTACCGCGAGGAGGAAAAGAACGGCGAAAAGCGAGTAGTTCTCGGAATAAAGCCGGCTCTTGCTCCATTGACAGTCGCAGTATTCCCCTTATTGAGCAACAAGGATGAGCTGAAGAAAAAGGCAAATGAGGTTTACGAAATCCTGCAGTGCTTTGACGCGTTCTATGACTCGTCAGGAAGCATTGGAAAGCGATATGCGAGAATGGATGAAGTCGGCTGTCCCTGGGCTGTCACGATTGACTTTGACTCTTTGAAAAACGAGGACGTAACCTTGAGGGACAGGGACACCACAGAGCAGAAGCGCGTCAAGATAAAAGACCTAAGGCAGGCAATCTTCGAGCTCTACACAGGCCAGAAGAAGTTCGGGCAGCTCTGAAACAAAAGACTTTTAAAGCCCTTATTTCTCGACTATACTTAACGGGAACGTAGTTCAGCCTGGGAGAACACACCGCTGAAGACGGTGGAATCGCCAGTTCAAATCTGGCCGTTCCCATTCTATTTTTTAACAGCTATGGAACGGACAGGCTCGCAAACCGCAGTTTGCCGCTGTCTGGCCGTTCCCATCTTATTTTTAACACATTTTTTCTAAAATTAATTTCTAAAAGAATCAGCCCATTGCTCCTGCTACGCCGACAATCTTGCTCGCAATCGTGTTGAAGACAATCATCATTATGAAGCTGAGACTGCAGTAGAGAAGTGTGCTCTTGATGAGGTTGCTGCCGAGGCTGTAGCGCTCCTGAAGCTTGTCTGCGCCGTTCTCAATGCCGTTCGCGAGTACTGTCAGTATGAAAACTATTTCAAACACGTAAATCCCGACAACAAACTGGAAATAATACGTCGGGATTCCGACTCCGAACATCCCTGCAACCTGGCTGATGTTGCCTGCGAGCTCTGTCGCGCCAAGGTTCTGGATGTTGCCTGACAATGAGCCGAGTATATTTGTGATCATGCTCGTTATTGCAATGACTATGCCTGCAATCGCGGGCGTCAGAAAGCTTATCTGCGATTTCATGTCTGAAATCACGTCTGCCATAAGGTCCTTGAGCCTTTCATTGACCTTGTGGATTTCCTTTATGTAGCGCGAAACATTGAGCAGCGCCTGAGCCGCGATAAGCGGGCCTTTTTTTATGCCTTCAACAAGCACTTTCATCGAGCTCTGGATGATATTGCTCGGGAAATACACAAGCGCGCCTGTGCGAGGGTTGAACAGGGCATCTTTCACCCCCATTCCGAGCTTTACTATGTTTGTCGCGACAACATTGAAGAAGTTTCCGCTCACTGTGTCAGGCATCACTTCTGCCACTTTTGAGAACGCAATCTCCGCAGGCAGGCCGTCTCCAAGCCTGTTGCCGAGCTGGAACAGTGCGGTCGCGAACTCATCCTCCAGCTTTTTGGTCTCATTGCGTATCTTGATTACATTTTGCGACCTTAGCTTGTAGTAAAGCCCTATGCTGAATGCAAGGGCAAGGGGGAATGCAAGCGAGAGCAGGGATGCGCCCATGCCGAACGGCCCAACAATATCCCCTGTTTCAGAGTCCTGCCTGTACTCAAGCATCTTCCAGCCAACAAACGGCAGGTTGATTTCATAACTCAGGTCCGGCTGCAGGAAGTGCAGCAATGGAGGAATAAGCCCGAGGAAAAGGAAAACCCCGCCAATAAGCACGCAGATGAAAATCGGATTGATCTGAAGCTCTGTTCCGCCGAGCTTGATAAGTATGTTGCGGTATTTTTTCAGCGCAGGGTTAAGCTCGGCTATGTCTGTGTCTCCATAGCCTGTCGGCCTTTTGCTAAGCACGTTCTTTCCAACCAGGTAAACAAGGACAGGCAGTATTATGTTGTAAAGCGTTGCGATGTGGTACCATTTTACTGTGCTCATGAAGCTGACAACCAGCGGCAGAATCACAAGCCCGAGTATTGGAAGTATGACTCCAAGCATGTGCAGGATTGTTATCGGCCCTTTCAAATTCTGGGCATAGTGGAGCATCCTCTCGTATGTCTCATCGAGGATGACGTCAAGGGACTTGTCAAGCAGTGAGAGCCTTCTTTCATCAGAAGTTTCGTACAGCGAGCTCATTATCAGGTGGAATGACTCGACAAACTCATTGTTCCACTTCCTCCAGGTTTCAAGATACAGGTCAAGGCTTTCCTTGATGCTCTCATACTTCTGGGTCTCAACGTCCCATAGGATTTTTTTCAAATCAAGCGCAAGCGGAGGGGTAAGGTGCTCTGACGCGAACTCTATCGCAAGCTCAAGGTTGCTTGTGTGGCGCATGAACGTAACAACATAGAACACGCAAAGCACCATCTGGTTGCTTGACTTCATGCGCCAGTTGTTCGCGAGGAACATCGGATACTTGCCAAACACAATCATCAGCGCGATTCCTGAAATAAGGAAGAACATCGTGAAGAACAGCGAAGTTGCAAGGGCAATGCTCGCTATTGACCCTAAAACCATGTATGTGATTGGAAATAAAATGCTGAATGCAATCGCGTTTGCAGGGGTTATGTTAAGGTGGGCAATGTCTATTGACTCCTGAAGCTCCTGCGAGCGCTTCGGGTCAACCTTGATGTTCATGATTTTGCCGGCGAAAACACAGCATTTCTCATACACGCTCATATGGCCGGGCATTGACTCCTGTTTGAATGACTGGTATTCCCTGCTTATCACGGGCATGGGCTCTGCTGATGAGAGGTCCAGCTGTGACTGAAGCTTCTGCTTGTATTTTTGTACAAGGTCCACAGGAAGTGTTCCGTCGCTCATGTAACCAGCACCGGTTTCTTGACCTTCCGCTTAAGCCACTCGCTCCATTCTGTGAAGATTTTCTTGCTGTCAAGGAATCCCACGTCATTGCGGATTTGCTCGCTGATGCGGTGGAACTCGTCATTCGCGAGTATTGAGAAGTTTGCCTCAAGCAAATCAGGGTTCTTGAGCTTGTTCGAGACGCTGACAAGCTCCTGCTTGATGTTCGCCCTGAGCAGGATGTTGTCCCAGACCGCCTCCCAGTTGCCAGCCCATTCCCTGACAGAGCCTGCGATTGCCTTTATGATGTCGCTGTCTCCTGCGAGAAGGTCTTTGCTCGGCTCAAGCATGTCACTTTTGCTTTCATACTTCATCAGGTCAACAAATCCGCCTTCTGCCAGAGGGTCTTCCTCCCATTTCTTCCTGACTTCTGTTATCTGGGTGACTCTCCTGAACCTGTGCAATCCATCAGGGGAGCGCACAGGATTTGCTACCACGATTATGTCTGTTGCCTTGAATGAAGTCCTGGGCACTCCAAGGTCGTTTACAACACGGTCAAAGACTCCGTAAGGGCTGTCGCCGTGGATTGTTCCTGCGACAACGTTTGCAAGCGCGCCGATTCTCATCGCTTCATAAAGCGCTTTTGCCTCGACGCTTCTGACTTCTCCCACGATGAGCGAGGAGTCACCGAGGCGGAGCGTTGTCCTTATTCCCTCGTCTGCGCTGACTTCATTTGTCCCTCGGGTAAGGGCGCTCGCGACTTTCATGCTTTGGATGTTGTAATTCAGCTTCCTAAGCGCGTCAACAGGCAGTTCAAGCGTGTCTTCAATTGTGACAATCCTTCCTTTTCGCATGATTTCAGTCATCACTCCGCCAAGAAGCGAGGTCTTTCCTGCGCTCCTTGTTCCCGCGACCAGCATTGTCCTTGCTCCGTCAATGAGGAAGCTGAGTATTCCTGCGGCCATGGGCGTAATCATCTTTGTCTGGATGAAAAGCGGCAAAGTCCACGGCTTGTCCCTGTGCCTTCTTAGCGCGTAGGCAAGCCCTGTGGGGTTAAGCGGCGCTGTGATTGCCGCGACTCTTGCGCGCGCGGTCGGCAGGATGAGCTCTGTGTCAAGGATGGGGTTTGCCTCGTCAAGCGGCCTGCCTGAAATCATCCTCAGCTTTGAAGCCCAGCTTTCAGCCTCTGTGACAGTGGGCATTATGTTTGTCATGCAGTCGCCGTATTCTGCGTGCACAATGAAAATCGGCGTCCTTCCCATCGGGCTGTTGATTGTGACGTCCTGCACCTGCTCGTCTTCAAGCAGGTTTTCCACAAGCCCGAATCCGACAGTATAGCGGACAAGGATTTTTGTCAGCTCGTCAAGCTCTTTTTCCCTGAGCCTTATGTTCCTGTAGCCGGCAAGCTCTTCAAGCAGGTCCATTCCCACATTTGTGAAAACCTGCCGCATCCTTTCAGGGTCAACGAATTCGCTCCTTTTTGGCTTGTGCTCTGCCAGAATCTTTCTTGCGGCGTCAAGAAGCTCGTATTTTTCCTCATTCAGCCTGAATTCCGGCGGTGAGAGATGGTAAAGGTACTGAATGGTTTCAGGAATTGAAAAAACAGTGACCTCGCTTTCGCCCACCTCATATCCGCCGATTTCCTCCCCTTCCGGAGGATAGCTTGCCTGCAGCTTTGTGTACATGAAGTCAGGCTTTACAAGGGGCGAGAGAAATTTGCGGTATATCTCGCGGTCTCCAAGAGTGTAACCCGCCAGGGCGGGCTTGGCCAAGGTTATCAGGCGCGTCTTTTCGAGGCGGCTGACCAGGGTCTCGACCAAGCCCAAGAAACTTCTGATGCAGGGTACACCTTCTCGAGGTATGGCGCCTTGCTCAAGCTGGGTTCGTTCCCGGCGGGCTATTCGAACCAGTTCCACATAGGCGCCAAGGGGGTCGGATTTCAGAGAACGGTGGATTATGTTTTGCAATTCAGTGTATTTTGTATTAATAAATCTCATTGAAAGCGGGTCTGAAAGAAGCCCGATTGACAGCTTTTCCTTGCTTAACTGCCTGTAGAGTTTTGCTATCTCAAGCAGCATTGCTGTCTGGTTGTAATCATACTCGTAATCGCGCTTCTGCACAAGAACAATCTTTGTCCCTATTCCTGCTTCTGCGAGCGCGTCTATCACCATCGACATCACGCGCGGGTCGTCCTCGATTGAAGGGAAGAACTGGCAGGTTTCGCAGTCCATCCTGATTGTGATTTCCTCGCCCTCGCGGAGCACTTCCGTGGTGCCGCATTTTGCCCCTTCTGGCATTTAGTCCTCCTCCTCGCGCATCCTTTCTAGCGCGACCTCTATGAGGTGCGACTTGTTGCGGTACTTTTTCCTGTCCTTCGAGACTTTCCGGCCTATCCAGGTAATCAGGTCTTCCTCTATCGTTGCAGATATCGGTTTTTTCACTCTAAACCCCTGTTTCAACATATTATTTTATATATTTTGTGTTTTTTAAACATATTATATCAGAAAATATATATTTTATCATATAATTGACCACTCCCCAAGAGCACCACAAAATTAAAGTATATCCTCGCTTTTTCCCTATGTATGGCAGATGAAGCACTGGCGGTTGGCGACCCTTTGGCGTTCGGAGGAATGCCTATACCGCCCGCAAAGAAAGGCCTGTTTGGCAGCTCAAAGCCTGCTTCAGGGCCAAGCGCAGAGATGATGGGAGTCAATGAGCAGATTAACGGGCTCTCGGCGAGAATCAGGGTTTCTGAGGAGCGCTTTAACGAGCTCCGCAAAAAGCTGCTTTTCATAGAGCAGAACATGCTTTCCAACCACAAAAAGCTCGTGGGCGACTTGAAGCAGTCCAACAGCGAGATTGACGAGCTCAGGCACAAGCTGGTGGATGTTGAGGACCGCATAATCACCGTCATCAAGGAGCTGCGCCTGACAGCGCGCAAGAGCGACGTGGACGTGATGAAGCGCTACATAGAGCTCTGGGAGCCTGTGAAGTTCGTGACAGCGGACTTTGCAGAGAAGATTGCCCGCGAAGTGGTCGAGGAAAAGCTCAATCCTCAGGGTAAAGACCAAAACATTTAAGAACTAATCTGACGGAAAAAGGCGAAAAAGAGGTCAATAATGGGCTTAATGGACATATTCAAGAGAAAACCTTCTGCAGAACCTGCGGCGCCCACCGTAGGCTATCCTGTTCCAATGGGGATGCAGGTCCCTGGTCCTATGCCAGGAGAAACCCCGACTGACCAGGTTATGGCAATGCAGCAGCAGGGACTGACCAACAACCAAATCATACAGACTTTGCAAAGGCAGGGCTTCCAGCCCCAGCAGATTTATGACGCAATGGCGCAGGCAGAATCCCGAGGCGGACCTGAGCCAATGCCAGAAGCGCCAAGCGGAGGGCTAGGAGAATTTCCCGCCGCAGGCAGAATGGGAGGCGGCGAAGGAGGCCAGCGCGAAGCTCCAAAAGGCTTTGAGGAAATCGCAGAGTCTATCGTTGAGGAGAAATGGAATGAGTTCAACAAGGAGCTTGGCAAGATGAATGAGTGGAAGGAAACTGCAACATCACGGCTTGACAAGGTTGACCAGTCAATGGTAGACATGAAGTCAGACCTTGACAACCTCCACAAGGCAATAGTCAGCAAGATTTCAGAGTATGACAAGAACCTTCTTGACGTGGGCACGGAAATCAAGGCAATGGAAAAGGTCTTCCAGAAAGTCCTTCCGGAATTGACAGGCAGTGTTGCTGAACTGTCAAGGATTACAAAGACTGTAAAGACAAAGCCTGCTCCAGTGCTTGCAAAGAAGAAATAATTCTATAATTATTATTTAATCGCACTAATCTTTAGAAGCCAGCTTTTGTATTGTGAACATTGCTATCATTAGGATTAGCGCCAGCCCGAGAACCTTGGGGTGGAACAATGTGGCCCAGAAGCCAACCTGCTCTCCCTGGCCTAATACTACTGATGTCGCATTCTCTCCTGCGGCGAGCGAGGTGAACTGCTTTTCCTCTGAAACAACAGATGTCAGCGAACCGATTCCGATTATCAGCATAAGCGCAAGAACCCAGAAAGCAATGTTGCCGCCGTAGTTTGGCCCGGTGACTACTTCAAGTATTGTTTTTTCCTGAATGCCCAGCGCCTGGTAAGCAAGCAAAAGAAGTATTGCAAAAATGACAAGCAGGACGAACCACGGCGCCATCCTGTTGATTGTCTTTACCGCAATGCTGCTGAACAGTGTCATTACTGCGAGAATAAACGCAAGCAGGAATGCGATTCCCTGCTTTTCCTTAAACCACTCTGTCCTTGCAAGCAAAGCATAAACTATGACCAGCACAAACAAAAAGGGAAAGATTACGTCAAACTTCTGCAATAGTCCGACGTCTAAAGGTGTTGCCATTTAGTCCTTTTCTAATGACTCTTCGTAATCCTTGTGTTCCTTTTGCATGGCGGTCTCTTCTTCTGTCGTGCGTGGTCCGAACCAGAACCTTGAGCTGACAGTTGACGGCCTGCTTGGTCCTGCAACCCAATAGATTATCAGCCCAAACACAAGTAAAATCACAAGTAATGATTGTATTGCAGGGTCAATGTAGCTCAGGACAGGCATTGGGAAGATTGAGTTCGCAAAGATGAGCAGCAACACTATTACTGACGCTGCCGCAATTATGTTAAGCACTCCTGCGCCAGGCTTGACTGTCTTTCCTGCAACCATTCCGAGCATCATCAGCACAAGCACAACAACAATGACGAGCAGTGCTACTTCAGGTATTGAGTCGTTGATAATATTGATGACGTCAGTTTCAGCAGGGTACATTCCTATTGCGTGCGGAATTATGACCAGCAGTGATATTGCGAGCGAAAGCACGACATTGTATTTCCTGCTCTTCGGCCCGAATAAGCTAATCTTCTGCATTACTGCGAAGAAAATCGTGAATATCAGTATGAACGGCAGTATTATGTCTCGGACGCCCCAGTAGTCAAGCCAGTAGACAAAGTCATTGAACATTCCTCCGCCCCAGTTGCTGCTTCCGCCGTAAAATTGGAATAGTACCATTTGACACCTCGTTTATTTCTTGGGTTTTTCCTCTTCGCCCTCTTTGCCTCGGGCCATAAACCATACGAAGACAATAAGGAATATTATTAAGATTATCGATGCTACAGCAGTAGATGTCCAGAATTGGCTGAGATAGTCCCATAACACCTCAAGCCAGCTTCTTCCTGTTTCATCGCGTATCGCATCAAGGAAAACAATGATTATGCCGATAAACATTATTATCATGAACAGTGTGTTCCACTTTCCTGTCAGCGCAGTCCAGTTCTCCCCTGTTTCCTTTGAGGGCGTCCAGAATGTGCCGACAAGCAAAAGGTAGAACACTCCAAGCAGCACAAGAATCACGATGTTTGAGCTGACTCGGGTGATTGTCTCGACAAGCCTGCTTGACGCGATTACAAGGAAGGCAATAACGAATGAAGCCATTGCGTTCAGGTTTTTCTTCGTGTAAACCGTGTCTTCAACCTTTTCTGTGCCGAGAATCTTGCTTTTCTCAAATATTGCGAATATTATTGTGAATGTGAGCAGGAATGGCAGGACCACGTCATAAATGCCAATACGCTGGAAGAACAAAAGAACATTTCCCAATACAGTAGGTGCAGCCATATTGTCATCTCTTTTCATCGCCAACAAAGTTGGCGAGTGTGCTCGGGAATCCGTCGGCAGATTCCCGACATTATACGATAACTTTAAATACGTTCCTATATAAAACTTTCGTCGGGAAAAATATGAAGGTAGACAAGAACGCGTTTGCGCTGATGAGAAAGCAGATGTCCCTCCACGATTCTTTGAGGGACGAGCTTATCAAGACCTCGCGCGATGCGCTTACTTTGAGCAAGAAATCAATCTACTCATTGCACCGCGGGGAGTCAAAAGAGGCAAGTTCCCAGATTGCTTCTGCTAAGAAAATCATTGCAAAGATGAACGCCCTTATCAGGAAAGACGCCCATTTGGCTGTCACAGGGGCATATCTTGAGGCAATAGAGGAGTATGTTGAGGCATCCTGCTATTATTCCCTGCTCGCGAAAAAGGAACTGCCCACTCCAAAGCAGCTTGGAGTTGACATTGCCAGCTATATCCCTGGGCTCTGCGACCTTGTCGGAGAGCTTGTGAGAAAGGCAATCAACAGCGCAATAAAGAATGATACAAAGACAGCGCTTGAGATAAGGGACTTTGTAACTCAGGTTTACCAGGAATTAATGCTGTTTGACTTCCGCAACTCGCCTGTAAGAAGGAAGTTTGACTCGATAAAATACGGGCTTGAGAAGCTTGAAGACCTTGCATTGCAGATAAAGATGAAGAAAAGATAGTTCAAAACCTTTAAATAAAGTCATCATTCGTTCACGCTTATGGCAATATTGCTTGCGAAAAGGATTCATGCAAAAGATGTTCAGAACAAGAAAGAGGGAGACGAAGTCATAGTCGCAGGCTTTGCAGCTGACGCAAAAGAGATGGGCAAAATTGCGTTCATCACTTTGCGCGACCGCTCTGGCACTGTGCAGATTGTTGCCACTCCTGAGAATTCGCAGTTCAAGGACATTAGCGCAATCGCCAAGGAAAGCGTTATCACACTCAAGGGCATTGTCAAGCAGAGCAAGCTCAAGAGCGGCGCAAAAGAGCTGCAGCTGAAGGAGTTTGAGGTTGTCAATCCCTCCCAGCCAAACCTGCCGATTGATTTTTCAGGAAAGGTTCCAACAAACCTTGACAAGCGCCTTGACTTCAGGATTCTTGACCTGAGAAACCCGAAAGTTCTCGCAATTTTCAAGATTCGCAGCCGTGTAAACATGGCAATCAGGGAGTTCCTCATACAGGAAGGATTCATAGAAATGCAGACGCCAAAGATTATTTCAGCAGGAGCAGAGGGCGGGGCAACGCTTTTCCCAGTGGTTTATTACAACAAGAAAGCGTTTTTGAGCCAGAGCCAGCAGTTGTACAAGCAGATGATGCTCGCCGCTGGTTTTGAAAAAGTGTTTGAAATCGGTCCGACTTTCCGCGCTGAAAAGTCTCACACAACAAGGCACCTGACAGAATTCACTCACTTTGACTTTGAAATGGCTTACATTGACGACGAGGATGATGTCCTCAAGGTTATGGAAAATATGTTCATGTATGTCCTGAAGCAGGTTGAGGAAAAGTGCAAGGATGAAATTGCACTCCTTGGAATCACGCTTGACATTCCAGCTTTGCCTTTCCCGCGCGTGACGTACAAGGAATGCATTGAAATGCTCAATGCAAACGGAAGCAAGGCAAAGTTCGGCGAGGACATCGGCTCAGAGGATGAAAGAATACTTGGCAAGCTTGTCCAGAAAAAGTACAAGAATTCAGCGTATTTCCTGACCAAGTGGCCCTCCAAGGTGCGTGCGTTCTATATCATGAACGAGGGCGAATTGTGCAGGGGATTTGACTTCATGTACCGCGGGCTTGAACTGTCTTCAGGAGGCCAGCGCGAGCACCGCTATGAACTTTTGAAGCAGCAGATTGCCAAGAACGGAATGAATCCTGACGCTTTTGAGTTTTATCTTGACGCCTTCAAGTACGGCATCCCAACCCACGGCGGATTCGGAATCGGCGTCGACCGCATGGTGCAGATGATTTGCCAGCTGGACAACATCAGAGAGGCAGTCCTCTTCCCAAGAGACCCTGAAAGATTAGAGCCCTAAAACTTCTCAGTCCAGATTCAGTGTTCTTCTGATTTGGTTCAGGGATATCATTATCCTGCTGACTTCAGCGTCAACAATTGCCGCTTCCTTTGAGAATTCCGGCATTGTCCTGCGCATACTTGCATTAGTTTCCTCGAGCTGAACCATTAGTGTCTTTGCCTGGTTTGTTATTCGATTGACTTCCCGAACTTTACTGGGCATTACTGCTGTTCCGCTTGTCATAAATCATCACCGCAGTGCTTTTTGCGCTCCGCGTATTTAATTTTTGCCTTTGTGCCGTGAGTGGGCCCTTTGTACAACAACCTTTTTAAAGACAGCCAAAATCCCAACTATTATGGCAATTTCAGTTCGCGGCAATAATAACCGTTGAATTGCTTCTCATAGTCCAATCCATGTCCTGCTCATTTATTTCATGCCCGAGTAGCTCAGCAGGTAGAGCGCCTGGCTGTTAACCAGGAAGTCGCAGGTTCGAGTCCTGCCTCGGGCGTAATATGGACGAGCCAATTGACAAGCTGGCAAGGATTGCGCGGCTTGAACTCACAAAAGAGGAACGGGACAAGTTCGCAAAAGACCTAGACGGCATTCTCAAGGCATTTGACATCATCGCAAAGGCTCCGACAAAAGGAATCAAGCCTGCGACTCACGCTGTTCCTCTGAAGCAGATGGGAAGAAAGGATGTTGTTGCAGAGTCAATGAGCCGCGATGAAGCCCTGAAGAACACAGAGCACAAGGAGGATGGCTTTGTAAAGGGCCCGCCAACCAAATGAGCGCCTCGGAAATAATTGAGGAAGCGAAAAAGCTCAATGAAAAATTCAATTTCTTTATCACACTTGAAACTCCAAGGGAAGGGATTCCAATAGCGTTCAAGGACAACATCTGCACAAAAGGAATAAAAACAAGCGCAGGCTCGAAAATCCTTGAGCCTTATGTTCCTCCTTTTGACGCGACAGTTGTTGAGCGCTTAAAGGCAAAAGGCTTCAGCGTCCTTGGCAAGACAGCAATGGACGAGTTTGGGTTTGGCACTTTCTGTGTGAACACTTTCAGGGTTCCAAAAAACCCGCATGATCCAAAGCGCGCGTGCGGAGGCTCATCAGGAGGAAGCGCAGGATACATTGCAGCTTCAAAGCTTGCAAAGTTCGCAATTGCCCAGTCAACAGGCGGCTCAATCTCAGCTCCTGCATCATTCTGCGGCGTGGTCGGATTAACTCCAACTTACGGCAGAGTCTCAAGATATGGATTGATTGACTACGCAAACTCATTGGACAAGATAGGAGTTGTCGCAAAAACAGTCAGGGATGCAAGCAAAGCACTGGAAATTATTTCAGGGCCTGACAATAAGGACGAGACCTGCCAGGGGGCGCAGTTCAAGGACCCGCCTGCATTGTCAAAGAAAATCACAATCGGCATTCCAAAAGAATGGCTTGCACAAAAGATTGACCCTGATGTCAGAAAAGCATTTGATGAGGCAGTGAAAAAGCTTGAAACAGCAGGGATGCAGATAAAGGAAATCAGCATTCCGTCAACTCCTTACGCGCTCGCAGCTTATTACATAATCGCCCTTGCAGAAGCATCAACAAACCTTGCAAAATACTGCGGTTTAAGATACGGCGCGACTCTGCCATTGGAAGGCGGAGGCGAATTCTGGGAGTACTTCAGCAAAGTCCGCGGCAAATATTTCGGCGCAGAGGCAAAGCGAAGGATTCTGCTCGGCACTTTTGTGCGCATGGCAGGCTATTGCGACAAGTATTACATACAGGCGCAAAAAGTCAGGCAGCTTCTCATCAATGACTTCAAGAAAGCATTCAAGGAAGTTGACATCATTGCAGCTCCGACAATGCCGATTATCGCCCCGACATTTGATGAAATCAGCAAACTGACTCCGATTGAGGAATATTCAATGGACGTCCTCACAGTGCCGGCAAATGTCGCTGGAATTCCGCATTTGAGCATTCCCTGCGGAACAGCAAAAGGAATGCCTGTCGGCCTGCATTTGATGGCAGACCACAACAATGACGAGCTTCTTGTGCAGGTGGGTGAGAAATATGGTTAAAATCGGATTGGAAATCCACCTGCAGCCAAACACAAAGAGCAAGCTTTTCTGCACGTGCTCAACAGAAGGGGTTGAGCCGAACACAAAAGTGTGCCAGATTTGCATGGGAATGCCTGGCTCAAAGCCGCGGTTAAACACAGAAGCATTCATTGCGGCATTAAAGCTCGCGATAGCAATGAACTGCAAAATCCACAACATCTCTTTCTTCGCGAGAAAGACTTATTTTTACCCTGACCTTCCAAAAGATTTCCAGATAACGCAGTATGACCAGCCGTTTGCAACAGAAGGAAAGCTCAAGATGAAGGACAAAGAGGTTGAAATCACAAGGATTCACATTGAGGAAGACCCTGCGAGCCTGAAGCACGTTGAAAGCAAAAACGGGGCAGCCTATGTTTTGATTGACTACAACCGTTCCGGCACTCCGCTGTGCGAAATCGTGACACCTCCTGTTTTCACAAGCCCTGCAGAAGCGCGCGCATTCCTTGAAGAATTGATGAAACTCGCTGACTACATTGGAATCTTTGACGCGCAGGAGGGAAAAATCCGCGCAGACGTCAATGTATCAATAGAAGGCCACCCAAGGGTTGAGGTCAAGAACATCACCAGCTTCCGCGATGCTGAGCGCGCAGCCCAGTTTGAAATTATCAGGCAGGAAAGCGTCGTGGCAAGAGGAGAGCAGGGAGTTTCAGAGACGCGCTCATTTGACCAGCGCACTGGAACAACAGACAGCATGAGGCACAAGGAGACAGAGGAGGAATACGGCTACATTCCAGAGCCAGACCTTCCGCCATTGACAATCACAGACCCTGAACTGAAAAAAATAATTGCAGAGATGCCAGAGCCGCCTTACCAGAGAATCGCAAGATTTGTAAAGCAGTACAAAATCAAGGAGGAGCAGGCAGAATCATTGATGTCAGAGCGCGCGCTTGCAGACCAGTTTGAGGAAGTCTCCAAAAAATCAGACCCTGCACTCGCGGCAATGTGGTATTCTTATGTCCAGAAGATTCTCAACTTCAACGCGGTCCGTTTTGACAAGACAGGATTCAAGGCAAACAACATGGTTGAATTCCTTGCGCTTCTCTCGTCAGGCGAAGTTTCAAAGCGCGGAGCAGAACTTCTTTTGCGAGAGCTGGTGATGAAGCCAGAGCCTGCGAAAAAAGCAGCAGAACGCCTTGGCTTGCTTGCATTGTCAGAGGCAGAAACAAAATCACTTGTTGAAAAAGCAATAAAGGAAAATCCAAACGCAGTCAATGATGTCAAGGCAGGAAAAGAAAAGGCAATGCAGTTCCTGGTTGGACAGGTCATCCGCGCGAGCAAGGGCAGGGCAAAGGAAAAGACTGTTCTCGAGCTTCTGGATATTGCCCTGAAGCAATAGCTTTAAAACGAGCATTCTTGGGATATTTCACATGGTAATGGAGTTGACAATACCTTATCTTGCAAAGTTATCTTATTTTGCAATTTTGTTGGTGGTGCTGCTTAATGGTTCAGGCTTCCTGCCGATTCCTGAGGAAATTCTTCTTCTGATTATAGGCTGTCTTGCTTTTGAGGGTGTTTTTTCTTTTTGGCCTGCGGTTTTTGTTGCGTTAATCGGCGTGATTATTGTTGACAATGCACATTTTTACCTGGCAAGCCACGGGCACTCCATCCTGAGGCGTTTTGTGAACGGCAGGATTATTGCGCGCGTTCAGAAATCAGTTGATTCGCACGGCCCATACGCAGTGTTTTTCGCGCGGTTTGTGCCTGGAACGCGTGTTGTCACAGCGTGGGTTGCAGGCACGTCAGGGATGAAGCAGAGAAAATTCTTTTTCGCAGACACTTTTGGAGCTGTCATTCAGACTCCGATATTAATCTGGATTGGCAAAGCTCTTGGCCCGCAGGTTGAGAAGGCGTTTTCTTTTGTGCATTCTGTCGATGCAGCAATTCCCCTTGTCCTGCTGATACTTTTTGTCCTGACCGCGATTGTCGTGTGCCTCTTCAGGAAAACCATAAGGGATTTTATACTTGAACTTTCAAAGAGGGATTAATGGCTGAGTTTAAGGGATTGGCAGGGCTTGTTGTTTTCCTGCTGTTAGTCCTGCTCGGGCTTATCATACTTATTTTTGTTCTTAACGTAATTATCCTGCTTATTCCTGTAGTCATAGTCGCGGCAATAATACTCTGGCTCATCTCGCTCTTTTACAAAAAAAGAAAAAAGCCGGTCGTGCAAGTGTATTTTAAGAAGTTTTAGAGCCCGAGGATTTTGTCAACGTCCTGCGAAATTCTTTTCTCAAAGTCTGCAACCCTTTCCCCTTCTTCTTTTTCTGCGCTGAGGACGCGCATCAGTTCTTTTGCGAGAGCCTCTTCCTTGTCAGCAGGCATTATTTTCAGCTGTCCTGCGTGCTCTTTGAGAAGTTTGTCCTCAATCTCATCAACTCCTGCTGTGCTCACTTTGACTTCCTCAAACTCCTTGCTCTCGAGCTTGTTTGTGTTCTTCAGCACGACAAAAGCGCCTTTTGAAGAAAATGAGTCAAGTATTGCCGCGAAGTTTATGTCTCCTGGCTTTCCCTGCTTCAAAACCCCTTCTGCGCGGAACAAAACAATCGCGTCTTTCACGTTTTGCGTTGCAGAAATCTTTTCAAGCTCACCAGCAACCTCAGATGCGGTCTTGCCATTTGCATCGACTGTTATTTTCACCACAGGATTCAGTGTTATTTTTTCGTGCCTTACAGTTCCGTTGTCATACATTACAAAGCTTCCGCCGCCGAGTTTCTCAAGCTCGTTAAAGCTGTTTGGGAAAACCGGGCCTGGATAAACAACATTCTTGTAGCCGTCAAGGTTTTCGTGCTTTACAATGTGGATGTGCCCGCCTGCGTAATACTCAAACCCTTTTGGCAATAAAGAAATCTGCATCAGTTCCATTCCCTGCAGTTCTTCAGGCATAAGCTCTGCAATTGGCGAGTGGAAAAGGAAAATCTTTGTCCCTGGCTCTGATTCAAGATGCTCCTTGATTAGCTCATAATAATAGTGCTTCTCAAGCCCGCCTTTCTTGCCAAACACGCCTGTAATTTTCACTCCTGTCTTTGCATCAACAGTGAATCCGAGCTTGAGCTTGTCTTCAACAATCTCCCCGCGGGCAACATTGAAAGCAAGCCCTGCATGCTCAAGTATGTCAATCATTGTCTTTCCGCTTGGAGAAAAGTCGTGCGAGCCTGGAATAAGATACACTGGAATCTTGTTGTTGCTGAGCTCTTTCAGCTTCTGGACGCAGACCTTAAGCGCATCCATTGACGGCAAAGAGGTGTTGAACAAATCTCCTGCAATCAAAACAAAGTCAACTTTTTCAGAAACGCATTTGTCAATTGCGATGCAGAAGCTCTTTGCATTGGCTTCCCTGAGCTTTGGCTCCCTCCACCCTCCAAGGTGCACGTCAGCAAGATGCGCGAATTTCACAGTAACGTTCATCAGTTTGCTCAATATAAAGATATGTGAAGAGAAATATTATATATTGGTTCTTCGCAATTGCTCTTTATGCCTTACAAGCACAAGAAAAACTGCATAGAAAAGAAAGCACTTGCTGCTGCGAAGGAGCTTGAGAAGATTCCTGAGCCGTCAAAAGAGGAAATAACCAAAATTTACAAGGAAGGGATGGAGGAAGTGCCGCGCCTGCAGAAGCTCCTCAAGCCCGAATGGTTTGTTGAGGACGTCGATAAGCAGGGAAAGAAGCTGAAGAAGAAGTGATTTCTGGTTTTACTACCCGACGGAGAAACACCATTCTACCGACGAAAAGTTTATAAAGGAATAGTGTTTTCAATAAAATTATCGACGGAAAACGTCGTTTGTGGGGGGTCTCTGGTTCACCAGCGGATTCCACAAAAAGGAGGAATCTACAATGGCAGAAAAAGTTGCAAAGGTTGGAGTAAAGAAGGCAGTGGGATACCTGTACTTCGTTGACAAGGCAGGAGATGTTTCCCGCGCCAAGATGGCACGCGGCCGAAAGAAAGGAGCAGGCGGCAGGCCAGAAAAGGTCGCAAAGGCAGGCGTCAAGAAGCAGAAGGGATACCTTTACTTCATTGACAAGGCAGGCGACATATCGCGGGCAAAGATGGCACGCGGCGGCAGATAAGCCGCTTTTTTTATTTTTTATTTCTTATTTTTTAGTGCCGAAAAGTATATATAGACAGCAACTTGACAGCAAAGCAATAACAGCGAATAAAAGGTGTAGTTGTGGCATTCAGCTTTGTAAAGCAAATATTCAACAGGTTCGTGCGAGAGTTCTTTGGTAGCCGAAAGGACCTGAAGCTCGGCTTGTACGGTCCGCCAAATTCTGGAAAGACAACCCTTGCCAACAAAATCTGCATTGACTGGGTGGGCGAGGAGCTTGGCAAAGTCAGCCCGCTGGCGCACGAAACAAGGGAAATCCAGATCAAAGAGCAAATCTCAATCAAGAGCAAGGACGGCAAGGAGCTCATGTTCAACCTTGTCGACACTCCCGGCATCGCGACAAGGATTGACTACGAGGAATTCCTCAAGGCAGGGATGTCAGAGGCAAAGGCAAAGAAGCGCGCAAGGGAAGCGACAAAAGGCGTCATTGACGCAATCAAGTGGCTTGACGAAATGGACGCTGTCATGGTGGTGCTTGACGCAACCCAAGACCCATACTCGCAGGTTAATGTCACAATTATCGGCAACCTTCAGGCAAGGGACATTCCTGTCCTAATAGTCGCCAACAAGGTCGACCTCAAGAAAGCAAGCATGAAGAAAGTGCAGGCGGCATTCCCGCAGTACGAAGTCCTCGGAATTTCGGCAAAGTACGGCAAGAATGTCAAGGAACTGTACGAAAAAGTGTTTGAACTGGTGAAATGAAAATGGTTACGCTGCAGCTATTGCCTTACACGGAAATCGAGGGATTGAGCTCAATCGGAAGGATAAGGAAGCTCCTCAATATCGCAAAGCAGGACAAGATTGTTTTGCTTCAGGGAAGGCTGAGAAAAGAGGAGGAGACAGAGCTCATCAAGGTCACGATGGAGGAAATCAACAAGGAGTTCCAGGGAATTGAGCTCGCGGTCATCAATCCTGCAAACAACCAGCTGTCAGGATTCCAGAAGTTAAAGAATGACATGATAGGCGCGGTTCTCGGAGACAGGCAGGGGCTTACGATTATCGGGCCTGCGAGCGTTGTCAAGGCAATCAAGAAGGACCCGAACAAGATAGAGCTGCTCACTTCTGAAAAAAAGAAGAGAAAAAGGTGAATCATGCCACACCAGTGCGTGCGCTGCAATACATTTTATGACGATGGCAATGAGGTAATCCTCAAGGGATGCTCGTGCGGCGCGAAATTGTTCTTTTTCATAAAGAAAGAGCGCCTTGAAAAGATTCAGAAAGCCGCAGAGCAGGCGCCGCCGGTAACTATTGAGGAGCGCAAGCAGATTGAGCAGGATGTTTACAATGTTCTTGGTGTTGAGGAGCCTGAAGAGCCTGTGGTCCTTGACCTGGAAAGCGTCAGGGTATTGAAGCCGGGCAAGTACGAGCTTGACCTTGTCCAGCTGTTCAAGGGCGAGCCTTTGATTTTCAAGCTCGCGGAAGGAAAATACATTATTGATGTCGCGGAAACCTTCAGGCGGATGCGAAAGGACAAGAAATGAAAGGAATCTGGTGCGTTTGCATTGTTGCGGCTGCCGCGATTGCCGCGCTTATTATCCTGATGTATTTTTTCGGTGCGTTCTCGCCAACAGGCGCAGTAACAACAGGCATTTGCCCGGTCGGCTCTGCGCCGGTTTATGCAGAGGGCAAGGGAGTTTATCTCCGGGAACTGCAGTCATATATCCGTTTGGGGCACAAGTGCTTCTTTGGCTATGATGGGGTAACGCCGTGCTGCTACAGGACAAGCAACTGCTGCCTTCCTGTTGAAGAGTGGGCTGAAAGCCCCACAGTGGGCTATCCTGACGCAGCCTGAATAGTTCTCGTCGATGTTAGGAAAAGTTTATATATGAGTAAGTAAAACAAATGAGCATCTGTATCAAGAGGTGATACTCAATGGCTGAAGAAGGCAGAAACCTGAGTCTCGTGATTCTGGGCATAGTCGCAATTATCGCAGTGGTAGGACTTGTCCTGCTGCTGTCAGGCGGTAAGCTTGCAAAGACAGGAAACATACTTAATGTTCCTGCGCTTGGCGGACAACCGATGTGTGACAGCCCGTGCACACCTGTGCTTATGGGACCAACAGAGGCAGACGCGCTCTTCCAGAAGGATGACTTTGAGAAGGCATTCGGAAAGAGCTGCTTCAAGACAGGATATGAAGACCCGCGCTACCCAGGAGTTTTGGTAGACGGCAATGACAACCTGTATTGCTGCTGCCCGACAGTTAACGACAAGAGCGTCCTCCACGGCGATGAGTCGCTTGTAAAGGGACCGCCATTCAATGATTTCGGCGGACTTCCAAACGAGCGCGACGTTGGCGTTCCGGTCGGACCATATGTAATTGAGCGCTAAGGCGCTTAATTTTTTATTTTTTCTAATTCTTTTTATTTTAATAACTCCTAATTAGGGCGCCCTACGGTCGCAGATACCAACCATAATAGAAATTCTTCCAGGAATCGTTTTGTCTCTGTGCCTGTAAGGCACCGTGGCTGTATTCATTTATTTCTAACTGTGGTTTACTAATGAAAATGTTTATATAGCTGTGAGGCAAAACAGCTTAACCATGGAAGACAAGCACATTATGGCGCTGATCCTGGGATTTGTGCTTCTTGTCGCAATTGGCGGTCTTGCGATTGTGTTTTCGTCATCATCAACAGGGATGCTTTCTATGGACCAGTATTCCGCAGGTTACACGCAAATTTCCAACCCAGCCACTACCCAGCAGCCTGCTTACCAGCAGACGCCTGGCCTCACTATAACCGACCAGCCTAGCCCGCACACCCAGCTTATACCGATTGATGATGTAATCTGCGCGCTTGCGCAGCAAAGGCCTGCCACATTCGAAACATTTGTCTGGCGCCAGTGCAAGTACCTTAACCCTGGCAGGCAGAGCCGCGAAGGAGAATGCGCATATCAGGCAAAGCTTGACGCGCAGACAAAGTGCCTCGCTGCGCCTGTGTTCCAGAACATCCAGCAGCCGACCATGCTGGTTTAATTTTCCTTTTCTTCGTCTATAACAAGCCTCGCGATGTCTGACAGCAATGATGATATTGTGCTGCAGCCGTGCGCCGCATTCGGCAGTTCTGCGCTCAGGGAAGCGCAGGACATCTGGCGCTCAATCCTCCTTCGCGCGATTTCATCAGCGAGCTTTGCGTTTTTCTCGTGCACTGCCTTCATTGTGTCAAGGTAATCCTGCTCAAGCTGCCCGAGCAGTGCAGAGACATTCTTGCGCTGTTTTGTGCCAAGAGTTCCGCAGTCTGCGCACAGCCCCTTGACAGCGTCTGCGAGCTGCTCAACATAATGCACGAGCATCCATTTGCCCAGGACTTTTGGAGGCGAAATCTGCAGCTGGGCTGCCATGCTGGGATTGCTCAGCGAGCTTTTCAAAAGCCGCGCAAGCAGGAAATAAAGCCTGTTCACGTCATAATCCCTGAACATCACGCTCTCGCTCAAATCCTTTCCGGTGACAGTTATTTTGCAGTCCTGCAGCATTGTCCTTACAATCACGTCCATGCGCTTGATGCTTTTGTCAACTGATATTTCCTGCAGGTTAAGCAAATCTTTTGCTGAAATCCTGTTTGCAGTCTGCTCTGAGATTTCCAGCGCGACAAAGTCATGCAGCATCCTGCGGATTTCTTTTGCGTGCTTTGAGATTGTTTCCCCGACAAGGTCAATGTTGCTCGCATTGTTGACATAAGCCGCGGTTATCTCGCGCTGGATTGTGTCAAGCTCCTTGCCGTCAACCTGTATTGTTACTGCCTTTTGTTCGCTTGTGGAATGCCCTGCAAGGTGTGGCGTTATTAGAAGCTCTGAGTCAGACTTTTCGTGGATGTACAGTGTTGCGCCCTTCCCAAGCTTGTTCTTGTCAAGCCATTCTTTTGGAAGGGAAATAGTGTGCGATGCCTGTCCTGCCTTCACTAACCTGCGAATATGCATCAAAATCACCTCATTTAGTACGTACTTAACGTACTTATCGTAGTGTAAGTACGATATGTATATATAATTCTTTTGCCTAAGAATACCTAACAATGAACAATAACCCATTGGGCACGCGCGTGTGAAGCAAAGGTGCACAAACGCACGCGTGTGGACACATAGACCCGGTTGCTGAGCACCAAAACACAACCGCTAATGCCCGGGCACATTCCCATACCAAGTTGTTGTTCATACCAAAAACATGACGCCACAACAAAAGGTGATTAACTTCGAAGACGAACTATTGGAGTTAAGCGATCTAGTGGTCGCAGCTGAAATATTGCCCAAAGGAGCAGAACCCTTTTTCTATACCCCCCAACCCAAATCGCTCGATGAGGCAAAAGCAGTAATCGCCAGATTGGAGCGCGACAGCATCACCAAGATGTATGTACGCGGTGTTTTTGAGGAAAAATTCAGGTCAATGATTGCGCACGCCAATGCCAATCACCTGCCTGTTGCATACCTTCAGGCAGACCTTGACCATTTCAAAAAAGTAAAGGACACTTACGGCGATGAAGTCGCAGCCCGCGTTATCGCGCATGCCGCACAAGTGATTTATGATAATATCCGTTCAAAACCAACAAATCACAATATTGAAAGAAGAATGGGGCCAATCGATGGAAACATTGACTTGGTTTGCACAATATCTGAAGAAGCAGTGGAGACAGTGGGCCGGGAATTCAGAGATAAATTCGGCATTGCGTTATATGGCGCTAGCTCTGGCAACGCATTAATTGTTGCCGGGCGCCTGCGCAATGCATTGAAGACTAATCCTTATCTTGCAGAAAACGGCCAGATCCCAATCACAATGAGCATTGGAGTCGCAACCACAGAGACAGCAGCGACACTGAAAGAATTGTATCACGGTGCGGAATACGCGCTTGATGCCGCAAAGGACGAAGGGCGCGACCGTGCCATCTCATTGCAGGGCATACATGAATTCATCCTGCAAAAGACCGGCCACCATTATTCGGCCGGTCATCACTCTCCTAAAAAACCATACACGAGCAGTGCAGCATGAAATCACATTCATCCCCCTCTCTCACCAGGCGCGTATCGCCAATTCTTATTCTGGTACGCGCCCCTTTTTTATTCTGCAGCGGGCTGTGATGCCCAATGATTCCCAAGAATCCCGAACAGTGGGAGCGGATTGACCGCTTCCTCATGTCCTTTTCCCCTGAAGAAAAAATCGCAATAATACACGACTCAGACCCTGACGGCGTATGCTCTGCTGTCTTGCTCAGCAGGCTCATCGAGCGCCTGCGCGGCAAGCCTGCTGATTTCCATGCCTCCCCGCCCCGCGGCTCGCGCAACACAATCCATCCGGAAATTGCAGACGCCCTGAAAAAGAAAAAAATCTCCAAAGTCATATTCACAGACCTTCCTGTCCACGAGGATGCAGTTGCTGTCAAAAAGCTTGAGAAGCAATGCGAAATCCTGATAATAGACCATCACACATTTTTCAAGGACATAACATCTGAACGCACTGTGCTGGCAATGCCCCAGCTGCTCGCTGACGACATTGACCCCTCGCGGTACACTGCAAGCAAGCTTGCATACGACCTTGCGAACAGGCACGCAGATATGGAAGATTCCGCGTGGATTGCGTCTGTCGGGCTGATTGGCGATATGGCAGGACGCGCCTGGCCTGATTTCCTGTCAAAGGTGTTTGAAAAGCAAAAGCTCAGGCCCAATCCTCAAGACTGGTTCAGGACAGACCTCGGGGAAGTTGCTGAGTTCCTTCTCGCCGCGATGATTATTGACGACAAAAACATCAACTACTGCTTTGATGCCCTGATGAAGTCAAAAGAACCGCAGGGCATACTGAAAGACAAAAAACTTAGCACGATGAGGCAGTCGTTTGAAAAAGAAATCAGCAAGTGGATTAAGGACGCCCCCAAGCTGATGGAAAAGAATGAAAAGCTCAAGCTCATCTGGTATGAAATCAGTCCGAAGTACCACATTAACTCCCCTGTTTCAACAGTCCTCTCGCTCAAGCCCCAGTTCAATGACTGGGTCATAATCATCCTGGAAATGCACAAGGATGTAATCAAGGTGTCAGGAAGGTGCCAGAGCCAGCGCGTGAAAATGAATGAATTGCTCAAGAACGCGGTCAAAGGGCTGAAGGATGCAGCCGGCGGAGGGCACATCCCTGCAGCAGGCGCACACATGCGCACTGCAGACTTGCCTGTGTTCAGGCAGCGCATCCTCGACAGCCTGAGCAAAAATTTATATACTAATCAATCAAATCATGAACAACCAAAGAGGTGAATTAACTATGGCAGATGAAAATAAGGGAGTTGCATTCGCAATTCTTGGTATTGTTGCGGTTATAGCAGTGGTCGGACTTGTACTTCTCTTTAAGGGAGCAGCAGGTAATGCGACCCTGTTGGCATCATCCAATGAGGCGAATGTATACGGTGGCGGAGAAATAGCGCACGGACTGGATCAGTACCGTGACCCGCAGGGATTTGTTAGATACAGTGACGGCCGTGTCTATGCTGGCGCAGGATACATCTTTCCTGAGCGCATACAGGACACTGGTGGAGCGCCTGTTCCTATCCCGACGATAGACTCAGACCCCAAGCGCACAGGGCCAATAATTGACAGCTCGTGCCCATACCCGCCTTACACAGCACGTGTCAGGGCAAATGACGCACTTGGCCGCAACTGCATAAGGTCTGGCATAAACCCAGATGTGAGCAGTGAAGGAAGAATTCCAGCAGGTTACGAGGACTTCTTCTGCTGCACACTCTAAGAAGTGATTTTTTATTTTATTTTATTATTTTATTTCATTAGTTCTATCACCATAATCCATTTATACACCGGTTCCTTCTAATGCGTTATGGACCAAAAAGACATTGTGATAGAGTTCCTTGACTCCCTTAACTCAGGCACGACTGTTGAGCAGCTTTTGCAGCAGACTGCTGAGTTTGTGAGCAGGATTTTCAGGCCTGACCATTGTGCCTTGTGGGTTAACAGCGCAAATGTTTCCCAGGTTCCTGCAAGCCAGCCATTCCTTGATGTAAGCAAGGTGCTGCACAACCACGTTGCAGCCAACAACACGTTCACGCTGGTCAATAATGCGGGAAATGATGTTTTGACCGCGCACGTCAATGATTCAAGCCAGCTTCGCGCCCAGCTTGCTGCTTTTCCTGTCAGGGTGCAGGGCAAGCACGCTGCAACACTTGTCCTTGGCGCAGGCCAGGTCAGCCACACAACAGAGTTTGTTTCCCTTCTTCTTGACAAGCTCTCAATCGCTTTGGCAAGGGCGCAGAGGTTCCAGAACGCGCAGTATTCAGCAATGACAGATGCATTGACAGGGCTTTACAACAAGGCGTATTTCCTTGAGTCGCTTAAGAATGAAATTGCCCGCTCCCAGCGCTCCCAAAGGCCGATATCCCTGGTTATGTTTGACTTTGACAACTTCAAGGAACTCAATGACACCCAGGGGCACGTTGAAGGCGACAAGTTATTGCAGCAGCTTGGCGAGCTCCTTAGGGCATCCATCCGCGCTATTGACATTCCTGCGCGCTATGGCGGCGAGGAATTTACAATCATACTGCCTGAAACCCAGCACGACCACGCGCATTCTTTCGCAGAGCGCCTCAGGGAGACAGTGCAGGACAAGTTTCCGACAACAATCTCAATCGGCATCGCCACATGCCTTAATGCAAGTGTCTCGCCTGAAACCCTGCTGAAAGAGGCAGACAAGGCATTGTATGTCGCAAAGCGCAATGGGAAGAACCAGACAAGGTCTTTCCTGATAATTGACAAGGCGCTTGGAGTAATTGATGTCCAGCAGGCAGGCGGATTTGGAAAAGTGAATCAGTAAGAATCAACGTATTTCTGTATTGCCTTTTCATCAACCTGTTCAGGGGTTATGTCTGTGTTTTCAAAGATTTGCTTCTCAAGCTCAAGCGCCAATTTCCTGTGTTCCTCAAAGTCCTGCAGGCTTAATCTGATTTGCCTGCCGATGTAGCGCTTCTCAAGGTCATCAAACCTCCTGTCCACGGAAACAATTCCCTGCGGCGCAGCCCTCATATCTGAGTATTTCCCGATTTTTAGCACCCAGTCGCTGCTCTCCAGCGTTTGCCTGAGCCTGTGGAAGTGGCTTTCTTCCAAAAGCTCAATCATTCGGCTGGAAACATTAAGCTCTTTTGCAAATGCAATCGTTGCCTTCAGGTCGTCTTCGCCGTATTTTGCGATTGTTTCCTTTTGCTTTTTCTTCCATCCCTCAATGTCAGACCCAATATCGCCGTCGTAAAGCTTGTGGTTGAAATCATACTTGACAAGATTGCCAATGTCGTGGAGAAGCATGAATGCCACAAGCTCATCCCTGTCAAGCGCAGGGCCTTTCCAGTGGTCTGCAATCACCTCGCCGACAGCAGTCACCTTGAAAAGGTGCCTCTGCAGGTTTATCGGAACAGGAAATTTCTTGAAGATGTCCCTGATATTGCTGATTATTTCTTTGCTGTTCATTTGCTTGTCATAATTTCCACAACATCGCGGTGTTTCAATAAGTGTTCCCTTCCAACCTTGCGTTTTGTCTTCACGTCAATAGCCGCGACAAAGTTCTTTGCCAGGTCTGTGTGGATTTTTGCTGCAAAATCAAGCGCAGTGCTTCCTGGCGGCAGGAGGAAGCAGTCAGGAAGGACATTTCCAAACTGGTCAGAGAGCTTGTTCACTCCGCCAGGGAAAATCGCGATGTAATTCAAAAGCTTGAACACTGCGGTGTCAATTGCGTCCTGCACTCCTGTTGAGCCAAGCGCATCAAGGACGTTTGCCTTGATGAAATTCAGGGCTTTTTCCTGGGCAGGCTGCAATTGCCCTGTCGGCTTGAAGTCCTTGCTGCCAGGCAGGTACTCAATAAGCCCTTTTCTGGACGCTTCTTTCAGTGCGAGCTCGCTTTCTGCAGAGCAGGGAACGAAAATGTATTCAGGGAACTGCTTGCTCACCCTTTCAAGGTTTGCTTTTGCGCAGGGAATGTCCATTTTGTTTGCCACAATGAGCATTGGCTTTGTTTTCTTTCTGAGTATTGTTGCCATCTGGAGCATTTGCTCCTCTGTCCATGCGGTTGTGTTTTCGCTGAGCTTCAATTGCTTTATCGCATCAACAACCATTGCCTCTGTCACGCCAAGGCCGCAGAGCTGTGTTGCGAGCGCTTTTGCGATTTCCTTGTGCTCATGCTGGAGGTTCCTTGCAAGCTTGTCCCAGCCTTTCTTCAAAATTGCGAGGTACCAGAAGTCAAGCTCAACCTCAAGGAATTTGACGTCAAACGCAGGGTCATATTTGCCCGGCTCTATCGGCTCCCCTTTCTCATTTGTCGAGCCTGCCATGTCAACAATGTGAATAAGAGCGTGCGCCTGCCTCAGGTCGTCAAGGAACTGGTTTCCCATTCCCTTTCCGAGGTGCGCGCCAGGGACAAGCCCTGCTACGTCAATAACCTCAACAGGGACAAAGCGTGTGCCATTCATGCAGTGCCCAAACCGCGGATTGCACTGCACTCCGAAGTCCCTGTCAGCGCACGGCACCCTGACAAATGCACACCCCTTGTTCGGCTCAATTGTCGCGAAAGGATAGTTTGCGATCAGCACTTCAGCTAATGTTAGCGCCTTGAAAAACGTGCTTTTTCCAACGTTTGCCTTGCCCACCACTCCGACTTGCATAACGAGTTATTTCAGGGCGTTCTCTTATAAACTTTTGTGTAGAAAGCCTTTTAAACCTGTTTGCCAATTGTTTGGGCGAATGGCGCTGATCAGGCACAGGTATACCGGCACAGATTACAAGAACGTTACATCTTATACTGTCAACAGGAAGGATGTTTTCCACCTGAACAACCTGTATTTGCTTATGCACGAGTGGCTTATTGAGCACGGCTACGCAACAAGGGATGATTACAAGTTTCCTGAAAAATATTACCTGCACAAGGAAGGCTCTTCGCATGGAGGAAAGGAAATATGGTGGCGCTGGCGCCCGACAAAACTGCCGATGGCTAACAACAAGCTCTGGCGCTTTGACCTGAATATTGACGTGCACATCCTCACACTGAAGGATGTTGAAGTCATTATCGCAGGCAAGAAATACAAGGCGCAGCAGGGCGAGGCAGAGGCCAATGTCTCAGCAAACCTTGTCCGCGACCCTGACAAAATAATGGAAAAGAGCGCGTTCAAGGACTTGAAAAAGCTTCTTTACGGCAGGATGTGGAAGCAGCAGTTTGACATGCTTGAAAAGGAGCTGTACCGCGAGGCAATGCAGTTCCGCGACGCAATCAACACATTCCTGACCATTGAGACATACCTGCCGACAAAGGAATTGCCTGAGTTCTGGCCAAAGCGCATCCCTGAAGGCTGATTGGCTGGTTTGTGCGCAGTTTAGCCTATTGCGAGACAAAATTTAAATAGGCATCCAAGGACTTCTCTGCATATGGTAGAGCATGCTGCCCCCAGTGACCCGTCCCCGACGCTTTATCTGAAGCACAGGGGTACTTTTAATCACAAGCTGCTTGTCAGCTCTATCCAGAAATGGTTTGATGACAACAGTTACAAGTTTCACGCGCCAAAATACAAGCTCAAGGCCGACGAGGCTGAGTATGAGATAAAGTCAGAGCGTGACGTAACAGAATATGTCAGGTATGTAATTACTGTTCACATGTGGATTCGTGACCTTAAGGAAGTTGAGGTTATCAGGGACGGTGAGAAGCACAAGCTTGACGAGGGGTATATCAATGCCGAAGTTGGCGGTGAGCTCCAGTTTGACTACACAAAGAGGTTTAAGGGCAATAAGTTTGTCCAGTGGTTGCATGACATTTATCAAAAGTATATTATACGGCAGACTATCAAGGACGTTTGGGAGGACGACCTTATGCTGAAGCAGGTAGAACTGCTTGCGGTAATCAAGGACGTGCTCGGAATAGAGGTGAGCTGATGGTTGAGAAGCGCCCGGTTATTGAACACGAACAGGTGATTTATGAGGGTATTTTCAGCCTGAAGGAGCTCTACAAGATTCTTTATGGGTGGATGGGCGACAAGGGATATGTGCCGATTGAGAAGCGCGCACAGGAAAGCGTCACAAAATCAGGCAAGCACGTTGAGCTTGAGCTTGAGCCGTTCAAAAAGTTTTCTGACTACGCAAAGAGTGTTATCAGGATTCACGCAACAGCGCACAACCTTACTGATGTTGAGGTGGCAAAGGACGGCCACAAGAAAAAGATGCAGAAGGGAAAGGTCATAATGACTTTTGATTCCTGGCTTGAGACAGACTACGAGCACAAGTGGGAAACCCAGCCTGCATTTTACGTCCTTCGCTCCCTGTTTGAGAAGTATGTTTACACGCCGTTCCTCAGCGGCTTCATCACAAGCGTCAGGAACGACACCATCCAGATCAAGGACCAGGTAAAGGCATTCCTCAATTTGGAACGTTTTCAATAATCAAAATCATTGAAATACGGATTCTGCTAATTACGTGCCTTCGGCAAAAGACACTCGCTGCGAATTCGTCTCGTCGCAAGCTCCTCGACTCATTCAGCAGCTCGGGATAATAGAACAAGAACTTCCTCTTATCGTTGGCACCGCGACTGTAAGGAGCCGTTATTAGTATTCGTCTATTGCTTGGGATATGATAATCTTTAAATAGCGTCATTTATGCCTGTATGTTATCGCCTCCGTAGCTTAGTAGCTATAGCACCTGCCTTGTAAGCAGGAGGTCGAGGGTGCAACTCCCTCCGGGGGCTTCAGCACAGATTTCTTAATTTAACACCATAATTTTCCAGTTTAGTATTGTTGCAAAGCTGACCCATAGAATGTAAGGAATTAGCAGGCATGATGCTGTTGCTGAAACACTGTAAAAGCTGATTATTGTTGCGAGTATTGCCAGCCATAATGCGATTATGTCCACAAATGCCCACAATGGCGAGTGAAGGCCGAAGAACAGTATTGACCATAACGCATTGAGGCCGAGCTGTATTCCGAAAATCCACAATACCGCATTGTTTGCCTTTCCAGAAGTCCAGACAAGATAAAGCGCAATGCCCATCATTATGAACAATGTTGTCCAGACAGGCCCAAAAATCCAGTTTGGCGGGTTAAATGACGGCTTTTGAATTGTCGCATACCAGTTAGGAATTGATTTTGTTGTGAAGAGGCTGCCAATAAAGCCCGCAAGCAATGGTATTGCAATTGAAACAATAAGTTTGGTGATGTTCATGGACACTTTTCTTCTTATTCACTATTTTAATCTTTCTCAAAGAATTCTTGATGCAGCCCTTCTCAGCCTGTTCATCACTGCCATTCCAAATCCGTTCTCAGGCAATCCTTCTGCGATTATCAGGTCAAGCTTTTGCAAATCAAGCCACCGCAAAGCATCAAACAATCTTTTTGCAGCTGCTTCTGGGGTTTTGCCGATGATTATGACTCTTTCAGCGCTTGTGTGATACCTTCCGAGGCAAAGCAATCCGATTTGTTTGCCTTTTTTCTGCTCTTTTTCAACAAGCTTTTCTATTTTTTCTGCAGTCGGCTTCAAGACAAGCAAAACAGGCGTCTTTGGTGAATAATGGCGGTATTTCATCCCAGGAGCAAGCGGTCTTTCTGATTTTTTCACGCTTGTGACAATCTCAACAGGCAAAATCCTGCGCAATTCTTCAACAGTAATCTTACCGGGCCTCAAAAGCTTCGCAGGCTTTGTTGTAAGAGAGACAATTGTTGACTCAACTCCGATGTGCGTGCTTCCTGAGTCAAGAATCAAGGGTATTTTTCCTTTCAAATCAGCAAAGACATGTGCTGCTTTGGTCGGCGATGGTTTGCCAAACGAATTTGCGCTCGGAGCAGCAATCGGTCCGACTGCTTTGCACAGCGCAAGCGCAACAGGATGAGAAGGCATTCGCACAGCAACAGTCTTCAAGCCCGCAGTAACAACCGCAGGCACTTTTTTTGACTTGGACATCACCAGCGTTAGCGGTCCTGGCCAGTATTTTTTCATTAGCCTGCGCGCAACAGCAGGGATTTCTTTCACTGCCTTCTCAGCGTCAGCTATCGAGGCAACATGAACAATCAAAGGATCATCAGCAGGCCTGCCTTTTGCTGAAAAAATCTTCTTGACAGCAGAAGGATTGAACGCGTCAGCCCCTAAGCCGTACACTGTTTCTGTCGGAAATGCAACAACCTGCCCTTTTTTGAGAAGCTCTGCTGCCTTTCTAATCAAATTTGCTTGTGGTTTCTTCTGGTTGAGCTTTAGAATTTTTGTTTTCATCTGATTTTGTTTCCTTTTTCTTCTTTTTAGGGAATCCCTGCGCGCCTTCTTTCACGACTTTCTTGAACATTTCCTTTTGTTTTACAGTTAGCATGCCCTGCCTGAGATAATTTCTCTTTATGCTGCGAAGAAAAGAGCTTTTCTTGTAAAGCTCAGGGTCAATGTCAAAGAATTTCTTCCATTTCTTGTTTGTAATCTCATCGCTTATGTCCTTCATCTCGCATTCCAAGCAAACAGGGCGCTGCTTGTAATAAGTAATCAGCACCATGTTCTTCTTGCAAACAATGCACCTTTGCTGGTATGCCATTAAGTGAGAAAATCAGTTATTGTCTTATAAAACCTGCGCATTTTTCCATACTGGCGCATATTTCTCAATCATCTTCAAGTATGTGTTGCTTATCGGCGCAGCGTTGTCAAGAGTCAGAAGCTGGTCCCTGCTTCTCTCTCCTGCGTGGTATTCCCAGAGCTCCCTTCCCCTGTTAATCATGTACTTTGTGACACTGCCCAGCTTTACCATAAGTGATTTCCTGGTCATTGCCCTGAAATACTGCAAAGCGTCAATGTATCCGCACTTAAGCATGCCTTCAAGAATCTCGCGGTTTGACATATCTGCGTCATCACGGAATGTGAAAATTGCGTGTGCTACTGCGTCAGAAATCTCTTCATCGGTTATGCTGCCGTCTTGTTGGGCAAGAGCTGTTCTCATTCATTCCACCCTAAAACCTGTTACTTCCTCTCCTTTTTGCTCAAGAACAACATGAGGTATAGCTGACTGTTTTTTCAAATGGTTTTCAATCATCCAGTAATCTGATGGTATGATTGTGCTTTTGTCAAGCTTCTCAGAATCAAACCAAGCGACTTTTCCTTCATCGCTTTCCCAGAGCTTGTCAGATTTTGGCTTTACAGTTGTCAGCATCAAAAGGAATGCGTGCTTCATTGTCCCTTCCTCATTTACGCGCTCGTGCACTATTGCGTTAATCTTCTCAAATTCGCATTCAAGCCCTGTTTCCTCCTTTGCCTCGCGCAATGCTGCCTCAGGGATTGACTCCTGCAGTTTAGGCTTTCCTCCGATAAGCCCCCAGTATCCCTTGTATGGCCGCTTTTCCCTTCTTAAAAGGCAGATTTTTCCCTTGTGCTGTATTGCCACAAGCACAACAGGCATCACTCCTACTTCCTTGCCTGTCATCTGGTTGAAGAATGGAATCATCTGCTCTGCCTTATCAGTCAGCGTGTAAAGCTCGCCGTCTTTTGTGATTACGCCGTCTTTTTGCATCTGTTCAAGATGATAAGAAAGGTTGTTTGACCTTATGCCAACTCCTTCCTCAATGTCAGAAAACCTCAACTGCCTGTTCTTGAGGAACAGCTGGAACACTTTTTCCCTTTCCTCCTTTCCAAGGCTTGCTTGTTGCATGCATATGGGATAAGCCCTGCCGCTTATATATTTTCGCTCAAGAAATCTTGACTAATGACCGCAATCCATAAATATCCCCTTCTCACAGAGCACAATTATGCCAAGCGATATAGAGCACCACTACACTGAGCTTAAGAAAAAGTTCTCTTTGCCTGATTTTGCCCTTCTTGACAGGGAGTTTGAAATATCAACAATAGAAAAGCCTATTTTGCTGATTGGCGCGATAAGGAAAAAGATTGGCGAGCGCATTGAGAACATCACACATTTCCTTGACCCGTTGCTTCAGCCTGACGCAAATTCATTCTGCTCTATTTTTGAGTACCGCTGTTTGTCAGAGTCTGAGAGGCAGGAGGTACTGAAGCAGTTCCAGCTGCTTATGGCACTGTTAAGGGCGTCAATTGCCGCTGACTTGAGCGCAGATAACGCGCAGGACGCTGCATTAATATCAAGGGCTGCTGCTGAATTCCCTGCGATAAGGCAGGCATTGAAGCCTTTTGTCCAGAAGCTTGCCGAAAGCTGGCCAAAGCCAATGGCGAAAAAAGATGCTGTGGGGTATTTCGGATGAAAATAGTTATTATGGGCCCGCAGGGTTCTGGCAAGGGCACACAGGCAGACCTCATAAGCAAGCGCTTCAGCATCCCTCATATTGACACAGGCTCTTTGCTAAGGGAGCATATTGCAAAAAAGACAGAAATAGGAAAAATAATCGAGAAGCCAATGATGAAAGGCGAACTCGTGCCCCCTGAAGCGGTTGACAAAATCATAAAGCTCCGCCTTGAAGAGCCTGACGCGAAAAAAGGGTTTGTCATTGACGGCTACCCGAGGCAGCTTGAACAGGCAGAATTCCTCGACACCGTCACTGATATTGATGCGGTCATCGTTGTTGATATTCCTGAGGATATTTCTGTAAAAAGAATTTCAGGAAGAAGGACCTGCAGGAAGTGCGCTGCTGTTTTCGGGCCTGATGCGAAGAAGTGCGCTGAATGCGGCGGAGAACTTTTCCAGCGCAAGGATGACACGCCTGAGATTGTCAAAGAGCGCCTTAAGCATTACCGCGAGGAAACAGAGCCGTTGGTGGAATACTACAAGCCAAGGGAAATTGTCCACGTGATTGACGGCACTGGGACTGTTGAGGAAGTCTTCAAGCTTATTATGCAGGCTCTCAGCTGAACAATTGCCTCAAGAATTCTGTCGCATAGCATCCCTTTGGCAGCCTGAATGTGAGCTTTGCTTTCTTTTTGCCCTCGTTTAGCTCATCGCTCTCAAGCGCGCCGATTTTAAGTTCAGAAGCATCTGCAAAAACATCCCTTTCTGTGCCTTCGGAGCTGAGTTCAGGGAATTCCTTTATGACAAAATCCCTTGTTGAAATGCCCTCGCGCTTCAGGATTTCATCAAGCTGCCTGTCAGGGGCAGTTCCAAAGCCGACAACAGGCAGTTTTGTGTTTTCATTGTGCGTGTCAGCGTGCTTTTTCGCGAGCTCGTTCCACAATAATGACTGGTATGCGTGGACATAAAGCTTCAGCAGGCGCAGGGGGGTTTTCTTAAGTGCGCCAAGGTAGTTCTTGGGCTCCAGCGCAAGAATTTCGTGGATTTTCATTGCTGCCATGCTTTTTGTGATAAGAATCAGGGCAACAGCCTGCTTGAAATCCCTTTTCACAAGCGCCTTTCCGATTGCGGCATTGTTTGTGCTGAACCTTTGCTCCCCGAACAGGTTGACAAACCTGTTTTTTGCCGCAGGAAGCTTTTCAATATCCCTGACAACAATTTCAAACTCGTTTCCTTTCAGGTCCCCGAGGCTGACGGGCTTGTTTCCTTTTCCAATCAGCTTTATTTCAATGTCATTTATGGAAATTTTTTCCAAAGAGTAAGGGGAATCAGATGTGACAGAGCAAACCTGCTCTGTTACAGCGGTCTTGTCCTTGTTTCCTGCGCACCCAATGTGCTTCAGCGGGGTGTGAATCGCGTCAGCAATTACCTGCATTGCCTTTAGCGTGGTGTAATTTCGCTTTTTCAGCAGGAAATACGTGTATTCGCCTTCCTTTCCCGGCTCTATTGAGCTTATTTCCCTTACAATGAAGTCTTCCGGGGTTTGTTTCAGCTTCATACTACTGGATTATAGAGCAATCTTTATATAGCCTCCGAATGAGAAATCCACTGTTGCGCCCGTAGCTCAGCTTGGACAGAGCGGTTGGTTCCTAACCAAAAGATCGGGGGTTCAAATCCTCCCGGGCGCGTCTATGCCGCTACTCCTAGAAGGGCTAAGGATGTTTGGCCGTGCTGCAGGAGTGCGTATTATGGGCTTTCACAAATATGCAGGTGAGGCAAAGCAAATTTGCGAGCAGATTGTCAATGAGTGCTGGAATGGAGAATACTTCCAGGCAAGCACAGGGCATTTCGCAGAATTCTGGACAAGGGATTTTGGATGGTGCATTGACTCGCTTTTGAAGCTCGGCTATAGGAAGGAAGTTTTGAAGACCTTGGATTATGCGCTTGAAAAATTCTCAAGGGCAGGAGGAATTGCAACAACAATTTCGCCCGCTGGAAAGCCGTTTAATTTTCCCTGCTTTTCCCCTGACTCATTCCCTTTCCTTATGCACGCGCTTAACGCCGCCAATGCAAAATCGCTGGTAAAAAAGCACAAAACTTTCCTGCAGGCACAGGCAAAGCTGTACGAATCAAGGGTTATAGACCCTGAAACCGGGCTTGTTTGCGACAAAAAATTCTCGTCGATGAAGGATGGCTTTTACCGCCACTGCAGCTGTTATGACACTTGCATGGTCGGGATGCTTGCAAAAGAACTTAGAACGGCGGGAATCAGGCACAGCCTTCCTGATGCAAAGAAAATCCTGATGAAGCAGTACTGGACTGGCAGTTATTTCTTGGATGATTTAAGCGGCAAGGATTATGTTGCAGGCGATGCACAGGTGTTTCCTTTCTGGACTGGTGTGATAACAGATAAAAAAATAATGCAAAAAGCTTTTGTTTCACTTCAGGAGGCAGGGCTTGACCATCCTTTCCCCCTGAAATACACCTCTTTCAGGCTTTCTCCTGATGTTTTGCCGCAAAAACTGTTTGCCCGAAACTATGAAGGCAACACAATCTGGGCGCATATGGGCCTGCTTTACATCCAACTTCTCAGCCAGATTGACAAATCAAGGGCAAGGGAGGACATTAATTCGTACAAAAACCTTGTTGAGAACTACAAAACTTTCCTTGAGGTCTATTCCCCTGACGGAAGAAAGCCGTACAAGACGCTGTTCTATGCCTGCGACGAAGGCATGCTGTGGGTTGCAAACCTAAGGGTACTCCTATGAATATTGTCTATGCCATCGCAGGAGAAGGAATGGGGCACGCGACGCGCAGCAGGCCCATTATTGCGCACCTCGCGAAGAAACACAATGTTAGGGTGTTCGCAGGAGGCAAGGCATTGCCGTATCTGCGCCGCTTTTTCAACGTGTCCTGGATTGGGAGCACGCACATCGTCTACCGCAATAATGCTGTGATGGAAGGCAGGACTGTGCTGCTGAACATTGTCCGCCTGCCGCTCTATGTTGTTTCATTCCTGAAGATGCTTTTCATTATGCTCTTCCAGCGCCCGGACATCCTCGTGACAGACTACGAACCATGGAGCTGCTGGACCGCGCTGCTCACCGGCGTTCCAGTCGTGAGTATTGACAACGAGAACGTCATCACGCGCGCGAAGCTCAGCCTGCCGCGGCATCACCGAGTGGATTTTATCAAGGCGTGGCTGGTCACGATGTTCTTCATCCCGAGTGCGCGCGCCACAATCATCCCGTCGTTCTTCTTCCCGCCGCTCAAGGACCCGCGGGCGAAGTACGTCAACCCGGTCATTAGGCCGGAAATCGCAGGCAGGAAGCCGACTGACAAAGGGTACGTGCTGGTCTATCAGACTTCCCAGACAAACCTGCGGCTGCTGGATACGCTCAAGCGCTTCCCGAAGCAGCAGTTCATTGTCTACGGCTTCCCGCGCGAGGGTCAGGATGCCAACCTGCTGTTCAAGCGTTTCAGCGAGCACGGATTTTTCAGCGACCTTGCCTCAGCAAAGGCAGTCATCGCAAACGGCGGCTTCTCGCTGCTGAGCGAGGCAGTCTATTTGCGCAAGCCCGTGCTCTCTGTGCCAGTCATCAGGCAATGCGAGCAGATTATCAACGCGCACTATCTGGAAAAGCTCGGCTATGGGGTGATGGCGCACGAGGCTACGGCAGGAGTCATCAGGAAATTCCTCGCAGGGCTGCACCGGCAACGCCAAGCTTTGAAAAAGCGCCCCTTGTGGCACCTTCAGTCGCTATTCACGACCATTGAGAAGGTGCTGCACAATGTCACAGAATAGAACATGCTGACACTTCTATGAGCCCTAACCTTTAAAAAAGGTCTTCTTGTGTTTGTTACATGCAGCAGAAGACTATAGTGGCAATCCTTGCAATACTGATTTACGCAGTATTTCTTGGCATCGGCTGGACTGAAGGCACTTTTAAGTATTACTGGCCTGACGCTGCTTTCTTCACTGCATTTATCCTGTTTTTGTATTTCACATTTAATTTCTGGCGCCTGAACATCCCTGTTTATGCCTCGCTTGTGCTCGCGCTTTGCCTGCACATGTGCGGTGTCTTTGGGTGGTATAGCAATTCGCCGTTGTTTATCCAGTGGGACCACGTAACTCATTTTTTCCCGCTGTTTGCGTTCACAATGTTCCTTTACAATTTCGCGCGTCCCTGGATGGCAAAGCGCTTCTGGACTGTGAAGACCTGGTCTGTGATTATGTTCCTGCTTTTGGCAGGGTTTGGAATCGGCGCGATTATTGAGAATATTGAGTTCGCAGGCTTCCTATCGCTTGGTTATGGGGAAGGAGGGCTTTGGTTTGGCGGCGCAGGCGGCGGTGATGCAGAAGCAGTTACTGATGCGCAGGCAAAAGCAATCATAGAGCAGGGAGGGGGTTATTTGAATACAGAGCTTGACCTTGCGTATAATGCATTCGGCACAATAGCTGCTGTTATTTTAATGAGCCTTGTTTATTTCCTGATTAAGAAGAAAGAGCCTTCAGGAACTGCGCAATCTTCTCCCCAGGAGCCTTACCCCTTAGATTCTTCATGGCTGCTCCGATAAGCGCATTGTAAGGCATTCCCTTGTTTTCCTGTATTATTTTCTTCAATGCCGCCCTTAAGTCTGTGTCAGACATGTTCTGATACTTGGGAAGCACTTCGCAGACAGGCTTGTTTTCCTTCAGAATCTCAAGGACAGACTCTTTTGACACCTGACCTGCTGAAAGCGCTGCAAAAAGCTCAAGGAAATCCTGCTCCGAAGGGTTGATGTCAACATTGAAGTTGCGCTTGATTGTCTTTGCGCCGGTCATAAGCAATTCTGCAATGTAAGCAGGCTTGAGTTCAAGGAAGTCTGTTACGAATTTGTCAAACAGGTCAGCGCGTTCAGACCTTGCTGTGAGTTCTGCAAGGTCTTTTCCAATGCCCATTTTCTCAAAGCGCTTTGTCTTGTCCTCAATAAGCTCAGGCATTTTGATTGATTCAAGAATCTGTTTTGTGACTATTGTCCTCGGAATGTCTGTCTCGGGATACATCCTCGCCGCTCCAGGCATTGGGCGCTGGTATGTGGTGTTTCCGTCATCTTTTGCACCCCTGACCTCGCAAGGCACTCCGTCAATTGCCTCATTTGCGCGCTCAATAACCGCTTCAAGGGCTTTCTTTGAGCGTTCAGGGCTGTCTGCGACTATCACAAAAGCGTCATTCTCAAGGCAGCCGAGCTCTTGCTTAATGAATTCAACTTCGCGGTCAGTAATTCCGTAGTTTGGAAGCTCATCTGAATGGAATATTCCGCCAACACCTGCGATTACTTTTGCGCGGTCTGAAAATTCTGTTCCCAATCTGCGTCCTGGCTGTATTTCTTTTCCAACAAGCCTTGCAAAGCCAGGCAGCATTACCCCGAGAATAATCCCGTTTGCCTCTATGGCTTTGCAGATTACTTTGGCACCAGAACTCTTTATGACATTTGTGACATCCTTTATCTGCCCTGGGAACTTCTTTGCCCTGCGTTTTTCAAGCTCTTCCTTTATTTCAACAAGGTTTTTCTGCCTTATTGCCTCGCGCTCAACAATAAATGGTATTAATTTCAGGTCCTGAACCCCTTTGACTTCAATCCTGTTTCCTTTTTTTATGCTGACATTGACGTCCTGCCTGATTGTGCCTATGCCTCGCTTTGCTTTTCCTGTGCTTCTGAGTATTAATCCTATTTTTTCGCACACTTCCTTGCACTGTTCAGGGCTTTTGATGTCAGGGCTTGAGCCGATTTCCATTAAAGGAATTCCCAAGCGGTCAAGCGAGTAAACAACTTCTGTGTTGCTTTCGTTCACAGGCCTGCACGAGTCCTCTTCGAGGCAGATTATCGGAATGCCAATCGGTCCTAGTGAGCTTTCAAGGACTCCGTTTCTTGCAATAAGCGCTGTCCTTTGGAATCCTGCTGTGTTGCTTCCGTCAACAACTGTCTTGCGCATGAATTGCACGCAGTCAACAATATTTGCCTTGAGAATCTTGCAAACCTGCAGCGCCGTGCTGAATGCGTCAGGATTTATCCTTTCAGGCGGGCTTTCGTCAAGCTCAACAAGGCAGGTTGTGTCCTGATAGCCGTGATAGACATAGCGCCTTCCTTTTTTCATTTCCTGCAATGCCGCGATGTCAACCTGTCCTGATTCTCCTGCTGCAGCTCTTAGGCTTCTTATTGCTGTGAAGTGCGGCTCGTCCTCCCGCATAAGTGTCGGGCAGCTGCAGAACAGTTTTTTTCCCTCAAGCTGCTGGTGAATTTCAATCCCGCATTTCAAGCCGAGCTGTTCGTAGTTAATTTCCGCCATAAGCACCAGTTGATGGCCAACCCCTCATTGGAATTTCTTCTGCTCAATATTTTCAAGCCTTGCGCTTATCTCGCCGCAAATGTTCTTTGAGTACATTTCCTTTGCCTTTTCCTTTGTTTCATTGCTGAGCAGCCACGCGAGCTTGATAAACGCAGTCTCAGGAGTCATGTCTGTGAGATTGCCTATGATTCCAAGCTCCTGCATCTTCCTGCCTGTTGAGTAAACATTGAGATTGACCTCTCCTGAGATTGTCTGGGTTGTTGCTGCCACGACTGTTCCTGCCTGAATAAGCTTTTTGACAGCGTCTGCAATTTTTGTGTGCTCTTTTGTCGCTTCATCAATCTCATTTATCGGCAGGTGGCCGAAGCCTGTTCCTTCCAAAACAAGCCCGTCAAATCCCTTGTAGAACTCAATTTCCTGTGCAGTGAGGTTTGGGTGCGATTTCAGGAAGCCAACCTTGATATTTTCCTTGAAGAGGCGCACTCCAACAGTTGTCTTTGCCCTTTTGTGATAGCCTGTGCGCATCAAATCAACTTTTTTCTCCTTGACATTGACTCTTGCCCACGGCGTTACATTTATCGCCTGGAAAGCATCCCTTCTTGAGCTGTGCATTTTCCTGCTTTTTGTCCCTGGAAGAATATCGCACCATTCATCGCTTGTGTTTTCGTGTATGCAAAGTGCAACTTCTGCAAAGTCCTTGCTTGCGGTTATGAAGAATGCCGCTGAAATCAGGTTAAGGGCAGCGTCTGTGCTTCCCCTGTCAGAGCTTCTTTGCGCTCCGACTAGAATAACAGGCACTCCCAAGTTCTGAAGCATAAAGCTCAGCGCAGCTCCTGTGTAATGCAGTGTGTCTGTGCCGTGTGTTACGATAATTCCGTCAACCCCTTCCTTGATTTCTTTCTCAATTTCTTTTGCGAGAATGTTATAATGCGCAAATCTCATGTCTTCTGAGAACATCTGCCTGATTAGCCTTGACCTTATGTTTGCAATCTCTTTGAGCTCTGGAAACATTTCAAGCATTTCTTCTGGCTTGAACTTTGAGATGACTCCTCCTGTCTCATAGTCTACCTTGCTCGCGATTGTTCCGCCTGTGTGCAGTATCGCTATTGTCGGCAGGCCTTTTTTCTGCTCTGCCTTTGGCGCTTCAAGCTCTTTTCCCTTGTGCTCCTTGATTAGAATTATTTCCCTGACTCTTTTCTTGTCAATTCCCATATTGTAGCCAGTGTCGAGCTTTAGCATTACAAACTCTTTCTCTTCAGGCATCAAAACTCCCTCGATGCCTTCTTCCTGAGTCACGACCTTAACCCTGTCTCCTGGCTTAGCCATTTACTTGACCTCTTCAACCTTGATGATGTGCCAGCCAAACTGTGTCTTGATTGGCTTTGATATTTCTCCTGGCTTCAATGCGAATGCGGCAACTTCAAATTCCTTGACCATCATATTGCGGCCAAACCATCCCAAGTCTCCGCCATTCTTCTTGCTCGGGCACATTGATTTTTCCATGGCTACGGCTCCAAAGTCCTTGCCGTGCTGCACATCATACAATGCCTGAAAGGCTTCGCTTTCAGTCTTTACCAGAATATGCCTTGCTCTTACTTGTGTTACCATAACAACAGCGTTCAGAATAAGTGTATATATAGTTTTCGAGAGTTATTGGTGCGCGTTTGCATTATACCATTCGCGGAACAAATGCACAAATGTATTAATCGCTGATTCAGAAACCTGCCTTTTAGCAGTACGCAATGATTGTATTATCTCACGCGCAAAAGGGATAAAGTCAGGGCTGTTTACAAACTCAAAATGCGAATCAATATGTTCCTCGCGGCCGCTGCTGGCAACCCATTCATCTATTTTATCGTGTATGCGTGAGTCAATCTCGTGAGTCCAGCGCGAAAGCAGTTTATTTGTGATTCCTGTCTCTTTTTCAGCCCTTGCAACGAATTTTGATTCCTGCGAGGTCAATTGCCTGACTATGTGTTCTCCTTTAAGCAAAGCTGCAAAGAGCTGGTGAAATGTTTCACGTTCGTTGACCAGCGTAAGTATGTGCTCTTCGACTTTCCAGGATTCCTTCAGCTTTTGTATGAGCAGTTCTTCCTGCGCGCTGCCGGCAATAAGCTTCTCTACCATGTGCAGTTGCGTGCGGAGAATCTGCCAAAGTTCGTATAGCAATTTGTGTATGTATTCATGTTTTGTTTCAGCATAACACAGGGTGTACTCGAGCCTTTTGACGCGCTTTATGTGTTCTTCGTGTTCAACTGCTTTCAGGTCAGCGAGCAGTTGTTCTTCTGTTTTTTCTTCTCCTGCTGTCTTGACGAGTTCAGAAACAACTGCATTCTTCAGTTGCGGAAGTATTTGTTTAAGAGTTCCCGGTTGAAGCGCGTTGATAAGCTTGCCTTTCTCCAAGGCAGAGTCAGCATAATCATGCCACGCTTTTGCGAGCTGTAACTCATCAAGCGCAAGCTCTTTGGCAACCTCTTCAGGAGAACGGAAAAACCTGTTCAGCAAGCCCATAATACCTCAACCAGAAAGACGGTATATATAGTTTTCGAGAAGATTAGTTCTCTTGCAGCCAGCCGTCGTTGCCTGACCAGTCAATTTCCCCTTCTGACTTTGGCGGTATTAACGCAACTATACTGCGCGCAAGCATTTCCGTGGGGGTTAACTTCCAAAGGTCTTCTCCTGTATAATGAACTCTGACTTTTTTAGTAGCTGAATGCAATGCGATTGTATATTGCCTGGGCTGTCCGCAGTAAAGGAATGCGTCTCTTTGTATTGTCAGGTGTACTTCCTTGTTTTTAGCGTCGTAATAGTGGTTAAACGGACCATCCACGTGTGAAAAATAGCGGAATCTCAACTTCCCTGGCTCAACTTTTATTGTTTCAGCAAAAAGGTAACAGTCATTTGCCGCAGCCACTAATTCGGATAAGTCAACGTCCATAGAATAAAGAATGCTAATGCACTTTTTAAATCTTCATCCGAAGTACAGCGGCTTTGCTTCTGCCTTCATTTCCCGTGCCCTTGCTGCCTTGAATTTGTCCTGCAGGGCAATGTACATCTGCTCGACGTCTTTTGTGACAGATGGCGAGACTTTCATCAGCGCCTGCTCAAAGTGGTCTGCTGTTATGACTTTGGTCTTTATGTCTTCTCTTAAAGCAAGCATTGCTGCCTCGCGGCAAAGCGCCTCTATGTCTGCTCCAACAAAGCCTTCTGTCTGCTCTGCGAGGTAATCAATGTCAACATCCTTCAATGGCATTCCTTTTGTGTGCACTTTGAGAATCTCAAGGCGTGCTTTCTTGTCAGGAACACTGGTTAAAATAATCCTGTCAAACCTGCCCGGCCTGAGCAACGCAGGGTCTACAATGTCAGGCCTGTTTGTAGCGCCAATAATCACTATGTCATGCAAATCCTCAAGACCGTCAATCTCAGTAAGAAGCTGATTGACAACTCTTTCACTGACATTGCTGTCTGAGCTTGAGCCCCTTCGCGGAACCAATGAATCAATCTCGTCAAAGAATATGATTGTTGGCGCTGTCTGCCTTGCCTTTTTGAAGATTTCCCTGACAGCCTTCTCGCTTTCTCCCACCCACTTGCTCAATAATTCAGGACCTTTAATGGAAATGAAGTTTGCCTCGCTTTCATTCGCGACTGCTTTTGCCATAAGCGTCTTTCCTGTTCCAGGCGCGCCATACAACAGTATTCCTTTCGGCGGCTTTACTCCGAGCCTTGTGAAAGCGTCAGGGTGCTTCAACGGCCACTCAACTGCCTCAATTAATTCCTGCTTGCAGTTTTCAAGGCCGCCGATGTCAGTCCATTTGATGTTTGGAATCTCAACAAACACCTCGCGGAGTGCGCTTGGGCGGACAACTTTTAGGGCGTCCTTGAAGTCAACCTTTGTGGTTTGCAGTTTGCTGAGTATTTCCTCTGGGATTGCCTCTTCCTTGTCATACTTGAGGTCTGGCAGAACCCTTCGCAGAACAATCATTGCTGCTTCTTTTGCCAAGGAAGCGATGTCTGCTCCGACAAATCCGTGCGTGATTGCAGCGATTTCCTTCAAGTTGACGTCTTTTGACAACGGCATGTTTCTTGTGTGAATCTTGAGTATGTTGAGCCTGCCTTCCTTGTTCGGCACCCCAATTTCAAGCTCGCGGTCAAAGCGTCCTGGGCGCCTGAGTGCAGGGTCAAGTATGTTTGGAACGTTTGTTGCGGCAATAACAACAACTTTGCCTCGCGACTTCAATCCGTCCATAAGCGCAAGCAATTGCGCGACAACCCTTCTTTCAACTTCTCCGCGTGTTTCCTCGCGCTTTGAAGCGATTGCGTCAATTTCATCGATAAATATGATTGAAGGTGCGTTCTTCTCTGCCTCTTCAAACTTCTTACGAAGGTTTTCTTCAGACTGCCCGTAATATTTGCTCATTATTTCAGGGCCGTTTATGACAATGAAGTGCGAGTTTGTTTCGTTCGCGACAGCTTTAGCCAAAAGAGTCTTTCCGGTTCCGGGCGGTCCATGCAATAGGACTCCTTTTGGAGCTTCAACTCCGAGCCTTTCAAAGATTTCAGGGTGCTTTAATGGCAGTTCAACCATTTCGCGTATCTTCTTGACTTCATCCTCAAGCCCGCCAATGTCTTCGTAGCTGACCCCTGGCGCGCTTTCCTCTTCAATAGTCATTGCCTCTGGATTCAGCGTGATTTCTGTTGCGTCTGTGATTATGACCGGCTGCTTGGGGTTTGTCTCGGCAACAACAAACTTCAGGTCGCCGAATCCGAGCCCGCCGCCAAAGCCCATGTTTTCTTCCATCATGCTGAAGACTTCGTCAAAGAATGGCGAGCCTGACATTGTTGTCCTTCTGCGCCTTGCTCCGCCAAGGGAGATTATGTCGCCCTTTACAATAGCCCTTCCGAGAAGCCCTTGCTTGAATACGTATGGAGAACTGGTTTTGACAATGATTCCTTCGCGGGCAGGCGCAATGACAATCTTCTTTGCTTCCTTGACATCCACTTTGCATATCTTGACTGTCTCGCCTATTCCTGTCTGGGCGTTTTTTCTGCCAAGCCCGTCCATCCTGATGTGGTTCAGGCCTATATCGCCTGGTAAAGCCCTGTCAACAATTCCAACAGTCTTCCTGCCGCCTTCAATCTCAACTATGTCTCCTGGCCGTATGTCTGCCTCGCGCATGAAGGTGCTGTCTATCCTGACTATGCCCTTATTGACGTCGTCCTGGATGGCTTCAACAACCCTAAGCTTGATTTCCTTTGCCATGGTGTACTTGCACAGGTTTGAACTTTAATCAGATTATGGACTCTGCATTCCTAGAAGCCTTATTTTGACGGCTTGGTGCTGACATTGACCTTGGGCATCGGGATTGGCGGAGGAAGGTTTACTTCCCTGCTAAGCAGCAATGCTTCAACATTGCACCTTGCGAGGATTGTGTTGAGCACTCCTGACATTATTTCAGGCGCGACCTTCTTGTCCTTTTTCCATCCCTTCATTACGTCTTCTATTGCCGCAGGGGCGTCAAAGTAAGTGACAGTTCCCTCGAAGATCATGTTTGCTATCTTCGGCTCATAAGCCGCCTTGAACTCAAAAGTGAACTCCAGGGCATCCTGCTTTGAGTTGCCGAACGTAAGGTCTGTCTTCGTGACATCCTTTACTGCGACATTGTTGTTTACACTAATCTTGCCCTTCACAGGGGCATACTTTTCAACCAAAATCTTGTTTATTTGCAATCCGACGACAGTCATACAATCACCTGTTTCGTTTTTACCTTTACCTTAACTAAAGGCTTCGATTCCCTAACCTCTGGGGTCTTTTTAAAGGTTGCGAAAGCGGGCTTTAGCAACCTCGACGACGTAGTCGGCAGCTGCTTTTGGATAAGAAATTCAGATATTCTCAAACGCAGTATTTAAATATCCTTATTCAAACACGGGCAGTATGCTTGAATGGCTTTTCGGCAACCCGACGCTTTTTCACAGTGTTGTGATTCTGGTAAGCTTGTTCATTATGTTCAAGGCAGCTGACCTTCTTGTTGAAGGCATCTCTGATTACGCCCACAGGCTGGGGCTTAGCGAGGCGATTATCGGGCTCGTGGTTGTCGCAATGGCAGCAAGCGCGCCTGAAGTCGTGAGCTCTGTGACCGGGTTTTTCAGCGGCCAGGAAAATGTCGGATTCGGCGCAATACTCGGCACAAACATGGTCCATGTTGGATTTGCCCTCGGACTGCTTGCCCTAATCAGCGGTAAAACCAAGCTTGAGGCAGGGCTTTTCTCGAAAAACAAGATGATGATGTGGGCTGCCCTGATGCTTCCCCTGCTTTTGGGCCTTGACGGCGAGATAAGCAGGGTTGATGGTGTGCTTCTTTTGGTTGCATTTGGGCTTTACCTGGTGAACCTCTGGCGTGCAGAAGGCACGCTTGGCAGGATGAAGAAGAATGTCCAGCTCAAGTCGCTCTGGAAAGACGCTTTTATTTTCCTTGGCTGCCTTGCCGCAATACTTCTTGCAGGAAGGTGGCTGGTCTTCAGCAGTGTCAATTTGGCAAATTCATTCAACATTCCGCCTTATTTCATTGCTTTGACTGTTATCGGCATTGGCGCGACAATGCCTGACATTTCAGTGGAGCTCCGCTCGATAATGAAAAAGCACGAGGCAATAGGGCTTGGTGACCTTCTCGGCAGCCTGATGATAGAGTTCCTCCTTTTCTTCGGAATAATGGCGCTTATCAGCCCCCTCAAGGTGAATGTCAGCACAGTACTTAACGCATTCATCTTCCTCGCAATCAGCATCACGACCCTGATGATAATCCTGCGCGGCAAATACCTGACCTGGAAGCACGGCCTTTTATTCATGGCTTATTTCGCCGCCTTCCTCGCAGTAGAAATCTGGAAGATAATGTGATTATTTCCCCGCAAATGTCTTAGCCACTATCAGCGGGAAAAGTATTGTTGCATCGCCGAATACCTTGACTGACTTTGCACCTGGGAGTATTTTTCCCCAGCTGACTGCTTCATCAGGGCGGGCTCCTGCGTCTGAACCGTCGTATTCCTGCGATGTGTTGATGTAAACAACGTACTCTGAGCCATTTCTCAGCATGTTCGCATTGAGTATGCAGTGCTTTACAACCCCTGCGCCAAGAATTATCAAGCCTGTCTTTTTGGTGTCAATGGTGAGGTCATTGAGCTTTTTCATGTCGCGCGCAATGTCTATCTTAAAGTCAGGGTGCTTGAAGCTTGAGAAATAAGTCATGTCTCCAATTGAGCCGTCTGTCAGCGCAGGGCAGAACACAGGGATGCTGTTTTTCTGCGCCCAGTAATAGATTGATTCAGGATTGTTAACCTCTTTTCCCAGGCGCGCGACAAACTCAGAAGGCGTGATAATTGTGCCTGTCTGCTTCTGCTCTTCAGCCATCTTTGCAAGAACAGGATTCAAAAAATCCTCAAATGTGCAATACCTTGAGTTCGGAACAAATATGTTCCCTGTCCTGTTAATTCCTTTCTCCCTTAATTCAGCCCCTTTTGCCTCAAAACTGCCGAGAATAAACGGCTTCACGCACTTTATGATGTCTTCCTCAACCCCGCCTGCGGTCGTGACAATCACGTCAACCATTTTGTTCTGTGCCAAATACCTGAAAACATCGCGCAATCCAGAAGTTACCATGTTGGAAGTATAACCGAGATAAATTGTGCACTTGTCTTTGCGCATCTGGTTGATTATGTCAATTGCCTTTGCAAGGTTTGACGCCTGGAAGCCTGTTGTTGCATAGCTGTCAATGATTTGGTCATAATCAACTCCATTGCTGAAGTCATACCCGCGAATAGCCACGCCTTCTGGTTCTTCTGACTCCCTAAGGACGTTCTCTTTTCCTGTTTCCAATTTGTTATCCATTGCTTTAAAGCCATCGGGGGAAGGTTTTTAAATCTTCGTGCTAAAAGCCAGAGTTATGAAGCTCGTTGACGTGCACTGCCATTTGAACCACAAGCTCTTTCAGAAAGACCTTCCTGAAGTTATTGAGCGGGCAAAGAAAGCAGGCGTTGTCAGAATAATCTGCTCAGGCACAGGCCCGCCTGCCAATAGGGAAATCCTTGAACTCACAAAAAAATACCCTGACATTGTGCAGTGCACTTTTGGCGCATATCCGACTGACGCCCTGAACTACAAGAGCAATGCCCCTGACGAGTCCGGAATAACAAGAAGCGGCCACTTTGACCTTGACGCAGAGCTTGAATGGATGAAAAAGAACAAGGACTCCTGCGTCGGAATTGGCGAGGCAGGGCTTGACTATTCTGAAATCACAGACCCTGGCCTGATAAAGAAAATGAAGGAAAACTTCCAGAAAATCATTGAGCTTTGCGAGAAAATCAACAAGCCGTTAATCATCCACTCAAGAAAGGCAGAGGCTGACTGCGTTGAAATGATTGAGTCAAGCAAGCTTAAGCACGTTGTCTTCCACTGCTTTCACGGCAGGAAGAGCCTGCTGAAGAGAATAGACGACAAGGGATGGTGCTGTTCAATCCCGCCTGTGATTATGCGCCTGCTGCACTTTGACACTGTTGTGCAGACACTTAGCATTAATCATCTTCTCACAGAAACAGATGCGCCGTGGCTCGGACCGGTTCCAAGAGAGCGCAATGAGCCAGCCAATGTCGCTCAGACAATAAAGCGAATTGCCACATTAAAAGGATTCACAGAAGAAGAGACAGCAAACAGCATCATGCTGAATTATCAAAGAATGTTCGGATAAACCTTAATCTTTTTAAAACAAGTCCTGCTTTATAACGAATACGAGCTCGTGGTCTAGCGGTTATGACACCTGCTTCACAGGCAGGGAGTCGCCAGTTCGAATCTGGCCGAGCTCATCATATGGCAACTGCTGCAGATTACCTGAAATGTCGGAAACCGCGAAGGTTTCCGAGCATGCTCAAGAACCTCGAAAGGTTCTTGACAAACTGTAAAATCGCAATAGCGAAAGAGGAATTTGCCATAGTCAAAGCCAAAAAGCCATTGCCAGATTCTTTCGCAGTTATCACTGACAAGAATGAAATCACTTGCATAATTGACCAGTCAAAGCTGAAGAATGGCATAATCGAGGCAAACAAGGGCTGGAAGCTTCTTACTTTCGAGGCGGTTTTGCCTTTTGAGCTTGTTGGCTTTCTTGCAGCTGTTTCCAAAGTGCTCGCAGAAGAAAAGGTCAGCATTTTCGCAATCTCGGCTTATTCCACCGACCATATTCTTGTAAAGTCAGCAGACCTTTCAAAAGCAGTGAAGGCTCTTGAAAAGCTCGGCGCCAAAGCTTTATAACAAGCACCAAGTTAACAAAATCATGGCAGAATTTCCAGATTGGCCATGCATGGTTTGCAACAATAAGATACTGGCGCCTGAGGACGGCCTGGTTGTTATTGATGATTTTGCAGAACACCTTGAAGACTTGATTCATGAGCACGGCACTCCTGAGGCGGTGATACATAGCAATCCTGCTCTTGTCAATACTGTTACTCAGGAATATTTTGAGCAGTTTTATGACTTGTTCCATAAGGATGAAGGCGATGTTGTTGAGTTTTCAGAAGCAATGAAGCACCGCATTGTAGACATGAAGGCGCACGTTTACAGGCTGAATAAGGTAATTGAAGTTTCTAAAAATAGGGACAAAATTAAAAAGCCGCTTTACGAGCAGTTTATGCACCTGTGCCTGCTCGCGCATTATGCCTGCATTCCTACTGAAGGGCCAAAGCAGTACTTTATTGAGCTTGAAAGAATAAAGGACACAAGGGATGCAATAGACTGGACAATTCATTTGGAAGAAAAAACCTGGTGGAATCCTCACGGCTGGACAAGGATGCTTGAGGCATTGCACGGCAGAAAGGATACCTGAGCAGATTATTTTCTTATCTGCACAACAGGTTGCGCTTAGCAAAGACTTTTAAACCGCAAATTTTATTCTCTTTGTTGAACCAAGGGGCTATGGTCTAGCTTGGTAAGATTCAACGTTCGGGACGTAGTCGGCACAAATTGCCTGCGGGCGTTCATTGCGGTCTGCGCAAAACACGTTGCGACCCCAGTTCAAATCTGGGTAGCCCCATGCTATATTAATAAATAATAAATCCAAATTGGATGCCTACGGCACAGAGACCAACCATAAAAGTTTTGGTCTGTGAAACCGGCACTCACGATAAAAAAAGAGGTAAAATGTCGCAAAAGCACGTTTATGAGGCAATTGCCACACTGACAGGCACGATTATCGGCGCAGGAGTGCTGGGAATTCCTTATGTGATGGCAAAGGCAGGATTCCTTACAGGGCTTCTTGTCCTGTTGCTTCTTGGCGCAGTGATGGTGGTCCTCAACCTTTGCATTGGCGAAGTCACGCTCAGGACAAAAGGACTGCACCAGCTGACTGGCTATGCAGGGATTTACCTCGGCCAAAGGGGAAAGCGCTTGATGACTCTGGCGATGATGATAAGCAGTTATGGCGCCTTGATGGCGTATATTATTGGAGAAGGAAAGTCTTTGGCAGAAATATTCGGCGGCAACCCCTGGATGTGGAGCATTGTATTTTTCGTGCTTGCCAGCCTAATAATCTTCAAGGGAATGGAGGCTGTTGGAATGTCAGAGCTTGTGCTTTCAATAATAAAGTTTGTCGCGCTTTTCACAACGCTTCTGCTTCTCGGATTCTCGCAGTTCTTTGACCCTGCAAACCTGATGCAGATTGACCTGACCAAGATTTTTGTCCCTTACGGAGTCATACTCTTTGCGTTCCTTGGTGCAATTGCAATTCCTGCGATGCGCGAGGAGCTTTCCAGTCATCTTAAGGACCTGAAAAAGTGCATTTTGATAGGCACTCTGATTCCTATTGCCGCATATGCGCTCTTTGGGCTTGCAGTCGTCGGTGTAACAGGGCGTTTTACCACTGAAGTTGCCAACCTTGGGGTGGGGCTGCTGATGGGATTCTTTCCGCTTGCGATAATCAGCGTTTTCGCAGTTCTCAGCATGGCGACAGGCTTTATCGCAATAGGAAACGGGCTGAAGGAAATGTTCTGGCACGATTACAAGTTCAAGCCCATTAATGCCCTGCTGTTGACGCTTTCAGTCCCTGTGCTTCTCATACTTTTTGGAGTGCACTCATTTATCAATATCCTTGGAATCACAGGTGCAATAGCAGGGGGGGCTGACGGAATAATCATGCTCCTGACTTATCTTAAAGCAAGAAAGCACGGCCAAAGAAAGCCAGAATATGAGATGAAAATTGGACTGGCGCCAATAGTGCTGATGATTGCAGTATTCATTATCGGCGCAGTAATCACGATAAGGGAAGCGGTTCTTTAGAAATAATCGCTTATTCAGGAGGGAGAAGCCAGTCGCACCACGTTTCTTGTTCCCTCAGCAAATCGCGCCTTTTTCGTTCTGCTTGGATATATAGCGCGAGGTTTTCCCTCAGCACTTTCAGCTGGGCAGGGCTCATTCCGTCATTCAGGATTGCATCCTTTGCCTGTCTGAGCTGATATCCGTAGGATTCAAGCTGGCGCGGGTTCAGGTCATTATATACCCTTGGAAACCTGTATGTGTCTTTGTGCACCCGCAGAATAAGCGACTCTTCATTCAGAATAATGCCTTGGATCGCCATATTGGCGTCTTGGCTTCCCGGTAGCTTGTCACCAATGTCGTTGCTCACGGTCTCTCTCGGTTCACGTGGTCCCTAGTCATCGCTGACCCTTCACTCACGCGATTAGAATGGTAAATGCATTTGGGTATTTAAGCTTAACTGCGATTTATTCTCGAAAACTATATATACCCAAACCGCAGATTAAAGCATATGAAAATCGCGATTGACACTGTTACTGATTCTAAGGAGGACATACTCAAAGCGATAAGGCTTTTGCAGTCGCTTGTCAGCCATGAGGGCCAGCAGGCATCAAGGAGCATTTTTGACTCGCCCAGCCCGTCATTGTTCGGCGACACTCCTGCGCAAACACCGCCTGAGCAGAGCGCCAATCCTATAGCTGCGTTCGGAAACATGTTCGGCGATAATGCGCCTGCACAGCAGCCAACAGCATCAGAGCTTGTTGAGGAAGAAGATAAGCCAAGAGTAGAGCTTTATTGAATCCGAATTAACCATCAGGTTTTTATACCTATAAACAATCAATATATTGATTTGGGGCCGTTGTATAGGATATTTTACGGCAAACAGTTAAAACGGGTAAAGGTGGTGGGCAAATGATAGTGCTTGCAGGTGACGTTGGGGGAACATCGACAAGGCTCGGCTTGTTCAGCGTGGAAAACCGAGATGTGAAAAAGCTTGTTTTTGAGAAGTATCCAAACAAGCGTTTTGACAACCTTTCTGAAATCATCAAGCTTTTCCTTGAAGCAAACGATGCACACCCAAGGGCGGCAGCAGTCGGGATTGCAGGGCCTGTTTTTGACGGTGTCTGCAAGGCGACAAACCTGCCGTGGAAGATTGATGTCGGGCCTTTGAGCAAGGCAATAGGAATCGGCAGGACAACAATAGTCAATGATTTTGTGGCGCATGCCCACGGGCTTGACGCCTTGCACGCGAAAGACATCGCAGTCATCCAGCGTGGAACTTACGAGGGAATGGAAAACAAGGCGCTTTTCGGTCCTGGCACAGGGCTTGGAGAGGCAATTGTTGCCCATCACGGCGGAGACTCAATAGTTGTTCCGTCAGAAGGAGGGCACCAGGACTTTGCCCCGCAGGACTCAATCCAGGTTGACCTTTTCAATTATTTGCGCGCCAAGTTCGGCCACGTCAGCAATGAGCGCATCCTCTCAGGTCCTGGCTTGATGAATGTTTATGAATTCATGAAGAAGATGAAGTACGCCAAGGAATCGCCGGCAATAAGGAAGCTCATGGCTGCAAAGGGCGCTGACAAGCCCGCAATCATAATGCACAATGCAAGCAAGGACAGGCTGTGCAAAAAAACAACAGATGTATTCTTCTCGGTATTGGGCGCAGAGGCAGGAAATCTTGCAATGCAGGCAATGGCTTTCGGCGGTGTCTATATCATCGGCGGATTGGTGAAAAGCAATATTGGCGTGATGAAAAAGAGCCCATTCCTCAAGGCGTTCAGGAACAAGGGCAGATTCTCAAAGATGATGTCTCGCTTCCCTGTGTACGTCGTCAGGAACGAGCAGCTTGGAATCGTTGGAGCCGCGGCATTGGCGAGTGAGCTGTTCTGAACGCGTGCATTTGGGCATAATTGCAGAGGCACCTGCGGGTGATAAAGACACTCCTCACTCATGCGCTCCGAACTCCGTTCTGTCGCGCGAGTTCGGAGAAATAATAACAAAGACTTTCCTCTTATAGTTGGTCTCTGGCGCGGTACGCGCCCGTTATTTATTGTTATTAGTTTTAAAAAAGAAGAAAAAATCAGGCAGTTACGCCTGACGGGAAATAGTCATCTTCAACTACGTCCTCAACTATCGGTTCCATAAAGAAGTCATTTTGAGTCTTTCTCGGATTCCTCAACTGTTCCAATAATTCCCTGTCTGCCTTTGTAAATACCCTGCTCATTTGTCTTCACCTCGTTTTTATACTGGTTGTCTCAGCCTCAGCCCGGGCTGCACGGTTTTCATAGTCAGTGCCTTTGTGCACTCAAAGAACAATGATGCAATCAGTTTTTCGTCCATAGTCATCACCTCTTTGCATACTTGCTATTTTTTCGCTTTAAATACGCCACGTCACCAAGTCCAGTGACCAGTGGCGTGTCGGGAAGATAGCCGAAAACCTTTTATATGTGTGAATTATTAGTTATCGTCGAGAGAGGCACCGTGAGTGCAGACAAGACTACGAGCGACCTCTGGTGATGACAGGATCAAGCGAACGAGAGCCAGAATCAATAGATATTCTTTGCAAGAGACTTGGGAATGCGCGTGACAGGTGCATGGACAAGAAAAAGAAAATATTCACCGCGCTTTATGACAAACTTCTTGAGGAGCATACTTGCTTAATCGAGCATTATTTCAAGGCGCCAGCACTTAATGATATCACCAATCCTCTTTTTGTAGAGTCTAACATGCAGATTGAAGCGGTCTATAAGGACAGAGTAAATGGAATTGACAGCAAGGTGCTTGTTGTTGGCCATGACCCTGACGGATGCATTGGCGTGCGCTATGAGAAATCCATTGCAGATGCTGAAGCAGTCGCCAAGGATGACAGGATTTTCAACGGGCCTGTGGCAATATACCAGTTCAAGGTGGTCTCATATACAGAAAGGAAATCAGGCAGGATTCTTTATGCAGATAAGGGAAAAGGCAGGATTGTTCTTCGCCCGTATTCTGAGCCAGAGCCAAAGACAGAACGGTATCTTCCTGCAGTTAACATCGGCAGCGCAACTAATCTTATGGCAGCAAAATCCTAGAATTCATCGAGCTTCTTGTCTTTAACAGCGAAATTGACAAGTGTTGTTGTCCCTTCCTTTCCGCCCATTATTTTCTCTGTTTCAACAAAGCCTGCCTTGCCAAGCTTCTCAATCTTGCGTTGGAATGTCTTGTAAGCAGCCTTGCCGCCCTTGTCAGTGTAAGCCTTGAAAAGGTCGCCTATTTTTGCGCCTGAGTTTTCCTTGACAACGCCAAGCAGGAGCTTGGTGTCCTCATCAAGCTGGTTTGCGTCCTTGCGCGCGAACTCGGTTAGCTTTACAATCGCCTTCTGGGCATGCTCGAGAGTTATCTTCCTGCTTGCCGCATCCTCTGCAGCAAGCCCTGCCTCCCTTAACAGATACAATCCCATCCTGACATCGCGCATCTCTCCTGCCTTTTCAGTAATCAGCGAGAACGCGTCAGCCTGCCAGACTCCAGGGACAAACGCGTAGCCCATGCGCTTCTTGAGTATGTCTTTTGTCTGCTGGCCGTCATATTCCTTGAACTCGAGGAGCTCAGGAGTGAGCCTTGACTTTATCCTGTCCTCAACCTCGTCAAGCCAGCTTTTGTAGTTAGTGATAAGGACAATGCTCTTTTTGTAAATATCGTTCAATAGCGCGTAAAGGAAGTCAAGGTCTTCAACCTTGTCTATCTCGTCAAACACGAAAACAGCAGGCTTCTTGACTGTGTAATTTTTGATGACATTGAGAAGCTCCTCGCTGTGCTTGTTCTGCGTGAACTTGTATCCGATTTCATGGCATATTGCCTCAAAAATCTTGAAAGTGGTGTTTTTTTGCCAGCAGTTGATGTAAATCGTGCGAACCTCGTCGCCGGTTTCCTCAATCTCCTGTAAAACCCACCTTGTCGCAGCGGTTTTTCCGATTCCCGGCGCGCCATAAACAAAGACATTCCGCCCATTGCGCCCCTGGAACAACGGCTTTATGCAGGCGGCAAGCGCGTGCTGCTGGTTTTCCCTGAAAGGCAGCTCCTTTGGAATGTAAGCGTAGTCGAGCGCGTCCTCATTATTGAAGAGCGTTTCACCATCTTTTAGCCCGCTGTCAAATATCCCCATCTGAATTCACCGAGAACCACCGTCTATATAAAAGTTTGCTTACCTCAGCCTTCGCCCGCAATAGCTGCAGAAAATGTCAGAAACTTTCACAGGGTTTCCGCATGGGCACCTGTAATACTGGTGTGCGGGGTGCATTTGCCCCTGCACTGGCGCGAGCCTCTGCACCACCTTTTTTTCAGCTTTGGTTTCAGTTTTGCCAAGCATGAATCCAATCACAATCTTCGCAACCCCGACAACCACGAATGCGCAGCCGAGCCAGAAAAACAATGTCATGTCAGCATACCAGGATGTCACAGACACGATAAGCCCGATTGCGAGCCAAAGCCAGGAGGGAATAGCTGCCATATTACTTCTTCTTAACAGGCTTTCCAATAACCTTGAAGCCGGTGTATTTTTGCAGAACTTTTGGAACTGTGACAGTGCCGTCTTCATTCTGGAAGTTCTCGAGGATTGCGACCATTGCGCGTGAAGTTGCGACCATTGTGTTGTTCAGGATGTGCGGATACCTCTTGCCTGTGCCTGTGAGGTACTTTATGTTCAATCTTCGTGCCTGGTAGTCAGTGCAGCTTCCTGCTGATGTGACTTCCTTGTACTCTTTCTGCCTTGGGAACCAGGCTTCAATGTCATACTGCTTTGCGAACTTTGGCCCAAGGTCTCCGGCGCACAGCTCAATCACCCTGAATGGAATCTCAAGGCTCTTGAAAAATTCCTCTGTGACTGCCTCCATTTCCTCGTGAAGCTTTGAGGAGTCTTCTGGCTTGCAGAAAACAACCTGCTCAACCTTGTTGAACTGGTGCATCCTGAATAATCCCTTTGTATCAACTCCGTGGGCGCCAATCTCTTTCCTGAAGCAGGGAGTGGCAGCGCAAATCTTCAAGGGCAAAGCTTTTTCCTGCAAAGTCTTGTTTCTTTGTGATGTGACAAGGGCGTGTTCTGCTGTTCCAATCAGGTATAAGTCCTCATTCTCAACTTTGTAAATGACTTCGCTGAATGCAGAAAGGTCAACTGCGCCGCCCAGGCTCTCTTTGTTAATCATCATCGGCGGAACAACAGGGGTAAATCCCTTTTCAACAAGGAATTCAATTCCATACCTTTGCAATGCCATGTCAAGCATTGCGAGCTGGCCGAAAATGTAATTAAAGCCGCGCTGGGCAACAACCGCGCCCTGCTCAAAGTCAGCAATTCCAAGGTCTTCCGCGAGCTGGGTGTGAGTCTTAAGCTCAAATGAGAACTTCTTTGGCTTGCCCCATTTCTTTACCTCAACATTTTCAGAGGCGTCTTTGCCTGCAGGAACGCTTGGGTCAAGCAGGTTTGGGACAACATAAAGTGCTTCTGCGAGCTGAGTCTCGAGCTTTTTCATATTTTCCTCGAGCGCCTTCAGCCTGCCAGGAATTGCAGTAGCATCCTTGATGGCCTTGCTTGCGTCTTTTTTTGCCTTTTTCAGCTCGTTAATCTCAAGGGAAATCTTGTTCCTCTTTGCCCTGAGCTCATCGCTTTCTGCCTTGTGCTTTCTCCACTGCTCATCAAGGTCAAGGACTTTGTCTATTATCGCCGGGTCCTTGTGCCTTTTCTTTATGTCATCCTTGAACCTTTTCGGGTTCTCGCGGATAAGCTCAATCATACTCCAAACTGCAGAATCAGTCTATAAATAGTTTTCTGTCGTAAATGCCTGTTAGATTTAAATACGCTTGCGAAGTTATTTCCCTGATGGAAGAGGAATTTTGGCTTACGATAATGTTCTGGTTTACAGTAAGCTATCTCATTATTTTTGCGGTTATCTCATACATGAAGCATAATTACGAATTTCTCTATTATATTTCAGTGATGGTTATTTGCATATTCATTGCTGTTGTTTATTACAAAGAGCTTCACCTGCCAATGACCCTTATGGCGGGGTTGACAATCCTTGGTGTAATGCACGTTATGGGTGGCAATGTTTACATCGGCCAAACAAGGCTTTATGACTTCTGGCTTATTCCGCACTGGTTCAGGTATGACCAGCTCGTGCACACAATTGGCACAATGCTCGCGACACTTGTCGCTTACAACCTCCTTTGGCCCCACTTGCAGACGCACGCCAAGTACAGGTCTTTCAACATAGCAATAATACTTGTTCTTATCGCGATGGGCATCGGCGCTGTCAATGAGGTTGTTGAGTTTGGCGCAGTTGTTTTCTTTAACGCCGCAAAGGGTGTCGGCGATTACATGAATAACGCGTTTGACATGTTTTTCAACATGGTTGGCTCAATAATCGCTTGCACAGTGATTATCCGCCACCACAAGAAGCACCACATCTGTCAGCAACAAATCAAGCGATAAATTTCAGCTTTGCCCCGCCGTGGTATGCGTCAAGGACTGCCTTGCCAAGTCCAGAGGTCTTCTTGACATAGACATTGCCCTGATTGTCCACGTTGAACGTGCCTGCTTGTTCGTTCCCGATGTAAAGCGTTATGTCCTTGCCGGTGTATGAGACCGGCACTGAGAATATCAGCGTCTTGCCCTTGGTAATCATCTGGTACGGGATGCTTCCGCCGGTTTCAGGCGCGCTTCCCCTTCCAACTGCCTTTCCGCTGTGCTCCCTTATCTCGATTGATATGCCAAGCTCTTCCTCAAGGCGCTGGATGTTCTTTCCGCCTGCGCCGATTATTGCAGGAATGTTCTTTTCAGGCACTGAGACAATTGCCTTGTTGTCTGTAACCACATCAACATCAACGTGGTCAACGTATTTCTGGAACACGCGCTTAATCTGCTCAGCCGCAAGCCTCTTTGCGCCTGTTGCCTTCTGCTCTGTGACAGGCACGACAACTGTTTCCTCGCCATAGCTGTAAATCTCTGCAACAGCCTTGTTTGTCTCAAAGTCAGAAATGACAACTATCGGCCTTGCAAGGTCAGCTTCTGTCATTCCGGAAGGCACCTTGACTTCCATTTTAATCGCGAGAACCTGCGCGATTTTCCCGTTTTTGATGAAAACAACAGTGTCAATAACGTGCGGGATGACTCCCAAATCAAGCTTTCCGATAAAGCGCTGGATTGCGTCCATTGTGGTTGTGCCGTGGACAACGCCGACCATTCCCACTCCTGCCAAACGCAAGTCAGCAAATAATTCAAAGTCCTTTGGGTTTCTCATCTCGTCAAACAGCGAATAGTCAGGTCGTGAAAGCAAAAGGATGTCGTGGACTTCCTCAGGAGAGCCGCGGCTCAAAGCCAATTGCGTGACAGAATCAGGCACGACGAGGTCGCGCGGAGCCTCAACTGTCTTGACAATCTTGTTCTGCTCAACAAAATAAGTTGCAAGGGCTTGCGAGAAAGTGCTTTTTCCCATTCCTGGCGCTCCTGCAATCAAAACACCCTCTGCCTGTCCTGTAATCCTTGTCTTTAATTTCTCGCTCATTTCATAATCAGAAAGTGCCAGGGTCTTTACCGGGCGCACAGCTGTTATTTCCCAGCCGTCAGAGAGCGGCGGGCGGAGAATGACAATCCTGAACCTTCCAACCTGCGCGATTGTGCTTCCTGCGCGGTCAATGTCAATGAAACTGTCAGTCCTGCTGTTTGCAGCCTCGATAATCTCCTCTGCCATTGACTCGATGGCTTCTACGCTGATTGGCTTGTCAGATACTTTGTCAAATGTCCAGTTTCCAGGCATTCCCTTTTTTGCCATGGCTGTAACTCCCTCGCGGAGGTGCAAGCTCATTGTGTTTGCGTCAAAGAACTTTTCAAGCTGCAATGCCATGTTTTGTCCGTGTAGAATGCCGGTTTATAAATCTACTCACGCAAACCAGCTGCGGAACCAGAGCAAAATCCTTGGGAAAAACGGAACATCTGTGAGTGTGATTGGCGCTGTGGCTGTTGTCTTGTATGTTTTTCCGCGGTCATCTTTGTAAGTTGCTTCAAGTCCAATGTCATTTGTGCCTGTCAAAAACTCGTCAGAGTTCATCTCTATCTCAAACGGCCGCGCGTCTGACAGCTCTGGAATCTCAAATACCCGCTTTCCTGCAGGAGTCTTTACAACAAGATTCAGGTTTTTTGGCGTGTTGTAAGATGACGGCTTGAGCAAAAAGAGCAGGGTGAACTTTTTCCCATAAGCTATTTCCGCAGGATAAGAAAGCTCAGTGATGTTTACAGCAGGATTGTCAAGCATTGCAATCGGCAGCGGCGAGCTCTTGCTGAGCTCAGGGCTCTTGGCGCGCACAAAAATCGTGTTTGCGCCAGGCACGGTGAATCCCTGGACAAAAGAAAGCTGCCTTGTCTGCCCGATTCCTATGTCAATCGTGCTGCACTGCTTTTCATCAATGCACACAGTGACTGTTTTCAACGGCGTTGTGCCGATGTTTCTCAGGTTGCAGTTGACATTTGCCTTGTCTTCAGGGTAAATTATCTCCTTGTCTGAAACACAGGAGATTTCAATGTTTTGCGAGACAACTTTCTCATCATCTTCAGACAAAGTGTTCATGACACGCGTCACATCAACCCTTGTATGGTGGACTCCCTGCGCTTTTCCTGTAAAAGTCGCGATAACCGAGTCGTTCATAACAGTGTAAATGCCGACAGGGACTGTGTAAACAAACTTTTCGTAAAGTCCAGGGTCAACCTGAACGCGCCAGAACAATGTCTTTTTCTCGCGGGGCTTTAGGATTACCTGCCTGTCCAGCGGCTCGATTGACTCAATTTCATTGACGCGCGCAAGCCTGATTTCAGTTGTAAGATAGTATGGCTGTAGGTTTTCAACAGTCGCCTGCACGACATTGTACGACCCAAACCCGACTTCGTCATAAATAGGCTTCACTTCGAGCGCGATAACCGGCGATATTCGCTTTGCGAGTGATGTGATGCTTGCGTCAACTTTCTGCTTTGTGTATTCCAGGTTTGCATTGCCCTGCCATTCAAACCTGACTCCTGGCTGCTCAGCGTCAAGCCCTGTCATCATTTTTATGTGCCCAGGGTCAACCCATCCGAACTCGCCGAATGTCGGGTCAAAAGGAACCCATCCGACTTGTGGGAAATAAACCTCTGCCCAGCCGTGAGTCCCCCATTTCCTCGCAAACAATGGCGATGAGGTGTAAGAAACACCTGTCACAAACCTTGCAGGGACGCCGACTGCCCTGCACATCGCAACGAATAAGGATGTCAGCTCATCGCAGACGCCCTGCCTGTTCTGCAAAACCCAGGATGCCTTCTGCGAGACATCTGCTGTCAAAGTGCTGATATTATAAGCGACATTGTTCTTTGTCCAGATTGCAAGTTCGCTGACCACTTCGAAAAGGTCATCATGCCCCTGCACGAGCTTGTTCGCGACATTAATTATATTTGGGTTGCCGCTGTCAATGTGCTCGCTTGGTTTCAGGTATTCCCGCGCCTCTTCAGGGACGCTTGTTAATGGGAAATTTATCTTCTTCATCACCCTTGGGAAAAAGTTCCTTACCTGCACTGTTGCCTGCGCGCTGTAGCCGAACTCAGTGCTTTCAGGAGGCTCCCACCTGAAGCGCAGGTAATCATTGAACTTGTCTGCTTGGGGCCTGCTTGATATTGTGATTATTTGCTGCGCATCATCCTCTTTCGGGAAAAAGAAAAGGTCTGCCTGCAGGTACTCAACGCTGAGGTCGCCATTCTTTGGAGTGAGTGTAAGGTCAGATGAAACTGTCAGGTCAATTGTGACTGCCTCGCTCGCAAAAATGTCCTCTGCCTCCTGCGAAGCGAAGACTGCAGGTAATGCAATCAAAACCAGCAGGAATATCCATGCGCGCATGCTATTTGTCCTTGCACAATCCCTATAAATATCTTTATATATGCGGGCTTCTCCCTTGCAGCTATGAAAGCGATTGCAATATTGTTCATTGCCCTGCTTGTGATTTCTCCTGCAGTTTTTGCCAGAGCAAGCAGTTTTTACCAGACACAGTCAAGCATCACACTCAGGCCGACACAGACCATTGCAAGCATTCAAAGGCAGAATGTGTCGCAAACATACGCACAAAGCGTGCAGAACAGGACGCAGTTCAGGGGATTAACAGGAATTTACGGAGTGAGCGTCCAGAAATCGCCTTCTCTTGAGCAGCCAGGCCAGATTGGGCTGTTTGGAAAGTCCTGGCTGAGGAAACAAGAATCCCCAGTCAGGTATCCTGCAGGTTATGTCCCTGTCGGAGGAATCGCAAATGCCACCCCAGGAATAAGCAGGGTCCCTTGCGCTGACTTTAACTGCAAGGCTTCAGAGTATATTGTGGGAGACACAAGCACAAAGCTGTTTTACAGGTGCTGGTGCGACCTTGCGAAGGGCATAAAGCCTGAAAACATTAAATGCCTGACTGGTCCGGGTGTTGCAACAAGAATTGGTTACAGCGAGGGAAAATGCTAGAAAAACTGTTTTCAGAAGGCGCACTCCACGCTGGCGCGCACGTGGGATATTTCTCAGGAGTTTCAATTCTTCTTCCTGTCCTTGGCGAAGCATGGGACAAGAGCGTTGGCCCCTGGATTGCATCGCCAAACGGCTTCATCATTGCAATAGGGCTCATACTGCTCAGCATTATCCTGCTCGCTTTTGTCGCAGGAAGCATCAGCGGGTTAACCAAGAGCATGGGCTGGATGATGCTCATCCCGGGAATAATCGCGCTTATGTTCGCAGCTTTCGGCCAGACAACTGTCTATGACTGGGCAGGCCAGCACATCACCGGCTTTGCCACTGCAGAGCCTGTTGTTGACTGGGTTGTAGAGCACTCTGTCCCAAAAGTCGCATACCTCGGCGGAATGTATATTCTCTTCGGAGTCTGCCTTATCTGGGTCGGCAGGAAGATACAGGCAGTTTCACAGTTTGTTTAGTTCTAAATAGAACGCCGCCGCCCGGATTTGAACCGGGAAGCCTCGGAGAGGCATGGATTAGCAATCCATTGCAATACCAGGTTATGCGACGACGGCATAATATAGATTTTTTGACCTGAGGAGCTTATTTAAATGTTTCGAAGAGCATCGGCTCTTCGAGACCCCGCCGAAAGACAGTTTCGGCGTGGTTTTGTATAAACGACGCGTATTGCGATAGCGCAAACCTTTATAAACGAGTTGATTTGATTATTCTCTATCACCCTTATAGCGGGGTGGAGGAGTCTGGAGTCCTCAGCGGGCTCATAACCCGCGGATCGGTGGTTCAAATCCACCCCCCGCTATCTTTTTTTCATCAATTTTTCTTGAGTGAATCTATTTAAAGACCTTCAAGGTTTTGTATGTTGTGAACGTAGAATACCTTATTTTTGACCACAGTGGAACTTTAAGCAATGATTTGCCTGTTGTTTTTCCCAGTGCAAACAATACTCTTCGCGTTTTTGGCAGACCACCAATAACAATGGCACAATACCGCGGTGATTTTGGCAAGGACATTGTTGCTGTTTATCAAAAGTGGGGTGTTAATGCAAGCCTTGATGAGCTTGACAGGATTCACGAGCGCTTCCTCAAGTCCCAGCCCCGCCCAGAGCCAATTCCTTTTGCTGTTGAGACTGTGAAAATCGCAAGCAGACTTGTAAAGAAGGTTGTGAGTTTCAGCGCACATCCTGCAGAAGAGCTTAAGCAGGATTTGCGCAACTGGGGGGTTTATGGATATTTTGACGCGATCTATGGCAATATGCGCAAGCATTTAGACAATGACTTTGAGAAAATGCTGAAAGACATCGGCGCAAAAAGGGAAACCACGCTTTATGTTGGCGACACTACTGTTGACATTGAACTTGCAAAGCGCAATCTTGTCAAATGCGCTGCTGTCGTTGATACGAGATACTGCTATCAGGACCCTAAAAAAGTCAGGTCTCACTTCCCACAGGCAGACTTTTACCTGAATGACATCTCAGCGCTGATTCCTCTGCTGAAAAACCACAGATAAGAGAATTATCTTACATCTCAGGCCGTGAGGCGTGGTGGAACTTGTGCTCAATCTGGGTCTTTATGTCATCAAATGCCTTGTGCAAAGCCCGCGCCAAATCAAAGTCATGCGATTTGCAGCTTTCGATTATTGCCATTGTGGGTACCTTGATGCGTATGTGAAGGGCAAACTTCTTTTTTCCGCCCTCTGCTTCATAGCTCTTGATGTGGACAACCATCTGCTCAATGTTCCTGATTAGGCGCGTGAATTTTTCATAGCTTTCTGTGCTGAGCCTGCTTACAAGCTCCTGTTCCTCAGGCGCGAGCTCATTGACTCCGACAAATTGTATCATTTCGTGCGTTCCGAACTTGGGTATTTGTTTTTCCATAACAATAAGGCGGATAAACTGAGTATTTATAGTTTTCTGAGCCGCACAATAAGGAAATTATTAAAAAGCAGGCAGTTAAGCCCTAGAGAGATGAAAATTGTCGGAATAGATGAAGCAGGGCGCGGTCCAATAATAGGGCCAATGGTAATGTGCGGTGTCCTGATAGAGGAAGGCCAGGAAAAAGAGCTTGAAGCCCTTGGCGTAAAGGACAGCAAGCTTCTCTCACCGTCTGCAAGGGAGCGCATTGCCAAAGTTCTTGAGAAAAAATACAAATATCATCTGATAATAATCTCGCCGATTGAGATTGACAGTGTTGTCGGCAATGGCAAGACAAAGAACATGAACTGGCTTGAGGCTGAAAAAGCAGGCGAAATAATCAATGAATTAAAGCCGGACAAGGTCATAATTGACTGCCCAAGCCCGAATCTGAAGGCGTACACTGAGTATATCAGGGAGCGCGTTGACGGCAAAAGAGAAATTGTGTGCGAGCACAAGGCAGATTTCAAATACCTTGTGGTAGGAGCAGCCAGCATACTTGCAAAGGTTGCGAGAGACGCTGAAATAGAAAAGCTCAAGGAGCATGTTGGAATTGACTTTGGCTCCGGCTACATCGCAGACCCGAAGACCAAGCTGTTCACGGAAAAGTGCTGGAACAAGCACCCTGAAATCTTCCGCCACAGCTGGGCTCCTTACAAAAAACTGGTCCAGGAAATAGCAGGCAAACAGCAGAAATTAGGCGAGTTCTAGAGCCTTGTTTGCAGATTCTTGAAAACCGCGTAAATTCTCTCCTGTTCATGCGGCCAAAACAAATAATAGAAAACCCCTTTTGCATCAAGTGCTTTCTGTGTCATAAACATATTCTTGTCCTTGCAAATAGAAGGCGCAGGCGACATGTCCATCACTGCCTTTATTGTTTCCCTTTTCAGTGTTTCAAATTTAACCCCTTTGAATTCTTGGCATTCGTACGTCTTCAATCCAATAAGGTATTCAACTATGTCCTGTTCCGAAGGTCTTACGTAGAGCCCCACTGCTGTTGTCCCCTTTGCTGTCTGAACGCAAAAGTCAAGGTCGCAGGATTCCTCGTGGTCTATTGCCACATTAACCCGTTTAGGCTTCACCATCCTTGGTTTTGTGTGCGGTTCATGTTCTCGCACTCTTGAATCCAGCGTTTTAGTGGTCATTTGGGGCATTCACAAGCAGGCTATTTTTAAATCTGTTCCGCGAATGAGCGAAGACTTTAAATAGCCCTGAACTATGGTTTTTATCGAGAGAATGAGCGATGACTCAATAGCAGCTCAGCATACAGAACAGGCTCCAATAGCGGTAGCCAGCACCGGCAAGCCGACCAAAATCACAAAGCTGATTCTTGACGGATTCAAGAGCTTTGGAAAGCGCACAGAGCTTCTCTTTGATGACGGGTTTAATGTGGTCCTTGGGCCTAATGGCTCTGGAAAATCAAATATTCTTGACGCATTGTGCTTTGTCCTTGGAAAGCGCTCAAGCAAGGAGCTTCGCGCAGAAAAAGCAAGCAACCTCATCTACAATGGCGGAAAGACAAAAAATCCCTCAAAGATTGCAGAAGTAAGCATAGTTTTTGACAATGAAAAAAGGATTTTCCCGATTCAGGAGGACACAGTCAAGGTCACAAGGCTTGTCAGGCAGGACGGATTGAGCAAGTACAAGATAAACGGCAAGACAAAGACAAGGCAGGAACTCCTTGAGCTTCTTGGCGCAGCAAAAATCAACCCTGACGGCTACAACATAATCCTGCAGGGTGACATTATCCGCCTTGTCGAGATGTCACCGATAGAACGCCGCCAGATGATTGAGGAAATCGCGGGAATTTCTGTTTACGAGGAAAAGAAGCAGCAGGCACTCAACGAGCTGATGAAGGTTGACGAAAAGCTCAACGAGGCGGCAATAACATTGAGGGAAAGAAAGTCGCGCCTTGACGAATTAAAGAACGAGCGCGACCAGGCATTGAAGCACAAGGAGCTCAATGACAAGATAAAACAGAACAAGGCAAGCTATTGCAGGCGCCAGATGGACAAGAAAACCTCTGAGCGCGAATCATCGGAAAAAAAGAGCGGAAAGCACAAGGACAAGTTCGCGAAATTCCAGGAGAGCGTAACCAAGCTGCGCGATGAAATACGGCAGCGCAAGGACGGAATCAGCGCGATTAACAGGGAGATTGAGCGCACAGGAGACACAGAGCACCTCAAGCTCCAGAAGGCAGTTGAGCAATTGCACATCGCGATTGAGACAGGAAAGCAGCGGATTTCCGCCTGCCAGAATGACATAACCAAGGTGCAGCAGCGCAAGGAACAGCTCACAAAGGACATTGAGGACCTTGACAACAAGATTGCAGACCTGAAAAGCCAGTCATCAAGCCTTGAAGACAGGAAGAAATTTGTCGACTCGCAGGTCGCAGACCTTGACAAAAAAATCAGGGAATTCAAGAAAAAGCACCAGCTTGACCAGGATTCTGAGATTGACAAGCAGATTGAGCAGCTTGACAAGGATTCAGAGGAAAAGCAAAAGCAGCTGCAGGCGCTCAGGGAGCAGCAGCAGGCATTTCTAAGGGAAAAGGACAAGATTGAATTCCAATTGCAGACCATTGACAGCCAGATTACGCGCGTCCTTGAGCTTGAACAGCAGCACAAGGATGAAATCAAGATCCTGAAGAACAAGAAAGAGCAGTTCAAGAAGACAGTCCTTGAACTGAATGACCTGCTTAACCAGGACTCAGAGGATGCTGGAAAGCTCTCAGGCAGCAAGTCAGAAATCCAGCGCCTGCAGGAAGAGCGCGCAAAGCTCGAGGTCAAGCAGGCAGGGATGCGCGAAATTCTTGGCTCAAACATGGCAGTGCAGAAAATCCTTGAGAACAGGCAAAAGCTCGGTGAAATCTACGGCACTGTGGCAGAGCTTGGGCAGACAGAGACAAAGTATGCTTTGGCATTGGAAGTCGCGGCTGCGCAGAAAGTCCACAGCATGGTGGTTGAGGACGACCAGGTCGCTTCAAGGGCAATCAAGTTCCTCAGGCAGGGCAAGCTCGGCGTTGCAACATTCCTTCCATTGAACAAGATACGCTCACAGCCGGTCAAAGATGAGACAAAAGGGTTTCTCAAGCAGCCAGGGGTCATCGGGCTCGCGATTGAGCTGATTGACTTTGACCCGAAGTTCAAGGAAGTTTTCAGCCACGTCTTTGGAAACACTGTTGTTGTTGACACGATTGACACTGCAAGAAGGATTGGAATTGGAAAAGTCAAAATGGTGACGCTGGACGGCGACCTTTGTGAATTGTCAGGCGCAATGACCGGCGGTCACAGGCACAAGAAAACAGGAACTTTCAAGGAAAAAGAGGTTGTCAAGGCCCTTGAGGACATTGATGAAAACCTTTCAAAGCTCGAAAAGGGAGCCACAAAGCTTGAGGAAACCCGCAGGGAGAATGAGGAGCGCATTGCAAGGCTTAGGGAGCTCAAGGCAAACCTCGAAGGCGAGACAATCAAGATGGAAAAGGCATTGCACATTGACTCCGGAGACCTTGATGCAAACAAGGCATACAAGGAGGAACTGCAGAAGAAGCTCAAGGCCGTTGACAGCCAGCTCAAGGGAATGGAGGACAAGCTTGTTGAGGAAACACAGGCGCTCACCCAGGTCAAGATACAGCGCCAGGAACTCAAGAACAAAATAATGGAGCTCAGGAACCCGAGGCTTTTGGCTGAATTAAACGCTTATGAGCAGAAGCGCAAGGAATTCCTCGAGGAAATGATGGGCATAACAGGCGAGCGCAAGAACCTCGAGACCCAGTCAAATGAAATCTTTGGCAAAGAAAAAGAAGGCAAGGCAAAGATTCTCACAGACATTGACAAGGAAGCCGCTGCATTCGGCTCTGAAATTGAGGATGTTAACAAGCTCATTGCGCAGCAGCAGGAGTCATTGAAGGTCAAGGAGGAGGAGCAGGGCAAGTTCCAGTCACAGTTCAAGTCATTGTTTGACAAGCAAAAGACATTGCAGGATGAGATTAACCAGCGCGAGCAGGGAGTTCTCGGGATTGAGGAGCAGGCAAGGAAGGAAGAGCTTACATTGAACAGCTACAGCATTGAAATCGCAAGGGTTAATGCAGAGTTCGCAGGGCTTGAGGCAGAATTCGCGCAGTATTCAGGCATTGAGCTTGACATGGAGAAGCCTGAAGAGAAGCTCAAGGAGGAAATCGCAGAGTTTGAGAAGCTGATGATTACAATCGGAAACGTCAACCTCAGGGCTCTTGACATTTATGACGTTGCTGAAAAGGAGTTTAACACGCTTGTTGATAAGAAGCAGGTGCTTGTTACTGAGAAAGACGAGGTTCTCAAGATGATGAACGAGATAGAAACATCAAAGAAAGACATTTTCACACACACACTTAACATTGTCAATGACCAGTTCAAGAGGTTCTTCCTTTCATTGAGCACAAAAGGCGATGCGTACCTTGAGCTTGAAAATGCAGAGCTGCCATTTGATGGCGGATTGGGGATAAAAGTCAGGCTTACCGGAAACAAATTCCTTGACATACGCTCGTTGTCTGGCGGAGAAAAGACAATGACTGCTCTTGCATTCCTGTTCGCAATCCAGGAGCACGAGCCAGCAGCGTTCTACATCCTTGATGAGGTTGACGCTGCTTTGGACAAGGCAAACTCTGACAAGCTCGCAAAGCTCATCCGCGATTACTGCACAAAAGCGCAATACATAGTCATCTCGCACAACGACAACGTCATAGCAGAAGGAGACGTCCTCTACGGTGTCAGCATGGACGCAGAGCGCGGAATAAGCAATGTAGTGAGCTTGAGGGCTTAATTTCTCATTAAAGAAACCGGCGGCGCGGGGAGATTCAACCCCAAAGGACAGAATCCTTCCGAGGTATTTGAACCCCGAAGCCCTTGCGGGCGAAGGTGTCTGAATCCTTCCCTGGTACGGTTCCAGGCACGCCGCCGTATTCCTCTTGCGAGGAGCGAAAACTTTATAACCGCCAAAGCATTTCTGTCATCTGGTGTCTGAATCCTTCTGCGGTAATCCCGCACACGCCCCCTCTTTTGAGGAGCGAAAGTTTTATAATCAACCAGCGCATACAGTTTCTTGTTTCAGACTCTTGCATCGGGCATACGCCGTTCTTTTTTACAGCGTTTTCACTATCTTCCGTAAACTTTCCGAAATCACCGTAATATTTCCGAAAATAAGCCCTCGACGGGATATTTCCTGTAAAGACGTTCTTGTTAATATTTATTGCGCAAACAAATTCAGGCAAAGAAAATTAAAATCAGCATTCTCCGGAAACTTTTCGGATTTATTTCTTCGCAATCTTCCAAATCTGCTCAAAATAAGCCCTGTAAGCATCAGCAATTTCTTTCTGCTTGATGAGAACAACAAAAGGTTTTTCCTTGTTCCAGAAAATAATTGCGACCTTGTCCGCGTAAATGTTTGTGCTTGTGTTCTCGTTGCCCAGGCTGGAAATGAGCCTGACTTCTGCGAGCGGAACATCAGAAAACTTGCCTGAGTGTTTTGCATCTGCCAGCATTCTTGTTTTGATTTTCTTCTGCTTCCTGCGGACATCAAACCAGTGGAAGTAAGCAGGAAACATTTCGCGCGCAGAAGGCGAGGCAGCGAGTATCAGCAGTTCTTTTCCTTCTTTTATCTGGTCTTCGAAGACTCCTTTTACTCCTGTGTGCCCTTTGAAGAAGTTTGTTTCCTGTTTTTCCTTTGACATTGAGTGCGATAATTTCAACTGCGGCAAAACCTGCTTTACCGCCGCCTCCTGCTCCTGAACTATCTGCAATAATCTATCAGGGTCAACTGCCTCAAACAGCCTGCGGTTGTTTTTCATTATGTAGCTGACAAGACCCTTCTTAATCAGGCGTTCTGTAGCGTCATAAACCATCCTGCGGTGTATTCCTGACTTGCGGGAAATGTTTCCGGCGAGGGAAGGACCTTCCTCAATGAGTGTCAAGTACACCTTTTCCTCGATTTCAGTCAGTCCGAGTGTTCTTAGCGCTTCCATTTTATTTTGTCAGCTCGTGCAATACCTGCAATACCCCTTTTGCAACCTGTTCCCAGCTGTGCCTTTTGACTATTGTCTGCCTTGCTGCTGCCCCAACCATTTCGCGCGCTTTTGGCGATTTCAAAAGCGCGTTAAGCTTCTCAACCAGCGTGTCAACATCCTGCCTTGGGAAAAGGAATCCGTTTACTCCGTCCTCAATGTAATCCTTTATCGCCCCGACAGGAGTGGCGATTACGGGCAGACCGCAGGACATTGCTTCCATTGTTGCCAAAGAGCTTGTTTCAGTCAGCGAAGGAAGCACGAAAATATCCATTGCCTGCAAATAAGGCACAACATTGTCAGTTGCGCCTGTGAGCTTGATGCGCGGATTCCTGAATGCCTTTTCTTCAATGCCTGCGCCGACAACCAACAGCTGTGCGTCGTGCTTGTGCTGCACCCTCCTGAATGCCTTGATGAGTGTCGGCAGGTCTTTTTCTCGCCCAATTCTTCCGCAGAAGCCGATTACAAACTTGCGCGAGTCAAGCCCGGCTGCCTTTTTGGCAAGCGGTTTTGATGCAGGAGGGGTAAAGCGCCTCACGTCAACGCCCAATGGCACAATGACTTTCTTTGTCCTCACCCCGTTCACTGAGAGCATGTCGCTAACGCCTGCTGTGGGAGTGATTAGGATGTCGCACTTGTTGTACTTGCGCTTTGCCATTCTCTTTACAAGAAGCTCGACTATGAACTTGCCGTGCTTCATCGCGCGCGAGGCAAGCTCCCAGTCAATTGAGTGGACATAGCTGACAAGCGGAATGTCGTATTTGTGCGCTGCCTTTACAGCAGCCATTCCAATCGGTCCGAGAGTCTGGTTGAACACAATGTCTGCCTTTTCAACGTGCTTTGCGACTGAGTAAGTGTTGGGCCAGGCAAAAAAGATGTCTCCAAAGCGGATTTTCAGCAGCGGATATCTTTTGATGTGCACTCCTGGAAATTCAGGCGTAGTGCCTGGGAAATCAGGGCAGAGAACACTCACATCAAATTCTTTTGTCAGGAATGGCAGAATCTCTTTCAAAAAACGCGCAATCCCGTCCCATCTGGGTAAAAAGCAGTCTGTTGTTATCAAAAGTTGCTTTTTCATCTTTTAGTTCAGCTTGTAAAACACTTCAGCATACCTGCAGCCGTGCTTCCAGCCGTGTGTGAGTGCGTGAAGCCACACCTTGAACTGCAGGGCGGGTATGAACGGGAAAAGGTGCTTGACCTGGCTCTTGTGGGCTTTCAAAGCCTTTGATTTCAGGTGGTAAGTGTCAGAAACATCAACAACAAGCTTTGGCGCGTCGCGCTTGAATGTCTGGACCGCTGACCAGACCTCAAATGCATAAACAGGGCAGGTTATGTCCTTGCTCTTCATCAAATCCTCGACAATCCTCCACACCGCGTTGTGGTCAGGGTGCATGTCTCCTGGTCCGAGGGTGAAAACCTTGCTTGGCTTCTCGCGCCTGATAAGGAATGCCAGCTTGTCCCTTAGCTTTTTCTTCCTGAACTCCTGCAAAAACTTCCCTTCTTTCAGCCCGAGGTAAACAAGCCCGCTTCCGCCAAGGATTTTGTCGCTTTCAATGCTTTCCTTGTATCTGCGTTCAATTATCACCTTGGGCTTTAGGTGGGGATGGCTTGACTCGCCATATGACATGATGATTGTGCGCACTTTCTTCCCTTCCTGTGCGTATTTTGCAAGAGTGCCGCCTGCTCCGATAATGTGGTCGTCATTGTGCGCCACGATAACAAGCACAGTTTCCTTCTTGCCCATAGTGGTGAATATACCCACCACGTTTTATAAGGCTTTTGGAAAAGAAATATGCGCCTGCTGGGAATTGAACCCAGATCCATTGCTTGGAAGGCAATAGTTCTACCGTTGAACCACAGGCGCAAGTATATTTCATTCTAAGAGCACATTTTATAAAGTTAGCGCTTTGAACTTCTAGAATCCCAATTCCCGCTTCAAATTCTCAATAAACTTTTCAAAGTCTTCCTGCTTTATTCCTGCTCCGCAAGCCTGCTCGTGCCCACCGCCATAGCCCTGAATCCCAATCAGCGCTTTTTCCAGCGCCTTGTCAATCTGGATGTCAGCAGGAGCCCTTAATGAGCATCTTACTTCACCGCTTTTGATTCTTCCAAGCACAATAACCTTATCCTTGAACTTGTAAAGAAGCTCATTTGCAAGGTCTTTTGTCAGTGAAAGCTCGTCGTGAGAGTAAGTGTGCACCAATAATCTGTCTTTTGCAGGGTTTTGGAGTATTGTTTCAAGCATTTTTTCGTAAATGCTGTTGATGAAAGAATATTTTTTGTGGATTAATCTTCCTCGAGCAGTTGTCTGCTTCAGGATTTCATCAGGATTGTCAAGCCTTGTGAGCACTTTGATGCTTTTGTTCACTTCTGAAGTCGGTCCTTTCAAATTGAATGAGAAAACCTTGACCATCTGCCCCAAAGGCGAGTTAAACAGGGCTTCCTGAACCTCTTTTATTTCAGGCAGAAGGAAGCCTGGCATTTGTTCCTGCAGTTCTTTTGCGAATTTCGGCCAGTACCAGTCTCCGATTGAGCCTGTTGCCGCAATCCATAAGTCCTGAGGATTCTCTTCTCCGACTACCTGCCAGCAAAGAACTGGTGTTGGAATATTGTCCCCGTTTATTCTCGGGTTGAAGTATTTCACGCCCTCCCTTTGCAATGGCGCATGGTGGTCAATCCAATAGATAGGAACTTTAACAGCATCTATGAATTCCTGGTCAACCATTGCGATGTCAAGGATAAAGACAGCGTCAGCGTCATATTCCTCAACTTTTCTCGCAAAGTCAGCAGTTATGTGCGGAAATGCCTTTACGCAGTATCCTTTTCCTTCCTTTACTTTCCTGTAGAAGAGCAAAAAGCTCGCAAGCCCATCAGGGTCGTCGTGGAAAAAGAAGATAGGATGCTTGCAGTTCTCCAGTGCATCCTTTAACTGCAAGACTTCTTTTGGTGAAAGCATGCTTTTGCGTCCCCCCGCTACATTTAAAAATATATGCCTGTTTAGTCCTTTTATGAGCGATATTTGCAAAGAATGCCAGTCATTCAAGGTTTTTGGCGAAAAATGCTGGTTTTACTGGGAGCGCAAGAAAACCTGCTCGCAGTTCAAGAAAACAGAAGACGATGAGCCACACTTCTTCTCTATTGATTTGCATCCGGTATTTCGCTGACTGCTGACTTTACCAGCTTTTCCACATCAATTCCCTGCTCGTATTTTTCCACCTCTGCAATTCTTGACTTTGTTTTTGGGTGTTGTGCTATCATGAAGCTGCAGCAGTCCTCATAAGGCGCGTTTGAAATGTCCAGTGTGCCGAGTTCTTTTGCCATGTCCATTATTTCGCGCTTGTCCCTTCCTATTAACGGGTGCAAGACAGTGCTTTTTGTTGCAGAATAGATTGTTCTCATGTTCTCAATTGTCTGCGAAGCAACCTGGCCAATGCTGTCTCCTGTCACAAGCGCTTCTGCGCCTTCTTTTTCCCTTATTTTGTCTGCAATCCTGAACATCATCCGCCGATAAACAATCATCCTGTAATCAGCAGGAACTGCCTTGATTATTGCCATCTGGATGTCCTTGAAAGGAATCATAATCAATTTGACCTTGCCGTACTTGGACAGCTGTTCAGCAAGCCGTTCTATCTTGCTCTTTACCCCTTCCTGCTGGGGAGTCTGGTTGTAAAAATGCACAAGAACAACTTCAATGCCTTTCTTCAAGAACAAAGCTGCTGCTACAGGACTGTCAATCCCGCCGCTTAGCAATGCAACAATTTTCTTCATTCTCTTATTTGCAGTATCTAAATCCTTTTATTAAGCTCTCTATTCCTGCGGCATATGGGGCGGTGCATACATTGCAAGAGCTTGAAACATACTGAAGAGCAGTGTCCGCTCTATGCAAAAGCTCAGGCAAGGATGAAAGTCACGCAAAAGCTTACTTCGCCTGAGTTTTTCGGAGCAGCGCCAAGCCCTTTTATCGGAAGGTTTGGCTATCCTGACGTTCAGGTCGGTATTCTAACCCCTCCAGAAGAAAAAGAGCAGGCTTGGCTGCATGATGCTCCTAATTATTGGTCTTTTTCTGACTACAATATCCCTCAGATTGTTGATTTGCGCTCTGCTTTGGTCAATTCCAGATTCAGGGCGAATGTGAAATCACACCAGCACCAGTGGCTTGAGCTTGTTCAGGAGGTTGGAATGGCTTCGCGCCCTGTTGAAGTTGAATTATCACTGAAAGATATTCCCAAATTCAGGCTGCAGGCAGACGCTTACACCGCTCCAATGGGTCCAAATGCAGAACTTACAAAGGCAAAAATCACAAGCAACCCGAAAATTCCTACAAAAGTTGAAAAGGTTGTTTCTGACATTGATTTGAAGGCAGGGGAAGCGCTTACATCGCTATACGAGAAGGGCATTGGGGAAAATGCTCTTAGCAAGCTCTTGAGCACAGGAGTCCTTGGCGTTGGCGAGCAGAGAAAACTCGTGCCAACCAGATGGAGCATTACCGCAACAGATGATCTGCTCGGCAAGCACATCATTGAAGAAATCAAGGATTACCAGTTCGCAGACTATTCAGCATACTTCGGACACTATCTCGGAAACTATTATTTGCTGTTATTCTTCCCTGATGCATGGAGTTATGAATTATTTGAAGTCTATCTTCCCGGCGACAAAACACAGTGCTCAACAGATTATGAGCCTTTTGGAGGCAGAAAGGAATATGCCTTTGACACAACAGGCGGGTATTACACAGTTCGTTTGGCAATTGCAGAAAAATTAAGAGATATCAAGCGCCAGGCCAGTGTTTTGGCATTGAGATTCATAACAGACGAGTACACTTTGCCTTTGGGAGTGTGGGTTACAAGGGAAGCTTCAAGAAAATCCGCCCAAAGCAAGCCAATAACATTTGCAAGCAAGGAATTATTGCTCCAATACGCAAGAATTTTCGTGAAAAGGCACTTTAATTATGACGCAGACTTCCTTTTAACCAAGAGCAAGCTGCTGAAAAACCTCGGAAAGCAGCAAAGATTATCCTCTTTCATCTAAATTCTTATAAACCCCTGAATTACAGGTTAGAATATGGCTGATTTTGCCCACATTGTTGCTGATTTGAAGAAAGCGATTGAAAGCGCACGCAAGGAAAGCATTTCTTTGGCTCCTGAAAAAGCAAGCGGGTTCAAGGATTTCACAGCACAAAGGCGCGAACAGCTGAGAAGGACTATTTTTGCAGGATTAAGCACACTCACAAATGAATCAGCAGGCGTTCTTCAGGGCAAAGCAAGCAAAATAATTCAGGAAATGCAGATTATGCAGGATTTGGAAAAGCTTGACAAGCTCGCTGACGAACTTCTCACGCTTGTTGCAGATGATGACTCGCCCCAAAGCGCGTTAATGCTGAAAAAGCCAAGGGTTCCTTTTGAAATTCACGATGAAATCCAGGCAGACATCCAGGAAATACACCGCTGCATGGAAAACCAGTGCTTCAGGTCTGCAGTTATCCTGTGCGGCAGGGTTCTTGAAACAGCACTGCACCGCAAATACTTTGACGTAACAAAAAATGATTTATTGGAAAAATCACCAGGAATGGGTCTTGGCAATTTAGTAGCAAAGCTTTCAGAACAGGGAGTCTTGCTTGACCCTGGTCTTGGAAACCAAATTCATCTAATCAACCAGGTCAGAATCCACAGCGTTCACCAGAAGCAGGACGCATTCAAGCCCTCAGAAGCCCAAGCTCAGGCAATAGTCTTGTACACGATTGATGTCTTGCAGAAATTATTCGCCTAATTTCTTAAATTCATCAAGGTCTTTCCTGAACCGTTCTATTGTTTTTCCAATGAATTCAGGCTGTGTCTGAAGAATTTCAGATGTTTTTGCAACAACATCGCCTTCGTATTCATCTTTGGAAACAAGGGCAAACCAGTCTGAGTTAATTGGCTGCTTCTTAGACGCTGCCTTTCGCGCTTTTTTCCATTTTTCAAACAATTCCTGAGCTCTTCCAGGCACTTGTGATGGTTTGCAGTCCAAAATCTTTGCAATTTCAGACGCCCTGTCTTTTTCCTGTGAAATTACTTTCTTCGCAGCCTCGCCAGCAGCAAAATAAAGCCTTACAACACCGTCTTGCACCTTGTTTGTCTTGAGAATCTTGATTTGCTCTGCTTCAGAGGTGTTGTTCAGGTGAGTTCCTCCGCAGGCTTCAACATCAACTCCCTTGATTTCAACAATCCTTAACTGTTTTCCTGGTACTGCGCCGCCCTGATAGATTGCAACTCCGTATTTCCGCTCAGCTTCTTCGCGGGCAACAAGCATTTTGATGACTTCTGCCTTCTTTTTGATGATTTTGTTTGCCTCTTCCTCAATGCGCGATAATTCCTCGTCGGAAACTGTCTGATAATGAGTGATGTCCAAATATGCCTTGTCAATGTCTTTTTTCGCGCTTGCCTGGTTGCAGTGCGGTCCAAGAACGCGCCTTGCAGCTGCATTTACAATGTGCGTGCTTGTGTGGTGCTGTGAGAGCTGTTTCCTGCGGCTCAAATCCACCATTCCCTTGACTGTGTCTCCTTCCTTGAAGTCTGGCTTTTCAGCAAGAACGTGAACAATTACCCCGCCCTGCTTGAAAGCGTCAACAACATGGCCTTTGTTAAGTGTTCCGTGGTCAGCTACCTGGCCGCCAGACACAGGATAAAAGTCAGTCTTGTCCAAAACAACATTGTTTCCGATAATCTTGAGCACTTTTGCAGAAAACTCTTTTGGCTTCCAGTCGCCCCAGTAAAGGATTTCTGTGTCAGGAATATCGTCGAGGTCAAGCTTTTCCTCTCTTTCAGTTTGTGTTTCCTGCTCTTTCTTGTCGCCTTCATGCAGTTTTGCAACCATTGAATAGAAATTCTTTGGGAAATTGACTTTTTTGCCCTGCTTTGCAGCTTCCTCAGCAACAAGTTCAGGCGCAATTCCCTGGCTGTCATAGAGCTCAATCAGTTCTTTTGTTGTAAGTTCCTTTGCAGCAATCTTTGCGAGCATTGCCTTTGTCTTTTCCTGTGTTGCCTTGTACCTTAATTTCTCAACTTCAATGATTTTGCGGACATTTGGCAATTGCTCAGACAATTCCGGGAACAATGGCTTTAATTCTGAGGCGTGCCAGTCGCACACATCGCAAAGGTCAACCTTCCAGTTGTACTTGTCAATAAATCCGAGAGACCTGCGAAGAATAACCCTGAGGTTGTACATTCCGCCAACATTGCTTGGCAAAGCGCCGTCAGTGAGCGCAATCAATAATGCCCTTGCATGTTCTGCGATTGCATAAACCGCGGCAATAGGCTCAACGCGCGTCCTTAACTCAGTTACATCAATTCCGATTTTGGATGCAACCTCTTTCCAGGCTTTGTCAAGGTCAGCGACTTCTCCAACATTAAGATACGGAGTCAATGGCAAAAACTTTTTCATCAGTTCCTGGTCTATTTTCACCCCAGTTGCCTTTGTTAATTTCTTCAAAACTTCTGGGAATGTTGCGTCATAGGCAGTTGCTGTTCCCTGTGTGAACCAGGCAGCGCGTTCCTGCCCCTGCCCCATGTCAAGCACTTTAATCGAAAGTTCCTTGCTTCCAGTCGGAGTTGCTTCATACTGCATGTAGACCTGGTTGCTTATTTCCAAGCCGTGTGAGAAGAATTCCATGCAGGGTCCGAAGTTTCCTCCTCCTGCCCAGCCGTCTTCGTGTATTGTCAAATCCTCGAGCTTAAGGCCCATTCCTTCTGTGAGCCAGGTGATGTGGTGGCTTATGTACTTGTTTATGTCATAGTCTTTTGGAGCGAAAAAGCCGTGCTGCCCCATCATTACGAAGCAGACAAAGTGCCCTGTTATTCCGACATTGTCAATATCGCCGAATCTCAATGAAAACTGTGGTATTACCAGCGGGTTTGCAGGTGGCTTTACCTCTCCTGAAACAACATATGGCTGGAATGCAGCTATGCTCGCAATGGTGAACTCCGTGGTAGGATTCCATCTGGCGACCACTGGATAGCGTTTTATCGGAGTATAGCCCAGCTTGCTGTATACCTCTGCAAACTTCTCCCAGACGCCAATATAGCTTAATTTGTGCCCTTGTGGCTTTCCTATGAACCTGAAGCCGCCAGAACACGCAGGGTCTCCGCATACCTTTTGCTCGGGGTGTAAAGTCCAGAAGTTTCTCTTGCACTTTGTGCAGCTGTGCCTTCCAAAGCCAAGCTCCTTCAAAGTCTTTGTCGGAAAATACTTGTCAGGGCTTGCGCTTGCTGTTTTCTTGAACTTGTCCTTCAGCTCTGCATCTGTTGGCATAACGACGATTGGAGAACGTGACAGGTTTATTAAGCTTATTGGGAAGTATGTTAGAGAAGGTCAAATGCCCATAATGCGCTTGAATTCTGCAATTTGCCCAGTAAGTCCGAGGTCTTTAGAAACATATTCGACTTTCTTTTCCCTGGCAGTTGCTTCTGCCTTATTGTCTGCAGAAGTAATTGCTATCTTGGCGTCTGGATGGTATTTTCTTATGAGGTCTATTGCTTCAGGCGCCAGGTAAAGAATTCGGTCTCCATCTTCGTGTGGAAAATTGCCATCAACAGCAAAAAGCTGCGCATTACAATCTTTTAGCGCATCTTCCAGTGATTTAAGGCAGGATACGCCCATAAATGTCAGTGAATTACGCCTTATGTCCCCCTCGGCAAAGCTGAGGACATCTGGGTCATCCTCCACCATTATTATGTCATAGTTTGGCATCGGGTCGATATTTAGACGCTGTTTATTAAGCTTATTCCATTAGTCAGTGTAGAGCGGGTCGTCGCTTCTTACAACCTGGTGGGTGGGTGTGTTTTGCTTCTTTGGCGCAGTGTTAGTTACTGTGCGTGCCAGTGCTTTTGCAAAAGAAAGATTGCCGCAGTTTATGCAATTGAAATACACACCCCAGTCGCCTTGTTTTAATTCAAGCCAGCTGCCGCACATGCACTTCATGTCAGGAAGTTTTTCCTTGTTATGGGCGTTGCAGGTCGGCACACCCTGCATATTCTGCGTTATGGCTGGCTTTTTGCAGAATGGGCAGTCCATCCTCTTTGATTCGCCATATCGCTTTGGGATGAACATAACCGCGCGATAACTTGCAGGCTATAAAACAGTTGCGTCTCCGCTAGGAGCGCTTCAATATGAACAAATTAAATGTCGGAAACCTATGGTTTTCGAGCATGCTCAAGAACCACATAGCTGAAGCTAGTGGTTCTTGACAAAAAAAGAAAGAGATAAAAAATAAAAATTTACTCAGGCTGTTCGTTGCTTGAGCCCATCTTGGTAAAGCCGATTATGAGGCCGATTACAACCAAGAGTGCGACAAGGCACAACAGGATGACTTCCAAAGCCTTGCGGACTCCGCTTGTCTTTGGAACTGCGTCAACTGTGTTGTTCACAACAGGCGGTGGCAGCTGTACTGTAGCAGTTTCCTTTTCCTGGTTGCAGGTTGGGTCTTCTGTTACTTCCATCTGTCCCTCGACGCCTGTCTTGCTGAAGCCGTCGTTGTATGCGACCTGAATGTTCATGTCGTAAACACCTGGCTTTGCGCACTTGGGAACGCGCAGGTAGAGCTCTTCAGTCTCCTTGTCCTCGTCATACTCTATCTGATCTATGTAGTCAGATGCAGAGATTCCGAGGTCTGGAACCGAAACAGTCACCTTAACGTCTTCCTCGTCCTTCTCGCCGTAGTTGAAGACGCGCACAGTGGTCAGCAATGCCTGGCCTGCCTGAACGTGCCTTGAAGGCGTGAAGATTGCGTCAACGACCTGGAGGTCGTGGCGTGGAACATCCATCTTAACGTTGTAGTTTTCGAATACTTCCTTTCCGTCGCGGTCAGTCACAACAACACGCACCTTGTAATTGTCCTCTTTAACCAGGTCGGGGAAGGTTATGTAGAGGGTCTTGCGGTATGTGACACCGGAGTCCATATCAAATGGTCCGACATTGTCAGAAAGTGTAAGATCCGTGCTGTGCTCAAATCCAGACACAAAGACCTGGACTTCAACATCATCCACGTCTTCAGCTGCTTCGAGCGTGACTTCGAACTTGACCTTGCTGTCCCTGAGGACATCCAGGCGGTTGTTCTGGTCTGCGGATATTGCGTGGTCGTCAAGCTCCACCCGAGTTATGTTAACCGGGATTGCGGCAACGGCACCGACCAGTGCCAATGCGCAGAGGAGCACAATTCCAAACATTCCAAATGCTTTGTGCGTGTTCATTTTTGTATTAACCCCCGACTTTAATTAGCGTGAAAAACGCTTTTGTTACCCCCAGTTAATAGTGACCTATTTATAAAGCTTCGTATCTACAACCATTATATAGTAGTAAAAACACAGGTATTAGACAAATGCCGCAATAAGGGCGCCCTACGGTCGCAGAGACCAACCATAGTGAAAGAACTTCTCCTTATCGTTCTGTCTCTGGCGCGGTACGCGCCCGTTATTTGTAGTATCTGTTTTCTCTATGTGGTTGCGCCCGTTATTTGTATTCGTTTTTGTCGCAGTGTGCTTCCAGAGCAACTACATTTTTAAACACCGTGAAATGCCCATAATGTATGATGCGACAGCCGATTGTGGCGATTATGGGCCACGTGGACCACGGTAAAACCCTGCTTCAGGACAAGATTCGAGGTAGTGCAATCGCTGCAAGGGAAGCAGGCGGAATCACCCAGGCAATCGGAGCATCAATTATTCCATTGCAGACTATCCAGACGGTGTGCGGTCCTTTGCTTGAAGCTATGAAGCTCAAGGTTACAATTCCAGGGCTATTATTCATTGACACCCCTGGCCACGCTGCATTCACAAACCTCAGGCGCAGAGGCGGTAACCTTGCTGACATCGCTGTTCTCGTGATTAACGTTATGGAGGGCTTTATGCCCCAGACTCTTGAGTGCGTTGACATTCTGAAGCACTACAAGACACCTTTTATCATTGCAGCAAACAAGATTGACCTTATTTCAAGATGGCGCCCTGCTGTTAGCAAGCCTTTATTGCAGAACATCAAAGAGCAGGAGCCAGAAGCCCAGCGCATCCTTGACACAAAAATCTATGAAATCGTCGGCAAGATTTTCGAGCTTGGCTTTGAGTCAGAAAGATATGACCGTGTTGACGACTACACAAAGCAGATAGCGATTGTTCCGACTTCTGCGATTACAGGCGAGGGAATCCCGGAATTGCTCGTTATGCTTACCGGTCTTGCGCAGAAATTCCTTGAAAAAGGCTTGAAAATGACAGAAAGCGGGCCTGCACAGGGAACAGTAATTGAGGTAAAGGAAGACAAGGGTTTGGGCAAGACAATGGACGCTATCCTTTACGACGGCTCATTAAAGGTCAACGACACTATTGTCATTGGCGGCCTTGAGGGTCCTATTGTAACAAGGGTAAAAGCATTGTTCACCCCTGCGCCTTTGCAGGAATTGAGGGAGAAAAAGACAAAGTTCACGTCGACAAAAGAGGTTGTTGCTGCAACAGGAGTCAAGATTGTAGCGCCTGAAACAGAAAATGTTGTCTCAGGAATGCCAATCATAGGAAACCCTGCGAACCTTGAGGAAGCAAAGGCAAAAGTCCAGCAGGAAGTTGAAAAAGTAATAATAGAGACAGGAAAAGAGGGAGTAATCATCAAGGCAGACTCTCTTGGCTCGCTGGAAGCTCTAATCACTCTTCTTACGGAAGCGAACATTCCAGTGATGCGCGCAGGCATAGGTCCTGTCACAAAGAAAGACATTACTGACGCGTCATCTAATATAGCGAAAGACCCATTGCTTGGAGTCATCCTCGGCTTTAACATTCCGCAGCCAGAAGGCGTTCCTGAAAGTGTTTCTGTCCTCACAAACACAGTCATTTACCGTCTTATCGAGGACTACCAGAAATGGGCAGAGCACAAGAAGAAATCAATAGAGCTTTCAGCGCTTGATTTGCTCATAAAGCCGTGCAAGATTGAAATTCTCAAGGGCTATGTTTTCAGGCAGAGCAATCCTGCTGTCTGCGGAGTCCACGTCCAGGCAGGCACCCTGAAGACAGGAACTCCCTTGATGACTCATGAAGGCCGCGAATTAACAGTTGTCAAGGGTTTGCAGCAGGAGCAGGAAAACATTGAGAAGGCAGAGAAAGGAAAACAGGTCGCTGCCTCGCTGCCGCACGTCATAATCGGCCGCCAGCTTCACGAGGGGGATATATTATACTCAGCAATTCCAGAGGAGCACTACAGGAAATACAAGGAGTTCAAGGAATACCTCACACACGACGAAAAAGAGCTCCTCAAGGAAATCGGCCAAATCATGAGAAAAACTAATCCGGTTTGGGGCGTATGAAATCCAACCTTAGGGCGCTTTCAGGAAGGGACTTGAAGCCTGTACTTGCGAGGATAAAGGAGCAATGGGATGCTGAGATTGATTTTCCCTGGGCTTGGTATCAAAGCACCAAGAATTACTTATTCGTGATTAGCAAGGATATCACCAAGATTGACCCAACGAAATTGAGAATAAACTCAGTCGGATTGTACATCGGCGAGTTCAAGAAAGGAGAACTAAGGCTGAGCATTGAAGGCTCGCAATTAATCGGTCCGCACGCAAAAAAGAACATTGTTGAGCTTGACCAGAAAGAATTAAGACTGTGGCTTAGAGGCGAAGATTTAATCAAGGAAGTCAAGGAAGAAGGCTATGTAATAATAAAGTCAAACACTGACTTTGTCGGCTGCGGAAGAGTTAAAGAGGGAAAAATTCTCAATTTCGTTCCAAAGGCAAGGCGCTTGCTGGTGGATTAGCTTTTTAAGCGCAGACATTCTATGCATGTTAATGAACCCAAGAGACCCGATTACAATTCACCGCATACCCTACCGGGCAGGTGAAGGGCTGGATATTGAACGCCTGACAGCAGGAACGCTCATACCTGATGAGCGGCGCCAAAGCGCAAAAGAATACTGTTCGTTATTCAGGGCGTTTCCAGGCGAGATATCAGGGCACCAGGGATTTTTGAATTTCCAGATTGTTGAGACAGCGCTTGACAGGAGGGATTTGGGAATCACTTTGGTTTGCGTTGAGCCTTACTGCGATGCACGATACGTTGGCAGGGCGCTTATCCACGCAGCATTGGTAATTGCCCAGAATGAAGGCGCAAAGTCCCTGTTTGCTTACGTGGACCCTGACAATTTGCAATCACAGTCGTTTTTTGAGCGAAACAGCTTTTACAGGAAACAGCACAGTAACGGTGTTGAGTATACAACACCTGTTCCTTCAAAAGAAAAGCTCCCCCTTGACCAACTGCTCATACGCGCTCAAGAATAACAACAATGTGCTCTTCAGGGTTCTTAAGAAGCTCAATCATTTTCTTTGACAAATCGCCAGCTGACTTGTCTGCATTAACAATCAGCGTGCTTGGTGACATTTGCGGCCCTTTCCTGATAATAATGTCATTTCCAGGCATAAACCCCATATTGCACTCGCCTGTTATTGTCTCAACATAAGACTTGACTTTAAGCGTGATTTTCAGCTTTTTAGAGACCTGCGCAAGCGCTGAAACAGCGTCTGGCTGGAAATCAGAGCGGGTTCCAATCACAGAATCCCCTTTTGGAATAACCCCTGTCTTCTGTGTTAATTCAAGAACTCCCTTGTGCGTTCCCTCAATTCCCGCGTGTCCGTAAGCATTGAACTGCATAAAGAACAAGAAATGCCATCGAATATATTAATTTACTTGATATGTATCTCCAGAATATCGCCGTCTTCAAGCCTTTTTTCAAGGTTCCTGAACTGCTGTCCTGGGAACTTTGCTGACTTGCCCCAGATTTTGGCAAACCTGAACTTCCTTACAAAGTCCCTGTGAATCCTGCCGCAAACGTCCCCGATTGTTGTTCCCTTGCGCAAAACCATTGGCACATCCAAATCAGGCTTCTTTCCAACCTCTTTCAAAAATATCCTCATAAAGTTCAGGCGGGTAAAAATCAGCTCTTTTAAGTCAGGGATGTTCACGTTCTGCTCTGCGCTGACAGCAAGGTCAGGATTCAGCTTTTCAATCAGGTCTTCCTGCTGGAATTCATCAAGAAGGTCAAACTTTGTGACAATAGTTACTGCGGGAATATAGCGCCTGTTTCCCTCAACAGCGTCGATAAATGTGTCAATGGTTACCGGGCTTCTGATGATGACCTCTGCGTTGTTTATCCTGAATGTCTTCAAAATCTCTGTTATTGTTTCCTTGCTGATTCCCAATGCGACTGTTGAGCTGATGCTAATTCCTCCCTTTAATTTTTTCGCAATCTTGACATCTGGCGGATTTGTGTTTATCCTGACTCCAACATCATAGATTTCCTGCAGTATTGCCGGATAATGCTCAGGGTGCGGGGCTTCAATAAGTATCAATATCAAATCAGAAGAACGCATCATTGCGAGCACTTCTTTTCCCCTTCCTCTTCCCGAAGCAGCCCCTGCGACTATTCCTGGCACGTCAAGAATCTGGATTTTTGCCTGGTTGTACTGCATTACGCCGGGGATTACAGAGAGTGTTGTGAATGCATAAGCAGCGGTCTTGCTTTTCGCGCCTGTAATCTTGTTAAGTAAAGTGCTTTTTCCGACAGAGGGAAAGCCCAAAAGAATAACTGTTGCATCGCCTGATTTCTTGACAAAAAATCCTGCGCCAACGCCTTTCTTTGCAGCGGCAACTTCCATTTTTTCGCGCAGCCTTGCAATCTGCGCCTTTGCGACTCCGAAAGCGTGTTCAGTTGCTTTGTTATACTGCCACTTTCTCATTGCATCTTCAATTTCCTTGATTCGTTCAGGAATACCCATTGTTATCCCACTGCTCCGAAAAGGTTTATAAAAGCATTACTGTTTTCAAGGAGCATGGCATTTTTGCAGTTATGGGCAGAAGCACAGGGCTGGGTTAACACAATCGCCTCTGCAGTGATAGTCCTTCTCATAGGTTTCATTATAGGCAAGGTTTGCAGCAGGCTCGCCCAGCGCGGACTGCACGAGCTTGAACTCAATAATATCCTCGGCAAGGCAGGGATAAAGTTCGGCATGGAAGAGTTCCTCGGGCATTTGATTGAGTACCTTATCTATTTCATCGCGATTGTCATTGCCCTTGACCAGCTCGGAGTCACGGCGATAGTGCTTTACATTGTCATAGCGGCAATCCTCATAGTCCTCGCGATAGCATTCCTGCTCAGTATGAAGGACTTTATCCCGAACTTCATTGCGGGAATAAGACTGGGGCACAAGAAGCTTTTCGCAGTCGGAGACACGATAACAATCGGCTCAGTCAGCGGCAAAGTCAAGGAAATCGGCCTTCTGGAAACAAAGCTGGAAAGCAAGAACAAGGACATAATCCACGTCCCGAACGCAAACATAATGCGCCAGGAAATAAGAGTCAGGAAGCGTTAAATCTCTACCTGTAAAGTGCGTTTCCTAATTTTTTTCGCAAATAAGCAGCTTTTGAATCATATTTTTCTTTGGCCAGCTTGCCTTCTCTAAAAAGGCGTTCAATATTGGGCATTTCCAGCAGTATGACCTCGTCTATTACGCCTCGCAGTCGCGGGGTCATTTCTTCAGCGGTTCTCAGGACCAGTTCGCGCCTGAACCATGTTCTGGGGTCATACCATACGCGCAATTCTTCAGGAGTAAAGTCGTTTCGCATCAGATGCTGTCAATTACTGGTTATTAAATATCTTCACAAAAGAATTCAGTTAAATGACTTCCAGCAAGGAAACCAAGAACTTGTTCTGTCTTAATGCTTTATGTGGTATTCAATGAATTTGTAGACTTCTGAGAAACCCGAATCATGAAGGCCAACACGGGCACAGACATCAGGTATGCCCTGTTTCTTGATGCCTGCCTTGATCATTGCCTCAAATTCCCCTGCAAGCGTTTCACCAATTTTTATTCCTGACTTTTTCAGCAGGTCAACCTTTGCATCCAGATAGCAGGTTTTAACAGTGTAAGAAATAGACCTTTCTTGTTTGTGAACCCAGACCAGCACTGTACAATCTTTATAAATCAGGTCTCCGCCATTTGGATGTTGACCAATTAAATAGGTGTTTCCCTGCCGTTCTGTCATGCCGCATTTATTTTCAACTTTCGGCAGCCTGAATTCCTTTGACAGGCGTTCAAGAATTTGTGTCAGACTGTTTTCATCAACTTGTTTCTTAACAGCTGTTGCCATTTACTGACGCAACCTGTCTGATTCTTATAAAGCTTCGGAAGAATGCGGTAATCAGATAACTTCTAACAAACTAACAATATTGAATATCTGCGTCCTTGTGTATGCCTGCATGTTGTTGTCGTCTGTAAGCTGTTCGAGCTCCTGCAGTGCCTTTGAGACCTTTATCGGCATTTCGCCGTCCTGCTCAAGGACTGATATTGTGCTTGTGATTTTGGTCTTAATGTTCTTCGGCACCTGGTTGTCCTGCTCGAGTTCTCTCAATGCCGCAATAACCATTGTCAATTCGTCCATAGAAATCACTTCTTGAGCTTGCTCATGACCTCTTTCTGCAGCGTCTCTGCCTTGTCCTTGAGCTGCTTTTCCTGCTTGTCAATGTTCTTCAAGCGTAAATCAAGTATTTCCTTCTTTGAGCCTAATTCCGCCTTCAATGCGGTCTTGTCTGCTTTTATCATCACATTGCCGACAATCTTGTAAGCGTCATCTGTCTTCTCAATTTCTTTCAGCGCGCTGTCAATCTCAAAAAGCTGCGCCTGGAACTGCTGTTTTTGCATTTGAAGAGCCTGGACATTCTGCTCAATCATCTGAAGCTTGTTTATGCTTTCCTGTGTTTCTTTTGGTATGTCCATAGAACCCTTAAACTGCCTTGATTTTTGTCGGTGTGCTGCGGGACTTGTAAAGCATCTTGCTTCCGCAGTACGGGCACCTTACCCTCTTGCCCATCATGTCCTCTGAGATTTTCTTTCCGCAAGCAAAACAGGTGTACTTTACCATTTTTACGCCTCTTGTCTTTCTTCGTCAGGCTTTTCCTGCGTTTCAGCCAGTACTTCCGCGATTGGAGGCAGCGCTTCTATGCTTGGCTTTGCCACGAATGTGTAAGCCTGCCCTGCGAATTTGTTTTTGCACTTTGTGCAGTACCAGATTCCCTTGGATTTGCGGACAACCTTGTCCTTGTTGCAGTAAGGGCACTTTGTGCTGTTCTTCTGCATTATCTCAATGGCGGCGCGCTTGAACTTTGTGGTTCTTCCATAGCGCACTCCAAACCTTTTTACAGGCCCCAAACCCTGCTTCTTTTCTGCCATAGTCCTTCGTGAAACAGCAGTTGGTTTTTAAAGGTTATTGTTTTAAACCGAAAGCACTATTGCATGCAAAGGTTAATAAACCAAGTTCCCGATTTAATTCACCATGAACACGGCAAGGCAATTCAAGGCATAGCATCTTCTTGATAGTCATTAGCCTGCCTGTCGGTCACCCAAAATGAACCTTACCTCAAATGAAAAATTCCATTTGAAGAAATTTATCAAGGAATTGGATAGCTGTAAGGCTGCGCACACAGAGTTTGTCACGGTCTATGTCCCTTCAGGCTATGACCTTATCAAGATAATGCAGCACCTTGCACAGGAGCAGGGCACTGCGAGCAACATCAAGAGCGCGAGCACAAGGAACAATGTCATTGACGCACTTGAAAGGATGATTCAGCATTTGCGCATTGTCGGAAAGACTCCGCCAAATGGCTTGGCGGTCTTTGCAGGAAACATCCTCGCAAGGGAGGGAAAGTCAGATGTCCGCGTGTGGAGCATTGAGCCGCCAGTTCCGCTGAAGATGCGCCTGTACAAGTGCGAGAAAAACTTTGACCTTGACATCCTGCGTGAAATGATGGAGGCAAAGGAGGTTTACGGGCTTGTGGTTATGGACGCAAGGGATGCAATTATTGCGTTATTGAAAGGCAAAACAATTATTCCATTGACAAAAGCCCACTCGCACGTTCCAGGCAAGTTTAAGGCAGGAGGCCAGTCAGCGGTCAGGTTCCAGAGAAACCGCGAAATCGCAGTCAGGGAGCATTTTGGCAAAATTGCAGAAGTGATGAAAGGCCAGTTTTTCACAATGGAGGGGCTGAAGGGAATCATTGTCGGAGGTCCAGGGCCGACAAAATACGATTTCGTTGACAGCGGCTTAATCACCACAGACCTCAAGAAAAAGATTCTCGGCATCAAGGACCTGAGCTATACAGAGGAATTCGGGCTTGAAGAGCTTGTTGACAAGTCCCAGGACATCCTTGCGCAAGAGGAGATTGCAGATGAGAAAAAGATTGTCACAAGGTTCCTTGAGCTTTTGGCGACAAAGCCCAACATGGTCGCGTATGGCGAGGCAGAAGTCAGGAGGATGCTTGAGATGGGTACAGTTGACACCCTGCTTCTTTCAGAGCAGCTGCCTGACGAGAAGATTGAGGAGTTTGAGCAGATCGCGAAGAAGTTCAGCACAACTATCAAGATTATCTCAACAGAAACAAGGGAAGGGTCGCAGTTGAAAGACCTTGGAAAAATGGGCGCGATACTGAGATACGAAGCAGGATATTAAGCAATGTTCTTGATGATGTTTTCCTGTTCCACACGCGAGTTCTCAGCCCTTCCGTTAACCATCATTGTCGTGATGTTGTTAACGCGCTGTATGTTCACGCTTCCCTGATAGTCCCTGAAGCTGACCTGCGTCTGGTTGAGCTTTATTGTGAACCTGTTCTCAAGCCTTATGCTTCCTGTCAGCTTCTCGCTGAACGAGGACATGTTGACAGTGAGCGCCTCAACGCTTCCGACTTTCATTACTATTGTCGCGCTTTCCCTGTTTGTGAACTTGATATTCAGCTGGTTGCCGCTAAGGCTTTCCATGTTTCCTTCAAGGACGATGTTCTTTGTGTCCCACCTTATCGTGCCGACAAAGTCAGCCACCATGAAGTTTCCTGAGCTGTTGATTTCATCAGTCCTTGTGGTAATGCGCGCAGATTCTGGCGCTGAGAACTTGATTGCGGTGTGGTCTGCAGAGATAATCACGTCGCTCTTGGTAATGTCAAATGTGCCTGAAACAGTGCTGTTGTCCAGAGCAACAAGGCCTGTGGGGCTCAAAAGGCTGAATCCGCCTCGGAATGCAAGGAAGCCCAGCAAAAGGATTAGCACCACTGTCAGTCCAGGAACCAATCCTCTCATTGCCCCGTTTTTAACCAACCAAACCACCAGTGCAGTATTTTGAACAGCATTATATAAACATTTCGCGGAATATTTATGTATCGCGCCAATAAGCAGTCTTCCATGGACCTTGTTAGGGAGGCATTTAACGCGGTTTTTCCTGAAAAGCCGTATGTTTATTCTGCAGAGGTGAAGTACTCTGGAAAGTTCAAGGGCTACAATGCGAACATCAGGCTCAGCAGGATGCAGAAGCATATCGTCCTTAATCTCAGCAGGCAGTGGAAAACAGTCTCAAGGGACATCCAGCTCGGCTTGGTCCAGCATTTGCTGTGCAGGCTGTTCAAGGAAAGGCGGGGCTCAACGCCGATGGACCTGTATAATTATTTCATCAAGAGCGTCCCAAGGACAATTGCAAAGACAAAAACAAATCCTGTCCTTGAAGCCAGCTTCAGGCGCGTAAATGATGGCTTTTTCAGCGGGATTGTCGAGCAGCCAAACCTTGTGATTGGCAATGGAGTCACAAAGCTCGGCTCCTATGACCTTGGCACTGACACTGTAAGCATAAGCTCAATCCTTTTTGAGCATCCGCATTTGATGGACTATGTGATGTACCACGAATTACTGCACAAAAAGCACCAGTTCAAGGGCGCAGGATTAAAGCGCACTTTCCACAGCTCACAGTTCAGGAAAGACGAAAAGTCATACCCGAATTCAGCGCATCTGGAAAGGGAGCTTTCACAGCTTGTTTCAAGGGCAAAGAGAAGCTCATTCTGGGACTGGTTATGATTAACACCATATTCTAACGAAAACTATTTAAATAGCCCTCTTTCCGAAAAGGATAATGTCGACGAAACTTGTGGGAGCAACGTCTATCAAGGAAGGAAGCTTTATCCTTGTTGACGGCGTTGCGTGCAAAGTCGTAAACACTGACATAAGCAAGTCAGGAAAGCACGGCCACGCAAAAGTCCGCATTGTCGCAATAGGCTTGATAGATGAAAAGAAGCGCGAAGTCATCATGCCAGGCCACGACAACGTCGAAGTTCCACTCATAGAGAAGAAGACAGCCCAGGTCCTCAGCGTTACCGGAGACAAGGCAAACGTTATGGACACAGAGACATACGAAACATTTGATTTGGCAATACCTGCGGATATAAAGGAAGGCGTTGTCGAGGGATGCCAGGTTTTGTACTGGATCATACTGGGCGATAAGGTAATGAAGCAAATCAAGAGCAGTGCTGACTAATGGTCAAGTTCCCCGAAGCTGACGCGCGGATGTTCCGCAACAAGTTTGTCTGCAGGAGATGCAAGTCTGTAATCAATGCTCCGAACAGGAAGATAGCAGAAGGCGCGGTTAAGTGCAGGAAATGCCAGAACAAGCACTTCAAGCCAAAGCGCAAGAAGTAAACCTTTTATACGAGTAGATTGCCTGTTCTCTAATGGACTCCCAATACATTCTGCTTATCGCGTTTATCCTCCTGATGATTCTCTTTTCTATCCTGCAGCGCAAGAACATCCAGATGCAGGGGATTTTCCCAATATTGTACTTTGTGATGTGGCGCACCCAGAAGGGGCTGAAGTTCATGGACAGGCTCGCGCAGATGATGCCGAGGTTCTGGTCGTGGTTTTTCGGCATCGGGATTGTAGCAGGCTTTGCAGGAATGCTGATGATAAGCTATGAGCTAATCAGGACCACTGCCCTGCTTTTCATTTCACCCGGATCAGCCCCGGGAATCCAGCCAGTGCTTCCATTCCAGGCAGAGGGTGTGTTTTTTGTGCCGTTTGTCTACTGGCTGTTGAGCATTTTCCTTATCGCAGGAGTGCACGAGTTCTGCCACGGCATTGCTGCGAGGATTTACAAAATGCCTGTCAGGAACGCAGGGCTTGCATTCCTTGGGGTGATTGTCCCGATTGTTCCTGCTGCTTTTGTCGAGCCTGACGAAGCATACCTGCAGAAGCAGTCCAAATTCAGGCAGTTGAGCGTTTTTGCCGCAGGACCTTTCGCAAACCTTGTCATGGCGGGGATTATTTTCCTGATTGTCATTTTTGCCGCAAACCCATTGGCGCAGTCAATGCTTTTGCCTGACGGCGTTAGGATAACCAGCGTAGAAACAGGAAGCCCTGCTGCTTTGGCAGGAATGCAGAAAGACGAGATTATAACATCAATTGACAGCCTTCCAACAGCTTACCTTGACAACCTCAGCACAGCACTATCCGCAAAAAAGCCAGGTGACACAATTGCATTGCAGACAAGGAACGCAACATACAATGTTGCGCTCGTAAAAAACCCGAAGAATGAGTCCAAAGTCTATCTAGGGGTGTTTTCAAGGCAGCACGCAGAGATAAAACCGCCATTCAAGGAAAAATACGGCGAGTGGTCTGTGCCGATAATCTTGTGGCTTTTCGGCCTGCTGTACTGGCTCTTCCTTTTGAGCCTCGGCATCGGCTTGTTCAACCTCCTGCCCATTGGCCCGATTGACGGCGGAAGGATGCTGCAGCTCGCAATGCAAAAGCTTTTTAAGCTACCGATTGGTTTGAAAGTCTCGAGGTTTATCAGCATCGCGTTTTTGCTGCTGGTGGTTATCAATGTTGTCAAAGGCTTCATTCATTAGCATTGTGGCATGCGTTCTTGTGATAGCCCTGCTTGGCTGCCAGACATCGCCAACAGGCGGTGCAATAATCACTCAGGAGCAGACAGGCCCAAAGGATGTTGTTGTTACCAGCGAGCCAGTGCCACAGCCAGCCGCACAGCCAGCAAAGCCTGTGCCAGTTCCTCCGAGCGGAATTCCCACTAATGTTCTTCCAAGGCCAGAGCCTCAGGTAATAATCATACCTGAAAGCAAGCCTGCAGCAGACCCTTACAAGGCGTGCGTTGACAATTGCGATGCCTCGTGCACAACTTCTGCGACATTCTCCTGCAGCAAGCCAAGCGGCACTGACTGCAAGGCAGCCTGCGGCAACATAATTGACCCGTCTGCCTGTTCCACAGCGTGCTCATTGAGGAGCGCGAGAATCTGCGAGCCAAAGTTCATAGAATTCTGCACAGCGCAATGCGTCGGCAAGTGTCATTAATTATTTCTTGCCTTCAAAGAACTTCTTAACACGCTCATTTTTAATAGTGCATGGTTCCTTCCTCAAATGTCTAAAGTGTTAAATATTACGAAACCTTTCGGGGGTATTGTGAGTCAAACCCTGAAATATAATACACAACGAAATGTTGCGCTGGAAGAACGTCTGGGCAATATAGTTAACGATGCAATCAATGGAAAAATTGATTGCAACGAGCTTTACGAACGTTCTGAAGGCCTAAAGTATGAATTTCTTGAGCAGGATCCCGCAGGCTATGACGCACCTCTTGCGCACATCCTTTTGAAAGAATCGCTTGGCGATCTGCATCTTTTGCATGATCCTGATACGGGTTTACCGCTTGAAAGTCTTAGAAACTCATTGTTAGGAAATAGATCATGTGTTTTTGTGCGGGAGTGTGAAAATAAGACATTTGAAATCACATATCACCCATATCGTGACCCTAAATATCGTGCGAATCCAGTCAGTATTAAAGAACTTTAATGATTCTCTTTCCTCCCCTCAAAGAACTTCTTCACTCGCTCGTTTCCAACAGGCTTTGCATTTGGTCCAAGGGCATAATACTTCTTCTCAACAACAGAGCCCCAGGAATATTCGCCGTGCTCCTCTTTTATCTCCTTGACGACAAACTCGCCTATTGCAGTTCCCTTGCGCAGGTGATAATATACATTTTCGCGCGTGCACTGCGGGAAAATCGCATTGTAAATCTTGGCAAGCTCATAACCATACGCAGAGCCCTTTACCGCGAGAATTTCAACCATACCTTGCCGAATCTCTGACTTTATAGGTCTTCCTCTTGGCATAGTTCTGTTTCCGCCCATTAAGTATTAATATTTTTCCATATTGTAAATGTGAAGCTTTTTATTGACCTTGCCAGTTGCGTTTTTGTGAGCAAAACCAACTCTTCGGAAGACACTGTGTTCTTAATCAGTCCTGTTCGTGATTCACAATATCCTGATGAAGTCTTTCTGATGTATTATGTGGCGCAGCTTGAGGCTCAGGGCAAAAAAGTGCATTATCCGCTCTGGGACACAAAACAGGGCGATCCTATCGGGATGAAAATATGCGAGCAGAACAGGGATGTAATAAGAAATGCAAGCGAGGTCCATTTGTACTGGACCCCTGGCAGCGACGGAAGCAAGTTTGACCTGGGGATGGTTTTTATGGCAAGAACGCCTTTGAAAATAATCAATAAGGAAGCTGTTAAAACAACACCCTATCCAAGCCTTGCAAACTTTGTGCTTGCGCTTGACAGTCTTTCTGGTGTGCAGCCAAACCCTGTTGCCAGAAAATGGCCTGATGAGCACATGGCTTACATTCTTTGCCCTGAATGGAAGGATTTTCTTAACAGGGATTTTATTGAGGATTACGTGCATGCTCTTGAGTCCTTTGGCACTCATGTGTATTATCCGCCAAGAGAAGATGCAATTGACGACGTAACCTGCATTGCGGCATATAGCGCGCGCAGGGCTGCAATGGAAAAATCAAAGGATGTTCATGTTTTGTGGACAGGCAATAATAATGACAACAAGTTTGACCTTGGAATGGCATTCATGGCAGAAAAGCCAGTCTGCCTGACACGCAGTATTCCTGCAACAGACGGCAAAAAGAGTTTTAACAATGTGCTTCGCGCACTTGACGCAAAATACAAGGCAAACAGTTAAATTTATAATCCCCCCTTCTTAACTTACCGCTATGGCAAACTGGCTAAAACTCTTGTATGTATTGGTTATCGCACTGCTCTATGTCCCGATGGTATTCCTTGGGGCTAATGTATTCTTCCCGAAGTTCACGGGAACAGAATCATACTGGCGCGGCGCAGAGGAGTGCTATGCACAATATGCTCCGAACGCTCAGATGACTGCAGAAGAACAGAAAGTAATGACAGCAGAACAGCAGGCAAAGACAAACGAGTGCCTTGCAAAGCAGCGCGTTGCAGAACAGGCATGGAACGAGGAGCGCAATGTTTACAATGGATGGAAATATTCGCTGATAACTGGCTTCAACCTTGTGATTTTGGTTCTCGCGATACTGCTTCCGCTTACTGACGCAGTGCTTATGGGAGTCTTCATCGGTACGGTAATCACTGCATTTGCTGGAACTGTCAGCTACTGGGATTATGCAAGGACAAAGCTCGGCTTTGCGCTGATGCTGGTAACATTCTTTGTCGTGATATGGATAGTTAACAAGCAGGCAAAGAAGCTTCTCAAGAAGAAATGAAAGTTTTCTTCCAACTGTACAAGCGCTACGCAGATATTGCCTCAGCTGAAGCCTTGGAAGTTGCCAAGGGAAGGAAAATCGGGCTTTATGGCAATGAAATTCTTGTTGCAGATGCCAAATCCGCTGATTTTCACCGCCTTGGGCTCTCGCATTCTGCTTATGAGTTTCTTTTTGCCTGCAACCGCTCTCAACTGGGCAGAAAAATCTCAGGATTCAACTGGCAGAAGCATTACAGGAAGAACTTCAAGGTCACCTGCCACCATGTTGACTCCTGCATTGAGCGCGCAATAGCCAAGCAGGTTGCGGAAAAAATCAAAAACTCAAAGGCAGAGATGAAAAAACCTGTTTCCTGGTTTAATTTCTTCTTTATTGACGGCAAAGTGATTGCAGGAAAGCTCTTGTGGCAGAACACAGAGGACTTTGAAAGCAGGAAAGTGCACCGCTGGCCAGCCCCGCACCCGACAGGAACACACCCGCAGCTGGCCAGGGCAATGGTAAACCTCACAGGAATCACAAAAGGAGAGCTTGTTGACCCGTTTTGCGGAGCAGGAGGAACCTTAATCGAAGCAGGCTTGATGGGATTAACTCCAGTTGGCTATGACATTGAGCCTGAATTATTGTCAAAAGCAGTCAAAAACCTTGAGGGCTACGGAATAAAGCGCTACAAACTGCAAAAAAAGAACGCATTGACCATCAGCAAAGCAAAATATCTTGTCGCAGACCTTCCATATGGCAGGAATACGCCGAGAAAAGGCTTGGAATTGCTTTATGCTAAGTTCCTTGCAAGGCTGAAGCAGGTCCTGACAGGCAAAGCAGTCCTTGGCTTCCCTGACACAATCAATTACAAACCATTAATCAGGAAAGCAAAGCTGAAAATCCTCAATGAATTCTCGTGGGAAATAAACAGAAACCTGAACAAGAAGATAGTTGTTGTCGAGTGATTTCTTCCATAAGTTTTAAATACAGAACATATCTAGCATGCGTATGCAAGCAGACGGCATTAGTCGAAGCAAGTATTTCTGGGTTTCGTCATTTATTCTTCCGTTGATTGTTACAATTTATTATGCGATTAGTTTTGCAAGCTCACACTACACGCCTTGGTATCAGATACTTATTTTGTTACTCGTGGTCTGCACTTTTATAGAATTTAAAATAATACAAGAAGAAACTTGGGGCAAATCAGTAGTGTCATTGCTTTTATTCGGGTTGGCAAATGTTCTGGCAAGTTTTGTTATGTTTTCTGTAATGCTTGTTATTATGAACCAAATCTATCCAACTTTTGGCGGTGATATGGCAGGTTATGGAATTATTTTAATACCTATTTTATTTGCTGCATCGACAATCATATCTGGAATATTTGCTCTTATTGCAAAAGCAGTTGCAGGGAAGCGCTAAATAATTGACAATCAGCGCCTGAGCTTCTTTTCCATTTCAGCAATCTTCAAAGTCGTCTTGACAACTGCGTCTGGGCTGAGAGAAATTGAGTCAATTCCGCACTTCACAAGGAACTGCGCAAAGTCAGAGTGTGTTGACGGCGCGTCTCCGCAGATTCCAATCTTCCTGTGGCAGGATTTTACTGTCTTTATTGCGTACTCAACCATTCGCTTTACTGCCTCATTGCGTTCATCAAACAGGTCTGCGACAATCGCGCTGTCCCTATCAAGACCAAGTGTCAATTGCGTCAAGTCATTTGAGCCTATGCTGAATCCGTCAAATATCTTGCTGAACTCTTCTGCAAGTATTACATTGCTTGGAATCTCGCACATGACATAAATCTGAAGGTCATTTTTGCCCTGTTTCAATCCGTGCTTGCTCATTTCTGCGATAACATTCTTTCCTTCCTCAACTGTCCTGCAGAATGGCACCATTGCTTTCAAATTGGTCAATCCGAATTCATCACGGACTCGTTTAAGCGCTTTGCATTCAAGTGCAAACGCCGGACTGTAGCCATCGCGGTAATACCTGCTTGCCCCGCGCCAGCCTATCATGGGGTTTTCCTCTTTCGGCTCGTAAACAGCGCCGCCAATCAGGTTTGCGTATTCATTTGTCTTGAAATCGCTCATTCTGACAATAACGTCATTGGGGTAGAACGCTGCTGCAATCATTCCGATTCCCTGCGCCAATTTGTCAACGAAAAAGTCAGCCTTGTTTGCATAGCCGTAAGTCAATTGCTCAATCTTTCTTTTGACATCAGAATCAGTTATGTTTTTGAAATTCAGCAAAGCCATCGGGTGTATCCTGATGAATTCGTTAATCACAAACTCCATTCTTGCAAGCCCGACTCCCTGATTCGGGATAAAGCTCAGCTCAAACGCCTCGTCAGGGTTGCCCACATTCATCATAATCTTGGTTTTTGTCTTTGGCATCTGCTTCAGGTCAAGCCTCTGCACCTCAAACTTGAGAATGCCCTCATAGACCCTGCCTTCCTCGCCTTCTGCGCAGCTTACAGTGACCTTCTGCCCGCTCCTTATCTTGTCAGTTCCGTTAAGAGTCCCAACGACACAGGGAATTCCCATTTCGCGCGAAACAATTGCCGCGTGGCAGGTGCGGCCGCCTTTATTCGTGACAATTGCCTTTGCCATTCTCATTATCGGAACCCAGTCAGGGTCTGTCATTTCTGTGACAAGCACATCTCCTGGCTTGAAGTGTGAGATTTCCTTTACATCCTTGATTACCTGTGCGACTCCCTGTCCTATCTTGTTGCCCACGCTCTTGCCGCAAGCCAGAACTTTTCCTTTTTCCTTCAGCTTGTATTCCTCAAGAACATTCTTTGCCTTCTGGCTCTGGACTGTTTCAGGGCGCGCCTGCACAATGAAAAGCTTTCCTGACTGCCCATCCTTTGCCCACTCTATGTCCATCGGAGTCCACTTGCCTTTTTTCTGCGAATAGTGCTCCTCAATTATTACCCCCCACTTTGCCAGCTGCAATGCCTCGTCATCTGTAATGCAGAACTTTTTCCTGTCTTCATCAGGGGTTGGAATGTTTTTTGTCGGACGGGGGCCTTCATTTGCATAAATCATCTTTATTGCCTTTTCGCCGATTATTTTCTGTATGAGTGGTTTGTATCCTTCTTTCAAAGTCGGCTTGAAAACGTAGAATTCGTCAGGGTTGACTGCTCCCTGCACTACATTCTCGCCAAGCCCATAGCTTCCTGTCACAAAGCAGACATGCGGGAATCCTGTCTCTGTGTCTAGTGTGAACATCACTCCTGAGCTTGCCAGGTCAGACCTCGCCATCTTCTGGACGCCTATGCTCAGGTAGACCTTGAAGTGGTCAAAGCCTTTTTCTGCCCTGTATGCAATCGCCCTGTTTGTGAACAATGATGCAAAGCAGTTCCTGCAGGCGTCAAGCAGTGCGTGCTCGCCGACTATGTTAAGATAAGTCTCCTGCTGGCCTGCGAAGCTTGCTTCAGGCAGGTCTTCTGCTGTTGCAGAGCTCCTGACAGCAACATCAACCTCATTAGAGCGGTATTCCTTGCTCAAAAGCGTGTATGCCCTGAATATTGCATCCCTGAGGTCGTCTGGGAACTCTGCCCTGCGTACCAGCTCGCGGATTTTCCTTCCCCTTTCCGAAAGCTGTCTCATGTTTTTCACGTCAAGACCTTCGAGAAGGGCCTTCATCTCTTTCTCAATTCCTGATTGCTTCAAAAGATGCTTGTAAGCGTGAGCAGTGATTGCAAATCCGTTTGGAATCCTTACCCCTTTTCTTGTTAGCTCCCTGTACATCTCTCCAAGGGATGCATTCTTTCCGCCAACCAGCGGCACATCCTCTATCCTTAAGTCCTTGAACCAGAGAATGAAATCAGTTTCGCGTGTCATTGTCAACCTTTTTTTAAATAAAAATAAAAAAAGAAAATAAAATTTTCTTAGTCCTCTGCCAGGTCCCAGATAGCCCTGAGTGCGACAAGCAGTGCTGCTGGCGCGACAAAGGCAATCATGTTGGTCAGGATTGTTCCGAGTGTCCTTCCCAATGGGGGAAGCCCGCCCATGCCTGAGACAACCAGGATTGCGATGCAGGCGACAAGGAATTCCTGTGCCTCACGTGCCCTGATGTTCAGGAACCCAACCACTAGGCCGAGAATGACGAGCACCCATGCAACCTGTGCTGCTGGCAAGCTCGGTATAAGTCCGGCCACAACGGCGATGAGTACGCCAATCAAGAATGCCCATGTTCCTATCTTTTCCATTTTATCCCTCCATATATTGATTTAAGCAAAATAGGCGGCAGAGTGTATAAAATTATTAGTAACCACTACAGAATAGTCAAGCTTTGTACTTCTTCTTGTGCCAGCGGTGGCTTATTAATTCCCATACCAGCGGGACAAAAGAAATGATTATTATTGCGAGGATGACAAGTGAAAAATTCTCCTTCACATAGTTGATTGCTCCGAACCAGTAGCCCGCAAGCACAAACAGCAGCGTCCATGCAATTCCGCCAACCACGTTGTAAACCAAGAATTTTGGATATGGCATCTTTCCAATGCCTGCCACAAAAGGCGCAAATGTCCTGATAATCGGAATAAAGCGCGCGAGCACTATTGTCTTTGCGCCGTATTTCTCATAGAAAAGGTGTGTGCGTTCCAGGTATTCCTTTCTGAAGAACAATCCTTTCTTCTGCCTGAACACCTTTGGGCCGAGAATGCTGCCAACCCAGTAATTTACAGTGTCGCCGAGTATTGCCGCGATTGCAATCAATGCAATCAGGAGTCCGATGCTGAATGAGCCCCTTGCGGCAAATGTTCCTGCGGCAAACAATAAAGAGTCTCCTGGCAAAAATGGCGTTGCAACAAACCCTGTCTCAAGGAAAACTATAATGAACAGGAGTGCGTAAGTCCATACGCCGTAATTCTGTATGATTAAGTCAAGATACTTGTCCACGTGCAGTATTATGTCAATGATGTTCATCCGTGCGTCTCCTGCAAAAGGATTATGCTTATTGTTATGCTGCGCTGTTTCAGGTAGCTGTCTTTTGCCGCTGCATTAACAGCTGCTTCCGGAGTGCGCCACTCCCGTTTTACCTCTGCCATCACCCTGTGGTCTGAAACAAAAGTCTTCTTGTGCACTTTTTTGAATTTTGCAACAGCTTCCTTGAGCTCAAGCGGAGGTCCGGGGTGTATCATCACCGCAGGCAGTTTGCTTTCCTTGACAACATACCATAACTCTGCCTCTGGCCCCTTGTTCCAGCGCCAGCCTGCTATCTTTATTTCAAAGTCCTCAAGGTATCTCTTGATGTATTCAAACACGTGCAAAAGCCTTGTTCCGACAACATCTTCCTTACCTTTTGGCACTTTTGCGCAGACATGCACAAGGTGCCCGAGCTTTGCGAGCTTTCCAAGGTCAACCTCTGTTTCGACAAATGCCTCTTTTGACTGCTTTTTCAAAAACTTCTGCGCTGCTTTTACAAGCCCGTCATATTTTTCCTGGCTCAGGGCTGCTGCAGAGTTTCTTTCCTTTTGAACAGGGTCAATTATTATCAACGGCCCCTGAATCTTGCTGCGGTTAAGGACAAACAATGCTTTTTTGTCAAAATGATGGTAGTAATCAACAATTGTCTTAGGCTTCCATTGCGATGCTGCCTTCAGCAATGGCAAAAATCCCTTGTAGTACCCGACAAGTATGTCAACAACGTGGCCTGAGAATCCGCGGATGTAGCTTTCTGCGCCGTAAACCCCCTGCGCCTTGCAGAATTTCTTGAAAAGCCTGATGTCATCCTTGTATTTTTTGCAGTTTTTGTTGACCCACTGCACGTGCAGCGGCGAAAAATCAGTCACGTTTTCTGCGTCGCTGCCTTTTTTGATTGCGAGCACAGGGATTATCTCAAACCTGAACCTTTTTTCGTGCACCCAGAAATAATCCCTTGAGCCGTGCACCCTTTCTGTCTTCCAGGGCTTCAATGCCTTTGTAAGCAGGTTGCTCAGGTTCTCTTTCCTGTGCTTCAGCGAGAACCGCACGAAAACATCAACATCATAGTCGCCCTTGAGCCAGGTGTCCTTTGCATAGCTTCCGCCAAGAACCGCCTCTGCAGAGCACTTGTTCTTTTTCAATGACCTGTTGAGTTGTGAAATGAAAGTGTCAACTAATTGAAATGTAGCTGCGCGCTCTTCCCTGCACGGCGTGATGCCATTCAGGACTTCCTTTAGCATTTGTTTTTCATTAGCCACGCTTTGCCAAACGCAAAGGGTGGTATAAAAAGCTACTTGTTGCCGAAACGCTTTTATAAGAGAAGGCATAAGCAGGCAGTATGCAAAAAAGAGGCAATATCGCGGTGTTTTTCGTAGTGCTGTTCATAGCGGTTATTGGCGTGCTTGTTATTTTCTCAGGCCCAAGCACCACAGGAATGGCATTCTGGGGTGCGCGCATGTCAAACCTTCCAGGAACCTGCGGAAGTGTCTGCCTGCATGACAGGGAATGCTCAGGCGAATGCGACAAGTGCTCGCCCTCAATGGGCAGGTGCATATCACTGAAAAAGAACTCGCCCGTCCAGCTTACAGAAAGGTATTCCTGGCGCAACATTGTGCGCTGCCAGAACAACTGCAATGACGCTTACAAGTGGTGCATGATGGCTGTGAAACGCCAGGCAGATATCACGAAATGCACTGCAAACAAGCCTTTGTGCATGAAGCAGTGTGACATCTTCCACATCCCTGGCGGAAAGACAGCATAGGCAAGCTTTAATTACCCCTTCTCGTTAATCTTTGTTGTCAAGAACCACCTGCTACCGCAGGTGGTGTGGTGACTATGATGAACAATTACGCAAGGAGGAGCAAGTGGTTCTTGAGCATGCTCGGAAACCGCTGGTACTCCTCCCACAGGTTTAAGCCAGAGGTGTCCGCACAAGCGGTTTCCGACATATGAAAACAATTATCCTTGACACAAACTTCCTTGTAGACTGCCTTTCGTGGAAGGTTGACTTCTTCAGGGAGCTTGAGAGGATTATCCCATTCACTTACCGGCTGATGTCAGTTGACAAGACTCTTGACGAGCTTGATACCATAATCACCAAGGGAAAGCCAGATGTCAAAATCGGTGCAAGGCTCGCAAACCAGCTCATAATGAAAAAGCGCATCGGAATAATAATTACAGACAAAAAAGGCTACACAGACACGCTTATTCTCAACGCCGCTGACAAGGACACGATTGTCGCAACACAGGACCAGGACCTGAAGCGCAAGCTGAAGGCAAAGGGAATTCCTGTTGTAATCATACGCCAGAAAAAATATCTGGAAATCATCCCCAAACCATAACCTTTAAAAAGCAACCTCTGTCCTCTCAGTCTATAATGAGATGCTTCGGCTTCTTTGGCTCGGGGCATTGATGCAAACCGAGGAAACAAAATGTTTTACAAAATAACCGTGCAGGACCACATCAGGGTATCGCCAAGGTTCTTTGGCAAAGACCTGAAGGATGCAGTCAAGGCAGGAATCAAGCTAAAGTATGACGGCCTTATCGACCAGTCAATGGGTGTTGTTGTTGACGTCATTGATGTCAAGGAAGTCGGCGAGGGAGTCATAATCCCAGGAGACGGCGCAAGCTATTACGAGACAACTTTCGAGATACTCTCTTACAAGCCTGAACTGCAGGAAGTCGTTGTCGGCAGGATAAAGGACATCGCTGACTTCGGCGCGTTCATAACTTTGGGTCCGATTGACGGAATGATTCACATTTCGCAGACAATGGATGACTTTGTCTCATTCGCAAAGGACAAGGTCCTTACAGGAAGGGACTCAAAGAGATTCCTGAAGGTTGGAGACGTCTGCAGGGCTCGTGTCATTGCAGTGTCGTTCAAGGACCCGAACAACCCGAAGATTGGATTGACAATGCGCCAGCTTGGAATGGGCAAGACAGACTGGGCAGCGGTTGCGGCACCGCCTGTAGCTGCAAAGGAAGAGAAAAAGGAAAAGAAGTCCAAGAAGGAGAAGTGAAAACATGTCCAAAAAGAAATCATGCAAGAAATGCAAGCTTTTTGTCGATGGCGATGAATGCCCTGTCTGCCACAGCGCCCAGTTTGTTTTGAACTGGAAGGGCAGGATTCACATACTTGACGCTAACAAGAGCGATATCGCAAAGAAAATGGGAATTGATGTCAAGGGCGAATACGCAATTAAGGTGACTTAAATGGACATTTCAATAAGCAAGACAAATGAAAATCCGTATCTTCAAAGGAAGGAAGTGCATGGCGAAATAAGCTTTACCGGCGCGACTCCTTCACAGAAGCAGTTGGCTGACGCTTTGGCGACAAAGCTCGGTGCAAAGGCTGAGGCAATATTTATCGTGCATGTTTTCACGAACTTCGGCAGCCAGAAGGCAGGTTTCGAGGCTCACATTTACCCAAGCAAGGAACTGCTTGAGAAAGTTGTAAAGCTTGGCAAGAAGGCAAAGGAAAAGATAGCAGGCAAGGCAGCTCCAGGAGCAGCCCCTGCAGCAGCGCCAGCAGCGGCTCCGGCAGCAGCACCGGCACCAGCGCCAAAAGCAGAAGAGAAGAAAGAGGCGCCCAAGAAGGAAGAGCCTAAAGCAAAGCCGGCAGAAAAGCCAGCTGAAGCAAAGCCTGCTGAAGCTAAGAAGGAAGAGCCGAAGAAAGAAGCAAAGCCTGCTGAAGCTAAGAAGGAAGAGCCGAAGAAAGAGGAGCCAAAGAAGGAAGCAAAGCCGGCAGAAAAGCCAGCAGAAGCTAAGAAAGAAGAACCCAAAAAGGCAGAGGTAAAGGTCTAAAATGGCAGACAAGAAAGCACCGAAAGGAATCTGGAACACGTACAAGAAGGAAGGCGACAAAGTCGTGAAAAAGAACAAGTACTGCCCGAAGTGCGGCTCTGGATTTGCTCTTGCCAGCCACAAGGACCGCCTTGTCTGCGGCGCATGCAACTACGCAGAATTCATCAAGGTTGAAAAGCAGGAAAAGAAGTAATTAATTTTCTCCCTGCATTATAATAATGTCTTCTGTTGTTAATTTCTGGCCTTTTGCAAACTTTTCCTTGACTTCTGCCAATTTCTCAGAGAATTTCTTCTGCCTTTGATTGACGGTTGCGGCTTCTTTTTCCTTTCGCTCGGCAAAAAGCTTGGTATTCAGCTCTGCTGCCTGCTTCAAAAGCGCTCCAAGCTCTTCTGAGAGCTTTGCAATCTCTGATTTCCTGTGGCCAATGTCCTTTGTGAACGTGTCTCCCTGTCCGCGAAGCCCGTCAACTTTCCTGCTCTCCTCAACAAGCTGTTCGTGCTTCTGCTGGCTTAATTTTGCCTTTTGCTGAATCTGCCGGTGAATGTCATCTGCCTGCTCCTGCATTGTGTCAATGTCCTTGCTCATCTGGTGCGCAGCGTCCCAGACAGCGCTTGATGCCTTTGCCTCGTTATAGCGCTTCTTCAATTCCTTGATTTCCTTCATTATCGCCTTTTCTTTTTCAAAAGAAATCACATCTGTCTCTATTCTGTGCTCAAGCTTGTCCATCATCATCTTCAGATTGCCTGGATTTTCTTTCAGCCCGAGCTTTGCAGTGGCCTTTTTCTTCTCTGCATTGAGCTTTTTGGCTTCCTCAATCTTCTTCTTGATTATCTCATTCAGCCCTGTGCGGTTCTCCTTGAGCTTCTTGACTTCATCTGTCAAGGAATCCCGCCCCTGCTTGAGCTGCTTTATGTCGTGTATTAAAGAAGAAATCTCCTTGCCGACAGGATTGCGCTGCTGGAAAGCCTTTTCCTTCTGGTCGTTTAACTCGTTAAGTCTCTGCTTCAGCGCTTTGATACGTGGTTGAAGCTCATCCAGTTGTGCTTGAACAGCTTTTCTTTCCTCTAGTGTCAGCATAGAGCAGTGCCCCTAGCTCGTTGTAGGCTCGCAGCCGCTAGGCGCGTATAACTACGAGCCCTCAGCGTTCTTCTTATCCGAAGAGCGCGCTGAGGCCCGCAGCTGCAGCTTCTTCCTGCTTCTTGCCTTCCTCTGCGGACTTCTTTTCTTCTTTCTTATCTGCCTTTGCTTCGCCACCCGCGGGCGCAGCAGCAACAGCGACAGGTGCAACAGCTGCTTTCTTCACTGCTTCGTCAATGTCGACGCCCTGCAATGAAGCAACCAGTGCCTTGATGCGCGCTTCGTCTGACTTGACGCCTGCTGCATCCAGCACTTTCTTGACTGTTGCCTCGTCCACCTTGCCGCCTGCCTTGTGTATTAGCATGGCCGCATAGATGTATTCCATTTTTCATACCTCCTAAACATTATTGATTGATTTTGATGTTTTGGAGACCCGCTGACCGCACTTGGCCTCAGCCAAGTCCGCCGACCGAAGTCGGCGACAGTCAGCGATGCCTCCGATAATTGTTATTTTGGTATTTCTGATTGTAATGACATTGCCTCGCGCTCTGCCTTTGCCAAAAGGTCTCCCATAAGCTCTGGCTCTGTGACTCCGCCCTCAAGCGCAACCGCCTTTGCCTCCCTAAATGCCTTCTGGAGCAATGGCTCTGTTGTGTCCTTTGAAATATAGACAGATTCCATTGCGAGGTTGAACGCCCAGCTTGCTGCTGTTGTCAAATCACTCATGAACTTAACTTCGTCAATGTCAAGGACTGTCTTTGGATAGATTGTGCCTGCTTCGTAGACAGCGACAAGGTCAAGCCCGATTTCCATTGGCTCTATGCCAAGCCTTGCGAGCATTGACGCGAGCGCCAGCTTGATTGGCTGCCCTTCCTTGCATACCGTGCAGTCCTGCTTGACAGCAACCTTTCCGCCTTCCACTCCTGCCTTGATTCCAAGCTGTGCGAGCTCGCTGAGAACAGGTCCTGGCGCAAATGCCGTCGGTCCTGCAGGAACAATAAGGTCAAATGGGGCAAGCTGTCCTGCCTTTGCAGGTGCCTTGCTCTTGTTCTTCTTGATTGTCTTGTAAACCGCGAATGGGTTGTCTTTTGTGAAAATCAGCGCAGGCATGTCTGGCAGTATTTTTTCAAGGTTTTCAACGCCCTTGTGCGTTGCCTTTAATTTTTCAAGCGCGAGCAGGATAAGGCTCTTCTTGCACATCATCATCTCGACATTCTGCCTTAACTGCCCCCTCATTCGTGCCAGCTGTGCTGCAGGCAATGAGTGCATGTTAAGTATGCCTATGATTGGGAATTTCTTTGCCAGGTCCTGTATCTTCTTGATTACTGCCTTTTTCTCAGGCGCTGCATTGGAGGTTTTCTTTCCACGGTCCTTGCGGCTCATGGTTTCGCCTCTGCCTTCTTTGTTTTTGGAGCTTTCTTTGGTTTTTCTTCGGCAGGCTTTTCCTTGGGAGCTTCCTTTGCCGGCTCTTCCTTCTTTTCAGGAGCTTCTTTATTTGCAACTGCGTGCGCAGCCTTTTTCTTTCCTGCCCTTTCCTCTGCTGTGGCTCCAACCTTGAAAGGCGGACCCATTGAAAGCTTGAGTATTATTGACTTGATGTTGTTGATTTCCTGTGGTAGTGCGTGCAGGACTGCATTGTAAACCAGCAGTATGTTCTCAATCAGCTTTTCATCAGGCATATCTTCCTTTCCGATTGAGCACTTTGCAGACAATTGCGTCTTTGCGACAACGTGGAGAGTCCTCTTGAGCTTCTCTGTCAATGCCTTGAGGTTTGCGTTTGGCGGTACGACACATCCTGCCTTGGGGTTTGGCATCTTTCCCCGCGGGCCGAGAACGCGACCAAAGAATTTTGCAACGTCTGGCATGATGTTTGCCTGGGCGATGAACATGTCATTTGTCTTTGCGAGCTTCCTGATTTCTTTTTTCTTGCCTTCATACTTCTTGAACTCGTCGTGCATGATGACAAGGTCGCAGTTTGCCTTTGCCTGCTCCTGCATTTCAGGGCCGACAAGGGCGGCAATCTTGATAACATTGCCCTTAGGGTTTACCAAAGGAACCCAGACATCAACCTGTTCCTCTGGCTTCTTCAGGTCAAGCTCTTTGAGATTGATAATAAGGTCAACGCTCTGCGCAAACTTTCTCTTAGGAGAACTAGCTTTCACTTGCTGCAATGTTTGGATGAATTCTTCTTTGCTAACCATTATTCGACCCTCCTACTCAATTAAGAGTAGTTGACGGGAAGTAACTCTGGCTCACAGGGGGGTATTTATAAAACTTTCTGATACTGTCTGCATTGACAAAGCATTTTAATAGTTGAATTGTTCTCAAATGCGGATATGGCACAGATGCACCACAAAGACCTGCTTCGCCAGCTCGGTTTGATTGAGGATGCTGTTAAGCGGACACAAACAGCAACTATGGGTTTGAAAGGAGCATTTGCTGCAGGGGTTGGCGAGGGATATGTTACAGGGCAGCGCGAACGCCTGAAAAGAGAATGCACTTTGCTGATTGGACTGATGAATCAGTTTGTTGATTCTCTGAATAATGTTCTTACGGAGTGCGATGTAATGCTCAAGTGGTTTATGAGCCTGCCAAAATCAGACCAAAGAAAAAGCCTGACCGGATACGGCTCCCCGCAGATTTCAGCGTCGCTGGACAGCGCCAAATCATCTGCAAACAAATTAATCCCCAAAGTCAAGACTTACCTCCAGGCATTCTTGCGATGCACGGCAAAACCATACCCTGATGCTTCAGAAGTTGAAGAATTAATAAACGCCTTGTTTAGGGATGTTGCAATTGTTTCTTTGACCAAAGGTGTGGTTGAAGATATGGACCAGGCAATGGAACTGCAAAGGGCTCTTGCCCCTGAACCCAGGGGCGCAAAGGAACGCGGGTCCTTTTTTGGCCGTCTTTTCGGCTTCAAGCCCAAGCCTGCTTATGCCAGATAAATTCACGCTTTCTGATACATTCCGACCTTGCCGAACTTGCCGATGTATTTCATCCCTTCAGCACAGTCAAGATTGTCTCCTGGATTAAGCAGAAGCACGCTCTTTGGGGCAGTTCTTGGAAGTGCGCAATCCTGCAGGACCTTCTGCCAGTCATCCAACCCTGTCCTTTTGGGGTCATCAAGATATACTATGTGGTATTTTTTGTCGGTCGCTGTTGAGGGGTCGCGTTCTTTATTGGCAAAGTTTCCTATCGCACTGGGAAAGTTGTGTGGGAAGTTATATCTCATCAATTCAAGGCAGGGTATTGTCCGCAAATATTCCATCAGCTGTCCGTGATTGTGCTCTTTCTCAAAGTGGTTGTAATCCAGTCTGCCTTCCCTGACAACTTTTTGCGGTGAATTGACAAGCAAATTGAGGATTATATTGTTGACTGCATCCTCCAGCTCAGAACGTGCGCAAATGTGCCTTTTTAGAAGGGGCATAATTCCTTCATACTGGGAAAAGTCCAGCTTTACAATATCAGGAAATCCTTCGAATTTAACAATGTCAATCTTGCCTGGAACCGCGGCAAGGCGGCGTGAAGAAGTGCTTGGCAATACCTGCTTTGCTGGCTTGTATGGCCTTGGCGGCTGAGGTGCACCTGCTGCAGGCGGTCTTATGATGTGTTTTCTCGGGTCAAATGGCATTTTGCATCACTGCCTTCTTTTTCTCTGTATAGAAAGTAACCTTGATGGTCATTATAAAGATTTGCAGCGCTATCTGCAAATGCGTAGATAAGAATCCTGAAAATTAGTTGTCGTACTGGCCGCCCTGCTGATATTCTTTTGGCAGGTTTGATGCGTCCTGATAGTTAGGGAAGCTGGTGGTGACGCCTGAGACGTCCTTTACTCCTGTGCTTTGAGTCATCAGCGCGCGTGTCCTTGCAAGAAGCGCATCCTTTCCGGTTACGCCTGTAGGTGCCGGAGGCATTCCTGTTGTCGCGACCTTGGGGCCTGTTGAAATAGTAACATTCTTCATCTGCTGCTGAAGCTCCTTAAGGGCATCTGCTGCTGACACGCCTGAATCCTGAGCTGGAGTCGGTGTTGGCTGAGGCGCAGGTGCTGCTGCTTCGTTGACTGCTGCTGCTGTCGGTGTCCTTGCGCTCAATGGCTTTGCCTTCATCTGGTTTCCGCCACATGCTGCCAAAAGAACAAGCATCGCAATCACTGCCAAAACAATCACTTTCCTCATAACTCTTGCGAAGTAGAAACAAGTATTTATAGCTTTCGCATCAGGAGGGCAAACTTTATATACACAGTTTGGCAAGCTATCTAAAAAACATAAGAGAGGTGTATTATGGACAAAAGAGGTTCGATTGAGCTTATAATTCTGGGCTTGGTCGCGGTGATTGCACTTGTCGGACTTGTCATGCTTTTCTCAGGCAAGATTACTGGAGAGGCAACAGGGCCAATGACACGGGACACATTCCCAACATCAGAGCCATTCCGCATTGTACAGCCAGGCGGATATGCCTGCGGATGCGACGGAGTATGCGCATACAGCAGCAAGATTGTCAGGGCTTCGCCAACAGTCACATCAGCGATTGCAGATGGAGAATCCACCTGCAGGACCATGCTTGAATCAATCTGCGGCGGACAGCCGATACTAAGATTCAACTTCGGCTGCGGAACAAGGTAAATTTTTACTTCTTTTTCTTTATGTTTTAGAATTCTTACTTCCCAAACCTTCTTTCCCTTTGCGAGAATTCCTGAATCACTTTTACCAGGTCTTCCTTTTCCATTTCAGGCCAGGTTTTGTCTACGAAGAACCACTCGCTGTAATGGCTCTGCCAGATTAGGAAGTTGCTTGTCCTGTGCTCTCCGCCTGTCCTGATTATCAGGTCAGGCTCTGAGTTAAGATACAAATACTTGCCAAACACCTCTTCATTCAGCTTTTCAATGTCAACTTTTCCTGCCTTTATGTCCTCTCCAAGCTTTTTCGCGGCGTCAATAACTTCCTCACGGCCGCCATATGCCATCGCGAAGTTGGCCACGAACGGCTTGTTTTCCTTGGTCAGTCCCATTAACGTTCTCATTCCCTTCTGGATATTCTCTGGGAACATCCCAATCCTGCCGATAAAATTGATCCTGACCCCGTTTTTCCTCAATTCCTCAACTTGCTCAGGTGTGGAAAGCGCGGTAAATTCCTTGTCAAAGGTGTCCATCAGGAAATCAAACTCCTGTTTTGGCCTGTTGAAGTTCTGCATTGAAAAGCAGTATGCGGTTACCTCCTGCACTCCGAGCTCCCGGCTCCAGTCAAGGAACTGCCTGATTTTTTTAGCGCCCCAATCATGCCCCATCCACGGCTTCATCACCAGTTTTTTCGCAAACCTTCTGTTTCCGTCAAGGATAACTCCGATGTGCCTTGGAACTTTTTCCGGAATCATGGTGCCTCTGGATTAATATTTTGTTTATAAGTATTGTGAATTTTTTCAAAAAGCTGGACGAAAACCTCGTGAGGGACACTAAGCCCTGCCTCAAGGAGCACATTTGCGAGCTCTTTTCCAACAACTTCTTCTGTGTTTTCTGATGGTATGAATCCAACTGCCTGTTGCAGGGTATGCTGGCAGAGGAATCCTTCGTGCATTGAAATAACAGCAGGGTTTGTCCTGTTGATTACTTTCAGCTCAGCAAGGTCTGCAAGCACCGTTCCTTGCATCAGCATACTTTGCGAGCCTTCCTGAAAGCCATACTGCAAAAGAGTCCATTTTGCAATAGCCCTTACTGCATCAGAGTAAGAAGTTTCTTTCAGTTCAGGCGCAGGAAGCTCTGCTGATTTGACTGGCTTGATAATCTTTCCAAGATATGCCTTGACTTTCTGCCTCGAGCCCTTGGCTGTCCATGTATTCTCAACAAGATAGCCGTATTCGCTTCCTTTGATTTTCTTGATTCGTACAAACCCGCCCATCGTAAAACAAAGAAGTCCTTAGGCACTATATAAAGTTTTAGGATGAGAAAAACTTATTTTTTTGATATGTCTTTTATTTTCTGTTCAATCGTTGAGTCGCTTATCTGTTTGAAGCTGCCGTCCTTTTGGCCAAGAAATGTCATGTATTTTCCGTTTTTCTGCATTACAACATCAGGAATCCAGTCTTCATTAATGTCAAGAATGTGTGTTTTGTCTGGTTTTTGCGCAATTATCAGTTCTGCAAGCTCTTTTTTTGCCTGCTCTGAACGCTGGAAAGTCAAATATGTCCCTGCATAAGCGCCTATCAGTCCTGCCACGCCGCAGGTTACCAGTGTTTTTGTCCAGTATAACATAAGGAGTGCTATCTTTTGTCAGCTTATAATTCTTAGATGTAGTGGCAAGGACTACTTCAGAGCCTTTGCTTCGTCCTTGAACTTCTCAACTGACTTGGCTATTCGCTTTATTGCTGCAGAAACAGTCTTCTTTGGGTCTGCGCCGTCTGTCTCAACAATAAATGTCGGGATGTTAATCAGCGGGTGCTCAACATTGAATCCTGCTGCCTTGACGTGCTCGTCATTCCAAAGCTCTTTCTTGAGCATATTTGCCATTGTGGAGCCGTCTCCCTCTATGTTGAAAACAAGCCTGCTCTTCTTTTCCTCAAGAATCTTGACTTCCATAATAAGGAGGGATAGTGGACTGTTTAAAAAGCTTGCGTAGCAAGCCTCGTCAGCTCTGCTGACCGCTAGCTTGCGTGTGGAAAAGATTATATACGGATTTGGCATTCGAGTTAATACGATGAACAAGAAAGCATCTGTTGAGCTGGTTATTCTCGGCATAGTCGCGGTTATTGCGCTGGCAGGGCTTATTTTGCTGTTCTCAGGAATGACAGGCAAGGCAGCAGAGCCGTTTTGCATTGACACTGATAACGGGCTGAATTTCACTGTAAAGGGCACTGTTTATTCCCTTGACCGCCCTTATGTTGACACGTGCGTGAATGCCCACGGCTCAGAGGCTCCAAGCGGTGATGGCTTGTGGGAATTTATCTGCAAGGATAACAAGATGAAGAAGATATATTACAGGTGCCCCCGTTTCTGCGTAGACGCAATATGCAGGCCCAGCAAGTTCTTGCAGTAATGTTTTAAGTAAAAGAGGAACGTCCCATGAACAAGAAAGGCTCAATAGCATTGGTTATTCTCGGGATTATTGCGGTTATTGCGCTGGTCGGAATGATTTTGCTGTTTACCGGCAAGATAACAGGCAATGCTGCGATCCCGCCGTGCACTGATTCAGACGGAGGCTTAAACTATCCTGTTAGGGGGATTGTTACTGTTGTCGGCGACTATGGCGTTCCTGTCAAATTCATAGACCAGTGCGAACGTGCAATGTCTGGCGTTGCGAAAGTTTACGGCCTTTCAGAGAACTATTGCGCTGGCAGCAAAAGGAATTTCGCATATTACACCTGCCCGCGCGGCTGTCTCAATGGCGCCTGCATTTAGGAGATTTGAGGAAACGTTTTAATACGCATACATGATAACTCCTACAAATAAGTAAAAGAGGTATTTTCATGAACAAGAAAGGCTCAGTTGCATTGATTATTCTTGGAATTGTGGCAGTTATTGCTCTTGTCGGGCTCATATTGGTTTTCACAGGCAAAGGGTCTGTAACAGGAAATGCGCTGGCAACAAGCTGTACTGATTCAGACAACGGTAAAAACTACAAGTCAAGGGGCTCAGTGGGTCTGGGAATATCTTCATTTGAGGATACTTGCCTGCGCTTTCCCAGTGTTTCATATGACGGGCCTGGAAATTTTGTTAAAGAAGGGCTTTACCTTGCAGAAGGATATTGCGAGAATGGCAATATTCTGCGATTTGATGTTTACACCTGCCCGCGCGGCTGTGTTAACGGCGCCTGCATTCAGGATTTTTAAGGAAACGTTTTAATACTTATACACGATAACTTCAAAAAATCAGTCAAAAAGAGGTGCATTTTATGAACAAAAGAGCTTCAGTGGAATTGGTTATTCTCGGGCTTGTTGCGGTCATCGCGCTGGTCGGAATGATTTTGCTGTTTACAGGCAAGATAACAGGAAATAGCGTGGGAAACTACGTTTGCACAGACACAGAGCGGGACATGGACTTTTACACAAGGGGAGTCACGACTTATGCAAGCGCCCCCTTTACAGACACCTGTGCAGATAACAACAATGTCGCGATTGGAGGTGCCGGACCCAAGCTTATTGAGTATTACTGCAGGGACGGAGCCATGTATACCAACACCCAAAGGTGCATAAATGGCTGTGTGAACGGCGCGTGCATTATTTAAGTTTATTTTAACATTCCGGCAATGGCTGCAATTGCCATTGCCGCAGTTTCTATTCTTAGAATATTCCTGCCAAGAGATGCGGGAATGCAGCCTGCCTTCTTCAGGGCTGCTTTTTCCTCGTCGGTAAAGCCCCCTTCTGGCCCGATAAAGGCAATAGCGCTCTTTGGCTTTTCCTGAAGGGCTTCAAGTATTGGCTTGCCTTCCTGGTCAAGCAGAAGCTTTAGCTTTGCGTCCTGCTTCAAAGCCTCTTCTATCGTCGATAAGGGTTTAAGTTCAGGTATCCAGGCCTGCTTGCTTTGCTTGCAGGCTTCTATCAGGATTCTTTGCCAGCGCTCCTGCTTTGCCTCGCGCGGAAGCACTACAGAATGCTCTGTTTTAAGGGGAATTATCGTCGATACTCCTAATTCTGTGAGCTTTTGGAGCATCCAGTCAGCGCGGTCTCCTTTTGGCACTGCTACTGCTATTGCAAGGGAAAACTCGCTTTGGGCAACTTCATGGCTTTCCAGAAGCCTTGCCTTACCTTCTTCAATAAGCTCTGCTATGTTTACTGTGCCCTTTCCGTTGAACAAGCTCACTTTATCCTTTGTTTCTAGCCTTTGAGCCTTCAAGTGCCTAACTTCTTCTGGGTCAAGCACTATTTCGCCCGTCTGGGGCAGTTCTGGTGCGTAAAACCAAGGATTGTCGTTTGGGTTCATCATATACTCATTTGCCTCAAAATGCTTGCATTTTGATGACTTGCCGAACGCTGTTCGGCATCGCCTCACTTTTGATGAATAATACCCCTATATTTAACCCTTTTGCTCCCTCAAATTGCTCACTTTTGGTCAAAAGCACTAGTTTTAGATAGTGCCTAACCTATCCTAAACCCTTTCTGAACTCTCACTTTTCACTCACAAAGTCCCTCTTTCTGGCTCCTTCTTTACCCTTCAGGACGCCTCACTTTGACGCATATAGGCATTATGTGTTTTATTGGTTCTTAGGCACCAGCATTAGGCACTAGTAAGCCCTCCTGAAGGCCCCTTTTGCCCTGGGCCAAGATTGGCAACGGTTAGACCTTGCCTTCCCCCGTCTTGGCTCTCTTATGACATTCTTGTCGCACTATATTATATGGGCGCCACTGCCTCATTCCCAGTCATTCCCAGTCCCATTCTCATTCCCAGATAATCCCTGCCGGGAATAACCCTGCTTCGTTCCCAGTCCCAAACTTTTCGCAGCAGTTCCACAGATCAGTATTGCCCCATTGAGCGTTAGCGAAATGGGGCCAGCCAGCTTGCTGGCGCTGCCTCATTCCCAACACCACATTCTCATTCCCAAACGTTCCCAGATAGTCCCACTCATTCCCAGCCTGTCGTCACGGAAAGTTTCCGATAGTCCCACTCTCATTCCCACTCATTCCCAGGATATTCCCGCCTCCGTCTCAACTCATTCCCAGCTCATTCCCAGATAGTCCCAAGTGGGAATGTGGGAATGACGTTTTACCGACGATAAAACGTTCCCAAAAGGCAGCTGATAGTCCCAAAACAGTCCTGGGAACGTCATGGGAAGGTCCTGGGACCGTCCCAAAAACAGCAGAAAAGAGGACAAAACAGGGTATTGGAAAACTTTTTATACCTGCCCTTGTTTTCACTTTGCCATGGGGTGGCTTTTCGGAAAAGAGGTTGACGACAAGGTTGCGCAGCTTGACCGCGCTTTAAAGGACAGCTTTGCGCATGTCAAGCAGGACACGAACGCGATATACCAATGGCTCGCGTACTTCCAGCAGCAGACAGCCCGCCAAAACCAGCTCATAGAGGAGCAGCAGCACGACCTCGACGACTACGAGCAGGAAATAGTCAGGCAGAAACAGCTTATCGAGAGGATGCAAACGGAATTAAGGGATGTTCCAAAGGATTCTGAGACAATAAAGCGTATTATTGACGCGTATTACGATTTCGACACCATGGTAGAGCGTATGAGACAAATAGAGGATAAATTGCGCCATTTGGAGCACCAAAAGGCAGCTCCAGCAGTTCAGCAGATAAGGCACGAGGTCGAGGCATTGCCTCACATTGCCCCTCCACCGTCGAGAACACAGGCTTTGAGGGACAAGATTGTCCAGAGGATAACCAGGAATTCGAAGGAATACCTGAAGGGGCTTATCATGAGCATGATCACGAAATATGGCAAGATATCGGCGCTGCAGCTCAGGGAAATGCTCGTCGAGGAACAGGGCCTTGCCAGCAAGAGCAGCTTCTACAGGCTCTTAGAGGAGCTTGAGGATGAGTCTGCAATAGGAGTTATTCACGAAGGAAAGGAAAAGCTGCTTATGGTCGGAGGGCACCTGAAAAAGGCTGTTGGAAGATAGGGTTTCCAGCACAAAAATCCTTTTAAAGGAGCCAATCACAAGCAGCACAGTTATCGAGGATAGTTGGGGTGGAAAGTTTGAAGTCAAAACAAGCAGTGTTAGTGCACAGGGACGAGGCAGGCGCAGAGCTTGCCATGAACTCAATTTTCGACGCATTCAGGGAGGAGCTCGACGACCACAGGGCAGCGATTAACGAGAACACAAACGAGCTCCAGTCAAACCACGAATACATCCGTTCTGTCGAGGAAAAGGTCGACAAGATTCACGCCCGCATAGAGGAGCTTTTCCTTCTTGTCGAGGGCAAAAAAGCAGAGCAAAAAATCGAAATCCAGCCTTTGACAAAGCGCGAACAGGAGGTCTTCCAGGCGCTTTATATCGTCGGAGAAGGCATCCCTTTTGTCAGCTACAAGCAGCTCGCCAGGAAGCTCAACATCTCTGACACGCTTATTTCAGGATTTATCACAAACCTCGTCGAGAAAGGGGTTCCAATCCTGAAAAAGTATGACGAAGGGCAGGCATTTGTGCAATTGGAGCCCAAATTCAGGCAGAAACAGGCAAAAGAGGTAGTTATTGGCCTGAATTCTCTGTTGTCACACTGGATGCAGGCTCCTCAGGCTGTTCAGAAGCCCCAGCCCTGAGCTTTTCCTTCTTTATCTCGCTTTGAAGCTGTTCGATAAGCTTGAAAGAGCCATCCAAATGGGTTTTTATCGTCGATTCTGCCTTTCTGAACGCCCCTTCCAGGTTTGTGCCGTTCAGCTCATAACCGATGACAACTTTTCCATTGTTCACAAAGCTGGTTTTCTTGAGGATATTCAGGTCAAGCCAGCGGTGCAGATACTCGTACATTGTCTGGCGCTTTATGCCTGCGAAAGAGCCCATATCCTCGACGGGCATTACTGCCAGCTCAGGCTTTTTCTCCCTATTGGCAGCCTTCTTGCGCTCTGATAGCTCGAGAAGGAGCTTGTGCATCTGGGCGCTGCCGTCTTTTTTCCTCGGCAAAAGCCCAAAGCGGGCCAGAAGTGTCTTTGCGATATCCTCGGGAACTGCCTGTTCAGGCGCCTCTGAATGTTCGAGTTGGATTTTCATTTTCAAGGCGTTTAGACCTTCTGGTTAAAAAGCCTTGCGTAATCCCGACCAGTGTCCAGTGAAACCCCAGAAAGTCGCACTTTGTGGAGTTTGCCGATGCCTCAGCGTCGGCATTAACCCGACAAAGGATGATTGAAACTGTCGCCAAAATGCCAGAATTTAGCCGTTTTCGCGTTTAAACCGCTTTAGAGCAGACTTTTTTCTCAAAATGGCTCAGAATACGGTACTTCAATGCATTTTTGAGCCATCAAACCCCAGATTAGCTAAAAATCCCGACTAAAACCACCTACCATCCCCATTCCAGATGTGCACAAAATTGTGGTTTCAGCGAAAATCCAGTCGGAGTCGGCAAAAACGCTGACTTTTCCTGATTTTCCCGACGAATAAGGTCAAGGTCGACCTGCTGCATACCCGTGGTTCTACACCAAAAGACCCACTTCGAGGCCCCACTATGAGTAATTCTGGCATTTTCCCTGACAAGTTTGAGTGCCTCAAAAACCTTTCAAAACCCTTGATTTGGTCAAAAACTGTTTCTGTAAAAAATTCATTTTAAATCGGTTGCTTTTTTTCGCCATTTTGCCGACGGAGCGCAGAACAATTACCTTTCGCAAGTGACAGTTGTAGCATAAAATAGAAATTAGGAAAATTGTTTCACAGAATATTCTTTTACAAAATATCTTTAACAAAAGTTGTCTTGCAAAGAATATTATCCAAAGCATATTTTCGTCTATATTTTTCTAAATAAGGAAAATAAAAACCAACCATGAACAAAAGTGAGGGTAAGAAAGAAAGCATGAGCAAACGCAAAGTGCCTAACTTCCAGCAACATCCCAAGAGTCGCAGGCCAGAATCAGCCAAGATACCGACTCAGGAGCCAGAACGCCCTTAGGCACCAGAAAAATTGGGCATTAAAACATAAGAAAGTGACAGGGTTGAAGAACGAAAGTGAGAGAATGCCTATCCGATGTATCCAACCTGCTTTTGTTCCTTTAGTTCCTGGGCTTTCATTGTCTGGCTGAGCATGCCTTTGAGCTTCTTTTCAAACTCCTCTGCCTGCTTCAGCAATGGTGTGTAATTCACCTTTAATCCCAGTATTTTGTCGAGAATTTCAATGATTTTAGCAGCTGCCTTGCTGTCAGGCAGTTTTGAGTGTGTTTCAGCGAATAATGAGAGTATTGGAAGCTGGTTGCGGAGCAGTATTGCAGCTGTGACGCCCATTATGATTCCTTCGCCAAGGCAGTCAACTCCCATTTTTTCCATTGTGCTCTTCAGCTGGGGATGGTCTGTGTAGAAGAACCCGCGGGTTTCCTCAGTTTCAGAGCTGCCAACCCCTTCAAGCGTGATAACCTCTGCAGCATCAATCTGCTTGCACAGGGTAAGTATCAGGTCTGCTGCGTGGAATTCCAATCCCTGCGCAGATGTTATTGCGTGGACAATCACAAGGTTGTATTCCTTGTTGTAGTAAATGCCAATCGGGTCAACTATCTTGTCGCCGTGCACAGCCAAAGTCGCAGGCGGGTCTTCAAAGTAGTAGCTTCCTATTTTCTCGCACTTCAGATGGTCAAGCAGAAAACCTGTTGCTATTGTTCCAACAAGCCCAAGCCCGGGGAACCCTTCAATTACCGTCGCTCCCTTTGGCTTCTTTGTCAGCACGAGCTCAGCGTGCAAAGGGTGCGGACCGTGAGCCTCTTTTTTCTGCATGCACCATTGCTTCTTTAATAAGTTTAAATACCTTTCTTTTCCGCACCTTTAAAACGAGCGCGCAATTTTCACTACTGGCATGCCCGAAAACGCAGTGTTTGCGGTAGTGAACGACGCGAATGGTGACATTGATTTTCTCAGGAATCTTTTCTCAAAGCTTCCGCAGGCGGTCAGCAATGAAACAGAGAAAAAACTGGACTTAATTGCGCTTATCGGAAACACTCCTGGCTCGCAAATGAGCACTGAAGAGCTCAAGGAATTTGACGAGCGCGCATGGCAATTGCTTTGTGACGAGTTTAATGCCAACCGCGAAGGCTGGCAAAAGAAAAAAGTAATGAATGCCGCAGACCTTGGCAGCATTTACGCAGTTGACCCTTGCGGCAATCCTGCCAGCAAGCCTTTTAGGCATTACATCGGCGCTGTTGACACAGGCGGAATCCCTGTGGAAGGGATTCTTGTTCCGAGGTTCCGTAAATTCTACCGCGACCTTGGCGAGGCAATGAGGACTGCGAGGGGCGAGGGAATAAAAGTCAAGGTTATGGGAAACAATATCTTCCAAGTAGAGGCGCTTTCATCAGACAGTTATCTTGACTGGCAGAAGGTTGTAATCAACAGGCTGGGCATAACCAGCTCAGGGCTTGATGAAATCACAGATGCTGCTGATGCGCCGCTGCTCGCTTATCGCAGCGGAAAATCAATTGAAGAGGACGAAGCTCTGAAAAGCACGTTCTTTTCAGATATGAAGGAATCAGGCGTGATTATATGCAATTCAAACATACCTTCCAAGGAAAGGCTTATGACCGGCGAACGCTACATGATTATTGCAGGTCAAAAAAATCCAATTGCGCACGGCAAAATCGCGATACGCGAATCAAACTACCTCCCAAGCAAGATTTTTGACGAGATTGCCCACAAGCTTCCGCACTCGCCTGTGGGTGTTTATGTTTTCGACGGCAGGGCAGGCGCGCACTTGCAGTTTGTCTGGCATACTGAGACAGGCGCGTTCCAAAAGGCATCAAAACACAACTTCAGGCTTCATGAGGACGCTGATGCAGAACAGACACGGAATTTCAGCGGTGAACGCGTGCCTATTCGTCCGCCGGATGCAGACACTCCTCCCCCGGTTCCGAGCAGTGAACCAGCCCATTTCTCGCAGCCTGAAGCCGGCCAGGGAACACGGCCTTTGGCTCTTGAAGCGAGAATTCAGCAACTTGAAGGGCAGCTGGCTGCCGCTGAAAAAATACAGGGGCAGCTTGAGGATGAGAATGAAGCGATTGTAAGCAGGTCAATGAGGGTTATTGGAAAAGTAAAGCGGTGGGCCACTGAAAGAGTTGCAGCTGCAAAGAAGGATGCAGATGATGCAGATGCCTACCTGATGGATCACGTTGATGTTTTTACTCTTGTCAAGGATCTTGATGGTTATGTGACTGAGAAACATCCTGAATTCAAAGGAAAAAAGCCTGTTGAAAGGGTTCTTGGATACTTGAAATGGTTCACTGGTCTGGGAGCAACCATTGACGAGCTGAGGGCAAAGGCACAGGAGGGGCTTTCTTCAAAGGCAAGGGTCAGTGAGCTCGAGCAGCAAATTGGTGCTAAAAATCAGGAGTTTGAATCAATACAATCGCTCTATGAGCAGGCAGTTGAGCCTCTTGCCAAGCGCCTGAAGGCAATATGTGGCGGCAGAATCCAGGCTGAAAATCCCCGCGATATACTGGAACAGGTTGCAGGGCTTGTCCAAAGCGGCGAGTTTGAACCTGAATCTGATGATAAGTTGAAGCAGCAGTACGAAGCGTTTGAGCGGCAGCGTGTTGGATACGAACAGTCTGCTGCGAAAATACAGGAAGGGCACAAAAAGGCGCGCGAAGCTGACAAAAAGGAACATGATGCAGAAATTGAGAGGCTCACCAGCGAGCAAGTCACACAATTGAATTCCCGTAATGATGATGTTGATAGCGCACGCGAAGAGCGCGACCAGGAAAAAGAAAAAGCATTGAACCTGGAAAGAACTGCTGAAAGAAAACAAAAAGAACACGCAGCGCTTGAACAACGACTTGAAACCGCAGCCACAGAACTTGAAGCACTGCGAAAAGGCCAGCCAGACGCCGGAGAATTATCCAAGCTCAGGCAGGGGCGCGAAGCTGACAAACAGACGTATGATACCGAAATCGCTGCCAAACAAAAGGAAATTGACAGCCACAAAACCGAGTTGGAAACCAGGCGCAAGAAGCTTGAACACGCAGACAAAATGTTCGGCGCAGTTGCGAAAATCATTGAATCTGTTGCTCCCTATCTGAAAACAAGGTTTGGAAACAAACTGGTTGAAACAGACCCCATGAAAGTACTTGTAGAATTCAAAACTAAGGCGCTGAAGGCAGGAGATGAGCCAGGAGCAGGCGAAATTGAGAAGCGCATTGCAGAAATTGAAGCACAGCGTGCGGCTCTTGAACAAGAAAACAACAAACTGAAAGGCGATTATGCGACAGCCCAAACAAGTATTGGGCAAGTCAAGAATGCTGCTGAACTCCAGCTTACAGAAGTGCGAAAGGGCTATGATGAACAGCTTGCTGTAAAAGTAAGGGAATACGCTGCCCTTGAACAGAGGCGCCAAACCTCAGAACAAAAGTATGGCAAGGCTGTGGAGGATCGCACTGATCTTGAAGAACGGTTGAAAAAGACGCGCGAAGAACATGGCAAAGCGCTTGGTGAACAGCGCACAGGCTTTGAAAAACAGCTTGGCGATGCGCGCAAGCAGTATGAAGCAGACCTTAAACGCGCAAGGGAAGAGAAAGGCGAGCCAGACACTAAGCTTGCTGCAAAAGTTACTGAGCTTGAACAGAAGCTGGAGAAAGCAGGCAAGGACTTGGCTGCAAATCGCAAAAAAATGCAGGAAGCGCATGCAAAAGCTCTTGCAGAAAAGGACAAGTCACACACTGATGCTCTTACAAGGAAGGACACTCAGCGCGAGGCAATGGAGACTCAGTATCGCCGCGAAGTTGGGAAGAAGGATCAGGAATTGCAGGAGAAGGCAGATGAAATATTGCGCATTCGCAGGAATGCTGCAGCGCCTGACGACCTTGTCGCGATTGTGCGCAACTGGGCATCAGCCCATCCTGTGAAGGCGCCAAGGGTCAATATCCCGAAAGGAGCGCGCTTTGAAAAAGTGCTGGAAGGCATGCGGGCAAGAATTGAGAAAAACAAGGCATATGATAATTTCAAGGAGCCACTGCTTGAAGCTTATGACGCGATGCTGCACGGCGGCGGTTATGCAAAGCGCATCAATAACCTGAAGGAAGTTATCGGCAGTAATGCATGCGAACTGGTGAATACGCGAGCGAACCGCGAGCTCAGGACACTTGTCGCGGTAAGCAGGATGTATCTTGGCAGGACTTCATTTGCGAAGAACAATCCGAAGGAATATGCCCTGCTTTGCGAGCTCCAGTCAGGTCTGCCATTGGGCTATGTTGCCTCATTGTGGGACCAAATCCGCGCCATTGAAAATGACAAGGATGAGCTTGAGGGCAGGATTTCAAGGCTGCACGACGATTACAACTCAGCACGCTCAATAGCAGACTACGCAGACAAAGCACTGTATGCTTCGACAGGGCTTTCTGGCAATGCAAAAATCAGGAAGCTTCAGTATGCGTGCAGGAACTACAGGGTGGCGCGCGAGGGTGTTCCATTTGATGCTGCAAAGCAGAACTGCTCTTTCAATATTGGAATGTGCCTTGCATTGATTGCAAGCGAAACGCACAATGAGGATAAGTTTGAGGAAGCACTAAGCGAGTTTAAGCTGGCGCCAAAGAGTGCTTCGAGAAAAGACTGGATGGATTATTGCAAAGGGGAGATTAAATTTGCGCCGGTCGCACGGGTGGCATAGGCCTTCTTAGCACAGTTATTCCTGCAAGCGCATTGATGGCTGCATCAAGCTGGTCTGCAAGCCTGAGAAGCTTGTTTTTGACTGCATCTGTGATTATCTGGCCTGACACCATCACTGTCTTTTTCTTTCTGAGAGTCTCAATAACTTCCTTGTTGATTGTTTCCTGCAGGTTCACAAGCACAGGCAGGACTGCTGTTTGCTCATATCTCTCAAACGTCTTGAGGTTTTGTTCCAGCTCCCTGAGTGTCCTTGATTCTGCAGGGCTGTTTTGCATCATTAGCCTTGTGCGGACATGCTCTGCTGCAGTGTGAATCTCATTGATTATTCTCTGTGAAACACTCGCAGCATCAATATCAAATCTTGCCTCTTCAACAGCCTTTTGTATTGCGTCCAAAAATGCCTGTTCTGATTTTGCGTCTATTGTCTTTTGGCCGCTCTTTCTCTTTACTGATTCTGCAAATACAATTCTGTTAATAACATCGCGCGTCTGGGCTGCGAGGCTGGCCAGGAGGCGCCTTTGTTTGTCGATGTTTCTAATTATCTCGTCAATTTCAGGAACAAGAACTACGGCTGCAGGCGGCTGGACAGGGGCTGGCGCGCGCCTTCTGGCAGGTACCGGTGCTTGAACCCTTGCTGCAGGCGGCACAGCAACCCTTCCTGCGATTGCCGCTCTTCTCTCGTTAATTGCAGCCTGCAATGCCAAAATGCCGCTTTCAACAGCATCAAGTGCCTTTTTGACAAGCCCTTCGAAAATCTCTTTCCAGTGCTTTATCTCTGCCTGGATTTCCTTGACCTGCGCCGTGTTGAATGTGGATGCTGCAGTGAATGCCTGGCACTTGGCAGTTATCTGGCCCAGCTTGTTTTCAAGCCACTCAATCAGTTGAATCACTTCGCGTCTGAGCGCCTCTGCCTCTTCTGGCGTTCTTGCCGCGCCTTCTTTTCTGATAAACGCCCTGATTGAATTTTTCATGGCATTAATGTCCACTTCATTTATGCTTTTTATCGCATCATCGTAAAGCGACTGCAGCTGCGCGTCTTTAAGCACAAGGAGGTGCTTTTCAAGGCGCAAAATTATATCATTTAATTGCTTCAATGAATTCTCAAGGATTTGGAGATCTCGCTTCAGGAGCGCAAGCTTCACAAGCAGTTCTGCCTGCTCAGGCCTTCCTGCAAATGTTTTTACTTCCTTCTCAATCGCTTCAACCATCTGCCCATACTGCACCATGGTGGTCCTGATTTCACTGTAATACTTCTTGAGAATTGCTTCTATCGCTGCTTTCAGGCCCATTATCTTGGCAATGGCTGTCTTTTGTCCCTGTATTGCCTTGATTATTGATTCAATCCTTACAATAAGGTCAGTGATGTGCGCTTCTGTGTTCTTGGAGTCGCCCTGCTCAGCTGACTTGATTGCATTTTCCGCGTCTGCAATTGCAAGGTTCAATGCCTGCAGGATGTTTGCATTTCTGATATCAATATCATTGGTGGCATTGCTTGCGGAATTGACATTCACATTGATGTTGTTAATATCCTGCCCAAGTCGTTCTCCAGGGTTTGGCGGAACAGGGGGTACAGGTCCTGGTGGTACGGGTGGAACAGGTTCTGGCGGGACAGGTTCAGGTGGAACTGGTTCTGGCGGTTCAGGTGGTCTTGGTTCTGGCGGGGTTGGTCTAGGTTCTGGTCCTGGTGCCCCTCTGAGCTTTGGCAAAAACAGCCAGAGTATGAACAAAAAGATGAGTATTGGCGCGAGAAGGGAGAGGAAGCCGAACAGGTTCCTTACTGTCTCGCTGTTTGATGTCACAAACCACGAGTCCATAATCATCCACGCCAGCAGTGCGCAGATTAGCCCTGCGACAAGCGGTGGAACATGGAGCTTTTTCAGCATGACGAAAAGTACTGCCCCAAGCAGGGCGGCAGATGCGACTGTTGTCAGCCAGTATTGGAACAAGGTTATTCCTGCTGCGCGCAGTGCGAACGCCGCAGAGGCGCCAAGGATGATTCCAAGGATTGCGCCGAACTTCCTGCCTGCGCCTTTCTTTCCTTCACCAACTCCGCCTTCGCCCCTTTCAAAAATCATAGAGCCGAGAGGCGCGAGAAGCGCAGCGAACAATCCGCAAAGGAGTATGAGGTCAACAAAGAAGCTGAATCCAGGGTTGCTGGCATACATTTGGGGGATGTCAGGCAAAGAACTCATCAATGGTATGTTCTGGAGTCCTGCGCGTACCATAGTCTGTCAACTCTTTTAGTCTGCGTTCGTCAACTGTGTATATAAATATTTTGGCGAATACCCTCTATATTGAGTAACCGAAAAGCTTATATAGTAGTATTCACTACGTAGTGACAACAAAGGTGATAACTATGCCAAATCCACAACCAGTTCCCGTACAAGGGGGAGCGCCTCAGGGCGCACAGAATACTAATCCTCAGCAGTCCATACGCGATTATTTCGGGAGCCTTAGCCCTATGACAAGGCTTGCTGCCGGAACAATTGCATTGATTGGCGCTGCTTACATGCTTACAGGACCATTTCCAAGGCACTTCTTTTACCGCAACCCGACTGCACAGGTACAAAGGGTTCAGGGAAAACAGGCTTCTGGCGATGAAGTTCAGAACACGCCTTACGCAATCAACAACAAGAACGAAATCCGCTTTATTGACGGTACTGTTGTTTCCTGCGATGATGTCGAGACAGCATCACGCGCCGCAATCCAATACGACCTTGTAATTGACAATTTGCCGAAAACAAAAACGCTTTATGACCAGGCAAGGAGCGCAAAGCTTTCAATGTATGAAGCTATAAAAGACGGCCACATTTCAAGGCAGGAAATGGGGCTGGCGCCGAAGCCGGTCAGCGAGGTTAAGCCTGCTGAGGCACAGTACGGCAAATGCACAATCCACAAGACGAGAGGGGAATAAAATGCCGCTTATTCAAAAGTTAAAAAATACAGCAGCCGCGGTTTGGAATCAGAAGAAAAAGGCAGCAATTGCCACAGCCTGCGCTTTCACGATTTCAGTCTGTTACCATGGTTTTCCTGATACCATGGGCTACCTGTGGTATGCAGGCAAGGAAACAGCAAAGTTTGGCGCAGACATTTTCTGGAATGGCGCCAAGCGTGTTTTTCCGAGCGGGGACAGCCGCAGTTACATCAAATTTGAATATGGCGGCAAGACATCCTGGTTGGACGTTCCTGCGCCTTATGCGGCAAGAATTGAGGAACTTGCCAACAAGTACCCACATGGTTCAGAGGTTCACCAGGTTATGTATGACACCGATAATGCTGACTCCAAGGCGGACGGGGTTGCAACCGCACTGAATATTGAGAACATCCTGCTTAACAAGTTGAATACTGACAAGACGCCAAGGGCGACGATACATAGGGAAAAACCCAAATAGGATTTTTTTCAAAGAAAACGTTTATATATTAGCATTTGCCCTGCGTAGTTATGGCAGCAGCAACAGCGGCATTGATGGTTATTCCGCCAATTATCGCGGGCATTATTATCGGCATTTACGAGATTATTCTCCTGCACCGCGACGTCACTGTACCGACGCACAGGTTCGGGCACGGCATTCACGCTGTTGTTTTCGCAATCATTGCCTGCTTCGTGACAATGAACACGCCGTGGGTTTTGCAGAATTTCTCATTCCTTCAGGGCATACCGTACATGTCTGCAATAACGTTGCAGATTATTGTCGGAATAATAACAATGGTCAAGATTCACGGAGTCAGCGCTGCAATCAAGACAAGTATGGGCGGAATGTCCCTTGGGCTTAGAGAGACCTGGTTCCACAGCGCAATGGTCGCTGCTCTTGTCGTCGCAGCGCCTTATGTCTGGCCTTTTGTGGCTCCTGTTCTGCCTTCTTGGGCTAAGTGATAAAAATACCTGCTTTCTCTCACGTGTGTGGAGGGCTGCTTTATGAACAAACAATACCGCGTTGGAATCATCGCCGCAACAGGCGCAGTCGGACAGAGGGCAATAGATTTTTTGATTGGACATCCTAATTTCAAGGTGACCCATCTCGCAGCATCAAAGGAATCGCCGAATTATGTTGAGGCTGTCAAGGAGCGCGGGTGGGGAATAATTGAGCACGATATCCCTGAAGATATCGCAAGGATGAAGGTTCACGACGCTAAAGATATCAGCTCTGCCATAGCAAACTGCGACTTTGTTTTCAGCACGCTTGACACTGCGCCTGCAAAAGAGCTTGAGCCAGCATATGCTGAAGTGATGCCTGTTGTCTCAACATCTGCCGCATTCAGGTGGGATCCTTTTGTGCCTATGGTGATTCCAGAGGTGAACTCCGAGCATTTGCAGGTTATTCCGCTGCAGCAGAAAAGATACAACTGGAAAGGCTGGATGGTTACAAAGCCAAACTGCAGCCTGCAGTCATATGTGCAGCTTTTCAAGCCTCTTATTGACAAAGGCTACCCTCCCAAGGCTATCGTGCTGGCAACACTCCAGGCGCTTAGCGGAGCAGGCCGCCCTGGTGAGTCTGCGATTGACTTTACTGACAACTGGCGGCCGTATATAGGCGGCGAAGAGGAAAAGACCACAAAAGAGCCGTTGAAAATCCTCGGCCATGTTACAGCAGATGGAATAAAGAATTATGAAGGGCTTAAAATATCCGCAACCTGCACGAGGGTGAATGTTACAGAAGGACATGGCGCCCTAATGTGGTTTGATTTTGCTGACAAGAAGCCAGAGCTTGAGGAGATAATCTCTCTTTGGGAGAATTTCAGGGCGCTTCCGCAGCAGTACAATTTGCCTTCTGCGCCTGCAAAGCCGATAATTTACCGCAGGGAAGCCACAAGGCCACAGCCAAAATATGACAGGGATACTGCCAAAGGAATGGTGCTCACTGTTGGCAGGCTGGAAAAGGACAGTGTATTTGATTACAAGGCTGTCGGCTTGTCGCACAACACAAAGCGCGGAGCTGCAGGCGGTGCTGTCCTTACAGCAGAACTGCTCGCTGAGCTTGGATATTTTGACAAGAAGTAAGAAAACAATTATTCAATCTTGACTACTTCGCCGAGGCTTTGCCCTGGCATTCCTGTCTCGAAGATTGCCCTGACAGCTCCCTTGCCGCCGTGGATTGCAGCAATCTTTCCTTTCAGCTGCTTCTTGTTTTTGCCAGGGGATGTCCAGATTACTGTCTTTCCGACAAGGGCTTTTGCCTTGTCCTTGGTGTCAACAGTGTCGACAACAATTATCATGTGGTTTCCTCTCTTTCTTCGGAAAGTTCCCCTGAATGCACTTATTCTTGCTTCCATAACATTGCAGAATTCAGGGTCTGTTTAAAAAGGTTGTGCAAGCAACCTTCGTCAGCTTTGCTGACCGCTAGCTTGCTAGTATGACGACAGGGAAATCATTGTCTGGGTTTTGTCAACGCCTGCCACATGGCGAAGCTTTCTGACGACAAATTCATTGAGCTCGTCAAGGTCTTTTGCGCGGACTTTTACAAGCATGTCTGCTCCGCCTGTGAGAATGCTGACTTCCTCGACATCAGGCATTCCCCTGATTTCCTTTGCTGCGTCCTCCTGCTGGACTTTTCCTCCTGTCGGCAGGATGTATTCAAAAGAAACAAGGATAAAAGCGAGGATTTGCTTGCCTGCTTTTCTCCAGTCAATGTCAGCAGTGTAGCGCCTGATTATGCCAAGCTGTTCGAGTTTTTTAATCCTGTTGTGCACTGTTGTCGGCGGAAGCCCTGTTTCTTTCGCAAGGCTTTGCACTGACAGCTTGGAATTCTCCTTAATCAGTCTTAACAGCTTTTGGTCATTATTATCCAATTTATTCATAAAAATGGAATAATATTCCATATATTTAAAGATTTCGGAATATAATCACAAATAATAAGTAAGGGTGGGAATGAGCAAACAGCCCATTGCGTGCGCCCTGCTCACTTTCAGCCATGGTGCAAGAAGCCCGAGCAAAGCACTTATTATCAAAATGCAAAGCCCGCGCCAGCCAACAAGGAAAGTGCACAATACGACGAGAAAAAGCAAAATTGACGCGCTGAGCATGGGATAATTCACGCGCTCGACAAGCTCTGAAAATCCTTTTGCGCAGAGCAATGCGAGCACTGCTGCGATTAGCCCTGCTGCCAGTGCAACACCGCCGAGCAGCCATAAGTCATTTGAAGTTGTTTCAATCAATTGCTCCATCACTGCTATTGCGCCGTTCCTTGCCTTGCCCAAAACAACAAGCGTCACAAGCGATGACAAAAAGTCTGCTGTGTGCAGCCCTCCGACAAGCACAAGGTAAGAATGGCTTGATGACTTGAATATCGTCGTGGAAAGTGCTCCTGCGTGCCCTGGCCCAAGCCCTGGGAAAAGCGTCACAAGAGTTCCGCCCACGAGCCCGCCAAGGATTCCTTTTGCAGCCTCTTTTTTCTTCAGCCGCGCAAACCTGCCGATTTGGACAGGGATTTTTGTGTTCTCAAAAAGCGCCAGCGCCAAAGAGCTGGCTCCGAACAGCCCTGAGAGCAATGGCAGCAAAGGCTGGCTGAGCTCGAGCTTTTTTAAGACAATAAAACCCAGCAAACCTGTTGCGCCGAACACAATTGCTGCCTTCCAGAAGTCCTTTCCTTCTTTCGCGATTAGCACGATTATCAGGGCAATAAGCAGCCATCCTATGAACGGCTTAAGCGCGCTGAAAAGTATTGGAAACGCCCATATTAACAATGGAAATGCAGCAAGAGTCAGGACAAGGCAGCCTAATGCGCCGATTGTTGCAAACCTGACAGCATCATAGCCAAGCCCCTTGTGGAGCATTTTGTGGCCAGGCAGCATTATAAGGGCAGAGCTGTCATCAGGAGCTCCGAGGAATATCGACGGCACAACCTCGACAAATGCGTGGGTTATGCCCATTGCCACGATAAAAACCGCAATGTCTGTGTCTGCAAAATAGTCAAGCAGGTATGAGCTTCCTGCGAGTACAAGCGAGGCAATCAGGTTGATGTGGATGCCTGGCACAAGCCCTGCGATTACGCCGAAGAAAATGCCAAGGATGAAGGCGGTTATCATTATTATTGTGCGGAAATTATTCCGGGTTTTCCGCAAGCTTTCCGACGACAGCCGCTTTGCCATGTTTTTGCGCTCTCGTCGGGACAGAACTAATCATGTTTTGATTCTTTATGTGCGTTTTGCTAAAGATTTTCGACGATATCGGAGATTTTCCGGCAGAATTGTTCCTATCTTGTAGCCACTAAATAGTGGCTACAAACCGAAAGATTTATATAGGGGAAAATGCTATTTTACACGTATCGTGAGAGAAGCTTAAGATTTATAAGAAAGCTCATAAAGGTGTTATTAAAATGCAAGAATACCCGTCGCCACAAAGGAGAAGGATGGCTTCTGAGACTGCAACAGTCATGTTTGTCGACCTGGTTGAATACACACGAACAACCACTGGTTTGACGCGCGAGCACATTGACCAGCTTCTCAACGCTTTTGAGACTTTGCCTATGCCTGTCCTTGAAAGGTATGGCGGAACCATTGTCAAGAAAATCGGCGACGCTTTGCTTATCACGTTCAAATCTCCAACAGACGCAGTCCTTTGCGGAATCGCATTGCAGCACACCTTCAAGCGCTACAATGTCACAAACAGGCTCAGGCACCCGTTGCGCATACGTGTCGCAATCCACTCAGGAGAGGTTTTGAAGCGCGACAATGACGTTTTCGGCGACGCTGTCAACACAGCCTCGCGCATTGAGTCTCTTTCAAAGCCAGGGCAGGTTGTTTTCAGCGACGCTGTCTTCTCGGCTATGAACAAGAATGAGGTTCCTTTTGTCCAGCTTGGCTGGCAGCAGCTCAGGGGAGTCAAGTACCCGATAAGGCTGTTCCGCGTCAAGACGCGGGAAGATGAGGTAACGCAGCGCAGGCAGATGATAAAGGGCTACATAAGAAGGATAATTGCAATAATCATTGTTGTCGGATTGCTTGCACTGATAGGACACTACCTCTGGCTCAACTTCGGGCTTTCCCAGCAGATGCAGGAGACTATTGAGAATCTTACGTCTATAGGCTGAGCCCCACTGGACATTCTAATCTCTTTGCATAAAGCATATAAATGACTGTTTTGGACACAGTCATATGCCTCGTGTGCAAAGCCCAAGCTCGATAGGCTGCTTCAAGCAGTGCCGAAGGAAGTATTATTACCAGTACATTGCCGCGCTTGAGACAAAGCCAAACGTGCACCAGGTCCGCGGCAACATCGCGCACTCTGTCCTTGAGACTTTCTTTGACCAGGATGTTACAAGGCTCACGCTTGACTCATTTGAGCTTGGTTTGATGGAGATAATGCAGGACCTTTTGCTGCGCGAGTGGCAGAAGGCAGACGCAAAGCTGAAATCACTGGGCCTTACACCTGTGCAAAGGCAGTTCTATTTCGAGGACACATTGCTTATGCTTCTCAACTGGCTAAATCATTTTGTCCGCAAGGTCTACACTCTTGCAGGCTCTTTCCCTGAGCGTTTTGCAAAGCTCACCCCAATCCGCGAGGAATTGATTATGAGCGACACATTGAAGGCAAAGGGAATCATTGACGCGATTGAGGAATACGAAGGGCAGGTAAGGATAATGGACTACAAGACAAGCAGCCACAGCGACGAGGAGGAATACCGCCTGCAATTGGCAATTTACACTTTGCTGTATCACGAAAAGCACGGAAAGCTGCCTGACAAGGCAGGGATTTACTTCCTGAAAGACAGGCCGAAGTTTATTGACGTTGACGAGTCATTGCTTGCTCTTGCAAGGAGGGAAATCGGGCTGATTCACAAGCACACCCAGTCAGACAAGGTCATTGACTATCCCCGAAGCCCGAGCAAGCTTTGCAAGTGGTCAACAGGGCAGTGTGATTTCTTGGCGGTCTGCAAGCCGTTTGACCCGCACCCTGACGAGCAGGCATTTATTTCAGAGGCTGAGATGATAAAGAAGGCAGCCGACTAATTTTTATACTCAATTATTCGCACATAGGGGTATGGCTATCAAGGATGTCATTCTCGCGATGGAAGAGATAGGATTTACCAGCGTCATCCTGCCATTTGTTATAATATTCACTGTCGTATTCGCTGTCCTGCAGAAGAGCAGGGTTCTTGGCGCTGATTCCAAAGGCAATCCGAAAGCCAACTACAACGCGATGGTTGCGTTTATTATCGCTTTCTTTGCGCTGATAATGTTTAAGACATTGAGCGTGATGAACTATTTCATACGCTATGTCGCGGTTTTGCTTTTTATCTTCATAATCTTGGGGATAGTCCTGTCTTTTATCGGCGGGCACGTTCATATGAGCGGAGCGATAAAATCAATCGCGCTCGGCCTGATACTTATAGTCCTGCTTGAGGCGCTTGTGATGGGCGGAATGATTCCTGAAGACATCGCCTATAGGGTTATCATGCCGTTATTGGTGGCATTGCTTATCGCAGCAGGGCTCATAGCAATGATGACAAGCGGAAAAGGCGAGAAGAAAAAGCAGGAAAAAAGATCAGAGGAAAAAGTGGAGAAGAAACAGGAGAAAAGGCCAGAGAGTAAAGGGAAGAAAGTTATTGGCCCTGAATTGCCTGAGTCAGAAATGACTGAACTCCTGAGGCAATAGAATTAATTGTAAAATACGCTCTCGAAAGTATGCGGTTTATTGTCTGCTGTGAACTCTACCTTAACAGTTGCATTTGGACCCACATAAAGAAAATACCTGTCTTTTTTGCGCATAACTATCGGTGCTCTAAGGTGATAGTGCCCGAATACGTTTAATGCCGGCTTGAATTTTTCATCAACTTCAACAGCGCCCTTGTCAACTCCGAATTTTGCCATGGGTTGTCCTTCCTTGTAATGAGGGTCCCATTGCTGGATTTCTGGCTTGTAAGCTTTGTGTGTGACAAAGACGTCAATTTTCCCAGTGTGCTTAAGCAGCATTTTGGCTAATTCAGATGTTTCTTTAGTGTCATAAAATTGCAAGTGCTGGTATAAATCAGGGAATTTGTTTGCTGCCTCAAAGGCTTCACCTGTTGCAGGAAGGCCTGCTATAACAAGTCCTTTGAATTCAGCGGTTTTTCCGAGCAGGTAATTGACTGCGCTTAGGCTTTTACGAGCTGAAAGAGGGTCGTGATTTCCTGATGTCCCAAATCCCAGAATGCCTGCCTGTTTGTAGTACTTGTTTATGCCTTCTGCGCGCGTATTGTAGTGGTTTATGAATTCCTGCTTTGCTTCTTCCTCTGCGTTTAATACTTCGTTCACTGTAGGGTGATTTTGCAGGAAGTTCTGGACCTGTGCCTTTTTTCCCTCTGTTGGAGACTCACTAAACTCCTGATAAAGCGCATTAAATTGCTGCAGTTCCTCTTCACTTGCCTTGCTTTCTGGCTGGTGCTTCCTTTTGAGCTCTTCAAGAATAATGTCTGACTCGAATCCAGCAATGTTGCCTTCTTCGTCTTGAACCTGCTGGTCAAGGTCGTCGCCTGCTGTTATCAGCGCGTCGCAGCCTTTTGCAAAGCCTGCTATCTGCTTTAATTTCTTCTCGTCGTTGTGGACGTCAGAAATGCACAGCAGGGTTGTCATCGCTGACCCCCTTATAGCTGGTCAATGTACTTGCGCCTGCGTGTGAGCACCCAGATTTCTGTTGCCAGCACTCCTACAAGCACGAGTATGACCAAGCCAAGCAGCATTGCATAGCTGTTGCTGTTCTTGAACCCTGTGCTCTTAACCTCTGCAGTCGGCGTGATTACGTCAACGCTTTCCTGCCTTGGCTCTGGCTGTGGCTGGACAGCAGGCTGGACAGTCTGATTCTTTGCTACAGGCTTTGTAGGCTCAAGCGGTATGAATGTTATCGGCTGAGTCTTGTTTTGCTGTGTGACTGTGCGGGTTGTTCCAAGGACATTGAACCTTGCAACTGACTGTTCACAGTACAGTGCGCCGTTCTCGTCCTCTCCTTTTGCAGTCAGGATGAGCCTTATGCTTCCCTTTGCATCATCTTCAACAGTGCCGCTGAGTGTTGCCTCTTCCTCATCGTCAGCGTCTATCTCCACATTGTCGCTGTCGTCAAGGTCAAGCTCATCAGTGTCGCCTGTTGCGCTGACTTCTGCTTCAATCATCGGGTCGTCATTGCCGCTGAAGCGGTTCTTCAGCTCAACTATGACATCAACATCATCATTTGCGTAAACGTCGGCAAAACCTGACTCGATTTCTTTCTTCTGCCCGCCTGCAATCTCTGCGTAGACTGAAAGTATTGCGAGCTGGTTTTCAGCCTGCATCTTTACTTCCTGTGCTGCGCTTGCGTTCTGGCTGGTGCGGACTGTCAGGGTGCCGATGCTCATTGCTTTCTTGTTGCAGTCGCTGTCGACAGCGTCAAGGTCAAGCGGGACATATGCATTCAATGTTATTGTGGCTGTCTGCCCTGAAGCAAGGCTTGCAGGGATGCCTGTAAAGTTAAGCTTGTATTTTGCGTCAATTCCGCTGAAAGTGAATCCTGTCAATGCAGCAGTTCCTGTGTTTTGCACTGTGAACTGCGTGCTGATATTCTCTCCGCGCGTCTGTGAAGAGGAACCGAGTGTTGAAATCTGCGAAATGCTGAATGCAGCTCCCGGTGTTGGGGTTATCGGATTGCCTCCTGTCTGGTTTCCGCCAGTTTGATTTCCACCAGTCTGGTTGCCCCCTGTCTGGTTTCCACCGGTCTGGTTTGCAGGCGGTGTTACAGGCGGCTGAACAGGCGTGATAACAGGGAAATACTGCAACAGGTAAGTGCTTTCGCACGGCTGTGACCAGTTGCGACCATAGCCATATGTCTGGTTGTTGCATGAATAGTCAATAAGCGGGATAAACTTTGACAGTGTGATGTTCTGGAGAGTGCCTCCAATAACTATGTCAGATGTCTGCAGTGGGAATGTTTTCCAGTTTGCAAGCACATATGCTGCTTTCCTGGTGTCATCTGCAGTGTTTCCAAATGCGACAATCTGGGCTGTGCCATTATGGTCGTAAAGCTTGATGCGGGCGTTTCCGTTTGCAACGCTGATGCTGTTATTTGTTATCTGAGTTGTGATGCTGTTCTTTCCGACGCTGATTATGTTCCTTCCGGTAATGTTGCTTATTTCGCTTGCAAGGACTATGCTGTTCTGGATTCCCTGCTCGTTAAGTGAGTTTACTATTGTGTTGACGCTGACAACATCCTGTGTTGTTGCATTGTCGCCGACCACAACTGAAACCTCGCTGAAAAAAGAGGGATAATTAGACAAATCAACTGCGAAAACCGCAGGTATTGTGAACAAAATTGCAAGGAATAAAGCAAGCTTTTTCATTTTTTACCTCATGCAGGCGCCACAGCAATGTCAGTCAGGGTTGTTCCTGTGACTTTGAGTGCGCTTGCGTTCATGTTGTACAAATCGTGCGTTGCGAGTGCGCGGCTAGCCTGCCTGACTTTCAGGTCATCAGAGCCGCTGACCATAAGGTACACGCTGCCGTCTGCGAGTTCAGCTGCCTGGATAAGCCCGCATCCCGGAGGAAGGACTTTTCCAACGCCGTCCCAGAGTGCTTTTACAGCAGGGTTGATTCCATACTGCCCGACAGCAAATCCATTGCTGCCTTTCAGGTCAGGAACCTCGCTCGCGAGCTTTCCTGTAACAATAGGCGCGGTGTAACCATAGTTTGTCTTTGCGTCTGCTATGAAGCGGTTTGAAATTTCAGTAGCAGCGACAATATCGCTTGCCGGAGCTGTGTCACCCACGACATTTATGATGCCTGGGTTTGGTCCGAACTGGAACAGCCTGTTAAGATAGTCAATTGCCTCAGAAGCATACATTGTGCTTGCGACCTGCTTGCCATTCCAGACCACATTTGGTTCCAGCGCGACAAGCGTGTCCTCTTCACTGCCTTTCTTCACAAGCCATTCGAGCTTGTAATTTCCATTAGGTCCGTTCTTGACAGGGAAAACAAAAGGAGGTGTTGCAAGTCCAACGTCTTTTGTGAAGTTAAGACTTGGCGAGTAAAACTGCCAGTCAACCTTGCCTGTCGGGCTTGTGAGCCTCAAACCGACCATTGCGTCAGTAATGTCTTCTTTAGGATTGACAATAATATTGGAGTAGTGGCGCAGGTTTGTCTGCAGTGGCGGCTGTTCGTCCTGCTTGTATTTCAGCCCATCAACATTTGTTTCAAGAACATCAAACTTGCTTGCGAGCCCTGGTACAGGCGCTGTATAAGAGTCATCATTAGAACTGTTGCATCCTGTGATTGCGTGCAATGGCGCAAGGAGTATCATTCCTGCTCCTGCTTTGCCCATATACCTAAGGAAATCGCGTCGATTGTAATTAGTGTTCTGAGTCATTTTGGTCCACCCCAATAATGTTACTACTGTCAGGTTAGTATTAACCCCTATATAAATCTTTCTATTTTAACTACTGCGTGGGGGTAAAAGTATCTTTGTGTTTGTTCCCGCAAGGCTTTTAAATCATGAGAGGCTCAGGCAAAGCAATGGCCAAAAGTTCTACTGATGTCAAGAATCGCAAGTCAGAGCGCTTTAGAAATAATGCGATTCTTGAGCACTCTCGGAAATCCGCTCAATCATATGACAAATCAGCGGATTTCCAAAGGTTTAAGACCACTGCTGACCTGAAAGTCCCTGAGAGTATTGTTGACCAGGTCATAGGGCAGGAGGGCGCTGTTGAGATTATCCGCAAGGCAGCGATGCAGAGAAGGCACGTCCTGCTTATTGGCGAGCCAGGCACAGGAAAGTCAATGCTCGGGCTGGCTCTTGCTGAATTGCTGCCAAAAGAGAAGCTTGTTGACGTGCTTGCACTGCCCAATCCAAATGACGAGAACCAGCCTGTTATCCGCATTGTTCCTGCCGGCAAGGGCCGCGAGGTTGTGGCGCGCAGCAGGATGCAGATATCAGGAGCGTTCAGCGGAACAAACTGGTTCCTGCTGATACTTGCCATTATTATATCGCTGATTCCTTATTACCTGTATGCCAGAAAGATGTTTCCTTTTGACAATGCTGTTGTTTATGCAGCCTCAATGATTACAGGGATGGTTTTTGTCCTTGGCATTGCCCTTATAATTAGCCTGAGCAAACGCATAATGCCCCAGCAGAGGGTTGAGGTGCCAAAGGTTATCGTCGATAATTTCGGCAGGAAGACAGCGCCGTTCTGGGACGCGACAGGAGCCCACGCAGGAGCGCTTTTAGGCGATGTTTTGCACGACCCATTGCAGTCAGGCGGGCTTGGAACCCCTGCGCACGAAAGGGTTGTTGCTGGAATGATTCACAAGGCAAACATGGGAGTCCTTTTTGTTGACGAAATAGCGACTTTGCAGCCTGCGACACAGCAGGAATTATTGACTTCTTTGCAGGAAGGCAAGTATTCCATAACAGGCCAGTCTGAGAGGAGCTCTGGCGCAATGGTCCGCACAGAGCCAGTGCCGTGCAACTTTATTTTAGTCGCTGCTGGCAATGTTGAAACAGTCTCGCACATGCATCCTGCTTTGCGTTCAAGGATTCGCGGTTATGGCTATGAAGTGTTCATGAAGGACACAATGCCTGACACTCCTGAAAACCGGCTAAAGATTGCCCGCTTTATCGCCCAGGAAGTTGAAAAGGACAAGAAAATCCCGCACTTCACAAAAGCAGCTGTTGACAACATTGTTGAGGAAGCGCGCAAAATGGCAAACAGGAAGCAGTCATTGACTCTTCGCCTGCGTGAGCTTGGCGGATTGATTCGTGCAGCAGGCGATTTGGCATCGGAGCAGAAGGCAAAGTTTGTTGATGTTCAGCACGTGAAAGACGCAAAGAAGATTGCGCGCACTCTTGAACAGCAGATTGCAGACAAGTTTATTGAGCGAAAGAAAGAGTATGATGTTATTGTTACAGAAGGCAAGCAGGTTGGAAGGGTTAACGGGCTTGCTGTTATCGGCGGTGGCGGTTCATATTCAGGAATAATTCTGCCAATTGAGTCAGAAGTCACTCCTGGCGGAAAGGAGAAGGAAATCATTGCGACAGGAAAGCTTGGCGAAATCGCAAAAGAGGCTGTCAAGAATGTTTCTGCTATTATCAAGAAGCGCTTTGGAAAGGATTTGAAGAATTATGACATTTATGTTCAGTTTTTGCAGACTTATGAAGGCGTTGAGGGCGACTCAGCAAGCATTGCAGTTGCCACGTCGATAATTTCCGCCTTGACTAAAGTGCCAGTTCGTCAGGACACGGCAATGACAGGCTCGCTGTCAGTGCGCGGAGAGGTTTTGCCAATTGGCGGTGTCTCTGCGAAGATTGAGGCAGCCATTGAAGTCGGGCTCAAGAGGGTTATTGTGCCCAAGAGCAACATGCAGGACATAGTCATAGACAAGAAACAGCTTGAGAAAATCAAGATAATCCCTGTTGAAACAATTTCTGAAGTGCTTAACGAGGCGCTCGCAGGGAAAGTTAGGAAGCGCTAAAGCTTAGTATTCTTCATTTCCACAATGCTTTTATACTCGGCGTATCCGCCTTCGGCGTATGGGGAACGAAGAAGACCATTTGCAGAGCATACACGAGTGTCCTGACTGCGCCTCTGAGAATATTATACACAGTACGATGCGCGACCAGGTGATTTGCAAGGACTGCGGGCTTGTTTTTGAGCCCTTCATGCCTGTAGACAGGCCTGTTACGGCAAAGGCTCGTGAAGCGCCTGCCAGAAAGGCAAAGCCTGCCAAGGCAAGGAAAGCCAAGGCGAAAAAGGCAAAGCCGGCAAAGAAGCCAAAGAAGGCAAGGGCAAAAGCAAAGCCTGCGAAAAAAGCAAGGACAAAAGCAAAGCCTGCAAAGAACGCGAAAAAAGCCAAGTCGAAAAAGAAAAAGTTCGGCTGGTGGTAACTTTTTTGTTTTTTAGTATTATTTATCAGAAATCCATCTGACTTCAACTTCATCTGTTCTTTCGTGCGGTGAGATATCTGCTTTTTCAGGCGCTACGGCTTCTTTTTGCTGGAGTATTCCCTGCCAGGCAATCATTGCGCCCTGGTCTCCTGAGTATTGCAGCGGAACTGCGTAGAATTTTGCCCCTCTTGCTGAGCACATTTTCTCGAGCATTTCTCCAAGGCGCTTGTTTGCTGCGACACCGCCGATTAGCAATAATTCTTTTTTTCCTGTGTGCGCCATGGCGCGCTCTGATACTTCTGCGAGCATTGCAAAGCAGGTTTCCTGAAGTGAGAAGCAAAGGTCATTTACCGAAGCTCCTGACCTTAGCAATTGCTCTGCTTTTGTCAAAATGCCTGAGAAGCTGACATCCATTCCTTTGACAGAGTATGGAAGCTCAATGTATTTGCCTGTTTTTGCCAATTCCTCTATTTTCGGCCCGCCAGGAAAGCCGAGTTTTGCGTCACGTGCGAACTTGTCAAAGGTATTTCCAAGCCCATTGTCAAGTGTTTCGCCGAAAATCCTGTATCTTCCGCCAGCCAACGCAATTACTTGTGTGTTTGGTCCAGAAACATAGAGGTAAACAGGGTCTTTTGCACCTGTAATCAAATTGCCAATGCTCAAATGCGAAACAGAGTGGTTAACTCCGACAATCGGCACGTTCAGCTTTTTTGCAAGCTCAACTGCCATTTTCTGCCCGACTCCGAGAATTGCCGGAGTGAGCCCAGGACCTCTGGAATAAGCAATCAGCGAAACCTGTTCAAGCTTGATTCCTGCCTGCGCCAAAGCCTCTTCCAGAACCTCGTCTTTTACATCGCGGTGATGCCTTGCAACCTCATTTGGAATCATCCCGCCTTCTACAGTCGTAAAGCTATCTTTTGCATTAGACAGAATCTTGCCGTCAAAACTAACAACGCCTATTCCGAACGTGTGCGCTGTGCTTTCAATTCCAAGGCAGTATTGCGGCATACCTTGTTTTTGGCTTGCCTGATTTATAAAGCTTGTTTGACATATTAACAAGAATACGCCTGAAACAGCATTTTGAGTTTATGCAGAATCTCGCTTTATAGCCCGTATTAACGAAGAAAACAAGCTCATTAGTAACTACCAAAGAGTAGTGTCAAAAGGAAAAGTTTATATACTCAATCGTCTTATTATTCTCTATTGGGGGAGTCACAATGATAACACAAAGCGTCAAACTCTTGCAACAGTTGCAGTATCCTTCAGGGTTATTTGCAGCTGCAGCTCAGAGTGTGAAGACAGGCTATAGCCGTGCATGGCTGCGTGACAATGTTTACGCAGCTCTCGGCTTGGAAGCTGTCGGTGATTATGGCGCTGTTGTGAAGACTTACCGTGCACTTCTTGAAGTTCTCAAAAAGCACGAATACAAGATTGACTGGATGATAAAGGAGCCAATGCCAAAGGCAGCTTTCCGTTACATCCACGCTCGTTATGACCCTGTTACAGGCGACGAGATTAAGGAAGAGTGGGGAAACAAGCAGAATGACGCAATCGGCGCTATTCTGTTCAAGATTGGCGAACTGGTGAGAAAGGGAATATTGCAGCTTTCTGGCGACGACAAGCGCATAGTCCAGAAGCTCGTCAGCTATCTTGCAGCGATTGAATACTGGAAGGACGCTGACAATGGAATGTGGGAGGAAAACGAGGAAGTCCACGCATCATCTGTCGGAGCCTGTGTCGCAGGACTTATTGCTGTAAAAGGAATAGTTGTTGTTCCTGAAGTGATTATACAGAAGGGAAGGGAAGCCTTGAACGCTCTCCTGCCCCGTGAATCAGCAACAAAGGAAACAGATCTTGCTTTGCTTTCATTGATTTACCCTTACAATATAGTCGATGAAAAGCAGCGCAATGCAATCCTCAAAAACGTCGAGGAAAACCTGTTGCGTGAAAAAGGAGTTGTCCGCTACGAAGGCGACAAGTATTACAACAAGGAAGGAGAGGCAGAATGGACAATGGGCCTTGCCTGGCTCGCGATAATTTACAAACAGCGCGGAATAGCTAACAAGCACAAGTTCTTTGTAGAAAAAACAAAATCAGCAATGAACGAACAAGGAGAGCTTCCAGAGCTTTACTTCGCAAACTCCTCACAGCACAACGAGAACACTCCTTTGGGCTGGGCGCAGTCTTTGTTTGTTGTTGCAGCTGCTTGATTTTCTGAAGGTATGTTTATAAACAAAGAAGTCTATTTTGGCTTTTTAGGATGCGAACATTAACAAAGGCGAGCTTGCAGAGATTGTTTCTCTTTTTACTGCTTTTAGCCATTTGTGTTTCAACAGTGATTGCTGACACTGCAGGGCCAAACAGCCCAGGAACTGCTGTGAATGATACCAGCATCGGCACAATTCCATGGACCAATCCCCACAACATTATCAGCTCGAATGAACTGCGCGCAGTGGCAAACCTCGATGACTTTAACATCTCCAATTACCTGATTGCACGCAATTTTAGCTTTTCCATTCCTGCAAGCGCGACAATCAATGGCATCATGGTGACAATAGAACGCCAGAAAGAGGGCGTACCAGGTACCATCCACGACTACTCATTAAAGCTCCTGAAGAACGGCATCATTCAGGGAAGCAATAAGGCAAACCAGACCGAATGGACAGTGAACTATGATTCAAATGTAACATACGGCAGCCCTACTGACCTCTGGGCGCTCTCACTGACTCCTGCAGACCTCAATAACATCAGCTTTGGCGTTGCAATTGCCGCGATAAAGAACAACACTAATGGCAATAGCTTCGCTGCGCGGGTTGACAACATCCGCGTCACAGTATATTATACTCCTGACACAACGCCTCCTAATGTAACAGTGCCTGCGAACATGACTGAAGAAGCAACAAGCCCAGCAGGAGCAACTGCCACGTTCTCTGCAACAGCGGTTGACAACATCGATGGCGCAATCACACCTGTATGCATTCCTGCATCCGGCTCAACATTCCCGCTTGGG
>CAYGVI010000004.1:0-96470 GCA_964353335.1 uncultured Methanosarcinales archaeon
AGTGTTGTTGATGACTGTGCCATTGGAAACATTGAGAGTGAAGACAGTGATGTTAATCAGGATGCTCGTTCCGTTCGAGAGGTTGCCAAGTATCCAGCTATTATTAGTGCCTGCTTCTGGAGGAGGAACTGCAAGCTCATAAATTACCTGGGGCGGATATGTCTCATTGACAGTAACATTGAATGCAGTTCCGTTTCCGCTGCTTGTAACATTAATTGTGTAGTTGAGGAACGAGCTCACATTCACAGGGTCTGGGAAGTCTGTCTTGATTACGCTGATGTTGCTGAAGTTGAGCAACGGATAACTCAATACTGTTGTGTTTTCAGTGTCATATGCGCTCAGGAAGAATCCTGTTTCATTCTGGTATGTTGCATTTGCTGTATTATTGATGAGTGTTCCGTTTGTCAGGTTGCGGACAAATACTGTGACATTTACTGTGATGTTTACTCCTTGTGTTAGGTTGCCCAGCATCCAGCTATTATTAGTGCCTGCTTCTGGTGCTGGCTGTGAAGTCAGGTAGATGACCTGCGGCGGATAAGTCTCATTGAGTGTTACATTGTATGCTGTTCCATTGCCTGTGCTTGAGACGTTGATTCTGTAAGTGAGGTTGCTGCTTGAGTTGACTGGGTCTGTGTCATCTATCTTTACAACAAGGATGGTTGAGATGTTGAATAGTGGCGGGTTTTCAACTGTTGTATTCTCACTGTCAAATGCGCTGAGGAATGCCCCTGTTTCGTTGTTATAAGTGGCATTCACAGTGTTGTTAATCAGTGTTCCATTGCTGACATTCATCACGAATACTGTCACGTTTATTGTGATGTTTCCTCCTGCAAGTATTGTTGTGAAGTTCCAACTGTTATTAGTGCCCGCAACTGGTGTTGGCTGTGAAGTCAAATAGATAACCTGCGTAGGATAAGTCTCATTGACACTGACATTGTAAGCAGTTCCATTTCCAGTGTTTGAAACATTAATCCTGTAAGTCAAATTGGAGCTTACATTCACAGGGTCAGTATCATCAATCTTAACAACAATCAGAGTTGAGACGTTGTAAACCGGCAGTTCCTCGTTTACGCCGAACAATCTCGGCTCTGTGCAGCTTTCCTGGTTTTGCAGGTCCTTTCCACATTCAGAGTATGTGTAATTGCCATAATCCAGAGTTGTTGTCGCGTTCTTGCTCTGGTTGGCGTAGAAGTACCACTGGGTTGTGTTGTACTTGTTAAGGTTTGACAGGTATTGTTCGTTAATCTCTGCGGCAGACAATGATGTGTTCCAGATTCTCATTTCATCTATTGTTCCGTTGTAGTAATACGCGCCATCGCTTCCAACATATTTGAATCTCATTCCAGGAATATTTGCGTAAGTTCCATCTGCATGCCCGTCAAGATAGAACGTCAAGGCCCCATCATTGATGCTCATTCCAACCTGGTGCCATCCTGCAGTTATTGGGGTGTTTGAGACATGGTCTGTCAGGTACCATAAGTCCAGTTTCTGGACGTCTCCCCTGTAATACAGCACCCTGCTGGTATCTTGCCCGGCAAGACCTTGATATTGGGCTGTGCCGCGTGCATTTATCCACATTAAAATTGTGAAGTTTGTTACATTGACGTCATTGCTGAAATAGTCATTAATTCCGTCATACTCATACGCGCCGCCATACTTGCCGGTTTCATTCCATGCCGGGCAGTTGGAGCAGGTTGCATTGTTGCTGTACCTGCTCATGTCAACAACCTTTGTTCCGCTCTCGCCAAGCGCGCTCCTGTTGTCAAAGTTATACATCGTAACAAGCGAATCATTGTAAATTGTGTAATTCGTGTAGTTCCAGCTGTACTTGAAGTCTTTCAGTCCGCCATTGGCAACGATTGACGAATTAATCACGACTGTTCTGTTTGTGGTTTGTGTGTTGTTGTCAGGCGTTGGCGAGATAAAGCTGACATTCAGGTATGGCTGGTTGAGTACTGTTGTATTCTCTGTGTCGTATGCGCTTAGGAATGCTCCTGTTTCATTGTTGTAAGTGGCATTCACAGTATTATTAATCACAGTTCCGTTGCTTATGTTCATCACGAGCACAGTTACGTTGATTGTGATGTTTGCCCCCTGCAATAGTGTTGTGAAGTTCCAACTATTATTAGTGCCCGCAACAGGAGCCGGCTGTGAAGTCAGATAGATTACTTGCACAGGATAAGTCTCATTCACACTCACATTGTAAGCAGTTCCATTCCCAGTGTTCGAGACATTAATCCTGTATGTCAGATTGGAGCTTACATTCACAGGGTCAGTGTCATCAATCTTTACAACAATAAGTGTTGAGACATTGTAAACCGGCAGTTCCTCGTTTACACCGAACAGCCTTGGCTCTGTGCAGCTTTCCTGGCTTATTGTGTCTTTGCCGCAGGCAGAGTATGTGTAATTGCCATAATCCAGAGTTGTTGTCGCGTTCTTGCTCTGGTTTGCATAGAAGTACCACTGGGTTGTGTTGTACTTGTTCAGGTTGGAATCGTATGTCTTTTGGATTTCATCTGATGTGAGGGTGGTGTTCCACATCCTGAATTCATCAAATGTTCCGTTGAGTGAGCCTGAGGATGCGCCTATTACAACCATGTTCGGGTCTGTCAATAATGGCGCATGACCTCCAACTGCCTCGCCTGATGTGCTGGTTTGCAGCATTCCGTCCAGGTAGATGTCATATTTTGATGCCACACTGTTATAAACAAACAAGAATTTGTGCCAGTTTGTGTTTATGTTGATATTCGCAACACAAGTCCTGTAATTGGAATCGTGCATTATTGTGATTACTTCATCAGTGCAGGAGCCTGTTGCCATACCCAATAATACGTAGAAATAAAATCCTGCCCCTCCCCAATTCAGCTGCAATACTTGTTGCGCAGCTGATGTTGAATCTATTGCAGTCGCCGGCTTGAACCAGAATCCAAAGCTGTAAACCGTGTTCCCCAACCTAACAACTGAGATATTCTCTGCATAGGTGTCTATTCCATTCATGCTCAGCCCCATTCCATACTTTCCTGTTGTGTAATTCAGGCCATTATACAATGTCAGGTTGTTTGAATTAAGGGAAACATCAACTACTTTTGTTGCAGTGTCGCCAATCGCGCTTACATTGTCAAAGTTGTACATCGCGACAAGTGAGTTATTGTAGAATGTGTAATTGGTGTAGTTCCAGCTGTACTTGAAGTCCTTTAATCCGCCGTTTGCAATGATGGACGAATTAATCACAACACTTCTGTTTGTTGTCTGGGTGTTGTTATCTGGCGTTGGGGAGACAAAGCTGACATTCAGGTATGGCTGGTTGAGCACTGTTGTATTCTCAGTGTCGTATGCGCTTAGGAATGCTCCTGTTTCGTTGTTGTAGGTTGCGTTGGCTGTGTTGTTAATCACAGTGCCGTTGCTGATGTTCATTACGAGCACTGTTACATTGATTGTAATGTTTACGCCGGGCAGGATTGTTGTGAAGTTCCAACTGTTGTTTGTGCCCGCAACAGGCGTAGGCTGTGAATCCAAGTAGATAACCTGCGGCGGATAAGTCTCATTGACGCTGACATTGTAAGCAGTTCCATTTCCAGTGTTTGAAACATTAATCCTGTAAGTCAGGTTTGAGCTTACATTAACGGGGTCAGTGTCATCAATCTTAACAACAATCAGAGTTGAGACATTGTAAACTGGCAGTTCCTCGTTCACACCGAACAATCTTGGCTCTGTGCAGCTTTCCTGGTTTATTGTGTCTTTTGCGCAGGCAGAGTAAGTGTAATTTGCATAGTCAAGTTGCGTTGTCGCGTTCTTGCTCTGGTTAACGTAGAACTCCCAGTATGTCGTATTCTGCTTTTGCAGGTTGCTTGAATAAATTTCATACATTTGCGCGTCTGTAAGTGTGACATTCCAGAGCCTCAGCTCGTCTATTGTTCCATTTGTTATCTGGATTGTGCAGTCTGCCCTTGAGTCTGAGCCAATGCATGCAATGTCTGTTCCTGCGGTTACTGAGCCAATAACCCCTTCTTTTATGAGCACTCCATTAAGGTATATTTTCTTTGTACCCAACGACCATGTTGTGGCAAGGTGCAGCCACGTGTTTAGTGGAAGCGGTGCCGTGCTTGAATTATAAACTGCTTCTTCTGTGCCTCCAAACCTCCTGAACTGCAGCCTGTAATCACCTGAAGTATTTAAGTATTCGAATTTCCAGCCGAATGTTTCTGCATTGTTTACAGTGCTGAAAATCGTGTGGTCAACATTGTTTGCCGGAGCGCTATTGAACTTAACCCACGCAGAGACCGAGCCAAACTGGCCGTTGTACAGCCCTGTAGCCGGCGTTGAAAGGTTTGTGTCAATGCCGTTAAACTGGTCTGCGCCGTTATATTTGCCGCTTGAAGTCCAGTTCGGGCACTTTCCGGCAGGGCATGATGCGTTATTGCCGATAACACTTACATCAGCAACCTTGTTTTCGCTCTCGCCAAGCGCACTTCTATTGTCCAAGTTCATCATCAGCACAAGGTCGTTGTTGTAAATCGAGTAATTAGTATAGTTCCAGCTGTACTTGAATTCCTGCAATCCACCATTCGCGACGATTGACGAATTAATCACAACACTTCTGTTTGTTGATTGGGTGTTGTTATCAGGTGTTGGCGAGACAAAGCTGACATTCAGGTATGGCTGGTTGAGTATTGTTGTGTTTTCTGTGTCGTATGCGCTGAGAAATGCCCCTGTTTCGTTGTTGTAGGTTGCGTTTGCAGTGTTGTTAATGACTGTTCCGTTGCTTACGTTGAGTGTGAAGACTGTGATGTTGATGCTGATGTTTGCTCCTGCAAGTATTGTTGTGAAGTTCCAGCTGTTGTTAGTGCCAGCAACCGGCGTAGGCTGTGAAGTCAGATAGATAACCTGCGCTGGATATGTTTCATTGACACTGACATTGTAAGCAGTTCCATTTCCAGTGTTTGAAACATTAATCCTGTAAGTCAAATTCGAACTAACATTCACCGGGTCAGTATCATCAATCTTCACAACAATCAAAGTTGAGACATTGTAAACTACAGTAATATCCTGTATTGTCACATTATTGCTGCATACTGCGGTTCCATCAACATTGTTATTGTTCGGTGTTACACAAGCCTGCCAGACTTCGCCGGTTTTGGTTTCCTGCGAGACTATTGTTGCAGGAATTCCTGTGTTGTTCTGCTCGCGGAATATCTGCGCTATCTGCTGTGCGCTGAGAGTGCTGTTGAATATCATCACGTCATCAAGCAAACCCTGGAAGTCATAATTGGGCAGGACATCATCCCGGCCAACTCCAACATTACCAACAGTGCCTCCTGTCGGGTCATTGGCAAAGCTTGCTGCATTGCCAAGCTGGACTCCGTCATAATAGAATAGCACTGTGTTTGTGTCAACATCCCTTGTGAATGCGTACTGGTGCCACTGGTTTGTTGCTGTCGAGGCAGGAGAAGTTGAATCAACAGTCACGTCAGCTCCTGAATCGCTCTCCCAGAATGCGCGCAGTGTGCCTGAATTCTCAATATTGAACCAGTACAGGTAGTTTTCAGGCTCTGCGTCGCCAGTTCCTCCTTTTGAAATGAACAGGTTGTCATATGCTGTTGCCTGGAGTGTTGAAATGTTTGCCCAGAGTATTATTGTGAGGTTGCCGATTATTCTCAGGCTTGATGCGTTGCTGAAATTAAGTATGTCATTCTCACTGTCGAACTGGTAAACCCCTCTTCTGCGGAAGTCTGGCGACGTGCTGAATGTCGCGCTAGCAACAGTTCCATTATTTCCATAAGTGCCGTAATCAAGGGCTTTCAAGGAAGCATTTGCATAGTTCTCAAACGGCGCATAAAGCACTGCAATGCTCTGGTTATTGCGCCTGAAGTCAGTAATATTTCTCACTGCATATCCTGTCGGGTCAGAAGCATCAATCGGGTATGCAGTCAGGTTCTGGCCAGTGTCGTTTGTCAGCTGATTTGTGCTGTTAAGGTCCACTTTCTGTAGTGTCGGAGGCGGAACCAGCACTGTTGTGTTTTCAGTATCGTATGCGCTGAGGAATGCGCCTGTTTCATTGTTATAAGTGGCATTTGCTGTGTTGTTGATGAGTGTGCCATTTGTCAGGTTGCGGACAAACACTGTTACATTGATTGTGATGTTTGCTCCTGCAAGTATTGTTGTGAAGTTCCAACTATTATTAGTGCCCGCAACAGGAGTCGGCTGTGAAGCCAGATAGATAACCTGCGGCGGATATGTTTCATTCACGCTCACATTATACGCAGTTCCGTTTCCTGTGTTCGAAACATTAATCCTGTATGTCAAATTCGAGCTAACATTCACAGGGTCAGTATCATCAATCTTTACAACAATAAGGGTTGAGACGTTGAAGACTGGCGGTTCCTCGTTTACACCGAACAATCTTGGCTCTGTGCAGTTCTGCTGGCCTGCTGTGTCATTAGCGCAGGCAGAGTATGTATAATTGCCATAATCCAGAGTTGTTGTTGCATTCTTGCTCTGGTTAACATAGAAGTACCACTGGGTTGTGTTGTATTTTGTGAGGTCTGAGGCATATTGTTCATATATTTCCGCAGGCGTCAATGCATAGTTCCAGAGGCGGACTTCGTCCATTGTTCCGTTAAGCGGGAACATTTGGCCTGTTTCCGGCTGGTATTCTCCAAGATACAGCTTCATTCCGCCTGTAAAGACTGCGGTGCCTGTTGCTTCGCGATTATCAAGCGCGCCGTCAATGTAGATTGCCTGGTCTGTGTTATTGTTGGTTATTGTCAAATAGTGCCAGTTGTTGTCTGTCACACTCTTGACTGATGTTATGTCTGCAATCACTGCGCCGTTGCTAGCCACCAGAACGAAATACAGCTTTCCACCGGTTATTGTCTCAGCCAGCCAGCCGTAGTATCCTCCGGTTGTTGCGTATCCTATAATTGCGCCTTCGCTGTCATTGGTGTACAACCATAAGCTTGCTGTAAAGTCCTGTGTTGGGAATCCTGAAGGTGTCTCAACTTTAAGGAAGTCATTTATTCCATCAAATGTACGCGCACGTCCATACCTGCCGGTTAAGTTAACTGCAGGGCAGGTGGCTCCGGAGCAGGTTGCATTGTTGCTGTACTTGCTCATATCAACAATATTTGTCTCGCTTTCGCCAAGCGAACTCAGATTCTCAAAGTTGTACATCGCAACAAGCGAATCATTGTAAATTGAGTAGTTGGTGTAGTTCCAGCTGTACTGGAACGCGCTCAGGCCTCCTTCGCTGTTGACTGAAACATTAATCACAACACTCCTGTTTGTTGTCTGCGTGTTGTTCTGCGGAGTCGGCGCAGTGAAGTTAAGCTGTAGGGCATAATGCTGGGCAACTGGCGCAATCGTCACGTTGTTGCTGAACAGTGTAATTCCGTCAACAAATGCATTGTTAGGCGTCACAGCAACGCTCCAGTTGTCACCAGCGCGGGTTTCATTACTGACTATTGTCAGCAGGTGCCTGCTTGCATTGCCATCGCGGTAAAGCTGGTCAACTTCTGCTGCTGAAAGCGAGCGGTTGAATATTATCAATTCGTCAATCTTTCCAGTAAGAAGCTGTGTGTTTGTCTGCCTTCTTGCCACAATCAATGGCAAGGCATTGGCGGTTATGCTTGTGTAAGCCCCGCCTGCAGTGGGAGTAATAAGAGTCCCGTTTTTGTAGAAGCTTACACGGGTTCCATTCATCACGAAAACATGGTGCTGCCAAACATTTGTAGTAAATGTATTTGCATACTGGACAGTTGCAGCGCCATCCAGGTATATGTCTGTTTCGGCATCATTTGAACCTAACAGGTAACCAGTTCCGTCATACTTATCCAGAATAGTCTGATAACCCGAAGCAGACGTCGGATAAATCCAATAACTGATTGTCATTACCGCTCCAGCTCCAGTCCCATCAATAGAAGGAGCATCTGCTATTGAGATGTAGTCATTAATACCGTCATACTGATACGCCCCTCCAACCTGTCCAGAGCTCCAAACCGGCGCATTGGCAGATGAATTAATAGTGCCGTTATTCCCGTATGTGCTGTAATCCCTGACAGCACCTGTGGCATTGCTTGTTGTGTTTGTATCAAACGGCAGGTTAAGAACTGCGATGCTCACGCTGTTCTTGCGCCAGTCTGTGATGTTCTGCACAGCATACCCTGTTGGGTCAGATGCATTAATCGGATAAGCAGTCAGGTTCTGGTTGGTGTCATTTGTAAGAACATTTGTGCTGTTAAGGTCCACTTTCTGTAGTGTCGGAGGCGGCACCTGCACTATTGTATCCTCAGTATCGAAGAACAGGAGCAGGCCGCCTGTTTCGTTTTGCATTGTTACATTTGCAGTGTTGTTGATTAAGGTTCCATTGCTCAGGTTGATAACGAATACGGTAATGTTGACAAGTATGCTTGTTCCGTTTGTGAAATTGCCAAGTATCCATGTGTTATTAGTGTCAGTAATGGGCGTTGGCTGTGAAGTCAGGTAGATTACTTGTTCTGGATAAGTGTCATTCACAGTGATGTTATAGGAAGTTCCATTGCCGGTAGTCGTGACATTAATCACATAAGTCAAATTCGAGCTCACATTCACAGGATCAGGCGAATCTGTCTTAGCAACAGTCAGGTTGCTGAAGTTGTACTGCACAATTGGCGCAGGCTCCTCCTGTATGGTCACATTATCGCCGCACACTGTTGCTCCATCAAGGCTTGCGTCGTTTGGAGTGGCGCAGGCGCTCCACACGTCGCCGGTGCTGGTTTCCTGCGGGACAATAGTATTAAGTGCCTTGCCCGCAAGCCCTTGCCTGTAATTCGCAGCTATCTGCTCTGCAGTCAGTGTCCTGTTGTAAACCCTGACTTCGTCCATACCGCCATAGAAGTACACATCATTACCCCCTATTACGATATTCATTCCTAACCTAATCTGGTTGTTGAATCTCTCTGTGTGAGCATTGCCGACAGTATTCAAAGTTCCGTTTACATAAATCTGCGTGTTGGTGCCATTGTAAGTCAGCACGATATAAATCCATCCGGTGGTGGCTGAAGGGAGATTAGAAGCAGTCGCATAATTCCCGCCGTTCTGGTAATACCATAACTGGGCAATGGCTCCCATATAATAAAGAGTTCCGTAATAATTCGCCTCGAACATGTTATTTCCCACGAGCACCTGCCAGTTGGTTGCACCACCAGGATTAAACCAGAATTCTAGGCTGTAATTTGTTCCTACATCCATTGAAGATGCAGAAGTAAGATAGTCATTTCCGTCATATGAATACGCCCCTCCAACTTTGCCTGATGAAGTCCAAGTTGGTGCGTTGGGGCTGCCAGGGAGAGTTGCGTTGAATGCAAGCGTGCTGTAGCCTAGTATTGCGCCTGCCGCTGTGCTTGCAGTGTTTGTCTCAAACGGCCAATAAACAGTGGCAATGCTCTTGTTGTTGCGCCTGAAGTCAGTGATGTTCTGCACAGCAAGCCCGCTCGGATCTATTGCGTTGATGACATACATCGTCACGTTCTGATTGGTGTCATTTGTCGCAGGATTGGTTGTGTTAACTATCACCTGCGCGATTGTCGGAGGCGATATCTGCGCTGTGGTGTTTTCTGTGTCGTATGCGCTTAGGAATGCTCCTGTTTCGTTGTTGTAGGTCGCGTTTGCGGTGTTGTTGATGACTGTTCCATGTGTTATGTTCTTTACGAACACTGTGATGTTGATTGTTATGTTTGTTCCTTGTACGAGGTCGCCGAGTATCCATGAGTTGTTTGTGCCTACTTCTGGTGTTGGCTGCGAAGTCAGATAGATGACCTGCGATGGATAAGTATCATTCACAGTCACATTGAATGCTGTTGTGTTTCCTGTGCTGCTGACATTAATTTGGTAAGTAAGATTACTACTGACATTCACAGGGTCAGGCAAGTCTGTCTTTGTTATTGAGATATTGCTGAAGTTGTACTGCACAGTTGGCGCAGGCTCCTCCTGTATTGTTACATTGTCGCCGCACACTGTTGCTCCATCAAGGCTTGCGTCGTTTGGAGTTGCGCAGGCGCTCCACACGTCGCCGACACTGGTTTCCTGCGGAACAATAGTATTAAGTGCCTTGCCTGTGAGCCCTTGCCCGTAATTTGCAGCTATCTGTTCTGCGGTTAGTGTCCTGTTGTAAACTCTGACTTCGTCCATAATTCCGTTGTAGTAAACGCTGCTGCCCCAGCCGCCAAGTTCCATTCCGATTCCCACTGAGTTGTTGAATCTTTCTGTGTGTGCTGCGCTTGTTCCTTCAAGTGTGCCATTGACGTAAATCTTTGAGAGGCTTCCATTGTAAGTCAGGGCAACGTGAGCCCACTTGCCTGCTTGGGGGCCTGTTGTCGATGTAACTGTTGACCCAAAGTTCCAGTAATACCATATCTGGCTCGTGGTAAAGAACATTACTCCAAAGTTAGTCGATTGAAGGAAGCTGTTTCCTACAAGCACCTGCCAGTTTGTTGACGAACTGGGATTGAACCAGAACTCAACAGTGTAATTCGTGCCGATGTCCATTGATGACGCAGAAGTAATGTAGTCTGAGAATGGCGGGCTCAATGCGAATGAATAAGCGCCTCCAACTTTTCCTGAAGCTGTCCAGGCTGGCGAGTTTGCTGCAAGTGTCGCATTAAAGCCGCTCAGGCTGTAGCCCCTTATCGCGCCTGCTGCTGTGCTTTGGGTGTTTGTCTCAAACGGCCAGTAAACAGGAGCAATGCTGCCATTATTCAGGCGCCAGTCAGTGATGTTCTGCACAGCAAGCCCGCTTGGGTCTGTTGCGTTGATAACATACATTGTCACATTCTGCCCTGTGCCATTTGTCAAGGGATTGGTTGTGTTAACTATCACCTGCGCGATAGTTGGAGGCGGCACCTGCACAGTTGTATTCTCTGTGTCGAAGAAGCTGAGCAGGTCGCCTGTTTCGTTCTGCATTGTGACGTTTGCCGTGTTATTGATTACTGCCCCATTGCTCAGGTTCATCACAAACACGGTGATGTTGACAAGTATGCTTGTTCCGTTTGTGAAGTTGCCAAGTATCCATGTGTTATTAGTGTCAGTAATGGGCGTTGGCTGTGATGTCAGGTAGATTACCTGTGCTGGATAAGTGTCATTCACAGTAATATTGTACGAAGTTCCATTGCCAGTTGTCGTGACATTAATCACATAAGTCAAATTGCTGCTCACATTCACAGGGTCTGGGCTGTCTGTCGTTGTTATTGAGATATTGCTGAGGTTGTAAACTGGAGGTTCCTGGTTTACACCGAACAATCTTGTTTCTGTGCAGTTCTGCTGGCCTGCTATGTCATTAGCGCAGGCAAAGTAAGTGTAATTGCCATAATCCAGAGTTGTTGTTGAGTTCTTGCTCTGATCGACATAGAAGTACCACTGGGTTGTGTTGAACTTGTTCAGGTTGGAAACATACTGCTCGTAAATCTCTGCAGAGCTGAGAGACTTGTTCCAGACGCGGAATTCGTCTATGCTTCCTATCCACCGCCTGTTGCCGGTATCGAAAGGGTCAAGGCCGATATAGCTTACTCCATCGAACTCCTCAATTGTCTGCGGAGTGCTGTCTGATAATGAAGTGCCATTGACATACACCACAAATCCAGACGGTGTGATAACTGCTGCAACAAATGCCCACCTGTTGGCAGGCACATAAATGGCAGGCAGCCAGGCTGTGCCGCCCCAGTCAATGCGCAATGACATGTCGGTGCGGACACTGATTCCAGCAACAGTTGCGCCTGCCCTTGACCAGAACAGGCCTGAGTAGTCTCCGGCAGGGGCGCCATTAACCCACATTGTGATTGTGACATTGTTGGAGTAAAGGTTCATCGCAGGAACCTGGACATAATTGTTTGCCCCATTGAACTGCATGCATGCACCATACTTTCCGCTTGAATTCCAAACCGCGCCGCTTATTGTTGCATTATTGCTGTACTTTGAAACATCAACTGCCTTGGTTGCACTGTCTCCAAGAGCGCTTACATTGTCAAAGTTGTACATCGCAACAAGCGAATCATTGTAAATCGAGTAGTTGGTGTAGTTCCAGCTGTACTGGAACGCGCTCAGGCCTCCTTCGCTGTTGACTGAAACATTGATTTGCACGCTCCTGTTTGTTGTCTGCGTGTTGTTCTGCGGAGTTGGCGCAGTGAAGTTAAGCTGTAGGGCATAATGCTGGGCAACTGGCGCAATCGTCACGTTGTTGCTGAACAGTGTAATTCCGTCAACAAATGCATTATTTGGAGTTACAGCAACACTCCAGTTGTCGCCCGTGTTTGTTTCCTGCGAGACAATTGTCATCGGGTGCATGCTTGCATTGCCGTCAACATACAGCTGCCATACCTGTTCCGGTGACAGCGAGCGGTTGAAAATCATAACTTCATCAAGGGTGCCGTTAAATTGCTCTGCCGGTGTCAGTGTTTGTCTTGCACCTATCATCAATGGCAGGGTGTTTGCCGTGAGTGTTGTATACGCTTCAGTTGTATCAGGAGCTACCCTGACGCCGTTATTATAGAACACAATCTTTGTTTTGTTAAGCACAAAAACATGGTGCTGCCAAACATTTGAATTGAATACATTTGAATAAATTGCATTGGCACCTCCGAGTGAGTCGACGTAAATCGTAATCTTGTTGTTATATGAACCCATCAAATAGCCGGTATGAGCCACAAAATCCATCTTATCCATTATTGTCTCATACTCTGCTATTTTTCTCGGATAAACCCAATAGCTGAAAGTCATTTCAGCGCCAGTACCATTACCATTCAGAGAAGGGCTGTTGCTTATGTTGATATCATCATTAATTCCGTCAAATACATATGCCCCGCCTGCCCGCCCTGATGAATTCCAGAGTGGGGCATTTGCCGCGATTCCGCTGCCAAGTGTTCCGTTGTTGCCATAAATGCTGTAATCCCTTACTGCGCCTGCTGCAGTGCTGCTTGTATTGGTCTCAAACGGCAGGTTTAGCACTGAAAAGCCCTTGCTGTTAACCCTGAAGTCAGTAATATTCTGCACAGGGTATCCAGTCGGGTCTGTGGCATTAATCGGATAAGCAGTCAGGTTCTGGTTTGTGTCATTTGTAAGGACATTTGTGCTGTTGAGGTCAACTTTTTGGAGTGTGGGCTTTGGCACTTCAACAGTTGTATTCTCTGTGTCGTATGCGCTGAGGAATGCTCCTGTTTCGTTGTTGTAGGTCGCGTTTGCGGTGTTGTTGATGACTGTTCCATGTGTTATGTTCTTTACAAACACTGTGATGTTGATTGTTATGTTTGTTCCTTGTACGAGGTCGCCGAGTATCCACGAGTTGTTTGTGCCTACTTCTGGTGTTGGCTGTGCTTCGAGGTAGATTACTTGTGAGGGGTATGTTTCGTTGACTGTTACATTGTATGCTGTGCCATTGCCTGTGCTGCTTACATTAATCCTGTAAGTCAAATTCGAGCTAACATTCACAGGGTCAGTATCATCAATCTTAACAACAATCAGAGTTGAGACGTTGAACAGTGGCGGGTTTTCAACTGTTGTATCCTCAGTGTCAAATGCGCTTAGGAATGCTCCTGTTTCGTTGTTGTAGGTCGCATTTGCAGTGTTGTTAATGACTGTTCCATTGCTGACATTAAGCACGAATACTGTTACGTTTATTGTGATGTTTGCTCCTTGTGTAAGGTTGCCAAGGAGCCAGCTGTTGTTTGTGCCCACAACAGTTGTCGGTTGGGAAGTCAAATAGATTACTTGAGCAGGATAAGTCTCATTCAGAGTCACATTAAACGCGGTTCCATTACCAACACTGCTTACATTAATCCTGTAAGTCAAATTACTGCTTGCATTAACAGGATCTATATCATCAATCTTGACAACAAGCAGCGTTGAAATGTTGAACAGTGGCGGGTTTTCAACTGTTGTATTCTCAGTGTCGTATGCGCTGAGGAATGCTCCTGTTTCGTTGTTGTAGGTTGTGTTTGCAGTATTATTAATCACTGCGCCATTGCTTATGTTTAGTACAAACACGGTGATGTTGACAAGTATGCTTGTTCCGTTTGTGAAGTTGCCAAGTATCCATGTATTATTGGTGCCAGCCAAAGGCGTTGGCTGAGATGTAAGGTAGATGACCTGCGCAGGGTAAGTGTCATTCACAGTAATATTATAGGAAGTCCCATTGCCTGTTGTTGTAACATTAATCACATAAGTCAAATTCGAGCTTACATTCACAGGGTCAGGAGAATCTGTCTTCGCAACAGTAAGGTTGCTGAACTGCGGACCCGCGTCCTGGGCAATGCCCAGGAACCTTGTTTCTGTGCAGCTTTCCTGGTCTATCGTGTCTTTTGCGCATCCTGAGTATGTGTAGGTTGCATAATCCAGAGTTGTTGTCGCGTTCTTGCTCTGATTGGCGTAGAAGCGCCATTCTGTAGTGTTAAACTTGTAAAGGTTAGAAACGTATTGTTCATAAACCTCTGCAGAAGACAATGTGGCATTCCATATTCTGACTTCATCCATAGTTCCATTGAATTGATATGTTGCCCCTGCGTCTCTCGCACCAAGATTCAAAGTCACAGAATTACGTATGGTATTACTAACAGTCTCATCTACCACAGTTAGAGTTTCACGCTTGCCATCAACATACAACGCAACTCCTGTTGATGAAGATGTTCCATTATAAGCCGCCACAACATGGTGCCATTGGTTATCTACAATATCAGTACTTCCTTTTACTTGAAGGTAATCAGCTGAACCGCCCTGCAAATAGAAGTTCAAATTATTGTTTGAATCACTAATTAATATGTAATACCCCCTGTAGTTTCCTGAATTTTCTTGTTTTGCAACAATATAATGATACTTATTGTCATCAACAGACTTAATCCAAGCAGCCATTGAGAAGTTACCAGTCCTCTCGAAATCAAGAGAAGGACTGGAAGTAGTAGTAACATAATCTGTGCCATCAAAACTGCGCGCCCGACCATACCTTCCTGTTTCATTAATCGTGGGACAAGCAAGACTTGCAAGTGGACACGTGCCATTATTGCCATACCTGCTCACGTCAACTATTCTTGAGACGTTCTCACCGAGCGAAGTCAGGTTTTCAAAGCTCATCATGAACACTAAAGAATCATTGTAAATCGAATAGTTTGTGTAGTTCCAGCTGTACTTGAAGTCTTTTAATTCGCCGTTTGCAATGATTGACGAATTAATCACGACACTTCTGTTTGTTGTCTGGGTGTTGTTATCTGGCGTGGGGTAGACAAAGCTGACATTCAGGTATGGCTGGTTGAGCACTGTTGTGTTTTGTGTGCCAAAGAACCTGAGCAGGCTGCCTGTTTCGTTATTCATTGTGACGTTTGCAGTGTTGTTGATGACTGTGCCGTTGCTCAGGTTCCGCACAAACACTGTGATGTTGACCAGTATGCTTGTTCCGTTGGTGAAGTTGCCAAGTATCCATGTGTTATTAGTGCCAGTAATTGGTGTTGGCTGTGATGTCAGGTAGATAACCTGTGCGGGATAAGTGTCATTCACAGTGATATTATACGAAGTTCCATTGCCGGTTGTCGTGACATTAACCACATAAGTCAAGTTTGAGCTTACATTCACAGGGTCAGGAGAATCTGTCTTGATTATGCTTATGTTGCTGAAGTTGATTACTGGATAGCTGAGCACTGTTGTGTTTTCAGTGACATTCATCTCAACCCAGCCAGAAGTGCTGTTCTGGTAGCTGATATTCGCGGTGTTATTGATGAGCATCCCTGCGACAGCTGTGTTGATGATGAAGACAGTTATGTTCACCTTTACAGTCCCTGTGATGTTGCCAAGCACCCATGTGTTGTTTGTGTCTGCCTCAGGGGTTGGCTGGGAACTGATGTATATGACTTCAAGAGGGTATGTATCAGTAAGGCTTGTATTTGCAAGAGTGCCTGAAGTTGCTGTGACATTTATTGTGTAATTAAGATAGTCATTCAGGTATGCCGGGTCAATATTGTCGCGCTTTACAAGGCTGGCAACCGCATTCTGGGTTGATATTGAGGAATACGAAGTGAAGTGTGACACGTTGTAGACAAATGTGGAGCCGTCAAAGCTGAGGGTGTTGCAGTTGTCAGACGTGCAGGTAACATAGTTTCCATTGTCTGCGTAATCAGCTTTCGCGACAGGGTCTATTCCGGTAAGCCCATTCAGAGTGATGATTCCACTTGTGTTGAAGAAGGGGAGACTGCTTGAGTTAAGGTATGTGCGGTTGTATGTGATGTTAAGGTCTTTCTTCTGGATTGTGGTGGTATTGAGCTGTATCCTTGGAATTATTGTAATGCTTCCGTTGGGCATTGCAAATGTTGTGTTGGAGAAGTTGTTCCTAGAGCTCGCATCAGATGAAATCCACAAAACAGGATTTGTCAGGATTGTGTTGTTGAACAAAGAGCCGGTTGCTGAAGCTAAGACAATAGCATAACTGTCAGTGCTTCCTGTTGCAGTTATGTTGTTGCTGTCAAACAAGCCGTTGACTGTTGTAGCAAGATAAATCCCGTAGTCTGAGGATGTGCCGCTTGTATATATCCTGTTATTCTGGACTGTGTTATTAAGAACTGTGCTGTAGAAGTAAATTCCGTGGTTTTGGCTTGAACTGCCTGAAGTGATTATTGTGTTGTTCTTTATTGTGTTGTTGAAGATATTGGTATTGAAGCAAATGCCATAACTGTAGGCAGTGCCATTGTTTGTGATTGTGTTGTTCTCAATTGTGTTGTTGTGGGAATATTGATACAGGCAGAATCCGGCATTACCGTTGACTCCCCCGCAAGCACCGTAGCTTGTTGCTTTTATGCTGATATTGTTGTTCGCGATTGTGTTGTTTTGCGCATAATTATTCAGGTAAATTCCGTTGCCTGTGGAGTAATTAAGCGAGATGTTGTTGTATCCTATATCGTTCTGTGAAACATAATCCTTGAGGTATATTCCATGTTGAGTTGTTGCGCTTGCCCTGCCTGGCTTGATAATATTGCCTGATACTGTATTGTTGTACACATTTGTTAACAGGTGAATTCCATAGCAGTCACTTGTACCGTCAGGGGTGATTGTGTTGTTGGCGATTGTGTTGTTGCTGGCAAATGTTTCAAGGCGGATTCCCTGGTTGTAGGCGCCTGTGCCATTTGTGATTATTGTGTTGTTCAGGATTGTGTTGCCTTGCACAGATGTGAAAAGGTAGATTCCATGGTTATACGTGCCGGTGGTCGTGCCATTGGTCTTTATTATGTTGTTCGCGATAAGGTTCTTGTTTGCGATGTAATAGAGGTAAATGCCATAGTTGTTTGTTGTGCCAATTGTGCTGATTGTGTTTGAAGTAATGTTGTTCTGGCTGGAGTTTCCTATGATATAAATTCCGTAGTTGTTTGCCACTGCGGGGCTGAGGGCGGTGATGTTGTTGCCGGTAATTGTGTTGTTGTTGACGCCAAGCATCCACACGCCGTAAGCTGCGCCTGTTGTGTTTGTAGCTGTGATGTTGCTGTAGCTTATTGTGTTTCCTGTGCTGTTGTACAAGAGCGTGATTGGTATGTTGACATTGCGAATCTGAGAATAAGTGATTGTGTTGTTGGATGCGTTCACAATCTGGATGTTTTCAAATGTGTTGAAGTTGCTGATTGTGACATTATTGCATCCGATAATGTCTATCTGAGAGGCTGTTGGGTTGTCTATCACCTGGTTTGTCGGGCACGCGGGCGAGCTTCCTGCTCCGCCATAGTAATAAATCGGGGTTCCATTGATTGTGTTTGTTGTTGTAACCTCTGCGGTTGTGAAATGCAGCATGGAAGTGCCTGCAATAGAGAATCCCTTTGCTCCGCCAGGGACTGTTATGTTGTTGCCTGAGACTTTTGCTGATAAACTGCTGTCCAGGATTATGGCGGTGCTGTCTGCACCTGTTGTTGTGACGTTGTTGTCAGAGGCTGTGCCGCTGTTAGACGCGCTGTAGAAGTAAATGCCTATATTGCTTGCCCCGCCAATGGTTGTTATTGAGTTGTTAACAACACGGTTCAATGTCGCAGTGCTTGAAGCGAGGAATCCATGGTTTGAGCTTGTACCGTTTGTCCTTATTACATTACCTTCAAATGTGTTGTTGGACGAGGTGATTACATAGATTCCAAGGTTGGTATCCAGTGTTCCTGTTGCGTTTATGTAGTTGTACCTGACAGTGTTGTTGTTTGAGTTGGTGATTATGTAGATTCCATGGTTGTACTGCGAGCCCTTTGTGCTGATTGAGTTGTTCTCAATTGTGTTGTTGTTTGAATTGGTTATTAAATAGACGCCCCAATTGTTGTTTCCAATGCTTTTTGTTGTTATGTTGTTGTTTGCGATTGTGCTGTTCTGGGCATAACTGTTCAGGTACACACCATAGCAGGCCCCTCCGCAGTTTGTGCTGATGTTGTTGTCAGCAATAAATGCTTTTGAAATGGAAGTAAACACATATATTCCGTAATCATCAGTGTAGCCTGCTGTCTGCGGGGTCTTTATTGTGTTGCCAATAATGCTGATGTTGTTGGCGTAGCTCTCAATGCGTATTCCCTGCTGGTAGTTTCCTGTGCCGTCAGTGATTATTGTGTTGTTTGAAATCGTTGCATTCTGCGCGTAAGTAAAAGCATAAACTCCATAATTGCTTGCACCAGTGCCGTTTGTTGTTATTGAGTTGTTGTTTATGGTATTGCCTGATGAATTCCAGTACAAATAAACGCCATACTGGTTAGTGCCTGTTCCGCGGGGCCTGATTATGTTGTTTGCGACAAGGTTTCCTGACGAAGCATAAACATATGCCCCGTAATTATTTGCTGCGCCATTTGTGACAACCACATTGCCTGTTATGTTATTGTAATTTGACCTCTCCTGCAAATACACGGCATAGTTGTTTGCTGTGGACAAGCTCATTGTGCTCAAGTTGCTGTTTGCTATTGTGTTGTTGCCTGCGCCATAAATCCACACTGCATAATTGTCAGTGAATGTTGTGTTGGAAGCATTCAGGTTGCTGTTGTTCACAAGATTTCCCGAGCTTCCAAAGAGTATCCTGATACCATACCTGCTTCTGAGTGCACTGACAGCATCAAGGGTGCTGTTGGAGTTGTTTACAAGAGTCACAGGCTCAAATGAATTATAGTTTTTGAGCGTGACATTATTGCACCCAATCATCACTATTTGAGACGCGCTTGGATTATCCAACACCTGGTCATTCGGGCACGCAGGAGAGCTTCCTTTTCCGCCGTAATAATAAATCGGAGTGCCGTTAATTGTGTTTGTCGCGGTTATTTCTTGGCTGACAAAATATTCAGGCCTGAGGCCGTAAACAAACAAGCCATCAGTGCTTCCAGTCACATTAACAGCATTTCCTGAAAGGCTGTTGTTCACTGACGACTCAATATACAGCGCAAAGCTGTCAGCGCCAGCAGTTGTGAAATTATTGTCAGCAATTGAGTTGTTGTCAGCAGCAGTGGTAATCAGGATGCCGTAATTATATTTGGTGCCGTTTGTGACAACAGAGTTATTGAAGACCATATTGCTGGCAGCGCCTGTTGAAAGCCCTATTCCGTGGTTTTCCTGAGAGCCAGAGGACTTTGTGCTTATTGTGTTGCCGACAATGCTTGTGTTCCTGGTACCAACAAGGTAAACTCCAAGGTTTGTGGTACCACTGCCATTTGCCATAATCACATTGTTGGTGATTGTGGTATTGTGTGAAGTTGAATCAAGGTAAATGCCGTGGTTTTGGTCAGTGCCATAAGTGCTTACCTTGTTGTTGTCAATGGTGTTGTTTACGCAGTTGGTTATGAGGTATATGCCCCTGTTGATGCTGCTTGTCCCCCTTGCAAAAATAGTGTTGTTGGCAATTGTGCTGTTCTGGGCATAAGAGTTCAGGTAGATTCCGTCATCATAGTTTGTGCCGTTTGTGATAATATTGTTGCCTGCAATGACTGTTCCTGAAATGCTAGTCCATAGGTAAATTCCAACTGCATACTGGTAGCTGCCAGGCATCACCCACGCGCTTATGTTGTTATTGAGTATGCTTGTGCCTCTTGCATTAGTATAAATGTAAATACCGTAATTGTTTTGCCCATTAATTCCAGTGACATTTATCCTGTTGTTGCTTATTGTGTTATTGTCATTGTTCTGGTACAGATATACTCCATTGTTTGCGCTTGATGATGCATTGACATAGATTGAGTTGTTTTCGATAAGGTTTCTGTGGGAATCCAGGTTAAGGTACACGCCATAGTTGCTGCCTGCTGTTGAGAATGATGATATGTTGTTTTCAGCTATTGTATTTCCGCTTGAGTTCTTGTAAAGCAGTATTGTTGTTGAGTATGTTGAGCCGTTTGCAATAAGGCGGTTGTACATTATGTTGCTGTTTGTTGTATTTGAGAGGTTTATCGCATAGCCATAGTTTCCTGCTGCGTTTGTATCGCGGATAGTGCAGTTCTGGACAGTCAGACCAACCCTGTTCATTGCAGCAACACCGTACTGGTTGCTTCCACCTGTGGTTGAATAATTGATTGTGTATCCTGCGCAGTCAATCACGACATTGTCAGCGCCAACAGTGATGCAGGTTGTTGTTGAATTTATTGGGCTTGTGAGAGTGCATGTATTGCCAGGAGTCGCAGTGCAGGTTGTGCAGTCAGCGCAGGAAGTGCACGTTGCCTGGGTGTGATAGTCCTGTGTGCCGAACTCAAAGATTTCAGAAGTGGGGCCGATGTGCAGCCTGAAGTGCGGGACATTTATGCCATCAAGGGGCACAGTGAGGTTGATTTCCTGCATTGGCTCTGCATTTGACGAGGTCAGGTCATAAGTGACATTGCCCTCAACCCAGATGGGCTGTGTTATCGTGCCATTCTGGTAGAACCTGACAACAAAGTTGCCTCCTTCATTGCCGACAAACTTGAAGAATGTCCTGAATCCAGCTTCCTCAGACACTTTCTTGCCGACAACAGTACCTGCCTCATTAAGCACAGGGGCATTTAGCGCAACAGAAGTGCCTTCCTGAGCTGCTGTCTCATTAAGCGTGGGCGTCTCGTTCAGCTCGGGCGTCTGGTTGAGTTGGGGCGTCTCATTAAGTGCTGGCGTTTCATTAAGCTCTGGCGTCTGATTTATCACAGGCGTTTCATTGAGCTCCACAGTCTCATTCGGAGCAGGTATTGGCTCCTGCGCTGTTCCTGTTGCCACAACATCTATCTTGATGCGCTTTGTCGTGACGCTCGCGTCATCTGACGCCATAATTGTGACAACGCGCTCGCCGACAAAGTCGTGTTCAGGGTCAATTGTCAGGATTGTTTCCTGCAGGCTGATTGTGAGGCTGTTTGCCTGCGTCGCGATAAATGTCAAAGGCACTCCTTCAGGGTCCTCAAACAGCTTACTAAGGTCAAGTACAAGCCTGCGATTCTTCTCCACATCAAAGTGCGGGTTTTGCCCAATCCACTTTGGAGCCTTGTTTCCTGCAGGCGCGTTGCCCGTAGCAAATCCTGTGATTGCAGGGCTTCCTGATGCGCCTGAAGAATAGGCGTCGCGGATTATGACCGCTCCGCCTATCAGGGCTGCGCACAGGAAGATTACAAACACCAGCTTTGCTTCAGCGCTCATTCTCATTTGAGAAGCACCTCGCGCTGCTGGTATTCGCATTTCCAGAACTTCAGGAAGCCGTCAACATCCTCGGCATTCTTGTTGGGGACAAGAAGAACTGCCCTGCCGAGCTGCTCAATATTGCACCGCTTCACGATTCCGGTCTTTCCGTCGCGCCCCTTCAGGGCATAATAGAAACGCACCTTGTCCTTTTTCAGGAGGTGCTCTGTAGAGTAGGTAAAAATAACGCTGACTCTGTAATTTTCATGGATTTTAGACTGAATTGCCCCTTTTTTCACTATATTATCCCCAACTGCTTAATGTTAGTCTATTTAACAAATAGGGTTTATAAGCTTTTCGCTGTTGCGGGAACAATTAATCGAGGGGAAACCGCCAGATATGCCTGCAGCTGAGGCACGAATAAATCACCCTTCCTTTAGAAATACGGACTCTGACGCTTTTTCCCGGAACCCATAGTGAATGGCACTTCCTGCAAAAGCGCCTCTTGAGAACAGACGGAAGGCTTACTCTGGAGCGAAGCATGAGCTTGTGCGCCTGTCCAACGAGCATATTGGCTTTGGCTGCACTTTCAGGAAATGCGACTGCTGCTGCATCAAACAACTGCCGGATTTTCTGAAGGGCGCTCTCCTTTTCTTCTTTCTTCTGTACTGCCCCTTTTTTCACTCTACCACCCCAAAGCCATTCCTAATCCCAACCTATAAAAAGGTTTCGCTATTTCTCGTGCATATGCTCGGGTTTTTAAAGCGCCTTTTCGGCTATGGTGCCCAACAGGAAATAGAGAATGAAATGTTTGTGGTAAAGCTCGCTGACCTTGAAAGCTGGCTTCTTTCTATTAGGGCGCCGATGAATGAGCAGATTAAAGCCAGGCTTTCTGCCTCGCGCGAGAGGATTTCCCAGATTTCAGCTTCAGCAAAGGAGAAAGTCAATGCCCTGCAGTCAGCACAGCTCATGAACCCAAACATTCCTGACAGGGCAAAGGACTTCATGACAGGAAACCGCGAGGAATACTCACGAAGGGTGCTCAACTACCTTGACAGGCTTTCCCTGCCTGACAGCACAGACCATCTTTCCTCATTTTTTGACCAGCACGCTGATGACGCAAAGGAATTCACACAGGGCATACTGAGGCCTTTTCAGATTCTTCAGGAATTTTTCGCAAATGAAAGCAAGGAAATCACTTCAATGCTCGCGCAGATAGAGCAGCAAATCCTTGAACTGCAGGCAATGCACAGGCACACAAAGCCTGAAGCATACGCGCCGCTCCACACAGAGATAGAATCCCTTATCGCGCGCCAGACCCAGCTCAAGGGGCTAAAAAGCGAGCGCAGTGAGCTTGAAAAGCAAAAGCTCGAGGCTGAAAAGTCAATTGAAGCGCTTGGCTCTGAGGAAACAAGGCTGCTTGGCGAGCATGAAAGGCAGGCGCTTTTGAAAAAAGTAGGCGAAGCCCAGCAGAAAACAAAAGTTCACGAGCAGAAAATCCGCGACGTGTTCAATAACTTTGAGCCTGCGCTTAGGAAATTCCACCGCATGGCAACAAGGAATGTCAAGCTGATGGAACATTATATCCGCGACCCGGTTGGCACGCTCATTGAAGACATGCACCTTGACATCATTGAGGCGATTGCAGACATCCAGCGCCTGATTGACTTTGACAGGATTCCGCTCGGCGACAAAAAAGAATATGTTATTGACTCCATGAACCTGCTCAACAAGCAGTACCTTGGAACCTGGCTGCGCGAATACGGCCAACTCACAAAGGCAGAGAAAGACGCCCAGACAGCGGTTGACGAGTGCACTGCGTCAAAGACACTTGTGAGAATCCAGAAGCTCCGCGATGACACAAAAAGAAACAAGCACGTAATAGAACTGCGCCTTTCAAACATCCTGAAAGACATTGCGAAGATAAACCTCGAATCAATGAAATCAAAACTCGAGGAAAACCTGAAGAACACGACAGGCCGGCAGATTACAGTTACTTTCTAAACCATCTCTTGGCATTTTCCCGCAATGCTGCAACACCTGGCAGTGTCTTGCCTTCCAAAAATTCAAGCGAAGCACCGCCACCAGTTGAGACATGCGAGAATTTCTTTGCCAATCCAAGCTTCTGAACAGCTGCAACACTATCGCCACCACCCACTATTGTCGTCGCTTTCAATTTTGCCATCACTTTCGCAATCGAATCAGTTCCTCTGGTAAACTTTGCAATCTCAAACATGCCCATCGGTCCGTTCCAGACAACTGTTTTGGCTTTTTTCAGCTCTGACTCAAACAATTTTATCGTATTAGGTCCAATGTCCAATCCAATCATTGCCTTTGGAATTGCATCACAGGAAACAACCTTTGATTTTGCCTTCGAATCGACCTTGTCAGCAACAACAACATCAACAGGAAGGACAATCTTCTTGCCATATTTCTTGAGCAGCTGCCTTGCCACACTGACTTTGTCCTGCTCAAGCTTGCTTTGCCCGACACCTTTGCCCTGGGCTTTAAGGAAAGTGAACATCATTGCTCCGCCAATCAAAATCTTGTCTGCTTTCCTGGCGAGATTTTCAATCACTCCAATCTTGTCGCTTACTTTTGCCCCGCCAAGAACAACCACAAATGGCTTTTTCGGCGACAAGGCTTTCGAGAGCATTGTGATTTCCTTCTGAAGCAAAAATCCTGCAGAGCTTAGAAGGTATTTTGGCACTCCCACAATGCTTGCGTGCGCCCTGTGAGAGCTTCCGAACGCGTCATTGACATAAAAGTCAGCGATTTCAGCAAGAGAACGTGCAAAAGAATCATCATTTGCCTCTTCCTCATCATGGAAGCGCACATTTTCAAGCACAACAACATCGCAGTCATGCATTTCATTAAGCGCGTCATCAACCTCTGAGCCAACACAGTCATCGAGCTTGATTACGTGCGACTTCAAAAGCTTTCCAAGCCTCTCAGCAACAGGGTCCATGCGAAGAGAATCATCAACTCCTTTTGGCCTTCCAAGGTGAGACAGCAAAATAACAATTGCCTTTTTCTTCAAAAGATACTGGATTGTTGGCAATGACTCCCTAATCCGCGTGTCATCAGAAACCTTGCCGTCTTTGAGAGGCACATTAAGGTCTGCACGAACAAGCACTTTCTTGCCAGGACGAACAGGAAGCGCTTTCAGGGATGCTATTGCCATGCCAGAGAGCGAAGCATCAGGGTATTTAAGTTTTGTGAAGGTTATTGTGAAGATTAATAAAAAGCACACCACAAATCCGCGCATGGACAATACTTTGATTGAGCAGGGCTATATTCCGTTTGACAAGTCCTGGATGATACGCCTGGGAGTTCTTGATCTGCTGAACGGCTATGATAACATGATTAATTTTCTCAGCAACCAGAAAGAGCTTAGTGAGGACCTTGAAGCCCTGCTCCGCGCGTCAATTGCGTGGAAAGAGAACAAGCCAATTGATGTCGGAGAATCAGCAACACTCTACAGGTGCCTCAGGTATGCATCGTGGACGCGCGGTGAAGACCGGAAATTCATAAAGCAAGGCACCCTGCTGAAACGCGAGATATGCGACAATCCTGATATTATCAACTGGCCGCTTGAAAAGCTTCTCACGCTTGAAGGAGGAACAACGCAATGGGTGACTGCCGCACGCCTTTGTGGCAGACAGTATGAACCGTTGGATATGGGCAGTATCGGGTTTGGTCGTGTAAAATTAGATTTGACTGAATCCGCAATTTGGGAATGGGAGCACAAGCGCGAAGACAAAATGTGCTGGGGTATACGTTATGACATTACACTGCGGATGCAAGTGGAAAACTATCTCAACATGCTCGCAGGAATTCATGATGCTTTTACAGAGTTTATTCCGCAACAGGCAGAGGACTACTGCTTTGCGCGCGCGTTCGGCTACATGTCCCCAGAAGAAGGGGCAAAGCGATGGCCCCAGCTCAGGAATCACGAAAGCGACCGCATAAATGCAATGGAAGCGGCGCTGATTGCTGCGAGGAACAGGGAAACAATCGTGTCAGATGACCACCGCGTTGTGCAGGCAATGGCAATGTGGGGCAAGGTCAACCATGTTGAAATCAAGTTCAGCAACCCAAACGCTGTGAAGAAAAGCTGGCCGCAATTCTGGAAATTCCTTTACGAGACATCTACAGAAGCTTAAGAATGTCAATCATCCTGTTTGAATAGCCCCATTCGTTGTCATACCAGCCGGTTACGCTGACAAAGTTTCCGCCAATCACTTCTGTGCACAATGAGTCAAATACGCACGAGTGCGGGTTCCTGATTATGTCGTGGCTGACAATCGGCTCGTCAGTGTATTCCAAAATGCCTTTCAAATGATACTTGCTCACTTCGCTGAAAAGCCAGTTTACCTTCTTTGTGTCAGTGGGCTTCCTTATCTCTGCTGTGAAAGTTGCCAATGAGCCGCACGGCACTGGCGCCCTGACTGCCATTCCGTCAATCTTTCCTTTCAGCTCAGGAATAACCACGCCCACAGCTTTTGCAGCTCCTGTTGTTGTTGGAATCAAACTGATTGCAGCAGCGCGGGCCCTTCTCAAGTCATTGTGCGGCGAGTCAACAATCTTCTGGTCATTGGTGTAAGCGTGAACAGTGAGCATATACCCCCTTTCAACTCCGAAATTATCATTCAAAACCTTGACAATCGGAGCAAGGCAGTTAGTTGTGCACGACGCGTTTGAGACTATGTTGTGCTTTTTCTTGTCATACAGGTGCTCGTTGACGCCCTTGACAATCACAATGTCTGCGTCTTTTGCAAAAGCAGAAATCAAAACTTTCTTTGCGCCTGCCTTGATGTGCTGCATTGCGCTCTCGCGGTCTGTGAAAACTCCTGTGCTTTCAACAACCACGTCAACCTTGAGCTTTTTCCAAGGCAAATCCTTGATGTCGTGCTCTGAGAAGACATGGATTTCCTTGCCATTGATTATGATGCTGTGCTCCTTTGCCTCAACCTTGCCGGGAAACACGCCATAGACAGAGTCATACTTGAAAAGGTGGGCAAGAGTCTTTGTGTCAGTCAGGTCGTGTATCGCGACCCACTCAATCTTCGGGTCATCCAAGCCTGCCTGCAAAACCTGCCTTCCAATGCGTCCAAATCCGTTGATGGCTACTCTCACCATATAGACGACAGGCGGGCTATTGCTATAATAATACTTATCACCACTCAAGAATGATTAAGCGCTCTGCCTGCGGAGATGTTCTGGAATTCGCGACAAAACAGGAAGGTAATAAACCATTTCCTCAGCAATGGTGCCGAGCACAGGCGCGTGGGGCTCCTGAAGCTTTTCGCCAATGTTGTGCGCGTCGCAATAAAACTCCTGGCCATTTAAAATGCTAAGCTGGGTTGAGGACATCTTAACACATCCCATGCACCAGAGGACAAGGTCGCCCATGTGCCTGAACCGCGCATAGCGCTCAAGCTTGTCTGTTGGAAGGTTCTTCATCAAATGTTTCATTGTGCTGTCAAGGTCTTCAGGTGATGGCTCAAAAAAAGTGTCAACAACAACATTAGTGATGTACTTATTGACAGCATAAGGGATAATCAGCCGCGGAAATCTGCCTTCTGAATCATAGTCATTGTAAGCAGCATCAATCGCAGCTGACACAAACTCCCTGATTCCCTTCCAGGTAGGACGTATTATCTCTGCCATTTTGCATCACTATTGCAGTAATGCAGGTTCAGGTAAATATAAAGCTTCAGCACTTGTGGTGCTTCCAGATTATGAAAATTATGCCAAAAGGAATCAGGGTGAACATCGCGATTGAAAGAACCATGCTGAAGATGTCTGTCCTTGTCGGTTGCGTCGTGTAAACCACTGTTGCGAACATTATTACAAACATCGCTACAATCAGCGTGTATGTTGTGAGCAGCCTGTGGATTGTTTTCATGGCCGTGTTATTTTAGCGACAAAAAACCCCTCAGTGTCATTATCCTGTGGCCAGATACGCAGGCAGTCTTTAACTTCTTTTCTATAAGTTCTGCCCTCAAATTCTGTGACTGCAGGAGACCTTTTGATATTCAGCTCAATCGGCATCATTTTTGCATCAGTATTGTCAAGCAGATAACTGACAACAGCCTCATCTTCCTCTGGCTCTGTTGAACAAGTGCTGTAAACAAGAGTTCCGCCCTTTGCAAGCATTCCATAAGCAGCGATTATCAGCTTTCTCTGCGTGGCTGCAATGCGCTTTATCATTTCAGGATTCCACATAAGGATTGTCTTTATGCTCTTGCGTATTGTCCCTGTCCCAGAGCACGGAGCGTCAACAAGGATTTTGTCAAACTCCATATCCTTCATCTGCTCGCCTTTCATCTGTGTGGTTATCACGTTCAGGGCTCCGCACCTCTGCATGTTTATTCCGAGAGCAGCGAGCCTCATTCCAGCGACATCATTCGCGACAAGTATTCCCTCATTTTTCATCATCTGCGAAATCTGCGATGACTTTGAGCCTGGCGCTGCGGCAATGTCAAGAACGCGGTCGCCTGGCTTTGGTTCCAAAACCAGCGGAGGAATCATTGAGGCAGCCTCCTGGACGTAATAATATCCAAGGCAGTGCTCAACAGTGTTGCCCACATCCAAACGGCCGTGCTTGTGCTCAATGTAAAACCCTTCCTTGCACCAGGGGATTGGCTCAAAATTCCAGTTCTCTGACAGCCGAGAAATAATCTCATTCACAGGCCTCTTCAAAGTGTTAATCCTGATGCTCTTGCGGAGAAAACTAAGGGTGTATTTCTTGTACGTTTCCCAGTCTGTAAGCTTTGAATACCTCTCTACAAATTTCTCCTTGAATTCAGGATAGCTTGGAATCGGCTTAAGCTCGAACATATGCTTCAGAGAAATCCTGCTCTTTAAAAGCGTTTGTGGCCAGGCAGAACTTCGCCTGCTGAATCAGCCAGAAACTTCAGCGCGTCATTCAGGCCCATCCTTGCGAATTCGCCAAGCTTTGAAGCGCCGTATTTTTTGAAAAGCATGTAGCCCAAAGGTTCTGCCAGATTAACCGCCTGAAACGCATTGAACAGCTTCTGGTCAGGCCTTAACAATCCAGGCTGCAGGGCGCTGTCAATGAAACGGCTGAGCATGACGTCAGTGTTGCGCGTCCGCAGAGAATAATGCATGGCAGAGCACCTTGCGGCGTGATACGCGTTTCCAGCGTACTTGCTTGCGGTGTTCTGCAAAAGCGCAAGAATTGAGTCATCTTTTACCTGGCCATTGTTGCACTGGGTGTAATAATAATGCCCCCCCATCTCGCCAGCATAGTTAATTATTGCGCAGTCCGCATTCGGGCCCTTGTAATCCGCAATAGCCGGGTCTGGGCTGAGAAATTCCTCAAGCGCGACAGGTTCAGACCTAAAATGCGGGGCCAGAAACCTGATAGCGTCATCAAGCTTTGCACTCACGTCCATAAACTAAAGATGTTAGTGCCCAATATAAAGCTTCACACAGACAGGAGCAGCCTGATAAAGTCAAAGAACAGGTTGTGGAACTGGGCGCACTTGCCGTCGCACTGGATAACTTCCTGCCACTTGTTCCTGACAGTTCTCATATCAAGGTCATCAACCTGCTGGTTTGCGTCTGACAATGCCTTTGAGAAGTCAAGGATTTTCTCAGAATTGCCCCAATACCTGTTTGACGTTACCGCATTCACTATTATTTCAGCGTGAGGAACTTCCTTTGGCTTCTCAACAGCGACCATAAGCAGGAAGTCAAAGTAATCATCCTGGTTGCACGAATTCGCGGCGATGCACGCAGAAAGCGAAGCCCACTGCGCAGATATTCCTGCGCTCTTGACCAGCGTGATTTGCCTGTCCATCTCTGTGATAAGATCTGCCCTGCCAACAGTATCATTAGTGGTCCGCAAGGTCATCGCGTCTATCATTAACTGTGATGGAGAAGGCTTTTCCTTCATTATCTGGTAGACCCCGTAAACAAGCGCAATAAGGAAAACAACAGCTATCATCCAGGTGAGCACGCGCTTCCAGTTCGCCATGCCCCTCGTGACAAATGTTCAGGTATTTAAACATTGACATTCCGCGAAATGTCAAGTGTGCTCAAGAACTGCCCGATATAACTCAGGTATTGCAGTTCTTGACACTTGACTTTTTTGCGCAATTATATAAACTGCAGATTTGTGCCTTTCCCATGAAAGACCCGTATAGGCTTTATGTGGGCGCAGGGTACAAGACATTTCTGTCAAAAGATGCAAAAGACCCGAATGCGCTTGAAGCCTATCTTACTGACAGCAAAAACATGGTGCTTCCATCCTGCCAGAATGTTTTCTTTGACACAAAATCCAAGCCAAAAATGCTGAAAAATGAGCTGAGGCCTGGAAAAGAAGTGCAAATAATGCGGGTTTTGTCAGGAGGAGAGTCATTGAGGGAAGGCAGCTTTGTCGTGGGAAAGGTTTTCCGCATTCCCTCGCTTGTTTACTCAGTGATTTCGCATGCAGTGTTAAAGAGCCAGGTAGAATACCGCTCTGCCCACTCAAAGGTTATCAATTCATATGGCGAAAAAATATTCGCTGCACAGCAAAAAGAGGACTTGCCGACAGAAGTAAGGGTTCGCGCAGAAATGGAGCAGACAATAAACGCATTCCCCAAGGAATTAACATTTGAACAGCTTGTCAAACAGCTCGCAGTGCACTTTATACTTAAAGAACGAATTAAAAAATAATCACTTCTTCGCTTCTTCCTTCTTCGCGCCAGCAGCAGGGGCAGCGCCCTTTGCGCCGGCAGCACCTGGTGCGCCTCCTGGCGCAGCAGCTCCTTCCACTGGCAGGAATTCCTCGATAAGTATTGTCGGAATCTTTGCCTCGATGAGCTTTGCCTTGATTTCTCCACGCGGCTTGCCTGCCAGCTCTGCGATAATCTTCTTGGCGAGTGCTTCCAATTCAGCACGCCTCTTGGTAATGTCTTCCTGGAGCTTCTTCTTCTCCTCTTCGAGCTTCTTCAATTCCTCTGCTGTCAGCTCTGTCTTTTCTGCCTTGATTTCTGCTGCATAACCGCCTGCGGTAATCTCAGCGATAATTGCCCTTGGCTCTTTTCCTTCAACAAGAACTCCCATTGAATTGCACGTGCCGATGACTTCCTTGACCTTTGCGAACATGTCCTTGCCCAAAAGGGCGTCAGACTTCATCTTTGCGATTTTGATAATCTGTGGAATCTTCAAGTCAGCGACCTTGTCAACGTTTGGAGCGCCAGAACCCTTTTCAATTCCTGCTTCCTTCTTAATCAGAGCAGAAGAAGGCGGCGTGCCGACCTCAATCGTGAATGATTTGTCAGAAGTGTCAACAATAATCTTGACAGGCACCTGCATTCCCTTGAAAGCAGCAGTCTTCTTGTTGATTTCAGCGATAACCTGGCCGATATTGACGCCCATAGGTCCAAGTGCCGGTCCCAATGGCGGCGCTGCTGTTGCCTTTCCGCCTTCAACAAGCTGTTCTATGCTCTGCTTTGCCATTTTAATCGTTCGACCTGTGAACTGTTTTTAAGCCTTATGGTCCAAGCGGTCCGAGAGGGCCGCCCCCACCACTCGGTGCCTCGGGTTCTTCTTCTTCGCCCTGGTTTTCTTCCTTTTCTCCGCCTGCGGTCTCTCGCCTGATTACCTTGACCGCGTCCATCCTGACCGTGATTGGAATCGGCACTGCCGCTCCGAGAAGCTCAACAACAACCTCTTCCTTTGACTTGTCTATGCGCGTAATCTTTGCCTGCTCGCGCTTGAACGGGCCTGAAATAATTTCAACAATGTCATTCTTCCTGATGTCAACATCGCGCTTGACCTGCTCGAGCATGTGCTCAATTTCCTTGTACTCAATCTCCTTTGGAAGGATTCCGCGCGCATAAGGCACGTTAAATGCCGCCTGCTCTGCAGCCTGCCTGTCCAAAGCCTCGAGGAAAATATAGCCGCGCATGCCGTGCGGCCTTATGACTGCATAAACATCAAGGTTGCGCTTCTTTACATTGCTCGCCACAAAGTCCATGACCTGGTCCTCGCGGTTTGCAGTCGTGCGCAATGCGAAAATGTGCGTTGCAATCTTTTTTTCTTCGTCTGCCATTTTTTCTCTTTACCCTAGCTCAGAATTTTTCTGGCCAGAAGAATACTTATGGTATCGAGATGGGCTTTAAAAAGGTTGCGGTTAGCAACCTTCGCCAATCGCAATTGGCCGCTGGGTTGCGGTTAAAGGATAAGCTCCTTGATAAAATGCACAAGGAAGCCGAGAAATCCTATAATCGCTATGCCTATTCCTGAGACCTTGACAATTGTCTTGAATTCCTGCCTGTCAGGCCTCTTTGTTATCCTGAGGACACGCATGCATTCAATCATAAAGCCCCTCAGCTTCTGCCACTTTGACTGCTTTATTTCTTCGGCATAAGTGCGCTTTGGGACGAAAACCTGCGTGGGCTCTGCAATCTTCTCAGGCTCTTTCTGAACTTCAGCCGGCACCTCATCTGTCCTTATCGGCTCAGAGGGCTGTGATGGTATTTCACTCCCTTCAGGCTTGTTTTCGTCTGCCATACAGAACAAAACCTATGCCCAGTTTAAATAGATTTCGAGATTGCGCGGCAATCTCGAGATCTCCGCCAACTCTGTTGGCGACAGATTTCGAGAAAATCACTTGAGCGCTTGTATAATTTGTTCGACTTTTTCTGCAATAACCGGCACTATTGCCCTATCTGAATCGCTATCTCTGAAATCAAAAAACATTTGTTTATTAAAACTCATTATGTACATTGGATGGTTTTCGGGATTTGATTTCTTTTCAATACTAATCAATGACGGGATGGAATGACACGGCATGTTTCCAGGGGGTCTGTGCGATAATGGATAAATTTCCAAATCAGGTTTAAGTAAGTGTGCGTGCCCTGAATCAAAGCCCTGCATTACAGCACGCGCGCCTGAAACTGAATCATACTTGAGCGAGTATTCTAAGGTGCGATAAGGAGCAATTTCTGGTTTTGCAACAAAGTAAACTGTTGCTGTTCGGTGCTGGGCTTTTGCTATTTCTTTCATTACGTTGTCTATTTTTTTCCATTCTTCATTTGAAAGAAGTAGCGAGCTTTCAAAATCCCAAACTATTTCAGGGATTGCTGCTATTTTGTCGATAGTTTCGGCTGTTTCTTCTGCAGAAAGAGTTTTGTCGTAAAGCCCATTCTGTTTAATCATTTCCTCGACTTTTCCTATTCTGTGAATTATTGATTCCCCCACGGTCATAATTTCTTAGAAACGTGCAGCTATTTATAAAACTGCGGAGAAATTATTTGAGCAATTCAACAATCTGCTCAAGGCACTTATCGATAAAAGATACTGTTTTTGCCCCGAGTTCATGACCGACCTTTTGGACTCGAAGATTATACTTTCCAGGAGCAGACTGTTTTTTGACTGTGACCAAAGGCCATAAATATGTTTTGCCATTGCGTGGATGAATTTCTGTAGACAAGCCCAGAGTCTGACAGTAAACTAATGCATTGCCTTCAATAAATCCCTTCTTGTTGACAATCTCAGCTCCGTTAACCGCGCCGTAATCCAGAGAGTATTTAATCCTGTGTTCCTGGGCAATTAAGGGGTACTGCATGTTTAAAACTTGTGCGGAAGGGTGCTTTTCTTTTGTCACTAATTTCATTGCGGCATTGATTGCCTGCGCATCTGTTTTATTAAGCAGCGAAAAAAACATGAAACTCCAATCCATCATGGGCAGTGTTGCCACCCTGTCAATTACTGAAGCAGCTTCATTTGCAGAAATCACTTTGTTAATAATGCCGCCGGTATTATGATAATCTCCCGGTTCAGCGCTGCCACACACTCTGGCAACACCATCATAAAGTTCCCTCTCGAAATTACGATCTGAAGAATCTCCTTTGCCCATCTTATGCCATAAATTCCTAGCTACTTATAAATATTAGGAGAAAAAAACAAAAAATCAGTCTGGATCAACAAACTCAATGCCCAAGTCGTTCTCCAGCTCTTTCTTCTCAACTGAAGAGAGCGTCTTTGTCGAGCCAAAGATTTGCGGGCTCTTAACACCCGTAACAATCAGCATGACTCTCAAAGAGCTTCCCAAATCCTCGTAAATTTGGGCTCCCCAGATTATTTTGGCGTCTTCAGCCAAGCGAGACGACACGGTCTCAACGACCTTGCGCGCCTCTGAAAGAGTCATGTCCTTTGAGCCTGAAATGTTAATCAAGGCCCCTGAAGCTCCTGTGATGTCAACATCAAGCAATGGGTTTGAAATTGCCTTTTCAACAGCTTCTGTTGCCCTGTTTTCGCTGTCGCTTTCGCCAACGCCAATCAAAGCCACTCCGCCGTTCCTCATAACCGCCCTAATATCTGCAAAGTCAAGGTTGACAAGCCCTGCCCTGGTAACCAATTCCGCGATTCCTTTCACAGCGTTTGTCAATATTTCATCCGCGACCTTGAACGCAGTGTGCAATGGCAAGTCAGGAGCTAATTCAAGCAATTTATCGTTCGGAATCACAATCAAAGTGTCAACGAGCTGTTCCATTTTCTCAAGCCCGATAACCGCGTTCTCATATCTGCGGTTTCCTTCCATTGTGAAAGGCATTGTGACAACTCCGACTGTCAGTGCGCCCATTTTCTTTGCCACATCAGCAACTATTGGAGCGCTTCCTGTTCCTGTCCCTCCGCCAAGCCCGCAGGTGATGAACACCATGTCCGCGCCCTGCAAAGCTGCCTTGATATCGTGCTCATTTTCGCGCGCTGCCTCCTCTCCCACCTTGGGGTCAGAGCCTGCGCCAAGCCCTTTTGTCGTCTCCCTTCCTATGAGAATCTTCTTGTCAGCAGTAGTATACAATAAGTCCTGCGCATCTGTGTTGATTCCAATAGTCTCAGAACCCTGGATTCCGACCTCAGTAATGCGGTTAATCGTGTTGTTTCCGCCGCCTCCGCACCCGACAACCTTGATTGTCGCCCTTTGCTTTGAAAGCAGTTCCTCAAGCTCGGCATCAGCCGCGGTCGGGCTCTGGGACCTTTTCTGTGTCAATTTCGGGTCGTTTGTTGCTGCAGAACTTATTGGTCGTGCGAAGTCCATATTGCCCTCACCCTGTTTTTAATGTTAATCCAGCGTCAATTCCAGAACTATTTAAGCTTTATTGTAGTGCAGTCTCACACAATCTTGTATTCTTCACTGAGCCTTGCAAACGCCCTGTGTATCTTTGCCTCAAACCCTTTTTTGATTTTCACCTGGGGCTGGAAGACAGTTGTCCTGTAGCCAAAGCGCTTCAGGTCAACGACGATGGGATACTTGTCACAACCGACATTCGGCTCTCTCCACTCGCGCACAAGCACGTTTTCATCATTGATGCCAAAGAAAGGGACCTCCCATTCGATAAGCGCCTTCTCAAGTATGCCGATGCGGTTCCAGAACATCCTGTCATTAACAGGACCATAATCCTTGAGCCTCTTTGCAGGGGTGCCGTCAGAGTTCTTTGCCAGCTCGCAGGTTATAAGGTCTCCGCTCTTGGAAAAGCTCCTTCCTGTGACGTGAACAAAATAGTCACGGATACGGACAGGCATCTCCGCAACATGGTGTTCATAATTGAACTTTTCAAGCGCGTTAAGGTCGCCTGTGCCGAACTTAATCTTCAGAAGCAGTTTTCCAACCAAAGTATTCCATTGCGGCTTGACTATTTTCCCGGCAGTGTTTCCCTGCCTGTAAACCTCGCGGTAATATCCATCGCCAATCTTCACGCCTGCGGCAATTACCCCGCTGACTGTTGTCTCCCCACTCATCTGCAAACGCTTCTAGAACGCTGTTTTTATTATTTTGCCTTTTCAGACTGCCCAATTGAGAGTATTCCTTTTGCCGGCTCCATCAAAGTCCTGGCGCCTGCAAGCAGTTCCATCCCAATAAGCGCAAAATCAGAATCTGTCGCGACAACGGCTATCTCCTGTTCCCTCTCAAGCCACCTTGCCTTTGCGGTGAACACCCCTGTCTGAACAATGCTGCCATCTGCCATTGCATAATCAACCCAGCCAATCCTCTTAAGCCCAAGCTCGCTGATGCGCGCCGAAGGGAGCAGCAGGGCGCCATTGAATCCTGTGTCAACAAGGGCTTCCACTTCAGAACCGCTGACGCCTATTTCCGCAAATGGAAGGCCAAGAAAGTATCTTGTTCTCATTGTTTTCACGCGTGAAGCGCGCCTATTACAAATGCAGCCTTTGAGCCGACCCTCTTGAAATAGAACTCTTTCTTCGGATATTTTGCCTGGCCTGCCCGCGACGCCTCAATCACCGTGTTGCCGACAAAGAACTCACCTGTTTCAGTGTCAATCGCGACAATCTTCCCTTCCTGCCCCTTGAGCTGGTTTTTTATTCTGTTGTACACGCTTTCACCAGCCGCGCTCTTTTCAGCCATAAAAGTTTAACATGCGCTTCTGACTTATAAATATTGCGTTTTGTCGTCGGAAAGTTTCCGGAGAAATCGAATCTTATTTGGCAGGCGCTTTCTTCTCTGTTGGCTTTTTCTCAGAAGGCGCTTTCTCAGCAGCAGGCAGCGCCGAACTGCGGTTCGGCTGGTCTGCAACAGTCTCGCTTCGCTCGCCTTTTGCAGGCTCTTTCTTTTCAGGAGACTTCTTCTCTGCAGCAGGCTTTGCGTCTGCCTTTTTCTCAGCAGTCTTTATCTCAGCATCAATGCCTGTCAATTCCTTTACTTTCTTCTGCAGTTCAGGGACAATCTCCTTTGGCAATTCCTGCTTGAGCTCAATCTTTGCCTTTGTGCCTTCAATCTCCATCTTCTCAGGAGCGAGGTTCAGGAGCATTGCGAAAACAGCCTTGAGCTGCTCCTTCTTGTCTGTCACAATGCCCTTGACCTTGACTTCGTAAACAATTTCGCGGCCTGCAAGGGGATGATTAAAGTCAACCATCACCCTGCCGCCTGTGACCTGCCTTATTGTGCAAACCATTCCGTCAATGTTCAACTGCAATCCTGGAACTGGCTGTATCTTCTGCTCCAAAAACTTCTTCGCAGGAACCATCTGGATAAGCTTGGCGTTTTTCTTGCCAAATGCCTTTTCAGGAGCAAGCTCAACCTTGAAATTGCCAGGCTCTTTTCCGATTATCTGCTCTTCAAGCCCCTTGAGAAGCTGTCCTTGCCCAATAACCACAACAACAGGGCCGTACTGGGCCTTTGGAAGCTCGTGCTCCTTTGCGATTTTCTCGTCTGTTGTGTCAAAGATAAGCCCGCTGTCCTTAACAATACCGGTGTATTCAATCTCCACAAAATCATTTGCTTTAATGGGCATGTCCACAGGAACACCCCGTTCCTTTCTTAAAGCTTTCTTTTTTATTGAGAAACTCCATTATCTTCCCAACTATCTCATCAGGAGTAAGAGCGCTCGTGTCAACAGAGAAATCATGGTTCTTTGCGTCTGTGTAATCAACGCCGTACCAATCAGTGTAGCGCTTTATTTCAGCTGCAAAGCGCTTGTCCTGGTTTTCCCTTGTCTTTTCAAGGGTGGTGTTTTCCTTTTCATCAGGCCGCATCTGCGCAAATACCCTTTTTGCAGCAACTTCAGGATTTATTGCCAACAAAATCTTCACAGCGCCAGGAATAAACTTCCAGCCCAATCTTGAATCAATCACGAAATTATCCTCTTTCTGGGCGAGCTCAACTGTGCGCTTGTCAATCTCGTCATCAATGCTCCTGTCCTTCAATGCAACCTTTGTCAGCTCCTCAAGAGTTGTTCCCCTTTCAATTGTCATCTGGCGCATAAAATCTCCTGCAGAAAAGTGCTTGAAGCCAAGTTTCTTTGCCAGAAGCTTTGCGACAGTGCTCTTTCCTGAGCCGGGGTGGCCTGAAATTGTTATTATCATTCTTTCCTCCTTATTTCACCTGTTGAAATATTAACAGTTAACGTGTCCTTGTAAACTCCAGTATACCTTTCATCAAATGCAACCAGGAGGCCAGTCATGCAGTCATCCTTTCCTTTTCCTGCCTGGACAAGCGTGTTTGTCTCATCAAAAGCATCCTCAACAATGTGCGTAAGAGCCGAAAGCCCTGCGCCATTCCTGCGATAATCCTCATTTGTATAAATCCTGATGACGTGTGTCGTCTGGTGTTCAAGGTCACGCCTTATTGCTGAAAAGCAGACAATTTTCCTGTCTTTGAATGTAATCAGCGCATCAAAGCCCATGCTCATGAGCTTAAACACTCTTTCCCTTGCAGGCAAATGTTCCAGCTCTTTTACAGTCGCCTCAAACTCAGAGCCAGGGTCAGGATGCTGGACTTTCTCCTCAAGCAGCGCCATTGCAGCCTTGTAAGGCTCGCCTGGCAGTTGGTTTATGTAAGCATGACTAAAATCCCCACTCATGGCATTTGCTTTATCAGTCCTATTAATAAAAGTTTTGACATTGCTTGCAAATCTTTAAATAATCCCCTGCCATACCCCTGAACGAGTGAGGTGGGTGAAGAATGACAAAACCTTTGACTTATCAGGACCAATACAGTTATTATATCGCGCTTTGCCAGGTGGCATCAGCAACTTCAAGTGATTGGAGTGATTACCGCAGCCAGATAACTTTGATAAGGGAAGAATTAACTGCAGACCCGGATTATGCGCTTCTTGTGGAAAAGAATTTTGAAACGCCGGTTTCTCAGTTAACCGAAACCCGCGGTAAAAAAGCGCTTGAATCAATGGTTGAAACTCACGGGCGTTGATTTTTTTAGAACAAAACAAAGTTTTTGTTTCCCTTTCCGCTTGTCGTGTAGTAGGACTTTGGTGCAGGCCTAAACAATTCTATTACGTCAAGCGCATACTGCCTTTGGTCATCAAATTTCTGCCGTGATTCTTTCGGAAGCTCCTTAATTGCGAGCATGACATTTCGCGCAAGCCCGACCACCACGCTGTCGTCAAAAGGATCGCCAAGGACTTTAGCGCGGGCATTCTCATCAACAGCCTTCTCAAGAAGATGGGTATGGCTGCGCACAGAATCGTACAATCCGCCTGCTATGTGGTCTCTCTTGTCTTCACCCATAATGCGCAGTAAGCCTGTCCACAATAAAAAGCTTTTGACCGCCACTGTCCAATAGTTCGCAAACAGCGGCTGACTGAGGTCAGCCAGCTTGCGCACCACTCTGCGTGAGTGCGCAAGCTTTATAAGTAGCCCGCAAGGGGTTTTCCCATCCAAATAAGAGGTGAATTAATCATGACAAACAATCAGATGCAACCAATCTTTATTCTGCCTGAAGGTACTCAGAGAACTACCGGAAGGAGCGCGCAAAGAAACAACATAATGGCTGCAAAATTAGTCGCGGAAACAGTCCGAACAACTCTTGGACCCAAAGGAATGGACAAGATGATTGTTGACGCAATGGGCGACATCACAGTCACAAATGACGGAGTCACAATCCTTGAAGAGATGCAGATAGAGCACCCTGCAGCAAGAATGATTGTTGAAGTCGCAAAGACACAGGAAGAGGAAGTCGGAGACGGAACAACAACAGCTGTCGTTATCGCAGGAGAACTCTTGAAGCAGGCGGAAAACCTGCTTGACAAGGAAGTCCATCCGACAATGGTCGCGAGGGGATACAGGATGGCAGAGGAAAAAGCACTTGAAATTCTCAATGAAATCGCTGAAAACGTGACATTAAAGGACGACGCACTGCTCAAGAAGATTGCGATGACTGCAATCACAGGAAAAAACGCTGAAATTGCAAAAGAAAAGCTCGCTGAAATCGCGGTCAAGGCAGTAAAGCGCGTCCTTGACATTGAAAACGGCCAGAATGTATTTGACAAGGAGAATGTGAAGCTTGAAAAGCGCGTTGGCGGCTGCGTTGAGGACACAGAACTTATTGAAGGCGTTGTTTTGGAGAAAGAAGCAGTACATCCTGGAATGCCAAAAGACATCAAGGACGCAAAAATAGCCCTGGTTGACTCAGCAATTGAAATAAAAGACACTGAAATCGACGCAAAAATACAAATCACAAACCCGCTGCAGATGCAGGAGTTTATCGAGCAGGAAGAGAAAATGCTCCGCGATATGGTTGACAAAATCGCGAACTCAGGCGCCAATGTTTTGTTCTGCCAGAAGGGAATTGATGATGTTGCACAGCACTTCCTTGCGCAAAAGGGCGTTTACGCTGCCCGCAGGGTCAAGAAGTCAGACATGGAAGCAATTGCGCGCGCAACAGGCGCCACAATTGTAACAAACATTGACTCCTTGAGCGCAAAAGAGCTTGGAAAAGCAGGACAGGTTGTTGAAAAGAAGATTGGCGATGAGGAAATGACATTTGTAACCGGCTGCAAAAATCCCAAGGCAGTCACAATACTCTGCCGCGGCGGAACAAACCACGTTGTTGACGAATTAAAGAGGACAATGACAGACGCAATAGGCGATGTCGCTGCCTCTTTGAAGAACGGCAAAATCGTGGCAGGGGCAGGAGCGCCTGAAATGGAAGTCGCAAAAGGGCTGAGAAAGTTCGCAGACTCGCTTTCAGGAAGGGAGCAATTGGCAGTCTTTGCATTCGCAGACGCAATTGAAGTCATTCCGCGCACACTCGCAGAAAACGCAGGCATTGACCCGATAGACATTCTTACAGAGCTCAAGTCAGCGCATGACAAAAAGCAAAAATGGGCAGGTGTTGATGTCTTCAAGGGCAAGGTTGTTGATTCCTGGGCAGCAGGAGTCATAGAGCCATTGAAAATCAAGACGCAGGCAATTTCCAGCGCTTCAGAAGTCGCCCAGATGATACTCAGGATAGACGACGTAATCGCAGGCGGAAAGAAAGAAGGGCCAGGAATGCCTCCAATGCCCCACGGCGACTACGGATAAGGTGAAGACAAATGGGTTTGGAAGACACATTAGGCGACACGATAGCGACACCAAGGCAGAAGAATCCTTATCACTTCAAGCTTTCAGACTTTGTCCCGCTTTATGGGCTGTTTTCTTTCGTAAACAGGGCTGAAAAAATATCAAGGCGGCTTGAGTGGAAGGAGATTGATGCAAAAATTGAATCAGCGCCCATTGTTAACAGTATTTTGCTGTTCTGCTATAACGCAGCTGCAGGCGCAGGGCTCACAATAGGAATCCATCAATTGTGCCACTATCTCAAATAATCCTAGAAAAACTCAACTTCTACTTCCAGCGCATCTGCAGTCGGATATTCCTCGACCATTGCAACTGCCAGGCCGAGCTGTTTGAGCTTTGGAGCATGGTTCTTTATCCTGTTCTGCGGCAAAATAAGCCTGAGCCGGTTCTTGTCAACAACAATATGGTCTGCTTTTTCCTGCAACAACACTATTGCCTGCTTTCTAACCTCCTCAAGCTTGCTGATAATTGCGTCCTTGTCTGCCTCTTGTATTTTCTTCTGATAGCCGGCTCCAGGAGCCATTTCCTTAAGATAAGCGCATCCGCGTATTAGTGTCCCTTCTTTTGTCTGCAAATCAAACGGCAAAGCAGTGTTCTTTGCCCTAAACTGAATCCTTTTCCTCATCTGCACAGAATCTTTCAGCTTTGCAGTGCAGAAATGAGTCATTATTCCCTTGTCAGCAGCATACCTTACAAGCTTCAAGCCGAGCTCTTCGCTTCCTGAAACACCATAACTCACTTCATCCTTTGGCTTAAATCCCATAACATCAAGCTTGTACTGCTCAATCTGGGTGTCAGACAATTCAAGTTCGTTAAGATTCAGGAATTTTATCCTGCCTGCGAGAAAATCAATAAGCTTCTTTGTCTTTTCCTCATAGCCTGGAATCACGGGAATTTCAACTCCAATATCCCAACTGAATTTGCCTGCGAGATTCAGGTTCTCCCACAATGACTCATCGTCAAGATTCGGGTGGAACCTTATTTCATCAAGCCCTGCATCATGCAATTTCTGAAGCCTTTCCTCAGTCACAAGCTTCAATGGCGTGTACAAGTGAATGTGAAACTGCTTTCCAAACTTTTTCTTCAGCAACTTGATGTAAGCAACGCACCTGTCAATCTTTACAAGAGGGTCTCCGCCTGTGATTCCAGCACCCCTTGCCTCTGTTAATTCTGCCTCTTCAATCAGCTCTTTTGGGTCATCAGGATTGGCAATCTTCCATTCATTTGCATAAACAACATCCTGACCGCTCTTTAATTCAGAAACAGGGCAGTAAAAGCACCTTTGGCCGCATAATCCAGTCACAAACAGCACTAACTTACGACCCTTAACACACAGCTGGCACCCTTTAGACATTCCAATAGCGCAAACTGAGTGCCACGGCGTTTTGACAAGCTTTATCTGAGCCATAAGAAGAATAATTTCAGGACTGCTTTAAAACCTTGCCATTCAGCCAACATTTGCATAACTGCCGGTACTGCAGGACGGAACCTGCTGTTTGAGAACGCTTAGGAATTTTTCCTCCTGTGTGCGAAGGATGAATTCAAGGACCATTGTGTAATGGTCGCGCCAGCCAGGAGCATTGATTGCCCAGTCCCTCATTACCTGCTCCTTGTCAGGATTGTGCCTGATAAATGCTTCTTTCATCGCTTCTTCAATTTGCATTGCGTTCTCTGTCCTGGCGCTGACTGATTTTCTTTCCAGAAGCAACAGGCGGGTTGCGTAAATCAGGCTGACAGGAGTTTTGCGCCTTAATTTTGTCTCGCCCTTTTCTTTCATTTGCTCCTTTTTTTTCTTCAAATAAGTCTTTGTGTATTCAATATCAGAGCGATTCTGGCAAATATCCTCAATGTCAGCGCGGTGCTTTTCCACAAACTCATACATCAGCTTCTCAACAGCATCATACTTGCCCTGTTTGTAACAATACTCTATCCTCAACAATTCCTTGCTTTGATACTGCGTGTATTTCATAATCCAGTCATCAACCGCGCCTTCCCTGCCAGCATCCTTGTTGCGCCATTCATACAAATAATGCCTGTGGTCCTGAAGGTCCTTGACGCGCTTCTCCATGACATTCCACGCTTTTTCTTTATGCTCCCAAAGGATTGCCCTCAGCTCTGCCTCTGCATATTTTTCAGAATCAGAAAGGTTGGTCTTGTTGTGCATTATTTCGAGCCATTCCTTTGCTGCCTGCTGTTTGCCAATGTCGCCGTTTTTTGAGGCATACCATTTATGAACGTCAAGGGCAGGAAGAAGGTCATATTCCATCACTTTCAATGCTTTTTCCCTGTGTCGGATAAGAACGCCGCGAATCGCAAGGTCTATGCGCATTTCCAGCAGCAGCTCTTCAGGAAACAAATCGTCTGTCAACATGGCTCTCTCACCCGCCTTGCACTGTCATTACTGTATTGGTGTATAAGCGCCTGAGGTTTAAAAAGGTTTGTCGCTATTGGCACTCCGACATGTCGGAAACCTCCTGCACGGGAGCCATCTGCTTTAGTTCATGGAGGGGTGCAGAGGTTTCCGAGCATGCTCAAGAACCACTTGCATTTGTTAAAGCATAAACTTGTTGTTCACGTCACTTGTTTTAGCAAGTGGTTCTTGACACTCATAAGTAATCACCGCCACCAGACGAAATGTTTATATACCTCTCAACACTCGTTTTAGCTGTTAAAGTGGTGATACTCAATGGCTGACGAAGAAAAACCAAAGGGAGCTTCTATTCCGGACGAAGGCGAGGAGTATGAAATACTGCCCCAGAAGGAAATATCAGAGCTAAAGGACGAGCTGAGAAAGCTCAAGGAATTTGAGATTACGCCGAGCAAAAAAATGCAGGTTTCGCTTGTTGAAGTAAACAACAAGCTTGACAAGTTATTAAGCATTTTCGAGGAGGCAATGACTGCCCTGCAGGTAGAGGAAGGCGGGCTGAGCTTCAAGGACAAAATGAGGCCTGTTGTTGAAAAGATGAACAAGGTCCTTGAACAGAACTCAGAGATTGCGCAGGGAATTGTCGCAGTGGCAGACATTGTGAAGGATTTGAGGGAAGACCTCGGCAAGGGAGTGTCAATAAAGGAGCAGGGTTTCGAAGGCGGGTCAATGCCATTGCCCTCATTTGAGCCAAAATCAATGCCTCCGCCGCAAAGGACAATGCCGCAGCCAATGGGAGGGCAGTCAATGATGCCTCCGCCAGGGCTGCCGCCCCCACCGCCGCCAAGAAGAAGGCGCTTTGGACTATGATTTCTCACGAAAAGTATGACGTTGACAGCGCCCGCCTGATGCTGTCGCACCTTGGCAAGGCTTTGAAGCACTATGACGAGCGCCAGCACGCCCGCCAAAAGCTGAAAATAGAGCTCTCAAGGCTGAAAAAAATCAGCACAAAATCAATGAAGGGCTACATTGACAACCTCCAGCACAGCATAGGAGACGCGATAAAGAAAGAGCAGAGGATTCTCAAGCACCAGCAGGACGAGGACATCTTCCACGGCGACATAAAAGACAGAATCCGCGAGCTTGAGGGAAGGCTTGCAAAGTATCTCACAATCCACGAGGCAAGGGCAAACAGGGTGAAGCTCCTTGAAAACGCGCTTGCCACAGAGCATAACACAAAGCAGGAGCAGATAGTCCTGATAAAGAAGTCAATCTCCCGCGCTGAAAGCATACTCAAGTCAGCGATGAAAGACAAAAAGCACTCCAGGAAAGACCTTGCAGAGACAAAGGCGCTGCTGGAAAGGATAAAAGCAAGAATAAAGCACGTTGAAAAGAAAATTTAGATGTCTTTCGGCATTACTGTCCTTCTGTTGTTTGCCTTTGCCCTGTCAATCGCATCCTTGACCATCTGCTCCACTTTCTTTCCAAGGGCATCTGCAAAATCCGCTGACACATTAAACGTCCCAGCAATTTCCTTTATCTTCGCCTTGACCACGATTGTCATAACGCAATGAGGTGTATTCAGGATATATAAATATACCGCAGATACTTCAGAATTAAACGACGACTTCTAATAACGGCTCCTTACAGTCGCGGTGCCAATGATAGTGGAAGTTTTTGCCGGATAAACGGATAAGGATTTCCGAAAGATTTTAATATTTGGCAAAAAAAGAGGATTGTATGGGGCTTGTTGAAAAACAAAATTCGCTTCTAATCGGAATGGATAAAACATTTGAAAAAATTAGCATCTTATTCGAAAATACTAAAAAGGAACTTTGTAAAACGAACACAGAATATGGTTTTCTTCAAGAAAAAAACAGGCTTGATCCTATTGGACTTCTTCGTCAGAAAAGAACTGCAAATATAATGTATGCGTCTATTTATAAACGCTTTGCAGAACGTCTTGCTCAGATTGTTGCCGAATACGAGGAACTAGCAGAGCATTACGAAGCACAAGCAAAATCCAAGTCGCCTGTATATTGAAAATCCTAGACGTGTCTCGTTGTCGTTATTTGGAGTTCGCATTATTGAATGAAGTTACTTATGCGTAAACCAGAAAATCAGCTTGTCGCCCTGCTTCTTGTCAAGGCGGACAAAGCCAAAGCGTTCGAACTGAATGATTGTCCCTTCCTTTAATTCCTTTAAGCCTGCCTCGCCATAGCCTGTCTTTCTTGAGCCGTCAGGAAGCAAAACCTCGACTTTTACAAGCTCTGTGCTGAAAGGAAGCCAGTGCATTATGCGCGCGCCTTTCTCGCGGTACTCTTCAACATTGCGTGAGTGGAATTTGAAATCATTGCCTTGCTTTTCAAAGTTGCCGCACTCCATCAGCCTGTAAAGCTTGCCATCCTCAATCAGCTCTGCGTCGTCCTTTGCGATGTAGAACTGCTCCCAGGTCTCAAACTTCCTCCTGCCCCTTTCCGGATGGTCAGGGTGCAGGCCAAGCTCAACAGTTTGCTTTGGAGCGCCAACAATCCTTATCTCAACAGGATTGCAGATGAAAAAATACCTGTTTGCAATCGGCTCAAGCAGTTTCCTGTTGTGAGCGTCAATTGTCTTGAAAAATTCGTCAAGCGAAACATTCTTGTCATTCTCGCCGAGCCCGATGTCAAGCGCGAACTGGATAAAAGCGTCAGGCTGATAACCGCGCCTTCGCAAAGCGGCAATGAAAGGAAGCCTTATGTCATCCCAGCCGGCGTATTCGCCTCGCTCAATTGCCTGCCTTGTCTTTGTTGTTGACAGTTCAAAGCCCTCGAAGTTAATCCTGCCGACATACATGTGCACAGGCATCTTCCAGCCAAAAGCGTCAAAGATGTGCTTCTGCCTTTTCTCATTGTCCATGTGGTCTTTTCCGCGGATAGTGTGGGTCATTCCCTGCTCGTAATCATCAATCGCAACAGACAAATTCATCAAAGGCCAGACTTTTTCCTTTGTGCCTGTGCGCGGGTGCGTGTGATGGTTTATTCTCATCGCAGGCCAGTCTCGCATTGCAGGATTTGGGTCATTGATGTTTGTCTTAATCCTCAGCACTGCCTCGCCTGGCTCATAGCCCGCGAACATCTTGTCCCATCTTAACTGCTGTTCCTTAAGCTCAAGGTCCCGGCACTTGCAGGATTTTTTCTTCATAATTAATTCGCGGAAGACATCAGGATTGCAAGTGCAAACGTATGCCTTGCCCATATTGACAAGCTTTTCAGCATAATCATAGTAAGTGTGCAAACGGTCTGACTGGATGATGACCTTTTTGACATTTCCTTTTGTGAACCACTGCGCGTCCTCCTCAAGCATCTTGTAGGCAGGAGGGTAAATGTTTTCAGGGTTTGTGTCCTCAATCCTAAGTATGAATGTGCCATTGTACTTCCTGCAGTATTCGGAATTAAGCCCGCTGACAAGAGCGTGGCCAATGTGCAATGGTCCTGACGGAGAAGGGGCAACCCTCATCACGACTTTTCCCATCTCAGCATCTTTCAATTCCTTCAAGACGTGCTCCTGCTTCTCGTGCTTTACCTCAAGTAATTCAGGAGCTGTCTTCTCAAGCTCTGCCCTTTGCTGGTCAACAGGAATAAGATTGACTGCCTCAACAACTGCTGCGATTTCCTTGCTTAACGTCTTGAGCTCTTTCTTTATGTCAGGCTTTTCAGAAAGAAGTTTTCCAAGAACTGCTCCAAAATTAGCCTTGCCTTCATAATGGACGGCATTAGCCAGGGCATACTTCCGCGCAAGAGCCTCAAGTTCCTTTTCCATACACGTAACGGTATCTGTCCTATATATAAAGATTACAGCAGCATTGCACCAGTTTTAAATAAGCCACGCATTTTCCGGGCTTGATGGCAATCAGGGGAAACAAGGGATTCAGGCTTGAACAACTTGTGAGCACTGCAGACGAAATTGAGCCAGCGCTTCCTGACAAGCCGGTAATCACAGACAAATCACCAAGAGACGTGATTTCTTACAAGGGAAGGATTTTTGAAGTGCCCATTGACATGATTTATTATCTTGCGGACCTTCCCCCAAACCTTAAGGCAAGAATCAGGCGGGCAGAAGAATATGGAATGAATAATATGTCCCCTGACGGCGCATACGGCTGCTGGTACTGCAACCACAACCAGAACAATATCGCGCGGCTTCTTTCAAGCCCTGCAGCAGATGGGCAATGCATCATTCTCAACAGCCCAGGAACACCGGGAATTTCTGTGGAAAACTGCATTTATGAGGGAAGGGGCACTGTTCAATGGGCCACGACTTTTCTCAACAAGAAAAAATTAACCACGGTAATGGCGCAAAAGACCCCTTGTGTTGTTTATGACGCGATGATTGAGGTCCTTGCTGAAAAAGGGCTGTTTGATGAGTACGAAGTCAAGGGAAGGGAGTTCAATTACCAGACTATTGAAGATCTGAAAAAAGACCCCGCATTGGAGGACAAGTGCAGCAGCCCACTCAGCATTATTGCAAGAACAAAACTGTATCTCAGGAATCTTTTCCGCAGACAGTAATAACTCCATAAAATTTATAAACCACCCGCATCAGGAGGGGGATTGGTGGTTACTTATGACTCATGAAAAAGGAATTAAGCTTAATGTAAGGGTATTGAACGCGTTTCTGATTATCGGGCTTGTGATTGTCCTTCTTGTGGGGCTTTATGCAACACAGTGGAACAAGCCAAAGGCAGAAGAGCCAAAGGCGCCTGTTAAGCAGGCAAATTTGCTTGTCACTGTTATCGCGCCGCCAAAGTGCGATGACTGCTTTGACAAGGCGGCTTACGCAGCGGCAATAAGGCAGCTGCCAAACGTCAATGTCACAGAAAACAACCTTGAATACAACAGCACAGAGGCAAAAGAGCTCATAACAAAGTACAATATTGGAAGGCTTCCTGCTGCGATTGTTACAGGAGAGACAGCAAACCTCTCGCTGACAAGCTTCAAGGAAAAGGAAGGCGCTTATTACTTTGACGACACCCCTCCGCCATACTACAATGTGAGCCAGAGGAGGGTTATCGGCAGGATATCAATAACCTACATCACCAGCACTGCGTGCCCGAACTGCTTTGATATTACCCAATTCAGCGAGCAGCTCAAGGGAGTCGGTGTGGCAATATCCGCCCAAAGGAAAATAGATGCGTCTGACAAGGATGCGCAGGCAATGATAACAAAGTACCGCATAACAAAGATTCCTGCAATGCTCATCTCAGGCGACGCGCTTGAATACGCGGTTGTCGCGCAGGTGTGGTCATTGGTCGGAACCCAGGAAAGCGACGGAATGCTTGTGATGCGCAATATCTCAGCGCCTTACTATGACTTCGCAGACAGCAAGGTGCACGGGCTTGTGACCATCACGTACATAACTGACACGTCCTGCACAGACTGCTACAATGTCTCAATGCACAAGGACGTGCTCAAGCAGAGCTTTGGAATGGCATTTGCGCCTGACAAGTCTGTTGACCTCTCCACAAAGGCAGGAAAGGACCTTGTGAAGAAGTACGGCATAAGATATGTGCCCACACTTCTGCTTGACAAGGAGGCTGCTGCATACGGCTCGCTCAATGAAGCCTGGCAGCAGGTTGGAGTGATTGCAGATGACGGAAATTATGTCTTCAGCAACATCAACATGCTTGGGGGAATAACCTTCAAGGACCTGGAGACAAACCAAACCAATACGACGCCAGCAGCGCAGTAAGAATAACACTTTTTCTTTTATTATTTTTTATTAATGCTTTAGTTATTGCACCATTCCGAATTTCTTATTTTTTGCGGTCATTTTTATTAAATGCTGCAGGCTTTTTTGAAACATCTCCCCGCCATGCCGCCTGCGGCTTTCAATAAAACCTATGCGCACTTTTTTGTAGCCTTCTGGGAAACTCTGGAAATTTTCCCATGCCTGCTTATCAGCTTTTAATGCTTTGATTATGTCTGCGGCGATAACTAATCCCTCTTTCTCGTCTTTGGATTTGTCAAAGATTTTTGAAATTGCTTTCAATCCCATAGCGGTCATTTTCTTTTCTTTAATGAGCCGGCGGATGCGCTCCTTATTCATCTCAGAGAGACTGCTTTTCTGTTTTCTTGGGGTAAATCTCTGGGCAAATTTCTCTTCATCAATGCCTTTGATAGTACTGTCTATCCATCCATAGCAGAGCGCTTCTTCAACAGCATCATTGTAGGGTATTCTTGGTTTGCCAGATGATTTTCTATGATACACAAGCCAGATTTCTTTTTCTTTATCCTGATTTTTAGCAAGCCATGAGCGCCAATCTTGTCTATTGGTCGCACATAATGTTTTCCCTAGCTTCATATTTCGTTAAAGAATTGCTTGAAACTTATAAAACATTCTTAAGGCGCAAACTCAATAAAATGACGCAGACTCCAATTGGCTCGCTTCGCTCGCAACAAGACACTCGCTGCGAATTCGCTTCCTCACTGCGCTCCACCCGGTTCCGCTTGCTCGTCAGCTCATTCAGCAGCTCGGAATAAATAAAGAGAAATAACTTCCATTATCGTTGGCACCGCGACTGGAAGGAGCCGTTACTTATCGCAGTCGTTTAGTCGTCGTTAACGCAGTTCGTTGCCCTAAATGTTCTGCACTAACTGGTCTGCAGCAGGAAGAAAATCCTCTTCAACAGTTGCCTTGCCGCAGTATGGGCAGAGGTTGGGTGAGTAATTTCTTGTAAACTTCCAGTTGCACGTCCCACACCTGAATTTCTTCTTATCAACCATACTCTCCACCATTCCCCAGTAGGTATTTACTCTATTTAAGCTTTTATCTTTTTGGATAGAATTCTACTGCTTTACCCCGATATAAATTCCCCTTCCAATCGGCCCTGGCTCAATGAATTGTGCCTTAAAGCCTGCCTTTTTCATTATCGCAAGGGTCTTGTCAACCTCAAACAGGCCCATCTGGTGCTGTTCTGTGAAATGCCTTATTCCTTTGTTCCTCTCTGCGATAGTGTAGTGCATATCCATTATTGAGACATTGCCTTTGACAGTTGAAAAGTCAACCCTCGCTATCTTGATTTCAGGATGGGCATATGTTGCCAGGCTTACATAGCCGTGTTTAAACTGCTTTTTCGTAAACCATGGCTCTATTATGGCAACTCCGCCTTTTTTCAAATGCCTTGTAAAATTCCTGATTGTCTTTTTGAGGTTCGCATAGGTCTTGACATATCCAATCGAGCTGAAAAGGCAGGTTATGACATCAAACTTCTTCCCAAACCTGAAATTAATCATGTTTCCCTTTTTGAAAACAACGCCAGGGATCCTTTTCCTAGCGACTTTGAGCATTCCCTTGTTGATGTCAGTGCCTGTGCATTTGAATCTGCTTTTCAAATACTGCAAATGTTTTCCTGTGCCGCAAGCAACTTCAAGCAGGTCATTGCCGTCTGACTGCTTGTGCTTCCTGATGAGCCTGATGATTCCTTCTGCCTCTTTTTTGTAATCTTTGCCGCTGTAAACTAAATCATAATACTTTGCCAAATCCTCATAAATCAGCGGCTGCTTCATTTTTCACCGTGATTATCCGGAACAAAATGCAGAGAAATCAATCCAAGCACAAAGAACACTGCAAGTGAAACCAAAGCGGCTTTGTCGCTGTAAGCAGTCGCAAGGTAGCCGTAAATTATGGGTCCGAGTATACCTGAGAACTTGCCTGCCAGTTCAGAAAAGCCAAAGAACTGGCCCAATTCCTTCTTAGGGCTGAGTGTAATCAGCAATGGGCGCGTTGAAGTCCACACTGCTCCAAGAGCCACACCGCCAAGAAGCCCTCCAAGAACAAACATGCCGTATGACTGCACTGAGAACAAAACTCCAAGCACAATAAGCCACAAAAATCCAGATATCATCAGTGTCTTCTTGGGCCCGATTGAATCAGTAAGCCTGCCAAAGAAATAGCTTCCAATAGCAGCAGAGAAAGCAAATAACGCATAAACCACAACAAATGACTGTGTCTCAAGCCCGATAGCGCTCCTGCCGTAAAGATACAAAAACACAATAACCGCAGTCAGTGCGTCAACAAACATGAAAGTCGTAATCAGATAAGGAATAAGCCCTTTGTGGTGCTTCAGCCTGTGCAAAGTGTTCAAAACATCCTGTATTGCGTGATGGGCGCAGGTGTGCATTGACTCCTTTATGCGGTTCTTCCTCTCCTTAACTCCAAGGAAAAGGAACAATGAGAAGCCAAGGAAAATAACAGCTGTGACAGTGAACATTGCCTTTGTGCCTTCAAGGCTTTCCCAGCCGAGAGTGTGCAAAACAATCGCTGCTATTCCCAAACTAATCAAAGTGCCAAGATAGCCAAGGCCGATTCCAATGCCTGAGATTTTGCCATACTCCTTGCTCTCGCCAAGCGATGGAATCATTGCATTGTAAGTTGTCAAAGCAGCGTGATACAGGAAGTTCGCAATTAATCCGAGGAGCAATGCTGCCTTCAAGCCAACAAGAGGAACAAACAGCGTGGCTGCGCAGCAAAAGAAAGTGAATATTGCGATAAAAGGCATCCTTTGCTTTGTCCTGTCAGACCACGCGCCAATAATAGGAACAAATACTGCGACAAGGAACATTGATATCCCGAACACAAGCCCAATCTGGAACTTGTTGCCTCCAAGAAACTCAGTAACATACTTGGGAAAAAAGAAAGTCACAAAAAGCGCAGAAAAAGCAGTATTCGCAAGGTCATACATGCCCCAATAAAACACATCTTTTTTACGCATACGACGAGGAGGCAAAACCGCTTTTAAATATGTTTCGTAGAGGGAAGGTGGTAACACAGAAATATAAATGACATGAGTTTTAGCATACTAATGGCAAATCGGGCGAGACCATGGGCAGTACAAGGGGTGGCAGTCCGCGCCGCTGAGGCAGCCCATAAGCAAGAACAAAGAAAAGCAGAACGTGCAAAAGAGAGAGCAGAACAAATCGCTGCTGAAAAAGAACTTGCAAGAGTGCGCCAATACATTAGAACAAATGTCTCATTCCTTCCATTTGAATCATACCTTACAACAAACCCTGTATTTCACCGCGATATTGCTGACGGGGTTTATGCAACAATCACGCTCGCAGGCAGCGGTTCAAATGCAAGATCTGCGCTTGAAGACCTTGCAATAGACGCATTACGCAACAATTGCAGTTTTGTAAGTGTAAACAATACTGTTGTATTGCCGGTGCGAAGCAAAGGAGCATATGCGGGCTATGATTGGCACAAAACAACATTCTTGCCTCCTTCAGTGACTTATTTTGCAACAGGGTTTTACCGCAAAAAGCCAAAATCAAAGTAATCAGTGAGAAACCTTTTTATAGCCAATAACACGCTTTTTCTTTAAAAAGGGGAAAACATGTGCATACTTAAGTGGTTTATAGTGCCATTCATGAAGCTGTTTGTCTACGAGTCAAAAGGCTTCAAGAATATCCCCAAGCAGGGTCCGGCAATACTTGTCGCAAACCACTCAAGCTACATTGACGCTGTCCTTATGCGCTATTTTCCTGACTGGTTCGCAGGAAGAATGCCAAGGGGAATACAGTCAAGGGAATGGGTTGAAAAAAGCTGGTTCAGGAGGTTCATCTTCCTCACAATACTAAGGCAGATTCCAACAAACGGCTCAGTATCAAAAGCGCTTGAGGCGCTGACACACGGAGAAATGCTAATGCTCTTCCCGGAAGGCGGAAGAAGCCCAGACGGAAAAATGCAGAAATGCGAACATACAGGGCTTGGGCTGTTGGCAGAAGTGACAGGAGTGCCGGTAATACCAATAGGAATAGAAGGAACATACAAGTGGTGGCCAAAACAAAAATTCCTGCCCACATTCAGGCCGAGATGCATTGCCATAAGGGCAGGCAAGCCAATGCAATTCAAGGGAAAGCAGTCAAAAAAGAACTTCCTTGACTTCCAAAGAAAAGTAATGCAAAAAGTCGCAAAATTAGCAAGGACAAAATACACTTACTAACATGAAAGAATACCTCACAGCGCACCAATTGAAGACAATCAGCTGGGAAACCATTGAAAAATTACAGCAGCAGCGCTTTAAGGCAACAGTAAGGCACATTCTTCCTGCTGTAAAAGCATACAGGGACCTCTTCAAGGAGTACAAAGTTGACTCTTACAAGCTGGAAAAAGTGGAAGACTGGAAAAAACTCGGACTGCCATTACTAAAAAAAGCGTATTACAAGGAGCACCCTGAGGATTTCATTGCGAAAATACATCCAAGCCAGGCTTTCACGCAATATGAGAATTTTATGCACGAGCAGGAAAGCGCAGCAACAATCGCCCTGACACTCAAGGCAATCACAGGAAAAACACATTTGGAAAAGGAAATAAAGGATTTTTTCATGCCAAAAATGCCTGCGTTCTCTGCAGGAACAGAAAGCGGAAGGCCAACACCTGTTTTCATCACTGCAAAACAAAAGCAGACAATGCAGTCAATACTTGAAATCGCTGCTGAACTAATAATGAGCCGGTTCAAGCCAGAAGGAACACTTGTCGGAATGAATCTGTTCCCATATGCCCCTCATTTGGGCTGGCACGCTGTCCACATGGCTCTTGAAACAGCAGCAGATTTGAACCTTTCAACAGCAGCAGGAGGGGCAATTTCAACAGAAAGACTTGTTGAAATGGCAGAAGTCTTCAAGGCAAACATTTTCGCAGGAATGAGCACTTATCTGAGAAACCGCTGGCTTGATGTTGCAATACAAAAGAAAATCACCCTGCCTGAAAAAGTGTTGTTCATCAATGGCGCTGACAAAATGTATGAGCCTGAAAGAAACAAGATAGCAGAACTGGCTAAAAAGCTCGGAGTAAAGCAGGCAGTTGTGCTTGACTTCTTCGGAGCAAGCGAATTCAAAGAGGACATAATGCCAGAATGCGCCCCAGGAACAGGATTTCACCACATTGCGCCATTGTCAAACATAATTCGCACTGTAAAAGCAGACAGCACAGCAAAATCAGGCTGGATTGAAGACTGGGACTTTGTACATCCTGCAGAAGGGGGCTATGGGGTCATCTGGAACACAGACGGCGCAGGCACACTACTGGAAGGCTATTTAGTCGGCGATGTTTATGACCATATAACCTCAGTTCCCTGCAAGAAATGTGGGTTAAATGTTGAAAGAATATTTGATGTGAGCAGGATAAAAGACACAGAAGCACAGCTAAAGCTCACAGGAATGGTTGAAGCAAAGGTAAAAGGCACAAGAATCAACCTTGTGGCAATAAGGGATGCCCTGCTGAAGCTTCCAGAAGTTGCAGAAACACAGGTTATTGCCCGCAAGGCCCAGCTTATTCTCCACATAGCGCCAAAAACATCAAGAAAATCAGCAGAACCCAAAGTAGAAGCTGCAATCAGGCGCTTAATGCTCGAAGTAACGCCCAAGATAGAATACGTAGCATTAGACAAGCTTACAAAAGAAAACGGCTTTAAGTTCAAGGGAATTATAATTGAATAAAAAATAAAAATCAGCGCTTCTTCTTTCTTCCGCGCTTTGGCTTTGACTCCTTGTATGTGACTTCTGCTGCAGGCTCCTCAACATACGGCTCAACTTGCGGAGCTTCCCCTGCAGGCGCTGAACTCACGACCGAGGGCACTGAATCGTTAATGGAAAGCACTGAGACAAGCATTCCAAAGATGTTCACGATTATCAACAGCACAAATGTCACGAATGCAGGCACGTTTACAAAAAGGAACACTGCGTTAGCCAGCAAAAGCGAGAACAGTATTGTCGCGAAAGGCCAGCTCCACCTTGACTCTGCTGCAACGCCAATAAGCGCGATTATTGAAAGAAGTATTCCGACAACGATAATCACGAGCTCAAGGACTGCATACTGCTCCATCTTGCTCTCGAGAAAAATAGTGCCGATAAAGCTCAGCACCAATGTCGCCATTATGACCAAAACTCTTCCGATTCCCATTTCTCTCACACCCCACACTGTAATAAAGCGGTAAAAACCAAGTCCATATAAAAAGTTTTCTATTCTGGAGTAGTGACGGAACTAGAATTCGTCTGTCTCGAGCGACTTCAACATCCCTTTCTTCCTCAAAACATCTGCCTGGTGGGGCTTGTACTTGAACACGACATCTCCTTTCGTATCGCCTGAAAGCTCCCAGGGCTCAATCAAAAGAACATCTCCCTCTCGAATCCACAATTTGCGCTTTAACCGTCCTGGAATCCTGCAAATCCTTGGCTTTCCGTCAAGGCACTTAACCTTCATTCTTGAACCGCCAACGCGCTGCATGCAAAGCCCGATAACCTGCCTTCCCCTTGGCAGCGGAGTGCGGCGGATATCCTCCTCCATCATCTGCTGCCTTTCTTCTGCGCTAAGCGGCTTCTTGTGTTCCATTAAGACGTAAAAGACAGGAGACGGTTTAAAAGCCTTTGCATGAAGCTGTAATAATAAAGGGCGCCGGCGCCGGGAGTGTCAAGCCTCCGATTTGTCGCCAACAACCGAAAGCTATTTGAACCCGGATGCCTTTTCAGGCACCAGCGGCTGAGGCTGGCGACGTTACCTTTACGCCTACGCCGGCGTTGTCGAGGGACAAAACCCTCGCCAACATTTAGTATTTCTTTGGAATTAACATACTTTTCTGCTTAAAATCCGCAATTCTTCCGGGCGGATTGCAAAAATTACCAAAACTGCAGGAATCTTTCCGAAAAACAAGCCATTTTCAGAAAATTTTGCGCTTCTGCCGGATTCTCAAAGAATCATCACATTGACGCCCCAAGTGAAGCCCGCGCCCATATCGACTTTCACTATCAAGTCGCCTTCTTTGACAATGCCTTCTTTGCGCGCTTCGTGGATGCAATTCGCACTAGAGCCTGCAGATGTATTGCCGTATTCTCTTGTCTTATGGTAGAACTTCCCCTCTATCTCTTTCTCAGGAATGCCTGTCTTTTTAGCCAGCTTTCTAATGCAGGCAGTAATAATCCGCCCATTTGCATTGTGCGGTGCAACCAGTTTTACATCCGCCAGAGTGTAATTTGTCTTTTCCAGCACATTGAGAATTGTGTCAGGAATAACTTCCACTGCTAATTCGAAAACCTTCCTTCCGTCCATTTCAATCTTGTACTGGTCATTAAGCGTAATCAGGCCGCGGTATTGGCTGTCGCAATAGAGCCCGCCGCCCGGGATTGGAATAATTCCCGGCTTGTCGCCTGCCTCCAGTATCCACGTGCACGCAAGATCGCCAAACAGGATGCAGGTGTTGCGGTCCTTGTAATCAACAACGTCGCTCATCTTGTCAGCGCCGACAAGCGCGATTGTCTTGTGTATTCCTGCGCGGATTAAGCCGTCTGCTACCTGCAAGCCTGTTGTAAATGAAGTGCATCCTGCCTGTATGTCCATTATTCCGCAAGTCAAAGGCGCTTTAACATACGAATGGATGTGCGCCGCAGAAGGGGGAAAATCTTTTTTTCGCGTGTTTGTGCAGCAGATAATCATCCCCAGGTCGCGGGCATCTGTTTTCGCATCTTCCAGCGATTTTTCTGTGGAAATGCCGCCCATTGATCCGGGTGATTCATCAGGGCGTGCAATCCTGCGCGTCTCTATCCCTGTGCGTTCGATAATCCACGCGTTATTGGTCCATTGGGAAGGGTCATCTGGATGCGCATCTTTCAGCATCTTTTCCAGGTCTGCGTTTGTCAGAACTCTTTCAGGAAGATAGTTGGCTGTCCCTGCAATCCTTGCGTAAACCATACTGCAGGGTGCAATAGTGATTTATTTAAAGTTTCACATTGACAATAGCAGACTTTATAAACAGGTTAAGCGCCCTCAAATGTATGGCAAAGAAAGAGGGAGAGAGCGGATTTGTTACAGTGTTCAAGGTTATTGGCGCTGTCTTTGGCGCGCTTGTGAGCCTGATTTTCTTTGCCATTGTGATTTTCTTCGTAATCGCATTGTTCTTCCCAAGCCAGAACATACTTGGCGGAAACATCGCTGTTGTTCCAATCAAGGGAGTGATTTCAACAGGGGACAATGCAGACCTGTTCGGCGGAAAGGGAACGCCGTCAGAAGACATAGTTGGCTGGATAAAGTCAGCTGACAAGGATGAAAAAACAAAGGCAATACTGCTTGAGATTGACAGCCCTGGCGGAAGCCCTGTTGCATCAGAGGAAATAGCAACAGCAGTGAAAAACGCAAACAAGACAGTTGTCGCAGTCATCAGGGAAACAGGCGCATCTGGCGCATTCTGGGTCGCCACAGCAGCTGATTATGTCTTTGCGAGCAGGATGTCATTGACAGGAAGCATAGGAGTAACAGGCTCAAGGCTTGAATTTGCAGGATTATTGAAAGACTACAATATCACATACCGCAAGCTCTCTGCAGGAAAGTACAAGGACGCTGGCTCGCCGTGGAATGAAATGAGCCCTGAAGAGCAGACATTGTTCCAGAAAATGCTTGACGACATATACTCTGACTTCATCAGCGCTGTCGCAGAGAACAGGAACCTGCCTGTTGACAAGGTGAAAGAAATCGCAACAGGCTTTGCACTCACAGGAGCCCAGGCAAAAGAGCTTGGCTTGGTAGACGCAATCGGAAACAAGGAAGACGCAACAAAGTACATTGAACAAAAGCTCAACATCACAGCAGAACTCTACGAATTCAAGGAGTCAAAGTCAGTCTTTGAGGAAATTCTCGGCATGAGCAGCTACAACATCGGCAGGGGCATAGGCACAGAACTCACAGATGCATCAGTTGAAAGCTCTCTGAAGATAACGACTTAATCCAATCCCTTAGTCCCCATCCAAATAGGAGCTTCGTAGCCTTCTGGAATGTGCGGAAATTTCAAGATTCCTGCTGAAACAAGGTCATTTATGTTAACTATGCCTGCCTTTTGGTCATCCATTCGCGGGCAGGCAGTGTTAACCCAGCAGTCAATGAAATTAAAGTCCTCCAAATAACGGAAATCAAATGTGTCACAGACAAAAATAAAGTATTCCTTGTCCCCTTTCTTCTTTAATTGCAGTGCCCTCTGCAGGTTTTTCTGCCCTGGCTTTGTGCTGACAATAATTCCAACGCGTTTTGCTGTCAAAAACTTCAAGACAGCGCCTTTCCTTGACTTTGCATACGCCTCAACTTCCTTTATGTCAAGCTCTTTGAACTCAGAAGTGTAAGGATTAAAGCAAAACACAGGCTTGCCAGACTGCAAAGCAACATTAATCGGATGAAACACGCCAGAGCCAATAAAGAGAAACGCATCAACCTTAGAAACAAGCTTCAAAGCCATAGCAGCATTGCATCCAAGCACCTGCCCGCCTGCAACAGAGCCGGGAACCTGCTTTACAATCGCAGGAATCTGATTGGCAAACTGAATACTTGCAACAACACCAACCTTCTTTGGCAGTTTCTTGGCAACAGAAGAAGGAATAACCACCTTTCTTGTGCTGTGGGCGTGGATAAATAATGTTTTCATCGCCATAAGAATGCAGAACAGGGTTTATAAAACTGCCTCAACCAAGCGAAATCAGGTGGTCAAGGCTTTCCCTAAACTCCTTTATTGTTGCCTTGTCATAATTTTGTGGAGATCCGAGCGCATAATCAAAGAGGTTTGCAAAAAATTTCTTTCTCGCGGCGAGATATCTTGGCAAATCACTTTCTACAAGAACAATTCTCGCGACACCAAGCTCCTGCTTCAGGGCGTCAACGCATTTTAATTTATTGTCAACCCCTGGCTCAACAACCTCAACATATTCGTGAAAAGCCCAAAGCGGCCTGAATGCTGTTTCAACCTGGGAGCTTACGCCAATAACATAGCTATCATCTTTTTTCCCTGCCAGGACAAGCGCAAAGCATTCAAGGGCAGGATTGCGTTCCTGGGGGACATCAAAGAAACTGAATTCCTTTCTGCCAAGCTCAACAGCATGCTTGCGGTAATTTAGATTTGCGAAAGTATCCCTGAATTTATTTACTTCCTCCCTTGTGTAAACTTTCATAGAGAATATCTGTGTTTGCCATTTATAAAAGTTCGTGCCCAAAGCTCCCTGACAGCATAATCCGCCAAAGGCTTCAAATTAACAATATCCTCCTCATTGTACTTAATCAATTTGTTCAGAAAATCAGTGTCTTTTGTTGACTTGAACTGCTCCCACAAATAAACAGCATCACTTCCAGAAATCCCTTCCACTTCCTCTGCCCTTTTGATGCCGCGCTCTTTCTCAATTGCTTTCAAGCCGCCAGTAAGCCCAATGCGAGCACAAACGTGCCTTAAGTCAACGTGAGGCTTGTTAATCTGGAAGCCAAAGAACTTTTCAATAACTGGTAAATCAAAACTGCTTCCATTGAAAGTCACAATCATCTTGCTCTTTTGCAGTTCTTTCTCAATCAAAGCCCTGTCAAGGTTATAGCCGCGGACAAATGTCTTTGTTTCATTGCCGTCATACAAACCGATAACAGTAATTGAGCCATAATAGCCATTTGTCTCAATATCCAAAAACACAGCTTCATCGCGGAAATTGTCATACAGGCGCCACTGCTCAGAAAGAGGCAAACTCTTTGACAAATAGTTCAGGTTCTCGTTCCACAATTCTGCCTTGAACTCGTGAATTTTCGCGTTTGCGCTCTCCTTGCGCTCAGGCGAAAAGCCAGCGACCTTTTTTGCCTCAACAAAAGCCTGCCAGTCAGGAATTCCCTGGGACCAAATCTTCTGCTCAGTAGCCGCCCTGACCTTGGGAAGAAAAAGGAAAGTGTTTCTTAGCATTGCAGTAAAAACCCAGCTTCTGCTTAAAAAATCTCAGCATCCCTGTCCAGTGAACAGTGCCAAGCTATAAAAGTAAAGGGCAATACGCGTTTGGCATGGACTACAAGCAGGAAACAATAAAGTGCTATGACATTCACGCGCTTATGCTGAACAAGGCATACCACGACCACTTTTACAACTATGAGCAGGGATTTGCAGACAAGTTCCTGAGCCATCTTGGCGGCGTCAGAAGCGTGCTTGACCTTGGCTCAGGGCCTGGTTTTGCCGGAAGGCACTTTGACAATCATGGAGCCAATGTGCTTTGCGCTGACCTTTCTGAGAAAATGGTTGAGCTTTGCCACAATAAAGGGCTCAGGGCAATACAGATGGACATAGAGGACATCTGCCTTCCTGAAAATTACTTTGACGGAATCTGGGCATATGCCTCGCTATTACATGTTCCTAAGGCAAAAATGCCAGATGTTGCCAGCAGGATTGAGCGCATACTTATGCCAGATGGAATACTCGCTGTCGCGCTAAAAGAGGGCAAGAGCGAAGGTTTTGAGACGCGCAAAAGCCTTGGCAGCGGCAAAAGGTGGTTCAGCCATTACACAGAAGACGAGGCAAGGGAAATGTTTGGAAACTTTGGAGTGATTGATTCCTCAAAAACACAGGTTGAAAAGATGACATTCCTTCATTTGCTGATGCGCTCTAATAAACCCAGGGAATAAGCTTTTTCGTGCGGTTCATGTAGCTGATGTATTCCTTGCCGTACTTCTCAAGCAGTATCCTGTCACGCGAGCTCACCTTGTAGGCTGTTGCGAAAAGCAGGAGGATGGTAAACACCAGGGTGAACTTCAGCGAAAGAGTTAATGCGAGCCCTGCGATCACAAGAAGCATTGCCCAGTCGCGAGGATTCCTGATTCTCGCGTAAATGCCATTTGTTGAGTAAGGCGGAATTTCCTCTTTTGGCGCAAGAACCTGAATAAACCAGAAGAACTGCTTTCTCGCAGCCATTGCATTAATCAGGTTGTTAAGCCCGAGCAGCAAGAGCGCAATTCCAAAATAAGTCCAGTTTGTGTAATTGGTTGAAAGCACAGGATTGCCTGCCTTGATGTACTCTCCAATACCAATGCCAAGAGTCAAAATGAAAGCAAGCCTGTAAACCCACGCGGCTTCAGGAGACATCACAGATTTCTTGTGCTTTGCCCACTGCATAACCTTTGTCCTGAACAAAGCCCTTGCCTGCAAAAGCCTTCCAACTATCAAAAACACAAGAAAAATTCCGGTTAAAACCATCCAGATTGCGATTTTCATTGTCTCACTTGCCTATGAGTGTTATCAGCCTGGCATTTCTGTCCAAAACCCTGTCTGACATCAAAGCTTCTGCATTTGAGGCTTTTTTGCTACCTTCATTTGCAAGCCTGATTGCATTGTTGGTATTGCGCAATGCCTCGCTGGCGTTTTGAAATAGCCTCTCAATAAGGTTTCGGTCTTCCATGCTTAATCCACTTGCCATGTGCTCACCTCAAACCAAGCAGAATTCTAAGAGTATATAATCTTTTCTTAGCGGCGCCTGTTAATGCCAACCCTTTTGCAGTATTTGTAAATTGGGCATTTTGAACAGAAAGGCGAGACAGGAACGCAGATTGTCTTTCCGTGAGCAACAAAAGTGTCATTGACAATCTGCCAGTGCTTTCTCGGAATAAGCTTCATCAGCTTTTCCTCGGTCTCTTCAGGAGTTTTTGTTTTTACCCAACCCAATCTATTTGACAAACGAAAAACATGCGTGTCAACAGGTATCGCATCAATGCCAAATGCATAAACCAAAACACAATTGGCAACTTTTCTTCCAACACCAGGAAGCTTGACAAGGTCATCAAGATTCTTGGGAACCCTGCTGTCAAAATCACTCACCAGCATCTTTGCCGCGTTAATAACATTCTTTGACTTGTTGTTGAAAAAACCAATCCGTCTGATTATCTTTATCACATCTGCCTTACGAGCGTCAGCAAGCCTGGCAGCAGTCGGATACTTCCTGAAAAGTTCTGCAGAAACAACCTCAGTAACCTCGTCTTTTGCGCGGGCACTCAAAATAGTCGATATCAACACCTTAAAAGCGTCATATTTTCTGCCCATCTTGCCGAGCATTGTCTCTATGCCCTGCGATTTAAGCAGTTTTTTCAGCACAATATCAATTTCAGAGTGCTTTACCATGCAATCTCCTCCAGTGATACAGATACTGCTGGGCATAGCCTGCCATTTTGCCCCATCTCTGCCTTCCGAAATCAGCCAAATCCTTTAGTTTTACTTTTTTCGCGCCAACATACTGCTCTTTAATCACGCGCTCCATCCAGACATCAACAGGAAAGCTCTCTGTAAAGCCCAAAGAGAACAAACAAATGCAGTCAGCGACCTTTTCTCCAATGCCAGGAAGCTCCATAAGTTTCTCTTTTGCTTTCTTGTACTGCATTTTCCTCAGCCTTGCGAAAAAGCCATCACTCACTTTTGCATTAACACCTGCAATATACTTTGCCCTGAAGCCAACTGCGCACTTTTTCAATTTCGCAGCATCCTTCAGAGCACCAGGCGAAGGAAAAATAAAGAACTTCTTGCCCTTGAAAACAACTTCCTTGCCAAACTTTTCAGCAATGCACTCCATATTCTTCTTGATTTTCTTGATATTGGAAAACTGCGAACAAAGAAAGCCAACAGTGCACTCCCAAGGGTCCTGCCGAATCAGCCTTAAGCCAGGATATTTCTTAATTGCAACTCGTAGAGCCGGGTCTTTTGACAATTGGTGCATAATCTCAAGATAATTCTCATCAAGCCCAAAGAAATGCCGAACAAAACGCTCAGAAGCGCCCTCAAAAAACAGCCTCAAACCTTCCTGCCTGACCCTGAATACCTTCTCCCGGGTCACTATATAATACCACAAATCATGCAAAACATACCTGAAAAACTGTCCAGAATCAAGAGTATGCCGAAGATTGAAGCCAGAAACGCTTAAAGCCCCCATAACACTCGGAAAGAATGAGCAATATTTAAATACCCTTCTTCTTTATAAATACCAAAGAGGTCTTAAAAGTGAGAAGAAATGCAGTCATAAACTGTGCAGTATTACTTGTTTTAGCACTCTGCCTGGCGCTTATTCCACAGGCACTTGCCTCAGGCACCAAACTGGTTACAGATGGAATGAATGTCACGCTTAACAAGACAGATAATTTTGACCCTGTCAATGCAAGCAGCTACCTGAACTACACAATCAATATTACAATAACAAACCTTTCGTCGACTCTTACAAACATCAGCAACCTCACTTTGACAGAGAACTATTCTGACCAGGTAATTTACATAAGCGCTCAGCCAACGCCAATCCCTGGGACAAACAACACGTTTATCCTTGGCAACATAACTGTTAACACAACTATCCAGGTCAACATCACTGTTTTTGTGCTCAACATTACAAACGGCACAGTCATCAACAACACTGCAAACATCTCATTTTTCACCATAAACAGCATACAGTGGGCAGGTGTGCAGTTGAACATCACCACGACAGAAAACACGACAGTAAACAACCCGCCGCTGTATAACTTCAGCAACCTGACTGTTGCTAAGACAGATTCGCCTGATCCTGTGAGCGCCAGCACCAACCTGACTTATGTGGTTAATGTCACAACAACAGGCAATGGAACTTCGTATAATATCACTGTGAATGACACTTACCCAGCGCAGGTTATCTACCTGACTTCACAGCCAACACCAGTTACCGGCACCAATAACACATGGGTACTGGGCAACTTCACAAACGGAACAAGCATACTTGTCAATATAACAGTGCTCGTGATGAACATCAGCAACGGCACAGTAATCAACAACACAGCAAATGTCACAATGAATAACGAAACAGGCGGCCTGCTCAGATTCTTCAGCACACAAAACACAACAGTGCTCAACCCGCCTGTCTACAACACGAGCACCATAACTGTGGCAAAGACAAGCGACCCTGACCCTGTCGGAATAAACTCCCAGCTCAATTACACGATTACCGTGACTGCCGGCGGAAACGGCACATCATTCAATGTGACTGTCAATGATACATACCCTGCAGGCATTGTCTTCAACAGTGCACAGCCAACTCCGCTCACAGGAACAAACAATTCGTGGATACTCGGCAACCTCACGAATGGAACAATCATACTCATCAACATCACAATGAATGTCACATCCTTGTCTGACGGCACAGTGCTTACGAACCGCGTAAATGTCACATATCAAAACGAAACAAGCGGCAACCTCAGCGTGGCAGCATCAGCATTCACAACTGTTTCCAACCCATCTTCGTCAGGTAGCGGAGGTGGCGGCGGAGGTAGCGGCGGAGGATATTATTACGGGTATTCAAACACCACCAACACATCCACAACAGCCTGTTTTGAGAGCTGGACTTGCGATTCCTGGAGCGCGTGCGTGAACACAAAACAGACAAGGTCGTGCAGTGACCTGAGAGCCTGCGGGACAACAAAGCTCAAGCCGCTAGAAGAGCAGAACTGCATTTATACAATTCCCCCTGCAACACTGCCGCAGGAAGCAGAGCCTGCAGCACAGCCTGTAGCAGAGCCTGAGTCGCTGCCAGAAACAGTAAAAGCAAGCAGGATGCCAAGCCTGGAGAAGATATTCTACGGGATTTCACTCATTGCCCTTGCAGGCCTCCTTGTCTACCTGTTCATACTGCACAGGCGCAACAAAATGCAGCAATATTGAGCCAAAACTGTTTCTTATATTATCTTATTATCATAATCCAGTTATGTATATCGCAGGCAAATAATGTTTAAATACTAATTCATACCGCTTGTGGTTCAGTCCGACGATAACCACTATATGTAGTGGTTTTCTGACAATAATCGTATTCCAACAGTGAAAAACAGGGTCGAGGTGAGAGAGTGGCTCCGGTGAAAGAGGAACAAAAAGCAGCAGAAGACCTGATTGAAACTTCATCTGAAATTGAATTTAATGACAAGCGCCTGAAAATAAGCAGGCACTTCACAAAGCAGGGAACCAATCCTCTTGACGAACTCGAATACGAAAAGCGCTCCTCAGTAATAGCAGAGCCGGATGGAACAGTTGTTTTCAAGCTGGAAGGCGTAGAAGTGCCAAAGAACTGGACACAATTGGCAACAGACATAATGGTCTCAAAATATTTCAGGAAAGCAGGAGTGCCGGGAACAGGAAACGAGACAAGCGCAAAGCAGGTCATACACCGGGTTGCAAACACAATACGCATGGCAGGCGAGGCATTGGGATATTTCCAGGCAGCAGAAGACTCTGACGCGTTTGAAGCAGAGCTGGCATACATACTCATCAACCAGAAAGGGGCATTTAACTCGCCTGTCTGGTTCAACTGCGGGCTTTACCACCAGTACGGCATCTCAGGAACAGGAGGAAACTGGTACTGGGACTTTGACACACAGTCATTGCAGCAGACAACAGGCGCGTATGCAAGGCCGCAATGCTCTGCGTGCTTTATCCAGTCAATAAAAGACGACCTGATGAGCATTTTTGATTTGGTAAAGAGCGAGGCAAGACTGTTCAAGTACGGCTCTGGCTCAGGGACAAACTTCTCATCATTAAGAAGCAGGTATGAAAAGCTCGCAGGAGGCGGAACAAGCTCAGGATTAATGACTTTCCTGAAAATCTTTGACCGCGCAGCAGGCTCAATGAAATCAGGAGGAACAACACGCAGAGCCGCAAAAATGGTCTGCCTTGACCTTGACCACCCTGAAATAATTGACTTCATAAACTGGAAAGTTGAGGAGGAAAAGAAAGTCAAGGCACTGGTTGCCGCAGGCTACCCCTCTGACTTTAACGGCGAGGCATACCTGACTGTCTCAGGCCAGAACTCAAACAACTCAGTGAGGGTTCCTGACGAATTCATGCAGGCATATCTCACAGGCGCAAAATGGAAGACAAGGTTCCGCACAACAGGCGAAGTCCACAAGGAATACGAAGCACGCGACATGATGCGGCAGATAGCGCAGGCAGCATGGGTGTGCGCAGACCCAGGAGTGCAGTTTGACACAGTAATCAATGACTGGCACACCTGCCCGAACTCAGACAGGATTCACGCGAGCAACCCGTGCTCCGAGTTCATGTTCCTTGACGACTCATCCTGCAACCTCTCAAGTATAAACCTGATGAAGTTTCTCAATGAAGACGGAACATTTGACATTGAGGCATACAGGCGCGCGTGCAGGGTGCTTCTCATAGCGCAGGAAATCCTTGTTGACTTTGCGAGCTATCCAACCATGGAAATCGCGAAAAACACACATGACTACCGCGCTTTAGGTCTTGGCTATGCAAACCTTGGCACACTGCTCATGGTTATGGGAGTTCCCTATGACTCTGACAAGGGCAGGGCTATCTCAGGAGCAATAACCGCGATAATGACAGGACAGGCATACTGTGTTTCTGCAGAAATGTCAGCTGTCAAAGGCCCATTTGCAGGATTCAAGAACAACCGCGAGCCAATGCTGAGGGTTATGCGAAAGCACCGCGATGCAGCATACAAGATTGATGTGCGACACTGCCCTGCAGAATTGTTAAAAGCTGCAAGGGATGACTGGGACAATGCTGTTGAGCTTGGAGAAAAATACGGCTTCAGGAACTCCCAGGTGACAGTGCTCGCTCCAACAGGAACAATCGGATTATTGATGGACTGCGACACAACAGGAGTTGAGCCTGACTTCTCGCTTGTCAAGTACAAAAAGCTCGCAGGTGGCGGCTATTTCAAGATTATCAACCAGAGCGTCCCAAGGGCATTGAGAAAGCTCAGCTATACAGCAGACGAGGTCAAGGAAATACAGGCATATGTGCTTGAAGGCGGAACAATGGAAGGGGCGCCATACATCAAGGACGACCACCTCGCTGTCTTTGACTGCGCAAACAGGTGCGGAACAGGAAAGCGCTTCATAGACCCAATGGGGCACATCAAGATGATGGCATCTGTCCAGCCATTCCTTTCAGGCTCATTGTCAAAGACAGTCAACCTGCCAACCGAGACAACAGTGGAAGAAATAGAAAAAATCTACATTGACAGCTGGAAAATGGGATTAAAGGCAGTCGCTGTCTACCGCGACGGATGCAAACTCTCACAGCCATTAACAGCAGGAACAAAGATGGCAGATGAGAACAAAGGGCAAAAGGCAGAGGTGGAAACAAAAGTCCTGCAATCCAAGCGCGCAGGAAGGGTTGTTGACACTGTTGTCGGCGGCCACAGGGTTGTGATACGCACAGGAGAATTCTCAGACGGCTCGCTCGGCGAAGTAAGCATTGACATGCACAAGGAAGGGGCGACAATGAGGAGCCTGATGAACTGCATAGCGCAGGCAGTGAGCATAGGCCTGCAGCACGGCGTCCCGCTTGAGCAGTTTGTTGACGCATTCACATTCACGCGCTTTGAGCCGGCAGGAATGACAACGCACCCGAACATCAAGACAAGCACAAGCATGGTTGACTTTGTCTTCAGAGTGCTCGGCTTTGAATATCTTGGAAGGAATGATTTGGTGCACGTAAAGCCGGTTGAACAAGCATCACCTGCGCCTTCTCCAAAACAAGAGCTTTCCAGTGTAAAACTTCCAGCGCCTGCAAGCCAAACATTGAATTCGCCTCCGAAAAAGGCAAAGAGCGCGCTTGACCTGCAACTGAGCAACATTTCAGCAGACGCTCCGCCATGCCCGTCGTGCGGAAACATCACAATCAGGAGCGGAACCTGCTACAAGTGCCTTAACTGCGGCTCAACAACAGGCTGTTCATAGGCAAGGGGAAATGTCAAGAACCACCTACTAAAACAGGTGGCTTGGTGAGTATGATGAACTATTACAAAACAAGGAGCAAGTGGTTCTTGAGCATGCTCGGAAACTCCGGTAATTGTTTCCGCGTAGGAGTTTCCGACAAATGAAATGCCCGTACTGCCAGCACTCTGACACCAGCGTACTTGACAGCAGGCCGACATCAACCAATGACGCGATAAGAAGGAGAAGAGAGTGCTCAGAATGCGCAAAGCGCTTCACAACACGCGAGCACGTTGAAATGCTTGACATGTCAATAGTGAAGCGCGACGGCAGGAGCGAGCAGTTTGACAGGAACAAGCTTCTAAAAGGAATACTAAGGGCGTGCGAAAAGCGGCCTGTAAAGCGCGAAAAAATAGAGCACGCAGTTGACCACATCGAACTCTCATTAAGGCAGATGGACAAGACAGAAATACAGAGCAGGATTGTAGGCGAGCTGGTTATGGGCAGGCTTATGGGGCTTGACGAGGTCGCTTATGTCCGATTTGCCTCTGTTTACAAAAAGTTCAGGGACGCGAGCCAGTTTACCGAGGAAGTAGCAAAGCTTAAAAATCCCGCTTCCCCTAATGGCAATGGGGGGAGAGCCAGGAAAATTACGGCGCGCGTATGACTGTTCTTTCAAAAATTGTAAAGCGCGATGGAAGAGTTGTTGATTTTAACCCAGACAAAGTCATAACCGCAATCCACAAGGCAGGAATCGCAGTGGGCAGTTCTGACATTGAGCTTGCCAAATCCCTTGCGGAAAAAGTCATAAAGGCGCTTGAAGAGCGCTTTGCAGAAAAAACACCGACTGTTGAGGAAATACAGGACGTAGTTGAGGAAGTTCTTATCGGAAGCGGCGAGCCAAAAATCGGCAAGGCATACATCCTTTACAGGCAGAAGCGCACAGAGCTCAGGAACCTCAAGAAAGCAATATTGCAGGGAAAAAGCGACGAGGAAACAGACCTTTCACTAAATGCGCTTAAGGTGCTTGAGAAAAGGTTTTTGCGCAAGGACTCTGAGGGAAGCCTTCTTGAAACACCGTCGCAGATGTTCAAAAGGGTTGCATCAAACATTGCGCAGGCAGACACGTTTTATGGCGGAGATGTGCTTGCAACAACAGAAAAGTTCTATGAAAGGATGAGAAAGCTTGAATTCCTGCCAAACACTCCAACTTTGATGAACGCAGGCACACAGGTGCAGCAGCTTGTTGCCTCATTTGTCCTGCCTGTTGAAGACTCAATTGAAAGCATCTTTGACGCCCTGAAATACGCTGCAATAGTCCACAAGACAGGAGGCGGCACAGGATTTTCATTCTCAAAGCTCAGGCCAAAGCACGATGTCATTGTAACAAGCCAGGGGCAGTCAACAGGTCCAACAGCATTTATGCGCTTGTTTGACGCTGCAACAAACATAATCAAGGAAGGAGGGGCGCAGCGCGGTGCGAACATCGGCATACTGCGCGTTGACCACCCTGACGTGCTTGAATTCATCCACCTCAAGGCAGACGGCAAGAGCTTCACAAACTTCAACCTGTCAGTGGGCGTGACAGACACTTTCATGGAAGCTGTGCTTAATGACCGCGAATACAGCATTATCAATCCAAGGACAAAGCAGCCAGTCACGACTTTGTCAGCGCGAGGGGTATTTGACAACATAATCGCCCTTGCCTGGCAGCGCGGAGACCCTGGGCTTGTGTTCCTTGACAAGATTAACCAGCAAAACCCGCTTATCGGGCTTGGGGAGATTGAGGCAACAGACCCGTGCGGAGACCAGCCATTAATGCCATTTGAGTCAGCTCCTTTGGGCGCAATCAATCTGCTTTCCTGTGTCAGGCACGATGACTTTGACTGGGACAAGCTCAGGATGCTTGTCCACGACGCTGTCCACTTCCTTGACAATGTTATAGACGTTAACAAGTATCCATTGCCTGAAATTGAAAAGGCAAGCAAGGCATCAAGGAAAATCGGGGTTGGCGTGATGGGATTTGCAGACGTTTTGTACCACCTTGGAATACCTTACAACTCAGAAGAAGGGCTTTCATGGGCAGAACGCATAATGAAATTTGTAAAAGAAGAGGCAATCGCGAAAAGCATTGCGCTCGCAGAGCAAAGGGGCACATTCCCAGCATGGCAGGACAGCACATTTGCGCAAAGAAACCTGCCATTGAGGAATGCCGGTTTGATTACAATCGCTCCAACAGGCACAGTGAGCATGATTGCAGATGTTTCACCATCGCTTGAGCCAAACTTCGCAATTTCTTTTGTGAAAAACGTGATGGGAGACACTGACCTTGTCTATGTCAACAAGGTTTTCTCAAAAATCGCGAAAAAAAGAGGGTTTTATTCAGACCAGCTGATGCGCGAAATCGCAGACCGCGGCGGAATACAGCACATTCCCGCAATACCTGATGACACAAAGCGCGTTTTCATAACAGCGCAGGAAATTTCGCCTGAGTGGCACATCCGCATGCAGGCAGCTTTCCAAAAGCACACTGACAATGCAATATCAAAGACAATCAACTTCGCTGCTGACGCAAGCCTGCAGGAAGTGTCGCAGGGATTCATGCTCGCTTACAAGCTCGGATGCAAAGGTTTGACTGTTTATCGCGACAAAAGCCTTGACCAGCAGGTTATCAACATTGCACATTCAAGAAAGCACGAGCAAAAATCAGCAGAGCAGGCGCAGAACCCGTTCGCAAGATGCTCTGAATGCGGCGCAACACTCCAGTTTTCGCAGGGCAAAGGGCTCTGCCAGGTCTGCGGGACAGCGCTGTTACAATAATAACGGTATATTTGATGAAAATCTACACAAAAACAGGTGATGAGGGAAAAACCAGCTTTGTCGGAGGGGAAAGAGTCTCAAAAAATGACTTAAGGATTGAGGCAACAGGCACTCTTGACGAGCTTAACAGCGTCCTTGGCGTGACACTTGGCTTTGTGACTGATGAGAAAATCCAGCAGATAATTGAAAAAGCACAGCACGACTTGTTTACTCTTGGCGCAGAGCTTTCCTGGTTCACAAGCAAGGCAAGCACAGGCACAAGAAAGCTCCCATTGACAGCGCCCCAGCAGGTAAAAGAGCTTGAGAACCACATTGATGAGCTTGACGCGATGCTTGTCGAGCCAACTTCTTTTATTTTACCAAAAGGAACACAGGCAAGCACATTTCTTCATCTGGCAAGGACAGTCTGCAGGCGCGCAGAAAGATTAATTGTGTCTCTCAGCCAGCAATACCCTCTTAATCCGGAAATTATCAAGTATGTCAACCGCCTTTCTGACCTGCTGTTTGTGATGGCTCGCTATTCAAACAAGGAATTCGCATCAGGAGAACAACAGCCAATATACAAATACTTTAAAGACAATGGGGACAACCCAGAGAACAACGGCGATAACACCAAGTAACGGTGCTCCGCACAGAGACACTCGCTGCGAATTCGCCTCCTCGCTGCGCTCCACCCGGTTCCGCTTGCTCGTCAGCTCATTCAGCAGCTCGGAATAAATAAAGAGAAAGAACTCCCATTATCGTTGGCACCGCGACTGTAAGGAGCCGTTTTTAATATCGTTTAGTTCCTATTGCTTGCAGTCTCGAAAGCTATAAATACTACAAGAAATGAGGTTTGAATGGTGGGGGAAATGGAAGAAGTTGTTTCTCAAAAGGAAGTGGCAGTGACGTACGAGACGCTCTATGAAATGCTCCGCCGCGAAAAGTCAAGAGAAGAATTACAGGGGCTTGACGAGGGATTCCTGCTTGACGTTCTTTCATACCTGAGGGAAAAACAGCGCATACTTGACGATGCAGAAAAAAAGCAGGACATGTTCTCTTTGGATGAAAGGGAAAAAACACAGGTGCAATTGGTAAACATCAGGAAAATAGTGCGAGAACTCTACGAAAGAAGGGAAAAGAAGATAGCAGACATGGCATTGAACAGGAGCAGGACAAGAAGCAACCTCATTGACACGAGCACATTGCTTGTCCACGAAAGATATTTGTTTGACAGCATCGTATCAGTGCTTGACAGCTTCAGGGACAGCGTACTGCACTCTGTTCTGTCATTAAGAGAGCCCTCATTAACAATCAACCTTCCCGAAACTGCAAAAACACAGCAGGAAATTCAGGTAGCCCAATCACTTGTGCAGCCGGCAGAAGAACCGCCTGAGCCGACAATCAAATTCGTGAAGTTCACACAGCCAGTTGAGCAGTTTGTTGGAAAAGAGCTTGAGCTTTACGGGCCTTTCCAGCCAGACCAGAGGGAGCAGCTGCCAGCAGACATTGCAGACATACTGATAGCAAAAGGCAGCGCAGTGGAAGTGCAGGAATAAACGCAGGTGAATGAATTTGGCAGACAATTACGCAAAACCCGCAGGGATGTATATTGGAGTTCAGCTTACTCTTCCAAGGAGAACAAGCCAAGACAACCTTCCATGCCTTCCTGACGGCACGCCATGCATTGACGAAATCGAGCCAGGCTCAAGGTTTGTTTACGAAAACATGCTGCCTCAAAGCCGCGTGCCTGTGATAATACTCAAGGCGCTTGTAGTGCAGCCAGACATCCAAAAAGAGGCGCCAAAAAAGAGCAAAGGCATACTCCCAAGCATTAAGGCACAATACATTGAAGACCTGGTTGAAGCGTTCATGCAGTGGGGCGAAAGGCACAATCTAAAGTGCAGCAGGAAAAGCGTCAGGTTTTACTCAATATACGACTGACCAAAAGCGCCTACACCGCAAGCTTTATAAATGGACTATTGGTCGATAACAATATTCTCGTGGGGAAATTCCTATGAAGACGCCAAAATTAAGAAACAAGTACTGCCCGACGTGCAAGAAGCACACCGAGCACAAGGTCAGCAACAGTAAAGGTAAGACTCCTTTTAGCGTGCACCCACTGGCAGCGGGAAACAAGAACCTGAGGGCCAAATGGCGCGGAAGGATAGGCTTCGGCAACAACGGAAAGTATTCAAAGCCGGCTATGAGCAAGTACAAAATGGGAGGAAAGAAGACAAGCAAGAAGACAGACTTCCGCTACGAATGCGCTGTCTGCAAGAAATCACACACCCAAAACATGGGTTTCAGGTCAAGGAAGGTGGAATTCGTATGAGCATGACTGACCAGAAGAGGACTCTCAAGGAAACAAATTCAAAGTTCATCAAGATACGCTGCCCGAAATGCAAGAACGAACAGATAATGTTTGGAAAGGCTTCCACGCTCATAAACTGCCTGGTCTGCGGAAAAGTTCTCGCAGAGCCAACAGGCGGAAAGAGCAGGGTCAAGGCGCGCATACTTGAGGTACTTGAATAAATGCTATTAAAAAAAACAGGCCTGCCACAGGAAGACGAACTTGTTCTCTGCACAGTCACAGCAGTGCAATACCACTCTGTATTCTGCGCGTTAGATGAATACGGCAAGACAGGAATGATTCACATCTCTGAAGTCGCGCCTGGAAGAATCAGGAACATACGCGACTTTGTAAAAGAAGGGAAAAAAGTTGTCTGCAAGGTATTAAGGGTCAACCTCGAAAAAGGCCACATAGACCTTTCATTAAGGCGCGTCAATGAAAACCAGAAGCGCCAGAAGCTCAACCAGATAAAGCAGGAGCAATTGGCAGAAAAAATTGTTGAGCACGCTGCAAAACAGCATTTGAAAAAAACAGAAGATATCTACATCACCTTAACAAAAGCACTTGTCCCGCAATACGGCGGATTGTTCCCTGCGTTTGAGGAAGCAGCGCAGGACAAGCTGGATTTAAGCAAGTTCATTGACAAAACACTGGCAAAAGACATCACTGCGGCAATAAAGCAGAGAATCACGCCAAAAGAAGTGCTTGTTGACGGCGATTTGACACTCATGAGCTATGCGCCAAACGGAATAGAAATTGTTAAGGAAGCGCTTCACAAGGCAAAAGACACAGCAGGAAAGCCAAAAATAAGGTACAAGGGCGCAGGAACATACCATATCTCTGTGACTTCTGACGATTACAAGACAGGTGAAAAGCTGCTCAAGCAGGCAGTTGACTCTGTCCTTGAAACCGCAAAGGCGCACAAGATGCAGGCAAACTTTGTGCGCGCGGAGCACGACTGATGCAGGAAATAAAGTTCTGCGCAGTATGCAAGAAACACACTTTGAAGGAAACCTGCGATTGCACAATGAAGACAGCTCCTGTTTATCCTGTCAAATACTCGCCTGAAGACAAGTACGGCTCTTACAGGCGAAAGGCAAAAGAACAGGAAAGAAAATCCCAAGGGACACTATGAGCACCTGGAAACTCAATTACATCGGCAAAAAGCCAGTGCTAAGGAGCCCGATACTCATAGAAGGCCTGCCTGGAATCGGAAACGTGGGCAAAATCGCCTTGGACTTCATAATTGAGGGCCTGGGTGCGAAAAAAATCGCAGAATTCCAGTCTTACGCATTCCCGCACTCTGTTTTTGTCAACGAAGACAACATTGTTGAGCTGCCATCAATAGAAGTGTATGCAAAACAGTTCAAAAAAGGCAAAAACGATTTGCTTTTGCTCGCAGGGGATGTCCAGCCATTGGACGAGGAGTCCTGTTACCAGTTCTCAGATACAGTCCTTGACATGGCTCAGGAGCTTGGATGCTCTGAAATAGTCACGCTCGGCGGAATCGCGCTGAAGCAAATTCCAAAAGACCCGCAAGTCCTGCTCACAGGCAATGACAAGAAAATAATCAAGGAATACCAGAGTTCAACCAAGCTGAGCAACAAGCTCTACGGAGTTGTCGGGCCAATAGTCGGAGTTTCAGGAGTACTGCTCGGGCTTGCAGCGCGAAGAAAAATCAAGGCAGTATCCTTGCTTGCAGAAACCTACGGCCATCCAATGTACCTCGGCATAGGCGGCGCAAGGGAAATAATCAAGGTTCTGAACAACAAGCTCAAGCTCAACCTGAAAATGAAGGCGCTGGAAAAAGAACTGACAGAACTCGAGCAGGACCTGACAGAAAATCCGGATGCAGGAATGCAAAGGCGCTCACTCGCAAAGCTCAGGAAAGGCAAAGACACGAGCTATATCGGATAAAATCTATCCCAATTCTGCACGCAACCGGTCTTTGTTATCACGATAAAATTCCAGGCTTTCTGCCGCGTTTTTAATGTCAAAATCCCCTTTTGACCTGTCATAAACGTGAACCTTGCTTCCCATGGTCCCGTATCTCACGCCGTTTTTGCCATTAACCACAATGCCGCCATAAAAAACAGAGCGCAAAAACAATTTGACCGTTCCCACACTTTTCCAGTCATATCCTGTGAAAACAACACCGACTCCTGACGTGTCATTATCGAGTTTCAACACGTCATCAACTGAAACAACAATTATTCCCTGCTGTTTTGGCTTGTTTCGTTTTATGAGAATGCCTTCAAGAGAACCTGTTTTAAGCTGTTTAACCTCTTCAGAATTCATATAAGCCCTAATATCCTGCTCATGATCAATGCTTGCAATCATAACCCAATAAAACTCCTGCTTTTTATATAACTTATTAGATGCATTTAGTCGAAATGCTTATATACCCATTCTCCTGCATTTCTCTCAATAAAAGAGGGTGTGAATATTGGGCACAATTAAACACATTACTGCAAGGGAAATTCTTGACTCACGTGGCAATCCCACTGTTGAAGTAACTGCGGAAACCGCCAAAAACAAGGCATGCGCAAGCGTGCCATCAGGGGCAAGCACAGGAGTTCACGAAGCTTTGGAGCTAAGGGACGGCGGAAAGCGCTACATGGGCAGAGGAGTCCTGAAAGCAGTAAAGAACATCAACACAATCATTGCAAAAAAACTCATTGGCAAAAGCCCTGACAATCAGGAGCTCATTGACCACATAATGCTCGAACTTGACGGCACGCATAACAAGTCCAAATTAGGGGCAAACGCAATCCTCGCAGTAAGTTTGGCATGCGCGCGTTTGGCTGCGATTGAACAGGAAATCCCACTCTACCAGCATATTGGCGCATTGTACGGCAACAAGAAGTTTGTCCTTCCTGTCCCTGCATTCAATGTCATCAACGGCGGAAAGCACGCAGGAAACAAGCTTGACTTCCAGGAATACATGCTCCTGCCAGTAGGGGCAAAGTCATTCAGCGAGGCAATGCAGATTGGCGCTGAAATCTACCAGGAATTAAAGCAGCTTCTTGAAAAAGAATTTGGCAAGACAGCGATAAATGTGGGAGACGAAGGAGGATTTGCTCCGCCACTGACCTGCATACAGGAGCCATTGGACTATCTCGCTGATGCAGCCCAAAACCTCGGCTACTGGAAAAAAGTCGCTTTCGGAATGGATGTCGCATCAAGCACTTTTTACCGCAACCAAAAATACTATGTTGAAGGCGAAGAGCTCACAGCATCTGACCTTATGGAAAAATACATTGAAATCATCGGCGCTTACCCAGTCCACTCAATCGAAGACCCGTTCCACGAGGAAGCCTTTGAGGACTTTGCAAAGTTCACAAGGCAGGTCGGCAGGCGCGTGCAGGTGGTCGGCGATGACCTCTTGTGCACAAACCCTGACAGGATAAGAAGCGCATTAGTCCACCAAAGCTGCACTGCATTATTGATGAAAGTCAACCAAATCGGCTCACTCTCAGAGGCAATGGACGCAGCAAGGCTTGCAATGGACCATAAGTGGAAAGTAATGGTCAGCCACAGGTCAGGAGAAACAACAGACTCATTTATCGCAGACCTTGCTGTCGGAATGGCAACAGGACAGATAAAGTCAGGAGCGCCGTGCAGGGGCGAAAGGCTTGCAAAATACAACCGGTTATTAAGAATTGAAGAAGAATTAGGCAAAAAAGCAGTTTATGCCGGAAGAATAATATGAAAACAATAGTTGTTGGCGGAACAAACTCAAAAGAGCTTGCGAAAAGCGTTGCAAGGCTCATCAAGGCGCAGTATGCTGAGCTGAAAAAATCAAATTTCCCTGACGGAGAAATGGACCTGAGGTATGGAACAGACCTTACAGACAAAAATGTCATCATAATCAACGGAATGATGCCGAATCCTGATGAAATGCTTTTGGAATCTGTGTTTGCAATCCACGCGGCAAAGCAGTTGGGCGCTGGAAAAATAACTTTTGTCGCGCCATACCTTGCTTACATGCGCCAGGACAAGCAGTTCCACGCAGGCGAATGCGTTTCTGCAAAAGTCATGGCAAAAATGCTTGACTGCGCGGATTATCTCATTGCGATTGACCCGCATTTGCACAGGATACACCGCCTTCAGGATATTTTCCGCACAAAAGCAAAGAGCATAAGCGCAGACCCGATTCTCGCAAAGTTCATACAAAAAAGCCATCCAAAATCAATAATTGTCGGCCCTGACATTGAGTCATCGCAGTGGGCAAAGACAATCGCAGACAGCATAGGGCACGATTCAATAGTCCTGCTGAAAAAGCGCTACTCATCAACAAAAGTCAGGGTGATAGTGCACGGCGACCCTGCAAGGTTCAAAAACCGCGATGTGGTCATAGTTGACGACATCATAAGCACAGGGCACACAATGCTTGAGCCCATAAAGCAGCTGAAGAAATTCGGCGCAAAGAAAATAACATGCATAGGAGTGCACGGAGTGTTCACTGAAAATGCCCTGCAAAAGCTCAGAAAGCTCGGAGCAACAGTAATCGCCACAAACACAATCCCTAATCCTGTTGCAAAGATTAACATTGCAAAACTGATAGCTGATGCACTATGAAACCTGCCTGCCTGATTGTGCTTGACGGCTGGGGAATGGCTCCGCCAGGACCTGGAAACGCGATTACGCTTGCGCAGCCAAGGCACATTGACACTCTCTGGAATGACAATCCGCACACAATGCTTGACGCATCCGGCACTGCTGTCGGTTTGCTGCCAGGCTACATAGGCAACTCTGAAGTCGGGCATTTGCACCTTGGGGCAGGAAGGCTTGTCAAGCAGGACATGACAAGAATATTTGAATCAATAAAAGACGGCTCATTTTTCAAAAACAAGGTTTTGATTTCTGCAATGAAGCACAAAAGAGTGCACTTGCTCGGGCTGATAAGCGACGCAGGAGTCCACTCACACATCCAGCACCTGTTCGCTCTTTTGAAACTCGCGCACAAGTGCAAGGTAAAAGAGGTTTATGTCCACGCAATAACAGACGGACGCGATGTAGCGCCAAAAAGCGCTCTCAAATACATCAAACTGGTTGAAAAAGAGCTTGCCAAGTACAGCAAGGACTGGAAAATCGCAACAGTAATCGGCAGATACTATGCAATGGACCGCGACAACCGCTGGAACCGCGAGCACAAGGCATATGACGCAATGGTAAATAACGAAGGACACCATCACGCGAATCCTGAAACAGCAGTCCTTGAGGCATACAAGCGCGGGGAAAGCGATGAATTCGCAACTCCGACAGTTGTTGACGAAAAAGGGCTTGTGAAACCAGGGGACTCAATCATATTCTGGAACTTCCGCTCAGACAGGGCAAGGCAGATAACAAAAGCATTTGTGCAGGGCAAATTCAACAAGTTCAAGCGCAAAAAGCTGATTAACCTTCACTTTGTCTGTCTGACACAGTATGACCCTGACATAAAGTCACCTGTTGCTTTCCAGCCTGTTTATGTCACAAACTCGCTTGGGGAAATCATTTCAAAGAACAAGCTCAAACAATTCAGGCTTGCAGAGACAGAAAAATGGGCTCATGTCACGTTCTTTTTCAATGGGCTCTCAGGAACAATATTCAAGGGCGAGGACAGATTCCTGATTCCTTCGCCAAAAGTCACGACTTATGACAAAAAGCCTGAAATGAGCGCTTATGCAATCACAAAAAAGGCAATTGAGGCGCTTAACAGCAAAAAATACCAGTTCATACTCATCAATTTTGCCAATGCAGACATGGTCGGCCACACAGGAAAAATTCCAGAGACAGTCAAGGCAGTGAAAACAGTTGACGAATGCCTTGCTTATGTTGTTTCAACAGCGCAAAACAAGGGCTATGATGTGGTTATAACAGCAGACCACGGCAATGCAGAGCAAAAGCTGTATCCAAACGGCGGAATCTGCACAGCGCACACAACAAACAAGATACCTTTCATTATCGTCAGCAATGACAAGCACAGGCTGAGAAAAATCAAGAAGCCTGCAATCTACCACGTTGCACCCACAGTCCTGCAACTGATGGGCATACCGCGCCCAAAAGAAATGGAGCCAGGGCTGTTGAGGTAAAATGTCCTTCTTTGTAATCATCAGGGGTCCTCTGGGCATTGGCAAGACCACAATTGCGAAAAAAGTTGCAGGAAAAACAGGCGCGCTCTACATCTCCGTCGATGAAATCCTTGCAAAACACAAGCTTGACCATGTCACAGGAAGGTGCATTCTGCTGAAAAACTTCATAAAAGGCAATAAAATAATACTTTCAAAGGCAAAATCAGCGATACAAAAAGGAAAGCCTGTTGTCTTTGACGGAAACTTCTACCACAAGGGACAGATAACGCACTTAATCAGGAAAATAAACGCGCCTCATTATGTTTTCACACTCAAAGCGCCATTGAAAACCTGCATTGAAAGAGACAGGCAAAGAAAAAACTCATACGGAAAAGACTCGGTTTTAGCTGTCTACAACCTCGTCAGCAAATTCGATTATGGCAAAACAATCAACACGCAGAACAAGACAGCTGAGCAGGCTGTGAAAGAAATTGTTGCATTACTTGGGTGATTTCAGCTTGTTTTTCCACAGCTGGTCCTTGAACTTGATTGTGTGCCAGACAGCTTGTCCGTGGATGCCAATCTGCCCTTCTGCCTTTAACCTTGCGTATAATCCATGCGCCTTTTGTGTCGGGCGCATTACAATATATCCCTTGCCGCATTTTTCAACATACCCTGTCTCAAGAAGCTTTGCAGATGTAAGGAGCAGAAGCGACACAGTGTCAGGATAAACCTCCCCGACAGCCTTCTCTTTGCCGTTTTTATCAACGCGGTAAGCAACATAACCGCCTTCCTGATCTGAAGTGAACAAATAGCCTGCTCTCTTGCCGTCTGCAATTATTGCGCAAAGGTCTGCAATCACTGCCTTGTTTGCATCAGTGTGATCAGCACTTCCGAGCAAATCCACAATCTCATTTACAGCTGAATTTCCCCCCATAAAAACACAGCAATGAGCCTGAATATAAAAAGCTTGGGCTTGCGGCAGACCGCGCTTATTCTATCCCGCTGCAACAAACATTAATAAAGTTCAGCCCCTTACCCCTTGTAATTTGGGGAGGTGTTGAAGATGGATATACTTGAAGCCCGTATGCGTTCTCCTGACATAGACAATAAGGGACTTGAACCGTTTGTTGCGCCGCCGCAGGAGCTTGTGGCAGCAGTTTCAAGAGTTCCTGCAGCTCTTTACGAAGCGCCACCTGAATCAATAAAGCCAGCACCACTCCAGGGATGGTATGCTGAGCGCGCAAAGCTTATGGGCGCAGAATACCTGTCAATAGAATAATCAATCTGTTTTTCCGCCAAACATAAAACGCAGAAGCTCAAACGCACTGCATATCATGTCTTCCAAGTCATTCCCGCTTCTTTCCGGCCTTGAACTCATCCTGCTTATTTTCCGCCTTGTTTCAACCAGCACTATCGGATGGATGCAACTGCCTGTCCTTTCCTTCTCCGAGGCAAACCTCCTGAAATATTCCTTCCAGAACTGTGTCTTGTGCGGGCTTAGTCCGACATAAAGCTCATTTGTCTGCTGGATATACCCCGGAGTGAGCCCGTCTGTCTCTTTCACAACAGCCTCGAGCGCAGCATATGGCGTTCCTTGGACTATTCTTTCAGCCTCTTTCTCTGTGAAAACACTTCCGTTTCCAATCAGCGCAAGCTTTCTCAGCGCAACAAAATCATAATAGCGATTCATACTCCTGAGTCCAAAGAAGGCGTTTATAAAGATTGAGGTGCTTAAACCCTTTCAAGCGCCTTGTTGTGCGCCTCGACATACCTGTCTGCGAAGAACTTCCAGTCTGCTGTTGCCGCAACCCTTTGGGCCATTATCTTGTTTTCAACGCGCTCGTGCATTGTGAATTTCGCGTACAACTCCATCATGTCTGCCAAATCCTTGATTATGTCTGCATCAGTGCGCCCAAACCTTTTCAAAACAAAAATTCCAGGATATTTTCCCTGCTTGCATTCTGTGCACAAATACCTTCCAAAGCCAGCCAAATCAGTTGTAATAGAACTAACTCCCAAAGCAGCTGCCTCAAGCGGAGTATAACCCCATGGCTCGTAATAAGAAGGGAAAACTCCGAGGTGGCAGCCCTGCATTGTCTCATAATAGCTTGTGTTCAAAAGCCCGTCAGCGCTAGAAAGGTAAATCGGGTAAAACACGACCTTCACCTTGTCATCAGGCGAATTGTCAAGCCCTGTATCCCAAAGGGCGCGCATTATCGCGTCCTTGTCCTCATCATAAATCTCGTGAGTGCTTATTGGTGCAAACCCTTTTCTTGACAAAAACCTCTTCACCTTTGGCCTTATTTCCTGCCTGAACTCAGAGTCAAGCAAGGTGTCTGCTGTTATCTGGGTGTCAGAGGCAAGCAGGTAAGCGACCCTGTGGTCAATCTCATCTTTCATGTCATCAACAGTGTTGTGTATGTCTGTGAAAGAGGTCTTGTTCTCAAGCAACTGGGGCCTTATTGCGCGGATATTGCCAGGCACAAAGACAAAAGCAACAATTGTCTTTGAGTCCTTTTGCTTTTTCAGCCTCTCATTAAGCTCTGCCAATGCCCTTATGTAGACATCAATGCCCTTGTCGCGGAACTCATACCTTCCTGCCAAAAAGTAAAACAGTGTGTTGTCAAGGTCAAACTTTGCGTAAGGGAAATAATAATACGTGACAAACTCATTTATGCGCGCCTTGAAAGTCCTGTGCCTCACAGAAGCCTGCTCAAATGTCGGGAACTTTTCCATGTCAAGCCCATTAAAGAGCAAAACATCAGGCTTCTTGCCAAGGAATGCCTCTGCCTCTATGCCTGTAATCTCGCTGACAGTCGTGAACACGTGCGCGTTGTGCGCGCAGGCTTTCTCAAGCAAATGCTTTGCCCAGCAGCCGCCTCCGCGCTTCCTTGCCTCCTCGTCAGCGTTGATCCGGTCAAGCATCTGGTAAATGTTAATGTCTGCGCTTGCCAAAGCCCTTCCAATTGTTGTCGCGTGGGTTGTGAACACTGTTCCAACCTTTATCTTGTTCTTGCGCAAATATAATGCCCCTGCGCCTGCAAGCCATTCGTGGAACTGGGCGACAATGCCGTCCTTCCAGACATGCTGCATTTCCTCAATCACCCTGCCTGCAGCCCAGCTCCAGACAACAGGCTCATCAAAGTCAAAATACTCTGTGTTCATGGAGTCAATGCCAAAAGACTCCCAAAGCTCTTTCTTGATATTGTTCTTGTTCTTTGCATAATTCGCAAAGTCAATCAGGAGAACCCTTGGATTGCCCTTCACAAGCCAGGTGCCTGTGTGGACATCAATCCCTTCCTTCTTCAGGTCTTCAAAGCATTCCTTGCAGTGCTCTGGAGGGACAGTCTCCTCAAAAGTGCCCATCAGCTTGGCAGGGAAATAAGGCCCGATAAGGAAATAACCGTCTCCATACCGCTTAATCATTTCAGCGGCTTTTGAGGCGACAACAGTATAAATGCCTCCGACCTTGTTGCAGACCTCCCAGGAAACCTCGCAGACTGCTTTTGCGCTTCCATCAACCATTCTTCAGTGAAGGCAAAATAGCGTATATAAGCATTTCACACTACTAAAGAATGAGAAATAAATAAAAGAAAAAGGAAAACAGCTTATCTTTGCTCGTCATACAATTCGTTGAATGACTGCGCATTGTTTGACGGCAGATTGCAGCACCATCCGTCAACAACAACTATCTGGTCAGGCGCGCCGAAGAACTTGTTGTTCCTGTGGTATATTTCAATGCGCTGCTCTCCTGCCCTGCAGTTCAATGGGTCCTGTGACATTCCATTTGCGCCGCCGCCCTGGACGAACATCTCGCTGCTTGCGCAGCTTCCCTTCTGCTCAGCAACATATTCACCGCCGCCAAGATATGGGAATCCCTGGCCGGTCTCTCCCAGGACAACCTTGCCAGGGTAGAGCTTGGGCAGCCCGTATCCGACAAATTCGCCTGTAGCGCCTGTAAACAGGAGCACAAGCCCGACAACTGCAATTACAGCGACTATGCCGAGAATTGCAAGTGAAACTCCTCTTCCTTCTTCCATGAATATCACCTCTTTGAATTAACTGATTTTAGCAGTAGTGGTATATAAATATTGTGCAAAGAATCAGGTTAGCATGCCATATCCTGTGTACTTGCCCTGCTGGTAGTTGCTTGAGAACCTTCCACCAATAAGGCTGCACCTTGGCGATGACATCCTGTTGCACACTTCCTGCATTCCCGCAGAGCACCTTGCCCTGCACTCATCCATAATACCGTACACGCAGTCGCGGTTGTTGTTGTACTTCAGCTCAAAGCCGGCAGGCAGATAGCAGCTCGCGAGCAATGGGCTGGTCTGGCTGCAGTCAATTGTCACCTTCTGAAGGCAGGTTATGAAGTTCTCGCCGGCATTCAGCCTACTGCACTCATTCAGCCCTGTCTGATAGCATGCAGGGCTCTTTGGCTCAACCTCCACCATATTCAATGGCATATCCTCCCTTGACACCTGGCCGATTTCAGGGATGCTCGCGTAGTAATTGCCGATAAAGACAGGCTGTGTGATTCCCATGTCAGTGGCTGTCCAGACCACAAGGCCGACAATTATGAGCAAAGTGGTCATTGAGAATGCTGTCAGGGCAGTGTCCAGTTGCATGTTATCCTCTTTTTTACACTCACCAGCAAATCAGGTATATAAACATATTGCCCTGGCAAAAATTTAAAAAAACAAGGATAATCCGCTCACATAATGGACACTGACACAGAAACCCTTGACCAGGCTGTAATGAGGATAAGGATGCTTGAGGCAGACTCAAGGAAAGACATACCTGCAGTGCCTGATGCCCTGCATTTTTTCACAATGCAGGCAGCGTATTATCCTGGCGCTGTTGAAGCCAAAAGGAAAAGGCTTGCAGTGCTACAGCAAAGAAAAACCGCAATACGCGAATTAAAGCACGATTATTACGATAACGGGTCAATGGAAGTGAGAATGGCAGCAGGAAAAGCCCTGGACTATACTTCCGTAAGGATATTTCTCCACGAGCTCAGGTACTGCCTCAGATAGCTCCCTCTAAGCTGTTAAAAAAACAAGAAAAAGGAAAAAAATACCCTATGCTTAAGCCATCGGGTTAACGCCGGATACTGGGCAGCACATGCTGCCGTCGCCAAAGGTTCCTGCAATGCACTGCGCGAATGCTTCATCGCTCAATGTCTGCATCTGCCTTACGCCTAAGCGTGCAAGTCCTGGCGCGCAGGTTGTTAGCCTTGTCGGCTGCCTGTATGTTGCCTGGCTTCCGCCGATGACTGCTACTGGGATTCCTTCAGGCGTGTATGGCACTCCCTTGACCCAGCTGCCCTCGTTTGGATAGCTTGCTCCGCCGCCGGTCATTGCTTCCTGCGCAACAACAGCTCCCCTTGGGGAAAGCAGTTGTGCATTGTCCCATCCGCCATATGTCTTTGGCGATGGGATTCCATAGTCTCCGTAAGCAACAGGCAGTGTTACCTGGCCTGTCAGCTTGCCTGAAAACAGCAGGATAAGTCCGACAACTGCAATCAAGGCAACTATGCCAAGAATGGCTAATGCAACTCCTCTTCCTTCGCTCATGATAAAATCACCTCTTTTGGTTAATGTGTACTAGTATACTAATGTGTGATACGAACTCATATATAAACTTTGCTAAAGTGCAGATGATAGGATAATATGCCTTTGGCTGTGAGTTCTCAAAATAAAAGAAAGAAGAAAAAAATAAAAAACAAATCTGCTTAGACAGTCTGCCCTACAACAAAGCAGGTTGGATATCCTGCGACTTGCTCTGCGCCAGTCGGTATCCTTCGTGCGTCTGCAATGCATATACTGCCATATGGGCACTGTCCGCAAACGTCATCCTGTCCGCTTGTGATGCGGCTCGGAGCCCTCTTGGTTGTTGGTGCCTGTGTTGTCTCTATTATGTTAGGCGCTGCTCCAACTCCTGGCTCTGTCGCTGCTTCCCAGGTTCCGTCACCGTAGACACCGGCTGCATCCCATGCGCCGCCTGCTGCAATCTTCTGTGCAGTTGCTTCGCGTGATTGGGTTATTCCGCCGTATGTCTCGTACTCATATCCATAGTACGGGTTTTCCACGTTTGCAGGTCCTGATGCGACTGCGACTTCAGACTGCCTTGTGTATATCTTTGGCACTCCAAGTCCGCCGGCTGAGAATTTTCCTGTCGCTCCTGTGAACAACAAGACCAGTCCGACAACCGCAATAACCGCAACTATTCCAAGAATCGCCATTGCGACTCCCTTGCCTTCTTCTGCCATTTACTATCACCTCGTTTTTTGTGATACGTGAGTATCTGACACTGGCATTAATTAACTGATATATAAACATTTTGATTATTCAGTATCAGTTATAGAGAAGAAAGATAAGAAAAAGAAAAAATAATAGGATTATTCAGCCTGTCCTGCCCTTACATAGCATGGGTGTTCAGGAGCTGGAATCCATCCGCCGCTCTCTGAAATCTTCATGTTCGGGATGCAGGTGGTGTATTGCGGGCACCTGAATCCAGGCATTCCGCTGTCATCCCAGCAGTCCTGGCCGCTTGGAACATAGTATGGCTGCCTGTTGTAAGTTGTATATGCATCTGTGCCGCTTGGGCTGCTTCCATAGAATGGGGCGTCCTGCTGCAACTCAATACCCACTGGCTTTTCAGTGTAGTATCCCGGCGGGTAATATATTGCGTCAGGGTTTCCTGCAGTCTGCGGGTATCCTCCTGCTGACCTGTCTGTCAGGTAGGGGAATTCCTCTCCTGCGTGGACTCCTCCATATACCTTGGGGAACGAAGCAGAGAACTTCCCTGTCGCTCCTGTGAACAATAGTACAAGTCCGACAACAGCAATCACTGCAACAATTCCAAGAATCGCCATTGCGATTCCCTTTCCTTCTTCTGCCATAGTAATATCACCTCGTTTTGATGAGTGTTGTTCAATCCTTCTGATATATAAATGTTTCTGGTGCAACAGTGAATAAATGCAGCTATTGCACACTATTCAAATAAAACAATCAAAGAAAAAAGTAAAATAAAAAATAATGGGTTTAGTCAGCCACTCCTGTTCCTGACGGCTGCCCTGTCTTCATGCAGCAAAGCATGCTCTGGACGACTGTGCTTGGGACGCAGTCACTGCGCATTCCTGCAGCATTGACAGTGTACACCATTGTGTATGGCGCGTCTGGGCACGCGTCCCTTTGAAGGCCGCCCCATCCCTGCCTGTACTGGTAGTACGTTCCGCCTTCTGATACTGGCACAGGGTTTGTGTATCTCGGGACTGATTCTCCCTTCTGGTAGAGGTCAACGCCATCCACCCTTGTGAGTTCTCCGCCGTAAAGGCCCATTCCTGTTGCTCCGCTGAACAGCAGGACAAGCCCGACTATTGCCATAACCGCAACTATTCCAAGAATCGCATACGCAACTCCTCGTCCGTCTTCCATATAGATTCACCTCGTTTTGACTGTGATTTTGCTTTACCCGAGTCAATTCAGTATAAATACTTTACTCTTATGAGTGTATTCTTGCGGTATTTCTGAAGATTGAACCGTTGGTCACATACACATAAGGCCTTACAGGCGCCATGCTCGGGGTTATGGTCACCTGCGGAAACCTTGTAATCCTCACTGTCCTGCATCCGCCTGCCATGCACTGCTCTCCTGGCGTGCACATCTCAAGCACGTGCCATTTTCCTGCCATGCACCTGCTGTACTTGTTGTCCTCGCACTTGTAGCCTGTGTCACATGAGCCTGCGACCAGGTATGTTCCCGGCTGGTATGCATAATACCTCTGTGATATCCTGCCGGCAATCGCTGATGGAACAAGAAGCGCCATCAACACCAGCACCACAACAACTGCTTTCATTCCAAATCACCTCTTTTTTTATACAAATCCGCCTGTCATATGGACATTGGCGTTGTAAGCGTAACCCTTTGTTATCATTGCTCTCTGCCTTGCGCTGTAGTAGCCTGAAATTATCCTGCAGCCGCCTGTCGTGCACGTTTCTGATTTTCCGCACTGCTCTGTTGAAATCCAGAAGCCGCCCACGCACCTTTCATACGTGCTGTTTGTGCACCTTGTTGCGCCGCGCACGCAATCCTGCATCCTTCCTGCAGCCATATCCTTTGCGTAAAGCCCGGGAGAAATTCCTATTGGGAAAGTGCTTCCCCTGCTGAGCTTGGGTGTTATGCACGAAAACTTTGTCTTGTTCCCCTCCCTGTATGTCTCGCACGGGCCTGCAAATCCCTGCGATGAGTTCACTGTCCTCTTCACATACATCGGCGCGCCCCACATCCTCATGTATGTTATCGCACCAGTGGGCTCATTGCCCCACAACGGCAGTTCTTCAATTACTATGTTGTCGTGCTGCAATGGCTGCTGGACGCTTTGGGCAGGCAATGCATTTTTCAATGACGCAATCTCAATTTGCTTTCTCGCAATTGATATCTGCGCAGGATTGAGCTTTCCGCAGTCAAGGTTGCTCTCATCGTAATACTTCCTTAAATTGCCAATGCCATACTCAACAATTGTTTTTTTGTAAAAGAAATCAGTGTAATCATACAGCGCGTTAAGGGCATTGAGATCTCCGTTAAGCCTTGCGTGGAATGCCACCTTGTCAGTGTCTTGAACCCCCTCGTAATAATCCATTATGCAGGGAATCTCCTTATTCATTACCTTGCAGGCGTTTGCAATTCCGCTGATGAACTTTGTGTCAATTATTCCGCAGTATTCTTTCACATTACTGCCTATGCGTTTCAGCCAGTTTGTGTAATATTGTTCATCAGGCACGTTCGTTGTGCTGCCCCCTTCTGATGTATATGATTCAGACTCGCTGCAAATTGGCGGGGTGTAGACTTTCTTAGGCAGGTCGGGAGGAGTAAGCAACAGCTGGTCAATCTGCTTGTCAAGCTTTTGCTTTGCCAAAAGCGCGGTTTTGTAACTTGCATCCCTTCTCGCATTGCACTTAGCGGCAGCTGCCTCAAGCGATTTCAGGTATGCCTCAATCTCTGCTGACTTTCCAATCAATTCGCAGTCAGCAGAGCCTTCAGGAACAGGCATTTTCGGCATAGTGACAACATACCTTGCTGGTTCAGGGCAGGTCAGAGTCACAAGGGAATTCTGCTTCAAAACCGCCACCCTTGCGTTCTGGGCATTAATCATTTCCTGAGTCATGTCCTGCACAGAAGAAATTTGCTGCCTTTGCGCGCTTGCAGGAGGGGTAATCCTGATGCTTGTCTCCTGCCCTGTGCCTGTCGTGCGCACAACACTTTCAACTGCCGTGGGCTGAACAGCAGGCGTTTCCCTTTCAGAAACAACCTCTGTGCTTTCCCTTGACAATTCTCTCGCAGCAGCAAACGGAATTATCAAAAGCAAAACAAGAATGATTGCGGTTATCCTCATTATTTCCACCATCCGAACAGGAATGAGAAAATATTTTTCACCACATGGACTACAGGGTTGCCTGCCTGCGCGCCAACATTTTCTGCGTTTGGCACCTCAGCCATCTTAAGCGTGCAGTCAATGTTTGTGCCATTGTTGAAATACAGCCTGAAGTTTCCAAAGTCATATGTCTTTAATGTTGACGGGTAATAAAAAGTTTCCAGATGGTTGTATGCCATGTTTACGCTGTCAATTGCAGTGTTAAGCTGGGAGTGATACGCTGATTTTTCATCTTCCGACTCCAATCCGCCCTGGTTCATCTCGCATTCAATCTCCTTGTTAAGCAGCCTGCATTCATCTGCAATCTCTGCCACCATATTGTCAATCTTGCCGCAGTAATATTTCACGTCTTTTGCAATGTTGAAAAGCCATTTTGTGTACTGTGTGTTATCATCAAGCCCGCCGCTGTCCAGGTCACTAAGGTCTCCTATAGGCTCACTGATGCTGCACATTGTCCTTGAAGGCTGGATCTGAGTCATGTCAGGCTCAGGAGCTATCTTCAGCTGGTCAATCTGTGCGTGGAGCATCTGGTTTGCATTTGAAGCTGCATCACGATTTGTGTTTATCCTTGATTTGCAGTCTTCCACAATTGCCTCAAGCTCCTGCAAATATTCCTCAACCTCGTCAGGATTGCTTTTCAGCTGGCAGTCACTCTTGTCTTCGCTGAAGAACTGCGCAGGAAGCGCTGTCTCCTGCATTGTCGCAGAAGGGCATGAAAGAGATTCCCTTGTTCCGTTTAAAGCAGAAGAAATGCTGCCCACAGCATTGCCTATGTCCTGGCTGACAACTGGCTGCATTTTCGTGTCAAAAGAGCCAGGAGCAATGATTGTTTTGTTAACAACAACAGTGCCCATGCTCACAGCCCTGCCTATGTTTGGGCTGACAATGGGCTGCATTTTTGTGTCAAAAGACCCAGGGGCAGGAATAGCGTTCAGCCCGGGCGCAGTGTCAGGGGTTTCTGCTGTGGGTGTGGTAATCACGGCACGCGTGGCATTCACAGGGACAGAAACCTGCACTCCTGTTGCGTAAATCAAACTGCCATGCCCGCTTGCATAAGCAAACGGAATAATCAGAAGCATCACCGCAAATATCACAGCAAGGCGCATATGCCCAAATGATTCATATTCAGTATTAAAATGTTACTGCGGAAGGAAAGTGTTCGATGAGGCTTTGTTAATTGCCTTACACTTCTGCCTTTATCGGTCCAACAGAAGAATCTGCCATTTCAACAGGAGACTCCTGCGTCAACTGTTGGGTGAAGTGTTCCGGAGACAGCTTGTTCCTGATTTTGCTGATGAATTTGCAGGTGATTGTGACAACATTGTTTTCAACATTTGATGTGAATTCCATGCCTGTTATGTTCTTTAGTGCAATTTTTTCCAAACCGAAAACTTTTGATGCATCAAATATTCTCATTCCCGTGACAAATCCCTCCTCATCAATATCCGCGACAAAATTCTGGAACTCGACGGATTTCTTGTAGTTCCTGTCCTTAGTCTTGAAAATAAGCAGGTCATTCTTGTAATCGTACGAAAATTCGCCTTTTCCCTTTGCTTCAAGATGTTTTTTCAGTATCATTTTGCAGTTTCACCCTTGGTAATTCCGGAGGGTCCATAAATGTCACGATTGTTATTTTTTCCTTTTCGTTTGTGATGATGAGCTTCCTGTATCCGTCAGGTGTGCGGTAATATGCGGCATAATTGCCGTTTTCCTGCAAGTACGCCTTGCGCGGGGTTTCTTTTCTGACGAGATTGATTAGGTCTTCGTCTTTAAAAACCTTCCTTTGCGCCATGCTTATGTGGTCAAGTGCGTGAGGTGACAGCACTACTGGCTTTTTTCCAATTATGTCCCTGAATTCCTGCTCACCCAGCTCGCGCACGGGCCTTGTGGTGTAAAGCCCCATCTTTTGCTGTTATGCAGAACTTCTATAAAAGATAATCAGTAAGAGTTTCCGGATTTTCCGGAAAGTTTCCGACGACAAAACGAAATGAATTTAAACAATTACTGCTTTAAATAATAAATGAGGGAATTTCAACGAACACTTGTTGGTTTTGATCCAACTTGGCGAAAAGTTGTTTCTAAAATTGAGGCTGAAAGGTATGCTAAGCTTATCCGCCGAGTTCATTTCAGGGTGGTTAAATCAACAAAGGAGCCACGTGAAGTTCGGCAAGGCGTAAGTCTTGTTCTCGGTGCTACAAAAATACTGAGCGCCATAAAAAAGTTTAATGATCCTTATCTTCACGCAGCAACAATCTATAATGAGATTGCACGCCATCATTACTTTATTGAGGGAAATAAAAGAACAGCACACTGTCTGGCAAAAGCACATCTGTTCTTGGCAGGGATCCACTTTAAATTTCCATACAAGTATGCGGTTACTTTTGTGCAGGACATTGCTGCAGGGAATAAAACAAAAAACCAAGTTATCTTATGGATAAAGAAAAAATCAGTAAGGTACCAAGAGCGTTCTACCAAAAAGTATTTAAACTCCATAATCAAAGAAATGAATGTTGTTGAGAAAAGAGGGAGGCCTAGAAAACATGACGAAAAAAGAATTACGTAAGTATGAAGATCTTGTAATGCTTGCTGTTGATGCAGTCAAGGCTGAAGATAAAGAGCTTCTTGAGAAATTGAACTAGTTTTGATATCTTTTACTCCTTCCTGAACGCGTGCCAGATGAGCATCAGTATTCCAATAGTCAATGCAGAATCAGCTATGTTGAAAGCAGGCCAGTAATGAAAGTCAATGAAGTCTGTGACTGTGCCGATGAAAATCCTGTCCAGGGCGTTTCCAATTGCTCCGCCCATAATCAGTCCCCAGAGCAAAAAGTGTGTTTTCAGCTTTTTGTGCCTGCACGAGTTCGCAATAATAATCGCGATAATAAGGGCAATAGCGACATAAACCCATCTCAATGCCGCAAACTGGAGCATTCCAAAAGCAACACCTGTGTTCTGAATATGCGTAATGCTCAGGAACTTCATCACCGGAATGCTTTGATTAACCTGAATTGCACTCCTGACCCACACCTTCGAAGCAATGTCAAGAATAATAACAATAACCGCAGTCCAGAACAAAACACTTGAGCCAGATGTTTTCTTTACCGCCATCTTCGCACACTCAATGGAATTGCTTCCTCTTCCTTGGGGCTCTGGCTTCTTTCCATTCTGTCCAGCTTGGCATTGACACTGTCAAGCAAAGCCTTCAAAGTGTCAAGCTTTGCGTTTACGATCTGCATATCCCTGCTTAAATCCGGCGACGGCGACTGCATCACCTGCGCTGGAGCAAACGCGCCCGGAGGAGCCAACTGTCCGCGCATACCCGGCACACCTCTCTCCGCGGGCATTCCCATTCCTGCAATCGGAGCAGGAGGAGCCTGTCCAATATCTTCAAATCCTGCCATTGCGCCTTCAGAAGGAGGCATTTCAGTAAGCCCAAGCCCTCCTGGAGAGCTCATTTCCTGCGGCTGTCCAAGACCAGGGCCTGCCTCAAGGTCAGGATATTTTCCAAGCTCTAATTCAGGAGTGTCCTTTTTTCCAAACAATCTGCTTAGCAGTCCCATTTTGCCTCTTTTATTTTACTGGCACCAAAATCCGTGCCAAATCCTCTGGAAGGAACTTTATGATTTTAAATACTACTGTTTCCGGATAGACTTTTACTGTTCCCTGCTTCATTCCTGCGAATATAAAGTCAGGGTTGAGCAGGGGCTTTACAGCGAGAATCACAAACATTGAGCTTGCGAAAAAGTCATTTGTCGGATACAATGAAATAACCTGCGCCGCAAGGTCTGCAATCATTCCGCCTCCCAATGCCTGCGATGTCTTTGTGATAAACAGCTGCCTTGGGTCGTTAGAGGAAAGCGCGGTTCTCAATTCCTCTTTTGATGCCTTGAAGTTAAGCACGTCAATGTCTGCTGCGACAATGCTCCAGTCAAGCACAAGCACCTTGTAATTTGCCCCCTGTATCTTTGAAAGGTCAGGATAATCATTTCTTATCTGGCTCAAATCGCCGACAGGAACAGGAATGTCATTTCCGCCAAGCACAAATGCGCCAGCAGGCTTTCCGTCAATGTCAAGCACAAACAGCTTGTTGTCCTGATAGAAGTGCTTGCTCAGGTCATTTGCGTCCAGCATTATCCAGACTCCAAAGAAAACAACAACCGCGAGCAAAACAAGCGGCACAACAAACGCAACCCAGCCGCCAATCTTCCTCAGGAGCATTCCAACCAGAAACAGCCCGACAAGGAAGATGATAAGCAAAACAGTCAGCGACATACCCCAGACTTAGACGCATTGGTATTTAAACGTTATCACGGCGCGTCAAATATATGATTCATAGTACAGGTTTGCGACAAACATCTGCAAATTGTTCAATTGCTTGATTTTGGCTTCGTCAAAATAATTCTCTATTGACCACCTGTCCGATCGAATTTCTTGAATTTTTTCAGCATCCCTTTCCAGGCATTCAAGGATTAATTGCTTATCCTCTGGTTTCAAAGGCGCAGTATCAACAGAAGCGTACTCATGACAATCCTCATTGTGTTCAATTAGAAAATAAATTTGCTTTTTGTACATTAAGCTATCGCGCTCTTTTTCATGGAACTTGCGGCTTAAATCGCCAAATCCTTTTTTGGCTTTTACAATTTCATCAAGCGTTTGGTAATACTTCCTGCTTATTTTTGCCTTCCTTTTAGCTGGTGACGGTATTCCAAGATAATCCGAGATGCTATTAACTGCGCGCTTGACCCTGCCATAAGTCACTGACGAAACGAATTCTTCAGCGCAGCATATTGCCTTCTCGTACTGATTTCTTGCATTTTGTGCATCCTTCTCGTCCTGCATAGAAAAGATTTCAATCATAATATTATAATGCGGACTTTTTTCATCCGGGTTTTCATTTTCCTGCTCAGAATCAATGTACGCCAATTCCAGACGGTAGTTTTCCATATCGTGGCCCGATATGGGCATACCATCAAACATTTTTATCTTCTGGCCGAGGCGTATTATGCAGTTTTCTTCTGTTTTTTTGGCCACTTCCTTAAATATCTGCGCACACTTTTCCATTTGTTTAATCATGTCATTAAACTCTTTCTTATGTTCCTCATCGCGGCGCGCATCTGGCAAGTCCATGCAAATAACCAAGGCAAAAAGCGTATTTAACAATGCGCTGTAGCGCCAAGCACAACAAGAATCACTGTCAAACACTTGCATTTTTGCAGTAAATGCCAAATTCAGAAAGTTTGAGCTCAATAAGCTCCTTTCGCCCATCCACCTGGTCACGCTTATGCCTGAGCTCGTAAATCCCGCGGTTCATTGCTGCTTTTGTTGTTTCCCACACCTTATGCTTCTCAATCAGGTCTTTTCTTTCATTTTCCTTTGTCATGTCCGGGTTTTTCGGCAAAAGTTCGCCCAGGTTTTTTCTTTCATCAATCAAGGCATCATGCGCCTGCTCCAGTGATTGGCTTGCATTTTTAAGCAGGCCAATGTAGTTTCTGTAATTGTCAAATAATTTGCTCTGTTTCCATTTGCTGCTTGATGCCAAAGCATTGCATTTTTTCACAGCCCTCATTGCGGTTTCATATTGTTTTTTTGCATCAAGAACTGCATTGCGGTTGCTTTGGGCATGTATCAGCCCCACCACCAAATCAACAGATTCAGGAAAAGACCAGCCGCCATATCCTGAATATTTATCATCCTGGTCAAGCCTGCAGGTAAGAGGTCCGTCTATCTGCTTAAACAGGTCTTCCAGCCTGCTGTAGGTCTCCTGGCACTTGCTGTAGGTCTCCTGGCACTTCTTTATGCTTTCAAGTGCAGCCATAATATCCGGATTCGACATATCAATATCCAAGGCAAAAGCACTATTTAACACAGCGTTGCAGTGTTAAGAACAACAGGAATCACTGTCAAACACTTGCATTTTTGCAGTAAGTGCCAAATTCAGAAAGTTTGAGCTCAATAAGCTCCTTTCGCCCATACACCTGGTCGCGCTTATGACTGAGCTCTTGAATCCAGCTGTCCATTGCTGCTTTTGTTGTTTCCCAAACCTTATGCTTGTCAATCAGGTCTTTTCTTTCATCTTCCTTGGTTATGTCAGGATTTTTTGGCAAAAGCGCCCTCAGGTTTTTCCTTTCATCATACAGTACGTCAATCTCGCTGTCAATGCCTTTGACTGCATTGTTAAGCTCTGCAGATGTGTTAAAATACCTGTCCTGGATTTTGCCTATTCTTTTTGTCGGTGAAGTTATTCCAATCCTGTCAGTTATCCGGTAAAATGCCTGCTGCAACATGTTCTGGTGAATCGGAGCAATGCATTTTTCCGCCTTGTCCATTGCGTCCAGGTACCGCTTTCTTGCATTGCTGACTGCATTGTACACGCGGTCAGGCGCATCCACAGCCGGGTAAAATTCATCCTTATTGTTTTGATCCCTGGAAATAATCCCCTCAGCACGCATTTCCAGCACTGTCTGCGCATTTGGGTCTTTTTTCTTTCTTTCAAGCCTGCTGGCAAGCGATTCGAATGTTTCTCGCTCTAAACCTTCTTTCGCGCTTTGGATGCTGAGTGCTGCTATGCGATTTTTCTCAAATTCTTCAAGGTTTTTTTGGACTTGCAGTGCCAGCACTGACACGTCTTCCCTGCGCGGATTCTGCCCTGCTTTTTCCCGAGCCAGCCCGGCATTTTCGCAAAGGACTTTCATGTAGTTTTGAAACTCTTCCATATGTCTTTTATGGTCAGAATGCAACTGCTGAAGGTAAACATACTGGCGGTCATCGCGGTATGCGCGCATTAACATGTTTGCCTGCTCCCTTCTCCATTTGGCAGGCCTTTGTTCAATAGGGGGCAGTTTTGCCTCTGCCTGAATGAGTTTTTGGCAAAGTTCTGTGATTTCAGGCGGGCATTCTGCAGAAGGGTTTGCCTTTTTTTCTTCCATGAAATTATATGCCCTGACTGCCTGGCTGCAGGACTGTATTTCGGTTGTATACCTTTCCATGCCATGGGTTATTGCCTTGAGGGAGTCTTCATGATACTGGATAATATCCCTTGTCTCAACTGCGGCTGCTTCAATCTTTTTTGCAAGCGTTTCACACTGTTCCTGCGGTGTTTTCATTATTCCCAGCGCAGACAATATCTTATACGCGCGCGTTGCGGGCCTGCTTTTGCACAATTCGGATAATCCGCTGACATCAGGGTGGCCGCGATGCATATGCGCATAACTCATGCCCCGCATCCAGTCTCTCTCATCAAAAATGCACATAAGAACAACCACGCAAAAGCACTATTTAACGCGGTGTTGTAGCGCCAGGGACAACAGGAATCACTGCCTGTCAATTCCAGGATTTAAACGCTGTCGCGGCGTGTCAGGCGGCAGTATTTGGTACGGGTTTTCAGGCGGTTTTGTTTCCCTGGCTATCTTTTTAACCATTTCCTCTGCTTTTGAAATCATGTGTTCTATAGTCAGGGTGGACCGGTATTCCTCACATGCTTTTTTTATTCGTTCAATCCGTTCTTCATATGAAATTTCCTGATTTTCTGGACTCGATGGAAACATGCACATGAGAATAACCACGCAAAAGCACTATTTAACACGGCGTTGCAGCGGCAAGCACAACAATCACGGCGCGTCAAAACAATGGGTTTTGGTTTCTCCTGGCTGTCCGATATATAACACTCCAGGAATGCTGTTCCAGAAAGTGAATTCTGCATAATGGAGCTTTCCGAGCTTTTTTGCAATCTTTGGCAGGTGAATTTGCTGCCATTCTTCCTGTTCGTGCCTTAATGGGTATGCAACAAACAATACTGCATTGTTCGGATGCGGCACTGTATTTAGTTTGTCAATGTCAGCGATAACAGCATCCACGCTGTTTGTTATGTTTTTTGTCTTTATTACTGCGCCTGTGTGTGAATAATTTGTGGGCACTGTCTTTAATTCAAGCCTCCAGCCACTCACAACAAGGTCTGTGGTGTTTTCTTCAGGCATTGTGAAATGACCCATTCCAGCAAACGCCCCGCAAAGCTCAGCCTTCATCCACCCTTCAAACCCAGCCCTGTGCGCAGCAAACTCAGCAACCCCCCTATTCCCGCGAATAACCTGCAAAAAGCACTTCTCAACAACAGAACACAACCCCTCAAAAGTAAGACTACGGGTCATAAAGACGACGGAAATGGATGGTAAATATAAAGCTGGTGCGGCGGAAGGATGGACAGGAACCGGAAATTCACACTGGACATCCGGAAAGTGCCGGAAATGCGAACATTTCCGAGCATGACTTGAGCAACGCTTTGCGTTGTCAAGTTCCCGAAAACACAAGCGTTTTCGCGACTCGAGAATCTCGGATTCTCGACATTTCCGTGACGATAAATTCTAGCACTGAACATGCTCACGTGAAGTATTTAAGGCAGTTAACCACCTGATTCTTTCATGCCTCTTCCAATTTTTCTCATAAAAAAGCAAAGATATTTAAATACTTGCGTTTTAATGATAAAAATGAAGCTTAACAAGTTCCAGTTCGCGGTATTCAGGAAAGTCGCAGAGGCAGGCGCGCTGTCACCAAAAGAACTGCGTGATGAGTTC
>CAYGVI010000005.1:0-71608 GCA_964353335.1 uncultured Methanosarcinales archaeon
AGCGGCTGGCTTGTCACAGCAGAGGACGCTGAAATCGCGCAGGCATTTACAAAAGTGTTTGCAAAAAAGCACAACGTAATTCTTAACGCAACAACAGAAAGGGTGTTTAAGCAGGGCAAAAACATTGCTGTTGAATACTCTGTTGGCAAGCAAAAGCACATTGCTGCAGGCGAGCAATTGTTGGTTGCCACTGGCAGAATTCCAAACACAGACATTCTTGACGTCGAGAAAACAGGGGTTATTACCCGCAAGCCGGGCTTCATAACAACAAACGGGTTTATGGAGACAAATGTGCCTGGCATCTGGGCAATTGGTGACATTGCAGGAGTGTATTTGTTCAAGCACTCTGCAAACATTGAGGCTTCTTTTGCTGTTGAAAACGCTCTTAATCCAAAACAAAAACACCCTGTGCCTTATGACGCAATGCCCCATGCGATTTTTTCCTCTCCGCAGATAGCAGGAGTCGGTATGACGGAGGACGCGCTGAAAGACCAGAAAATCCCTTACGTGGTCGGCAGATACAGGTATTATGACACTGCCTATGGAAAGTCAATTGAGGACAAGGATGGATTTGTCAAAGTGCTTGCTGACCCGAAGACACGGCAGATTCTCGGCTACCACATACTTGGCTCAGATGCGTCCATCCTTATCCACGAGGTTGTTGTGGCGATGAAGGCAAAGCTTGGAGCCAATGGGATTCTACGCGCAGTCCACGTGCACCCTGCCCTGCCAGAGGTCGTGCAAAGGGCTTTTGGAAACGTCAAGAACCATCAGGGTTCTTGAGCGTGCTCGGAAACACCCATAAGTGTTTCCGACACATAAAATTCTGATTTTGCCGAAGTTTTATAAGCGGAATATTTGTATTGTTTCATATGGCAGGCATTGAAGAGGCAGTCAAAAACTGTTGGGCAGACAAGGTATTCTACGACCCTGACAAGCAAATCTGCGATAGCGATGCCAAATGCCCGCACAAGTACGCAGGAAACAAGTGCAGGAAGCACGGCCCAAGGCCGCGCGGCGAAACAATGATGATACGGAAAACAGAGCAGGCTGCACAAGTCAAGCCAACCCCTGAGCAGTGCGCATTGGGAAGCAAGGTTTTCCTTTTGGGAGGCGCCTGCACTGCAGATGATTCAATGTCCTGCAAATACAAGACTGAAGCGAGATTCACTGGCAGGTCCAGCAATCCTGAATTCAAGAACAGGCAGTTTGCGAAATGCATCAGGTACAACCTTGAGGCGTGCCCTGGAAACCGGGTTCTTTATTACAAGGGGGTTTGCCTCGCGACAGGAACTGCCGCGTGCCCCCACCAGCAGCTGGAACTGATGATGCCTCTGGTTGAAAACGGCAAAGAGTATGCTTACTGCGAAAAATTCAATGTCTGAGAGGCTCGGTTTCTGACAAAGTTTTATAAATCACAAACTGTTAATTTTGCGCATGGCTGATGAAAAAGGCAGCATTGATGACAAGGCGCTGAGCGAATCAAAAAGAATGGACAAGGTTGCGCTTTGCCAGAAAAACGGAATATTCTACAATCCTGACAAGCACACGTGTGATGTCAGTTACCCGTGCGAATTCAGGGTTGAGATAGTACGGGGCTGGAGTACGCATTATACCTGCAAACTGCACAATCCCGAACCGAATCCAGAAGCAAAGCCTGTCTGATTTCTGACGCAGATTTATAAAAGCCCGAGAAGTAGTATTCTATATGGGGATTCCAACCGAAAGCGGGTGTGAACGGCAGTATTTTGACCAACCTTCAGGCATGTGCATGGGCGCGTATGACTGCGCATACAAGGGCGCTGAATTGGCGTGCCTGCTCTACACAAGGAAAACCCGCGTGCAAAACAAAGTCATTGAGGCAAGGCCTGATGAGGAAACAAAAGTTGGTTTGGCGCCTGTTAAAAATGCTCATGCGAGCCAGCCGATAACATCTCTGGTTCCTGCTGTTCAGGCAGTAACTGTTGAGGATTGTTTTAATGGCGGAAAACAGTTTTTAAGAAAAGAGGGCTTTTGCGTTGTAGAATCCTCCTGCCCTTACCAGACCCCTATTAAGATTCCAAAACCCGTGAAGCAAGGCGGCCAGATTGTTGGAAAAGACCTGCCGAAATGCGTTGCGTACTGCATTTGGGGCTGTGCCATTGAAGGCAACAGAAGCCTTTACATGGGCAGTCCGCCGTGCTGCATGGCAACAGGTGTGAAAGGCGGCGATTGCGAGTATCGTGATGACGAGACAGCCCAGCCTATCGGCGACATTCGGGTTGCTTTCTGCAGAAAGTCTGAAGAGGAATATAAAGAAGTCTAATGCCTTTTTTGCCTTTGGTAGCCGACTTCCTCAAGCGCTTTCTCAATGCTCCTTGAGTTTGGCATTCCGACAATTGGCGAGCCTGTGCTTTTTCCCTGATGCCCGTCTTTGACAAAGAGCACAATCTGGCCGTTGTAAACCCTTGCGCCGCCCACTCCGTACTGATTCACAATCTCCTCAAGAACTGCATTGACAAGGTGCGGGTCTGCTTCTTTCAAATGCTCATTTTCGTGCCCCTCTTCGTGCCTCATTTCGTGCGGGTTTGGGACATATAAGGAAAAGTTGGGTATGCGCAGCCTTACATAGTGCTCCTGCGGCTCTTTTGAAACGTGGTATCGCGTCATTTAAACCTTGTAAGATTTGGTTTTTCTTAAAACTTGTGAAAAACAGCGGAAAAGCTTATATACAAAATTGCAGCTTTCAAGCTTACAAGTAATGAGGTGGTTGCCATGGCAAAAGAAGAAAAAACAAATATTCGTAATGTTCTCGCGGCGCTTATAGGCCTGCTGAGCTTTGGAATTGGAAGCGTGGCAGTGTATGAACTGTTCACAGGAGTTATTTCTAGAAGGTGGCCTATTCCAGTAGAATACGCTGGGCTTGCAAACGTCGGCAGTCTGCTGATATTCCTGCCTGCAATCTGGCTCGCGCTGATAGCATTACTGCTGAAGGAATAATTGCCAGCGCACAATTAATCATCCAGGAAGCGGCCGTATTTCAGCGCCATTACTGCTGTGCCTGCTATTCCGCCAAACCATGCGCATGCAAGAAGGCTGAGAAGCGGCATGCACTTGAATATTTCTGAAATCGCAGCAGGATTGCAGGTCTGCGGGCTGGTAGCTGTAACATAGCCTGAAACAACTGCACCTATTGCAGCTGCCCAAAATACAATGTTAAAATATGTCCTTTTTCTTATTAAGCGTATCATAAACGCCCACGCCGGGAGATGATGCTTTCCAAGCCCTTTTAGCCCAGCAAAAACTGATTTTTGAAAGAAATGATAGCAACTATTTAGTTTTTTCGGTGCTGTTGTAGCTACAATTTTGCTACAAGAAAAACGTGTTTGTAGCTACAGATGGACTACAAAATTAGCCTGACTTACTCGCTGTTGTCCTGCCTTGTGCTGCAGCCTGAATCCATCAAATCCACAGCTCCGTCGCCGTCATCATCTGCGTGATTCTGGCAGGCAGCCATTGGTTCAAACTCACTCAAATGGTTCGGATTGTAAACTCCGTTTTCTATGCAGCTGAAGTCAGTGTTGTCTTTGAACCTGTCTGAGGGCTCGTCAAGAGCCGGGTCGTTGTTTATTCCGTCATTGCACTGGGTGAGACCGGGTGCAGTCCCTATTGTGATGGATGCTACGTTGTTGGTTATGTCATTGACCCTGATTGAACTGCCGAACTGGTCAGTGTAAGTCCTGCCTATCTGCACTCCTTTCAAGGACCACGAGTCTGCTATGTTGAGGTCGTCCAATAAAATGTAGGGTGTTGAGCTTGATGTTGTGCCGTCTATTATGTGGATGACAACGCCATTTGGCTGCCTGAGAGAGCCGCCTTCTCCAAAAGGCACAAGGACAGATTCAGGATAGACTGTGGTTTCATAGCCTGGCTGCCTGAATTCGATGTAGTACTCGAAATTCGCATTGGGCACAGGAACTTTTATTGCCTTGTATCCCGCTGTGTTTTTTTCAAGCGGCAAAAGCTGCAATGTGCCGCTTTTTACTGTCTGTATTTGGTCATTGGTTAGCCAGCCGACTTGCAGCCTTTCGATTGAATTCAACTGCGTTGCAGGCTCTAAGCCGCCCATTGCCATGAGCGTATATGCATCCCATGGGCCGACAAACACGCACGAATTGCTCAGGAGCGTTTGCTGTCCTGAGCTGTCTGTGCAGTTCAGAAGGCCGCTGTGGCCCAGCCCGAATGAGTGCATGAACTCGTGGACAACAAGCCCTATGCTGTTCAATTGCACATACCAATCGAAATTTGCATCAGTGCTTGATAAGAAAGTGATTGTGCCGTCCTGCGTCTGAACCTGCAGGTTTGCAATTCCAGAGGAGCTTGGGATGCACAGCGGGTAATCTGTCAATATTATTATTCGCGAATACTGGCTTAAGTCAACATCAGGGTCAGCTGCAAGTATAGCCAGCCTGTGCATTTCCCTTCTTTGCGCTTCAAGGCCTTGCTTGTCGCACGCGCCTGGTCCGACCTTGTACGGCCCGACTGCTGTGCCTGACAGCCAGGTTTTGCCATAGGACGTTTTTGTTATGTAATCATTCATCTTCACAAAGATTTGTTCGTGCGCAATCGGCAGGTCGCTTGCAGTGTAGTTTTTGATTGGAGACTCTTCAAAGTCCGCAAGTATGACTAATGTCTTTTGCTCTCCAAGATTTGTGTTGGTTGGAGGCTGGCCTGGCTGTGTTGGCTCAGGCACATAAGTGCAGCCAGAAGTGTTAAACTTGCACCCCGCAGTGCATGACAGGTCTCCTGTAAAACTGCTGCCCAAGTAAGAAGTGCAGGTGCCGCTTATTATGCTGCCATCGCAATACTCTGCAACATAACCGCCAAGAGTATGATCCCATTCTCCATTTCCGCAGAGCTGGGAAGCGTTCGTGTATACGCTGAGTTTTACTGTTCCTGAACGCGAAGGCACGCCCGCACTTGAAGCAGTAATGGTTATGTTATAATTTCCAACAGGCATTGATGACAATGTTGAAACAGCCAGATTGACATTTACCGAGCCCCCCGCAGGGATGCTTGGCGAGCTAGACGGCTCAAAAGTGCAGGTTGCTCCAGCAGGACAAGTCGCGGCCAGGCTAACAATGCCACTAAAGCCATCCGCAGAAGCCAAACCAACTGCGGCAGACACAGAATTGCCTCGCAAGACTGCCTGGTAAGATGGGCTCACATATGCTAAGTTAAAGTAGCCTGTTGGCAGGACCTGCACGCACGCGCCATCCCTGCACCCGTTTGCACACTCTATTTGAATGGAATAAGGACCGGTAGTACCTTTGCAGAATGTTTCTGTTAACATCTTGCTTTGGTTACTGTCCACGCAGCAGTCATTGAAAACAATGTAGCCTGCAGACCTGGCAAGGAGCCTTTGACCGCACTTGTTGGGGTTCTCGCCGGTTATTTGCGGGTATTGGGTGGCGAGGGCAGGTGCTGTTGCATTGCCCCTGACAAACAAGTCAGGATTCTTTTGTTGGGCATCCGGACTTGCGGTCGAGGGTATTCCCAGCACGCCGTAATCAATGCTTTTGTCAGTGTCAACACAGGCTGCAACAATCTTCTGGCATGTTGCATTACAAGTGGCTGTGTTCGGCGGCTCGCACTGCTCGCCAGCCTCAACCAGGCCATTGCCGCAGATACGGACAGGAATCCTTGGGAATTTGAGCCTGGAAAATGACCAGAAAGCCTCACCGCTTGGTGATTCTGGTGCGCTGGTAAGCATAAGTATCATGCCAACAGCGCCAACAGCAACCACAAACAGAATAACGCCAAGCGCAAAATAACCTCTTTTGAACATTACGCATTACCTCTTTATAAGTATTAGAACAACTGGCAAGGATATTTAATTGTTTCTAATAGCGATGGCTTACAATTGGACCGCCCAGATGGATGCTTTAGAAAGCGAAATGCGTTATCGAACATAAACATTTATTAACACTCTTCTGTTAGTCAAACATGTGGGAAGAACCAAACTTTTACTGATTGCTGGGATTCTGGTGCTGCTGCTAATACTCATTGTATTTTTTGTGTTATTCACAAATGCTTCTTTCTCTGAAACCAATGGCAGGGTTATGGAACCTGATGGCGCGCCTATCGAGGGCGCAAAGGTAACTATTGGTTATAGCTGCAAAGTGCCTGCAGTTGTTGAGAGCCAAACACGCAATTATGGGTCAGCAAGAGCCGTAACCAATGCTAATGGGGAATTCTCATTCAGCACGGTTTATGCAGGGTGGAAATTCCTTAATACTGATTGCCATAAAACAGTAGTTGCATTTAAGGAAGGTTATTGCGGGGATATTTCACGCTGCAAAACCGAGATACAGTATTCCCCTGGTCTTTCTGAAGGACAACTTCAAGGTGCAGACCAGTATTACATATTAAACTACAAAGGCAAATATTATGAGTCTGCAAGTTTTGATGCATCAAAATGGCTTAATCCAGAGGAGAATTCTGTAACAATACAATTAAACAAGCTTGATACCGGGTAGTTTTCTAGAATCCTTTGGTTGTATCAGGGTTTGGCTTTTAGTCACACATTTGTTTGAGGCAATCGCATATTTTTTATACATGCTCTTCCCCGCACGCAGATTATGGCCAGGTTTCGCATCTTCAAGACCGCGACGTACGATGAGGATTATGCAGGATTGGATATGTGCTTTGGCTTGATTTCTGTTATCCTACCGCGCTTGATATCCTCAAAACTTTTCTTTAGCTTCTCAACAAGCTCCCAGTCCACCTGAGACATCTCCTTAAGACGCTCATACTTAGCTCTTGGAATCGTGACTGTTTTTGTTGCCATCTTAATCACATTAATTAGTAATTAGCTTCGCATCTCGATTTCCCTGATGTATGGGGTTTCTTGGGGGTAATTGTCGATTTTCTTTGGGTCTTTGCAGGACAGGTTTTTGACCATTTCAGCATACATTTCTCTTGAAAACTTGTCTGAGCTCTTAAGGCTCGCTTTTGCATAGCCCAGGAGCCTTAGCCGTAATTCGTTCCATGCCATGAACGCTCCTTTGTATGTTTTGTGAGCGCTATGTACGCTATTGTGTTCTGGTCCGTTATCGCCAACAAGGTATATCTTCATGTTGAAATAATGCTCTGGGCGGTTGAGGGTGTGGACTCGCCCAGCAAAGAGCGTTTAGTTGCCCCCAGTACTAGGCATTTCTGCTTTTCCCTTTCTGCTCAAGCAATGGCGTAAACAACACAGGTATTATTTAATATTTTCTTTGAGATCCGGAAACTTTCCGGATTTGATGAATTTGCCGGCAATAGTTTTAAAAACAAAAGAGTCTTTGTCTTTTTTGTGAATATTGAGGATTTCAAAAAGCTGGTGAGGAATCTTTCTGAGGCTGATGTTCTTACGGATGAGCCTCATGTTTCTATGCGTTGTGAAGAAAATAGTATAACGATTGATTTTGTGAAAAAGACTCTCCTTGGCCAGAATGCAGAGCTTGTCAGGCTGGTTGAGGACAGGCCGAATGTGTACAAGCTTTATTACCGCCTGAGCAAGCTGTGCGAGCTGAAATTAGTGATTGACCTCTTAACGCACCAAAAGATCAACATCCGGACAGTCAAGATACTGAACAAGCAATCCCGAATCGCGTTCCTTTCAAGGCGAAGATTTTAAATACCACAGTATATAAATATATAAATAAAAAGAAATACCAAACAAAAATGAGCGTTTCAAAAGACAAGTATTATTCGTGGGACTATAGTGAAAAATCTGATATTCTTAATGTTCACAAGGTTGACAAGAAAACAGCAGGCAGCGCAGAACTTGGGGACTTTACTGTGGACTTTGACAAAAATGGCAATATTGTTGGTGTTGAAATACTGAACGCATCAGAATTCTTCACACTCTTAGGCATTCTTAAAACACAATTGGAAAACATAAAAGAAGCGGAAATAATTATGAGAAAGCGCGGAGAAATGACACTAATCTGCCTTAAACTGCTTTTATCCGGAGAAGAAGCGCCACGCATTGTGTCATTGCCCGCAAGCGTCATGAACGAAGCGCCAATAACCGCAACAGCCTGATTCAGAAACCAAGGTCAGCGCGGACAAATTTCTTTCTGCGGATATTCTTTGCAAAGCGGATAAGACGCCGGTAAAGGTATGTTTTTTCAGCAATCATATCTCCCAAATAGATAAAAGGATATTTAAGACTAATGAAACAACACCGCATTAGTGCTAAAAACTTCAAGCGTAACTTGTGGCTTTTTCGTAGCTACACGGTATTTTGCCCTTTTTTATTGTCGTGATAATGCCGTCAGAAGGTGGAAGTTAAGGTCAACGCCCGGTGAGAAGGTTGACCTTTTAGGTTTTCTGGAAAAAATTATCGTCGATAAATATGCCTGAAAAATAAAAAAGCGCCCACGCCGGGATTTGAACCCGGGTCGGGACCGCGACAGGGTCCCATCCTAGGCCACTAGACTACATGGGCAAATTGATTGTGTCTATTGACGGCATTACGAATAAATGGCGGGTTTTTAAACCTTTTGAGTGTTTGCCAGCAAGATATTTAAAGACCCGTGAATAAGCAAAGTGCTGAGTGAGGGGCGGAGTGAAGACCGCTTTTTTTGAAATGCATTGTTCAACAAGCTTTGACATAACGCACAGTGTTGCTGACCTTGTGGAAAGGGTTATGGACGCTTACAAGGGCCCGTTCAGTTTCAACAAGTTTAAGGAAGTTAGTACACCTGTTAGTGCACATAATAGTTCTTCAGTCATTTACACCGGCGCGGTTGATGTGATAATTTTCAGAAACCCGAACAAGGCTGTCAAGGGCAAAAACGCATACTGCAAGAACAGGGAGAGTTATGTCAGCATCACAATAAGCGGCCCTGACCAAAGCGTAATACACGGCATTGAAGCATATCTTGAGAAGAATGTTCCTGCAATCGGCAGGCGTATGCACAAAATATCAACATACAACAGCAACGCAGGCCACATTGTAAAAAGAGCGCAGTAAAATCACTTTGCGAATTTCTGGTAAACCATTTCTTCCTGCTTGACCATGTTATGCGTGAAGTCACTATAGGAGATTACTCTTGCCCTGTCGCCTTCTTTCACATTCACTTTGATTGGCAGCCCTGTTATCATTTCCAGGTGCAAAGTGTATTCGTCGCCGTTCTCTACAAATGTGAGCACGGGGTTTACCGCCTTCCAGCCTGTTAAGTCCTTGACATACTGGTCATTTGCCTGGGCAACTGTCGGTGAAGCGTAAGAGAACCTTGTAAGCCAGTCTTCAGGCAGTATCGGGTTGTAGTCTTCGTAAGGCAGGACAAATTCCATGTCTATTATTCTCGCGCAGTTGCTCCTGTCAGGGTCAAACTCGCCAAGAATTTCCCCTTCCCTGCGCGGGTCGCAGTAGCCCACAGCCTTTTTTTCGCTCCTGTCGATGAAAATGTCAGTGATTGTCACAGGAATGGTTCTGTTGACCCTCATATCCAGTTTTTTGATGAATTTAGGCTCAATGCGGACAAGGTTTCCCCTTACCAAATATTTTGTTTCGCCTTCCTGGTATGAATAGCCTGTCACTTTCTGCCTGAATTTTATCATCGCGTCAGAAATGTGGCTGTTTTTAGGCGTCTGTGGCCCAATAGTCTTGTTGATTTGCGGCAATGTACTGTTCTCATACCTGTCGCATATCTGGTTTGGCTCAGCGTCAAGGCAGCAGTCGCCTGGTGAATACTCATAATAAGGCTGCTTGCATTCTGTTACCGTTGCGTTCTGCTGTGGAATAACCGCAGGCTGGCAGCCAATCAGGAAAATTATTGCCAGAACCAGCAAAACATTGCGCATCATTCTCACCATTCCCGCGTGAGGACACAACTTGCTTTTATTCTTTGCGGTTTGCTTAGCGGTAATATTTATATAGGCATAATCAAACAGCGGGCAAAGAGGTGATGCGATGGCGTTTTATGTATTGCGAGAGGAAGACAAGCAGTTCCTTACTTCGCTGCTTTACGCCACAGGCATCATCCTGTTCTGGCGCGGCATCTGGGATATTTCTGTCAAGATTCCCCTGCTGAAAACCCCGCTGTTCTGCGCAGCAGTCGGGCTGATTATTATAACACTCACAGGATACCTTTACCGCGAGTATGACCCGATTTCAAACAGGATGCACAAGATTGGAAGAGTCCTGAACGATGTTATCAACCAGGCCAAGAAAGGCGAGCCGCACGAGATTTTCTATTATGACCAGGTCGGCAAGCACCACCACAAGATTTTGCCCCATAAAATCAGGAAGATTGAGCACGACTACATAATAATTGAGGAAAAAGGGCATGAAGTGTTTATTCCAATGCACAGGATAACTCACGTGCACAAGCAGGGCAAGGTAATCTGGCGGCGTTAAATTCAGGATTTTCTTCGCCTGTTAAATGTTGCCTGCGCTGCGTTTATCATGTCAGAAAGTTCTATCTGCTGGACATATGGCAGCTCTGGCTCCTTTTTCCGCCGGCTCTTGCTTTTTTGGGCATACATCACATTGCACCTTTGCCAGAAAGATTGCCTTGTAATCGGCTTTGCAAACAGCGTCTTTGCCTCAGTATAGCTTATTGGAATTTCACCATGAGGCGCTGCAAGAGAACCGTTAAAGACTTCCAGCAGACCAATGTCCTTGACCTGATAGCTTGGCTTTGACCCTGGAATGCTTACAAAGATGTAGTTTGTTGCTTCACTCATACCCTTAGGTGAAAGCCACCTCTTTATAAAATTTGGCAAAAAAGCAATTCACAGCTTTCCTGTTTTCTGCCATTTCTTGAAGCAGTCACATGCAACCCTGCACAGTTCCTTGCTTACTTCACCCCATTGGATGTGCTTGTTGAATTCCTCAGGTGTGACAAACTTTCTTTCGTAAAGCAAGCCTGTTGCAGGGTCTAGTTTTGTTTCATTAATTTTTTCTATTATTGCCACATATCTTAATTGGTAAAATTGTTCTCCTTCTTTTGGGTTTGGGTTGTTTGGAAAGTCAATTTTGAAGCAGCCAATCATTTTGCATTCAGATATAATGACTGATGCCTCCTCTTCAACTTCGCGCTTGAGTGTTTGTTCAGGAGTTTCCTTGTTTTCAGGCTTTCCTCCTGGAAGATGCCATTCTGGTGTTCTTCTGATAATCAGTATTTTGCCTTCTTTTGTAAAGCACATGCCTGAAACCTGGGTGTATTTCCTGTATTTTTCATAATTATCTGCTGCAATCCACGTAGAACATATGGGCATCCCCTGCCATACCCAATTTTGTTTTATCATAATAAAAAATATCCCCGCGGCCGGATTTGAACCAGCGACCTTTCGGGCTCAACGCGGCTGACCCGCTTTCATGCAATGGCCTTCGCCGTTGTCTGCGGGCGACTGCTCTACAGCCGAATGCTCTGCCGCTGAGCTACGCGGGGATGATACGACGATGAATCCACTGACGATTTTTAAATGTTGTTGTTTCCGAGCTGCTGAATGAGCGCGAGGAACGAGCGGAACCGCAGTGTAGCGAAGTTATGAGCGCGAATTCGCAGCGAGTGTCTCTCACCGAAGGTGCGTTATTTGGAATTTAGTGCTGCAAAGAATGACGCGATTACCCCAAAAACTTGACTTTCGGCCTGTTTGAGCTTGTTGTCCTTTCTTTTCCTGTCGCTGTTGTGAACTTGGACACTGCTTCTGGCAAAGAAACTCCTCCGAGTATGCTCAGCGATGACCTCACCTTGTATGAAATAATGCGCTCTTCGCGTGCCATTATGTCTCCAACTTCATACTTGATAATTGTGCCCTTGCGCTCGTTCCTTATGGAATTCGAGGGCGTAAGTGTTCCGACATCGTATTCCTTTATCAGCTCTGCAATCCGTGGAATCAAATCAATTACTGTCGCACTGCGTATTGGCTTGCCTGACCTGTTCTTCAGCTCCAAAAGAATCTTCAGCTCGCTTATTCCGCCCTCGCGCGTGCTGAGTACAACAGCAGACTTCTTTATTGTCAGCGGGCTGCGGAACACCAAGTAAACTATGAGCAGAATAATTCCAAGCGTCATTATTATCGCCAGGGGCCTGTAATTTGTCGTGACGCGGATTTCACGCGAGTTTCCGACATTTATCTTCACGTCCCAGACAAACGAGCCGTTCTCAACGCGCGACGCAAGGTCTGACTTTGTGAACATGCGGGCATACCACGGCATTGCAAAGGCAAACGGCTGCTCAAGAAGGACGTTTGCATCATTGGTTAAAGTGATTATCCTGACTGTCTTGAGGAATGACTTCACAATCTCAACAGTGGGCATCAATTGGCCGTAAGACGCAACCTCGTAGTCAACAGGTGGCAAATCAAACTGGAATCCCTTTCCTTTTTCTGTCGCGATAAGTGAGACTTCAAGCACATCGCTCTGTGGACGGGTCTGGCGGTCAACGCGCGCCATGAACTTCACTGTCTTTCGCTCCAATGGACCCAGCGAGGTTACAAAGTCCTGGTTGATGACATCGCTCCTTACTTTTACCTTCAGCTCTGTGAGGTTTCTCCTGTTCTGGTTCTCAAAGTTTACTGTTATCTCTATTTCATTTCTCGGGTCAACAAATATCGGAATCTCAGCTGTCCCCCTCACTGCGGGCATGTAAGTGTTGGTTGCCGGCGGTCCTGAGACCTCCATATAGAGCATTGCCTTCTTCAGTTCATTTGTCCCTGTGCGCTTTACGTGGATTGGAACGCCATAAAGCCCTGGGTTGATGTTTAATGGCTGTATTGTGAGGATTGTCGTGAACGGCTTTCCTGGCTTTATCTGCAATGTGTCCTTTGTCCTGATGTCCCAAAGGACTTCAGGGGAGTAAATTTCAAAGAATTCCGTGCTGGAAAAGTCGTGTGATATGGTGACATTGTATTCTGCCATGTCATTTGTGCCTATTGTCTGCTGCGGAGGCGCGAATTCTGCTGAGAAATCTGCTGCGACAACACTAGAAAGCATCACTGCAATTGCCAGCCACAGAAATTTGCGCAACTCTATCACCGCCTTGCTCGGTGATTTACTCATATTTATACTTTGCGTTTTGATTAGACGAGCACTTTGCTTGTATGCTCCTCTTTCACCACCTTCAAGACGTGGTCAGCAAGGCTTTCTATCTTTGCTTCATGGCTAACAAGTATGATTTGCCTTGCTTTCAGCTGGTCAAGCACGTCCCTCATGCGGTCAATCTGCTCTGCGCTGAAGCCGTCTGTGGGCTCATCTAATATTACAATGTCCTTTGTGTGTATTGTTGAGCGCAATGCAGTGATTACCTTGTTCAATGCGAGCCTGTATGCCAATGCACACGCTGTTTTTTCTCCTCCTGAAAGGTTGTTGACCTCTGTGTCATAGCCGTTCTGCTGGACAACAGGCGAAAATTCCTCGTCCAAGCGCGCCACAAGCACATCATCCTCAATCAAAAGCCCGAACCACTGCTGGAACAATGAATTAAATTCGTGGTAGACCTTTGTCATCACATGCTTTTCCATCACAGACATCAGGTTTGTGAAGAAATCTCCGACCCACTGGTTCATCACGTCAAGCTTTGCAAGCTGTTCGTGCGCTTTTTGCTTTGCCTCAATGTCTTTTTCAAGCAAAGTTATTGTTTCAAAGAGCATCTTTTGCCGTGTTAAAAGTGTTGCGTGCTCTATGTTTGTCGTTTGTTCCTGCTGCTGAAACTGTTCAAGCCTTGTTTTTTCTGCCTGATACCTTGTTTCAACAGAGTTTGCGCTCTGTAATAATGCCGATGCCTGCTGTTTTCTCGCTTCTGCTGCTGAAACTGCTGAGATTGTGTCTGTTAACCGCTTTTCCGCCTCCTGTTTTCTTGTGAGGCTTGTTTGGTACTGCTGGAATTTGTACTGTGCATCCCTTGCTGCTGCCTGCTGCTGCATCAATGCGCTTATTTCCTGCTGCAGTTTTGTTTTTGCCAGCTCTTTCTGGCTTGCTGCTGTTTCAAAAGTGGTTATCTGCGCAGTTATTGAATCAGTATTCTGCTTTTCCTTGTCAGCAAAAACGTGCTTGTGAGTCTCCCCGACTTCCTGCAGGCATGTTGGGCACTTGTTAAGCTCCAAAATGCGTTTTATCGTAAGCTCTGACAGCTGCTTTTTTGCCTTGAGCTCTGCGTGCGCTGTGATATGGGTGCGCATTTCCTTTTCTGAAACAAGAACTTCCTGCTGTTTTTGCTGCATGACCCTGGCAATTTCATCCGGAGTCTGCGCTGGCTGAACTGGAGCCTGTGAAACCTGCGGGGCAAGCATGGCAATCTCTGAATGGAGGCTTTTTTGCGTGTTTGCAAGGTTTTTCAGCTCTGTTTCAGCTGTGTTGTATGCAAGCCTGTGCTGCTGCAGTGCGTTTCTTTCCTTTTCAACGCCTTCAATTATCATTTTTTGCTGTGCCACTGCCTGTTTTGCTGATTCAAGCCTTGGCTGGATGTCAAGAAGTGATATTCTTACGTCTGATGACTGGTTTTGTTTTTCCTGCAATTGCTGTTTTTTCACAGGCTCATCTGTTAATTGGCCTTCAAACAGCCTTCTTCTTTCGCGCAAAAGCTTGGCATACACGCCTGCATTGTCAGAAATCCGTCTGTACTTGTCAATGTCAAACACTTTCCTGAGAATCATCAGCCTTGATTCCTTGTCTTCTGTGATTATTCTCTTCATTTCCTCCTGTGGCGTGTAGACTGTGTAGCGGTAAATCATGCTCTTGCTTTTTGTTACAAGCTCTGCAGGATAGCCAAGCAGGTTCAGGACTGCTGTTTTCAGCTCAACTGCTGTTGCTTCCCTGCGCATTCCTTCTTTGATTATGTAGCCTGCGTCCTGTTCAATGCTGTCTTTTGTCCTTTTCAGCTTTCTTCCGATTGTGTATTCTTTGCTGTTCAGCTCAAAAGTAAGCTCAACATTTCCTTCTTTTGTGCCGTTTCTTAGCAATGCTGCGCCAGAGAGCTCTCCGCGCATTATTCCAAACAGCGCAAACTCAATCGCAAGGAGTATTGTTGATTTTCCAGCGCCAATATCGCCTGCGAGAAGAACTATGCCCTCAGGAAACACAAGCGACTCTTCAATATAGCTTCGTATGTTTTTCAGCTTCAGAGATTTCAGGAACATAACATCACCAAAAAATTAAAACTATATATTATTAGTTGTGATGGAGTTGTTATTGGCGTTGTTTCTCCAATTCATCAATTATTTTTTCAAGAGCTTTTGTTTCTGGCTTGTCCATAAACTGGGGTGCAACTTCAAAAAGAAGCACTTTGCCTGGTTGCGAACAGTCGCCACAACCACAGCCAAGATTGGATATGCGTATCCCTGTCTCAACAGAATGTTCATGAAACTCTTCAGGATAATAGCCCAATTCAAATGCAAACAGCTTATAGTCCACACAGGAAAGGCTCGAAATTACCACACGACTGAATACATCAAATGCAGTTTTTGTTTTTTTGTAAGCTTCTGGCACAGAATCAGGGCGAGGAATCCTGACATTTATTTTTTCAGGCTTTCCTCCTAAACTAATCTCGCGAATTTCATCTTTGTCAAGTGAGATTTCAAGCATTTTTGGGACTTTTGAGAACAAGCAAAGGAACACATTGCCATCGTGCATAATTTCATATTCGCACACCAATCCAGGCAGCACAGTGCCGCACGATGGCACAAATGAAGCTCTCAGGTAGCCCTGTTCCATCGCTGGCGCCTTGCTAAGCAGATAACGAATCTCATCTGCGGTTGGCCTATACAATCCCGGCATTGTCTTACGGGTCTGGGCAAAAGTTGTATCAGCCATAAAATCACCTAAAAAAGATAAATAAAAAAATAAAAACAGCGCGTTCAGATAAACGCGCCTGAGCCGAATGATGGCGGCCTGTTGACGTCGGTTACAACAATTGTCACGTCCTTCTTGACAGTGTTGATGCCGTCGCTGACTGTTATCGTCACCAGGTGGGTTCCTTGGTCCTCGTACGTCGATGTGTACGTGTTGGACTTCATCCATCCTGAGTACGTTATTGTCAGCTCGTCTCCCTCTGGGTCTGTTATTACAGGCGTGAGGGTTACTGTCTGGCCTTCGTCAATTGTCAGCGTATCAGCCATCTGGATGACAGGAGCCTTGTTCAATGACTCTACAGTTATTGCAAAGCTCGTGCTGTCTGCCAGGTTGCCGTCAGAGGCTGTGACATTGACATTGTACTTGCCAACATCATTGCTCGTGGTCTGCCAGGTTCCGTCAGGTCCCAATGGCGGGGTAAAGGTGAACGCCACCTTGTCGCCGTCAGGGTCTGTTGCGGTCGGCTTGACTGTTATCTTGTCGCCTTCCTTGACCTTGACATCGCCAATCGGCCCGATTGTCGGAGGCCTGTCAACGTTCTCCACGATGACTCGGACAGTCTCGCGGGCAGTTGCCTTTCCGTCAGAGGCAAGTATGTTGACTTCGTGGGTTCCTGCATCAGTGAATCCTGTTGCCTTTGCAGGGCCATTCATCCAGCCGTCAAAGCTGATTGAAATCTTGTCGCCGTCTGGGTCAGATGCCTGCGCGTTAATGGTCACGGTCTCGCCTTCCTTGACGCGTATTTCCTTGGAAGCAATCTGAAGTACTGGCGCCATGTTCTTTGGCTTGACCTGGATTACAATCATCTGGTTGATGCTGTTCTTTCCGTCAGACGCTGTGATTGTTACCTTGTAATCACCCGTGTCTCCGACCTTTGTCTGCCATTTTCCTGTGGCATCCAATGGTGGCGTGAATGTGTATGTTATTGGGTCGCCGTCAGGGTCTGTTGCCTTGAGATTGGGGAAGTTCACAAGGTCTCCTTCTATCACGACCTTTCGCGGAAGGCTTGCATCCTCTGGAGCGACAGCTGGTGCTGTCTCTACAGGTGCAGTTTCAACAGGCACTGTCTCTACAGGTGCGGTTTCAACAGGTGCTGTCTCTGCCGGTGCTGCAGGAGCAGTCTCTACAGGTGCAGTTTCAGCAGGCGCTTCGCCCACAACTTCCTCTGCAACTTCAATATTCTGAGGCTCATTTGTCTCCTCAATCACGCTGACATCCTCGCCTGCAGCATCTAGTTCTGCAGCGACCGAGCCTGTCGGCGTGTCATCGCCTGTCGAGTTCCATCCCGGCGGAAGCAGCTGTGCGCATCCTGCCAGCATAAGAACTGCGATAACTCCGAGAACAACCGGAACAAAAACTGTTTTTGCCATATTACACTCCCCCTTTAAGAGTAAATCTCTGTTACCTTTCCGGAATGGTAAATCATATTTAAGCTTTTTGCTTCTGGACTATATATCCGAACAGAAAGAAGGCCGCAGAATAAGCAAGTGTCAGGCGGGTTATGTAAGTGAAAAATGCCTGGAAGAACTGCTCTGGGTACAATAGTATGAGCATGCTGCCTTCAGGGAAAATCCAGGTTTCCTCTGAAAAGAAAATCTTGTGAAAATTTCCAAAGATGTTATCAAATGGCACAAATCCAAGAATCAGAACAAGCAACAGCAGAATCCAGAATCCGCGCATGAAAACCCTGCCAAGGTCTGCCTTTGGAAGCAGTGCGAGGAAAACAACAAGCAAAATGAGAGAAGCATACCTCAGCAGGTGAATTACATCCTTCACGTCTGCCAGATGCGATTTTTCCCTCTCGTTAAAAATATCCGGAAGCACTGCCCTGCCTTCAAAATAATCAAGCACCTGCATTGTTGTCGGCAATGCCCCCTGCCTGAGCATGGAATTGTATGCCTGCTGGTCAAACACAAGCGCATTGCCAATCAATAACAGCATCAAGAATGGGAAAATTACTGCGCAGAGCCAGGTTGTGTTCATAAGAATAGGATTTGCCCATCTGCTCATAAAGTTTTCTGAAAAGGTGGTAACATAAGTTTATATTCCGCAAGGATTTTCTGCGGTTTATGGCAGACACAATTGATGATGTTGTTGATCAGCAAATACAAATAATCCAGCAGACTGCAGATCAAAGCATTGCAGCAGCAAAATATATTGCAGATATGATTAAGGCAGATTTCAAGAAGTATGCAAATGCGTTTAATCCTGACCAGCAGGACGTTTCTGCAGAACAGCTTTACTTGGGAATCTTGGAGTATGTGCGTTCTTTTGACAAACACCATTCTCATGCCATTGGCGGTGTAATGAGCTACGAAAAGCCCAATAACAGCGATATTCCGCCTGATCCGGACATAGTTCTTGGCTGGACAACCTATGTTGAATATGGAGAAAACAGGGTTACCAAAGATCTGACAGAGGAAGGAAAGAAAATGCTTTACGGTTATCGTTCTGCACTTGGCTTGGTTTCAGTTGATGAGCAGAAAAAACTGGATAGGGCAGCAGTAAAGACATTTACCCGCGATGTTTGCTAAGAATCACCTTACTGTTGCATTGTCTCCTATCTGGACTGAGATTTCTTCTGTTTTTGTCTTCAGGGGCTTGTCCTTGTAGACTGCCTTGCAGGATTTTGTTGTTATCTTTACCTTTGCAAAGTCATCAATTGTTATTTCGTCGTGCTCGCAGGGCATTCCTTCGACATAAACATCAGAGCCAGGGGCAGAATTTGGCGCCTCAAGCACTTTTACTTCGTTTCCAACCTGCGCAGCGAGAAGCATTCCCTTGCTTTCAATGCCTCTCAGCACTGCCGGCTTGAGGTTTGAAACAATTACAAGGTGCTTTCCAACAAGCTGGTCTGCAGAATAATAAGCGCGAAGACCTGCAACCAACTGCCTTTGTTCTGTTCCAAGGTCAATCTTGAGCACAAATAACTTGTCAGCGTTCGGGTGCGGTTTTGCCTCAATTACTTTTGCAACCCTTAACGCGAGCTTTCTGAATGGCTCAATATCAGTGACTTTCTCAGGCGGTGTCTGCCCTGCCTCGTTTGGCTTTTGAACAGCAGTGTCAAGCTTTTTGAAAAGTATTTCCGGCTGCAATAATATTCCTTTTGTTGAGCGCTTGAACTTTGCTTTTTTGAAGTTGCCCAGCTTCTGACCGAGCTGTTTGCTGATGTTTTCAGCTGTTGCAGGGATAAATGGCCAGGTGAGTACACTCGCAAGGCGCAATGATTCAACAACAACATACAAAACTGTTGCAAGGCGCTGCTGGTCTGTCAGTTTCCACGGCTCTGAGTCATTCACATACTTGTTGCAGGCGTGCAGGAATGTCCAGACTGTTTCAACAGCGCGGTTCCACTCGTATTTCTGCATCAATGCATTTGCTTCTTCAAGCACTTTGTTTGCGTGTTCAATGAGCAATTTATCCTCTTTTGTGAATTTGCCTGGCTTTGGAATCTGCCCTTGGAAATTCTTGTGAACGAGAACAGAAGTTCTTTGCAAAAGGTTGCCAAGCGTGTCTCCTAATTCAGAGTTTGCCCGCGCAATCAATGATTCCTCGCTGAAATCTCCGTCATTTCCTGCCGGAATTTCGCGCAAGAGAAATAATCTGAGTGCGTCTGCTCCGTATTTGTCAACAAGCCGGATTGGGTCAACAACTGTTCCTGTGCTTTTTGACATTTTTTCCCCGCCTGTCAAAACCCAACCATGAGTGTGGATTGTTTTTGGCAGCGGCAGTCCGATTGCCTGCAGTATTGCAGGCCAGATTATGACGTGGAACCATGCAATGTCTTTTCCTATGACATGCACATTCGCAGGCCAGTATTTTTTGAATTTCTTTCCGTCAGGATATCCAAGAGCGGAAATATAATTTAGCAAAGCGTCAAACCAGACATAAATCACATGAGACTTGTCGTTTGGAAGCTTAATTCCCCACTTCAATGTTTTTCTGCTGACGCTCAAATCCTTTAGCCCTTCTTTCAAGCGGTTGACTATCTCGTTTTTCCTTGATTCAGGCAGGCAGAATTCAGGATGGGACTCAAAATGCTTCAGGAGAAAGTCCTGGAACTGTGACAATCTGAAAAAGTATGATTCTTCGCTGATTTTTTCAGGCGCTTTCTGGTGCACAGGGCACACTCCGCCAACCAAATCCTTTTCTGTATAGAATGCCTCGCAGCCAGAGCAGTACAAGCCGTCATAAGTTCCCTTGTAAATCAATCCCTTGTCAAGAACGCTTTGGAAAATGCTTTGGCAGATTTTTTTGTGCTTGCCAGAGCTTGTCCTGATAAAGTCATTGTTGCAGATATTGAGCTTCTTCAATAATTCCTGGAAGCAGACAACAAGTTCATCAACAAACTGCTTTGGCTTTTTTCCCTGCGACAAAGCTGTTTTTTCAACCTTTGAACCGTGCTCATCAGTGCCTGTCAGGAAATAAACATCCTCGCCAAGCTGTTTGTGCCATCGCGCGAGAGCGTCAGCTATTATTTTCTCATAAGCGTGCCCAATGTGCGGCTTTGCATTTGTGTAATCAATAGCCGTTGTGATGTAAAACGGTTGCTTTGCCATACCTAGAAAGCGTTTGGGGATAGTATATAAAGATTACCCGTTGGGCACGGAAAACAAAGCTTTATAAATATTTAACTACTAGACAGTGATTATGGAAGCAATAAAATTCGGCGACATTGAATCCGCAAGATTTGTTTACAACAGGGTCAGGGGGCATTACAAGGCGATAGGCGCCACGCACGAAGGAGTCAGTGCAAGGGGCCAGGTTATTTTTGTTAGAGACAACGTCTTGCAAACCCACCTGCCGATAGTTTTGTATTATGCAAATCACATAGACGCAAGATTTAAGAGACAAACAGTTGATGATAAAGTCACTTCATCTTCTTTGTAACTGCAATCTGTTGCCCGCACTTGGGGCAGTTGAAGATTAATGCGTCTGCCTTGACTTCCTTGTTTTCTTCCGCGTCAAACAGCTTGACTTTTTTGCGCTTGAAAGGCATTTGGTGGTCTCCTGAGAATCCGCATTTCGGGCACGTGTACTGGATGTTCGCGGTCAATGTATCTTCGTATGCCTGCTTTTCCATTGTGAATCCGCAGGCAGAACATGTATATTCTTTTGCGCGGATTTTTACCTTGCCGTCGCTTCCTTTTGGCTTGCCCATCATTGCTTTCTTGCACTTGGGGCATTTTTCCTTTGATACCCACGCGACAACATTGGGCTTTGAGCGCCTTGTGAAGTAAATGCACTCTTCAACCGAGTCAGGCATTTTGAGAGCCATAAACAAAGAACTTGCAGAACTGTATTAAATAGTTTTCCCTTTGCCAAATAGGCCCCTTCTAAGAACCCCTGCGAATTCTTGATTCTTTTCTGGAGGGATTTCAAGGTCTTTTATCTGCCAGAGTATAAGGTTGTCAATTGAGTTGCCTGGCATTTGCGTAGTTGCCTGCCACCTGAAAGGCGGCTTCATTCCTGCGCGCGCATAAATCTCCCTAATCTGCATATAGCCGTCTTCGCGGATTTCAACCGGCGCAGAATCTATCAGCGGGCTGTATTCTGTGCGCAGGACAATGCACCTGCCTGCTGCGCGCTCTTCAAGTGACGCGTGCAGTTCGCATTTAATCATGTCCCTAATGCACTGCGGAACATAAACCGCGCCATTTTTCCCAAGAGTTGCATCCTGTGACGTTATGTACTCTGTCATATGCACGACAAAAAAGGCAGGGCTTTATAAATCACCCTCTCTTCCTGAAATTCATGGCATACTACGCAGGAATCTCAAAGGGCTATGAGGAACTGCACAAGGAAGAGCAATTGGGAAAGCTAAGGCAGGTCATTGAAAGGCTGCCTTACAATAAGACAGACAAAATTTTGGACATCGGATGCGGAACAGGATTGAGCTCTTTGCTGTTCAACTGCCAGAAATTCGGGGTTGACCCCACATTTGAATTATTGGAGCAGGCAAAGCCAAGGCTTCCTGTTGCGCAGGGAGTGGCAGAGCATTTGCCGTTCAAGGACAACTCATTTGACATTGTAATCTGTTTGACAGCTTTGCACAATTTCACAGACCCATTACGGGGTTTGCTTGAGATGAAGCGCGTTGGCATGGGAAAGTTTGCAATCTCAATCCTGAAAAGGGCAAAAGAGTGCGACAACCTGATGAAAATGGTCAGCCAGACTTTCAAAGTGAAGGAAATGCTCGAAGACCCAAAGGACTTTATCCTGTTCTGTGAGTAATATTTATATAACAAAACAGGTCTGGCAGTCTCATGGCAGGATTTTTCAAGGAACTGGCTGAGTCATTCATGCCCTCGCACTGGGATGAGATAAGCCAGAGGTCAGCCAGCCAAGGAATTTCGTTCTTCACAAAAGTGCTTTTGCTTGCTTTCCTCGTGATGATACTGCTCGCAATTCCCTCGATGATAAAGCTGCCTGCGACAATCAGCGAGCAGTTGAACAAGTTTGACACAATCCAGCTGTCAGGCGATTTCAACATGAGCTCGCCGATAAAACTGCCAAAGTCAGACCCTTACTTTGTCTTTGACACAAGCGGCGCATTCACAGAGCTGACAACAGAGCGCATCCTGATTACAGAGGACAAGATATTTTACAGGCCCTTGTTCGGCACGCATTATGTCAACACAGAGCAGCTGAAAGACTTAAAGCACAACCGCGACAATGTCAAAAGGTTCCTCGCAGCGCTTGTGTTCTTTGTACTGCCTTCAATATTATTTTACGCATTTGTGACTGTGTGGCTGAAATACTTCCTTATGATTCTCACGCTGTCAATAATACTGTTTGTCCTGCTTGACCTGACGCACTGGCGCAGGACCTGGAAAGAGCTTTTCCTGGCTGCATGTTATGTGTCAACAGTGCCTGTTTTCGCAGAGGTAATTGTGGGCGCGATTAATTCAAAACTGCTGGTTCCAATCGTGAGCATCGCAGGGCTTGTCCAATTGTATCTTGCCCCGGCAGTGATTCTTTGCGTGCTCGCAATCGGCGCAGCAATGTGCGTGTATTCCAACAAGGAAGAAGAGAAATGATATACAACCCAAGGCAGACAGTTCTTGTTTCGTGCAGGGGGACTTTTCACCACCTTGGCAGGGATGAGGAAATAGAGGACATTCTTCCATTGGACTGGCACTCGCCTGCCTCAGAAGTGCCGAAAAAATATTTGATTCTTGTCAGCAAAAAAGCAGCTGCTTTGACATTAATCCAGAATTCAAAGGCGTTTGTTGTCAACTTCATGCCATTTTCGCACACAGACCACATTGTGAAGGCAGGGATGCTTCACGGCGCATTCCACGACAAGTTTGCAGCCACAGGGCTTGAGCGCGCTGCTTGCGAGCACCTTCCTGACACTCCGCGCATCAAGGACGCTGTTGCCTGGCTTGAGTGCCGTGTTGAAGGCGAGTTTGATATTGGAGACCACGTGCTGTTTCTCGGCGAAATCCTTCACGAGGAAGAAACGCATTCTGATGCCAAAAGGCCGTTCCACATTGACGGCACACAGTTCACAACAACAAGAGACTAATAATATACTGTGACACACAAAATATTATATAGTATTCTAATAAGGCAGGGTGTATGGTTGATGATGAACGCATAGACCCTGAAGCTGCTGGCAGGATAAGCCAGCTCGCTAAGAACCTGAAAGACCTGCATCTTGCCACATCAGCAGAAGAGGCGTACGCGAGGGCAAAGGAAATAATTCTCGGCACTGCAACACAGGGACAGGAGAAATCAATAAAGGAGCTGATGACAGAGGCAGGAGTCACACAGCAGGATTTGCAAAAAGCAAAGGAGCTTCTCAAGCAGGAAGAGGAGGAGCTCAGCAAGCTCAAGAAAGAACTCACTGACCTCAAGGCAAAGCAGATTGAGGAGACAATGCACCACGGCGAGCACGTCAGCGAGACAGAAAAGCTTGACGAGGAATTAATAGAGGAAGAGCACGATATCGGGGTTGTCGAGGAAAACGTGGAAGTCGCAGAGGAAGTCCAGAAAGAACCCAAAGACGGCAAATAAACCCCAACCTTTATATTCTACGGCATACACTATGCGAAATAGAGTTTACAGTGGTCATAAAAGCATAAGCTTTATAAATAATGTGACTACTCTACACTCATAACAAACCAATACTCAAGTGGGGTGGCAATAAAAATGAACAAATTTGCAACAATGATTGCATTGGTCGCCATGTTTGTGCTCGCTGCTGTAAGCGTTTCTGCGCTGCAGCTTGGCGCGGCTACAATCGGCGGCGAGAACCAGGACCGTATCAAGAACGTGTCCACAACTTTCACCGTAACTAACAACGAAACAAGCGCTGTTTCTGTCTCGTTCGCATCAAGTGCGGACAGCAAATACAACGTTCGCTTTGAACCTGCGACTGTCACCCTTACTGCAGGCCAGATCCAGAGCGTTAAGGCAATTGCAGACATCCCGCTTGATTTCAATGCTGTTGACACAGTAAAGAGCTCAGCTGATTACCTGAATCCGGTCGCATTCAAGATTGGCGACATACAGGCAAAGGTCAGCACAACTGTTATTGCAACTTCTGATTTGAAGATGCAGGCAGTTAACCAGCTCGAGATAAAGAAAGCCCGCATCGACTGCGACGGCAAGACAAAGACATTGGACGACGGCGACAAGATGGAAGATTTGAAGCCGGACACAACTTGCTCGCTTGAAATCGAAGCAGAGAACAACTTTGCAGCAGACGATGATGAGGACGATGCAGGCAATGAACTCAAGACAGGCGACATCGAATTCAACACAGTCACTGCAAGGGCAGTCATTGACGACTCCAGCTTTGACCTTGATGAGGACATGGACATGGACGGCCTAAGCGCAGATGACACTGATGCAGTCACAATGGACTTTGACATTGCAGAGGACGTTGATGACGGAACTTACACGATGTCAATCACTTTGATAGGCAAGGATGACAATGGCGCATACCACGGAGAGATACGCGAAGTCCGAATGGACGTTGTCAAGCTCTCGCACGACATCCAGATACGCGGCCCGTCGCTTTCGCCTACCTCAGTCAGCGCATGCGATGGCGGAACAATCCGCATTATCTCGCGCATTGCCAACTTCGGCAAGCGCGATGAGAACGACGTTGCTGTCGAGCTCAGCGTTCCTGACCTGAAATTCACAAAGCGCATTGACCAGATGGAGCTTGATGCTGATGACAGCACTTCAGTCAACTTTGTTGTTGATGTGCCTGCAAAGGCAAAGCCAGGCATCTACCGCGCGACAATAAGCACATTCTTCGGCGGCACTGCACCGAGCAACTCCCAAGCATTGGAGTTCACGGTTGACAAGTGCGACGTGGCTGAAGTTGTTGTTGTCACACCGGTTCAGCAGAACGCAACAGTAACACCGCAGACAGGCGCACAGCCGTCAACACCTGCAGGCAGTGCAGTCGCAGTGCCTCGCGCACGCGTTGTCAGCTCAGGAAGCTTCACCGAGGGCGCAGGATACCTGTGGCTTTTGGGCGGAGTGGGCGTCGTGTTGCTGATAATCATTGTGATTTTGCTGTTCGTTGCCTTCCGCAGGCCAAGAACAGACGTGCTGTAAAAAGCACGTAATTTTTTGTTTTTTCCGCGTTTTTCTCGATTTTTCTCGAATTTCTTTCGACGTCTTCGCATTCTTTCCGGCTGTTTTTAAGCCATTTTGAAAGGGTTCCGGCTGGGCTGTAGTTTCTTGCGGTTCCGTCGGAAAAACAGCTGGTTTTGAACCAAAACGCACTTTAAAACAGGTTCATTACCTGCTCTGCATGAGACTTGTTTTGTGGATTTTGGCTTTGCTTGCGCTCCTGAATGCTGCGCAGGCATCTGTTGTGGTATCACAGGTGCTTTACGACCCGATTAACACTGAATCAGGAGGAGAGGCTGTGGAGCTGCGCAATGATGGCAGTTCTGCTGTAAACATCAGCAAATGGGTATTGGCAACAGAATCAACTCCTAATGACGCGGTAATACCTGAGAGCACGTTTCTTGAGCCTGGCAAAACATATCTTATCGCAGACAAGGGATGGGATTCATCAAAGGACAATCCTGCGTGGAAAGTTGCAGACCTTGAGGAGATAATAACAATGGCAAATGCAGACTCAGGAATCGCAATCAAGGATGCCTCTGGCGCTGTGATTGACGCAGTTGGCTGGGGAAAGGCAGAAAACATCAAGGCAGGATTGTTTGAAGGAACTCCTGCTCAGCTAGTAAAAGAAGGAAAAGCCCTTGTGAGAAAGCAGGACACAAATAACAATATCGCTGATTTTATTGAGGGAGAGCCTGATTTCCTCTCAGGCGAAATTGTGACAATAATCGTGAATGTCACAAATGGTTCTATCACCAATTTGACCACCCTTCCTCTTGGTGCAGCGCTGAACGATGATGACAGCGCAGAGCAGGGCGTGCAGCTCAAACCAGTGGCAGGAGGCACGCGGGCGTTGCACCTTGAGGCTTATTACAATGGGACGCGGGTGAGCGCTGGCTGGTTTGGAAAAAGCGTTGAGCTTGTGAAAGATGGAAATGTTTGGAAGGGCGAACTGCCTTTGGAATATTGGTATTCTGCAGGAGCCCAGCAGATTGTCGTTAATGCAGATTCCCAGAGCACGTCAATCCCTGTGACAATACTTGAGCTGAGGTCTGCGAGGATTGAGACAAAGACAGTGCTGTTGAAAGCTTCGCCTGGCAGGACAGCTGAGGGTGAAATAAGGGTGAAGAACGAGGGCAATGTCGCTGTTGATGTTTCGTGGACAGGCAATGACCTTGTGTTTGGCAACAGGACAATACCCTCTTCAAACCTTCAGCTTGCTGCTGCGAATGTAAAGCCTGCTGAGACAAAAAGCATCACTGTTGCCCTCAGTGTGCCTGAAAGCGCTGTTCCTGGAGAGTATCGGGCTATTGTGCGGATGAATGAGGGCTAGCAAAAGCTTAAATAGGTGAAAACAATGAGAAAACACATGGCATCCATCCTGAACAGAAAAATTTATGTTAAGCTGGACTACCCTGTAAAGCCAATACCCGGGCGCGTTGTTATTGATGAAAAAAGCGACACGCCAGGGCTTCTAAAGGACGTCTGGAAAAAGTTCGGGTGGAGCAAAAATGGCTGAAGAAGTCGGCTTTATCCTAACAATAAGGGCAAACCAGAATCCTGACGGCACACTCGCAGGCTATGCTGTGCAAAGCGAGGATTACGGGCTTGGCAAGGAAGCAGTGTTAACACTTGCCAGAAACTGGCTGAGAATGGTTGAAGACACTTATCACGAAAAATTCAAAGGCAAGCCTGACTGAGAATTACTTCCGGTTCCTAAACGAAACTAGGCAAGAATTTTTTATCCAGCAGCTTGTGCACTGCGGATGCGTTTCGTAGTGCTTGCCGAAGCAAGGGTCTTCTGCAAGCTTAATCATCTTCACGTCCATTTCGGTATTGATATATTCTAACTATTTAAAGGTTTCGGGGAATTTATAATTTATATAAAATCACCTTCCCTCTATTACGCGCCTCATTGTGTTAACAAAGTCCTTTGCAAGGGCTGCGTATTCGTCAAACTTCTTTCCCGGAATGTCCCTGATTTCCCTGTGGGTTATCTGCTTGCTCAACTCATAGAAGAATTTCATTATGTCAGCATATCTCTTTGCGACCAGCCCTGGGCGGACAAGCTTTTGGTATATCAGGTCTGAAACATGAGCCGGGCTTGGTGGAACCTCGCCCATCTTCATAAGTGCGGCGTGCGCAGCGTCGACAACAGCCCAGTAAAGGTCAAGTGTGCCCTGCAGAACGTGCCATTCTGCGTTTGCCAGTGTTGCAGGCGCCCTTGCGTAGTAATTCCAGACGCTTTCTTTTGTCGGCCTGATTCTTCCCTGGAACAAAAGCATCTGTAATGGCTCAAATATCCCCACATCCTGCAGCGGCACTCCGTCCCTCAGCATGTTAATCGCTATCGGGTCGCCATTGCGCATGTATTCCCAGAAGCTCGTGAGTTTCATTGTGGTTATGTGCAGCCGCTTGCTCACTTTCGAGGCTGTTGTTTCTGTTATAACGCGGTATGCCTCCACAACTTCAGGGGACATTATCATCGTGAGGTCATTGACTATCGCGAGAACGTCAATGTCGTGCTCGTGCATCCCCCTCTCGGGCTTTGCCTTGCGCTCTGCATCCCTTGCCGCGCTGCCGAAAAGAACAATTGCCTTCACGAAATCGCCAAGCTCCCGCTTCAGCGCTGCAGCGAACTTTTCCGCAAGCTGGTAATCGCCTGTCGCATAGCGCGGAACGTTAGGGTGTCTCCTCTGCTTGACTTTGAATTCCATAGTGGTAACACCGCTTTTGTGCGTATATAAGATTTGTTTACTATTTGAGAATGAAGATATTCGCTTAATCATAAGTGTTGAAGAAGCGAAAACAATAAAAACAAGCTGGCAAAAAGCGTGCTTGATGAAAAAAGAGGGGTTGTTTGCAAAACCCGCAGGTTTTCGCAAGCTCACCGAAACCGCAGTTTCGGGGTTGCACTATCTTGCTTATTTGCTGACTCTTGACCCTGCTGAGGAAATCCGCGGCGCTGTTGAGGATGCGCGCAGCAAAAACTGGCAGGAACTGCCTTCAATTGACAAAATTCTTGAGGAAGCGCCCGCGTCAGAGATTGAAGCAGCTGTTGAGCAAGCCCCTGTTGTCTACAAGGGCAATGAGGCATCTTACAGGATTGATGCTGCGCCAGTGCAGGAGAATTACAAGGACTCAGGATACAAGGCGCCTTCTGATAACGATGATGACGCAGAGGTTTCTTACTCTTCTGAGCAGGAAACCGCAAAGGTTTACGATCAGGAGCTTGATGCCCAGATGTTTGCAAATGTCTGGAAGCAGGAATTCAAGCCGATTTACGCTACAGCTGAAATGGCAGAGCGCATGGAAAACTACAAGCTTTCAATCGGGCTTGCAGCAAGCTTCCTGAACTACGCGATGAAATCAGCCACGTTCTAATTAGCCACCCGCCAGTGACTACATTGCATAAGCTTTATAAATACCGCAATAGTAAAACCACTTTAACTTAGTCATCTGGAGGAACCAGCAGCACTCCCCCACACGAGCGCATTCTGACCTCCACGATGGCTTTGTTATTTTTTTCTGCATCTTATCTGCTTAACTTTTTATTGAACCGGAGGTTATTCTCAGTATGGCGACATTTTTGTGCGTTGCAGACGTTCACGAGGACGAGCAGAAGCTGGAAAAGATAGTTGGGTTCTCCAAAGGGTGTGATGCAATACTTGATGCAGGCGATGACCTTGACAGGTTTGTTAACAACGGTGACGAGTCTGCGGCAATAATACGCAATATTTGCCGCGAGTTTAGCAACATGATTCCAAGCCAAAGGAGAACACTTGCAATGAAGGACGCGTTCAGGAAGGTTTACGAGGATAAGGCTGTGAAAATCAATGAGTATTACAGGCGCGCAGGAATTCCTGTTTTTGCAACTTTGGGCAACCATGACCCTTCTTTCATTGTGAGCAGGATGAGCGCTGTGAATTATATCCAAGGAAAGTACACTGAGTTTATGGGCCTGACACTTGCGGGCCTGCCTGCAACAGGCGAATTTGTAAGAATGGTTCAGGATTTCTGCCCTGAATATTATCCGCACATTAATTGGTATGACCGGGTCGAGTCAGAAAGAACCGCAGGGGAGCCTTCAAATGCTGCAAAGAATATTCTCGGCAGCGGCAAGGTTGATATCTTTGTCACGCACAAGGCTTTCAGGCCTGAGTTTCATTCCTGGAGCAGCAGGCCTGGCTTGCGGTCGTGTGATTACGCATACCGCAATGGCGTTGATGCAGGTGCTGTGGCTGTTGATAGGAAATTCAAGCCGCGGCTGAATGTTTTCGGCCATTATCACATGAGGGAGCCCCGCAGTGCAATGATTGAAGGCAGGATGTTTCTGGGTCCTGGCGTCAATCATGCTGTCAAAGTGGCAATGAATGACGGAATGCCTGAAATTATTGAGGCACTGAAATACACCTAAAGGTTTAAATATAATCAGTTACTGTTTTCTCACGGGGTGAGTTTTATGAACAAAATATTATGGACATTATTGGTTTTATCAGTTCTGTTTGTGGTTGGCTGCCAGCCAGCGGCACAGCCTGCTGCTCCAGCGCCAGCTGCTCCGGCAGCGCCAGCGGCACCTGCGGCACAGCCTGCAGCGCCAGTTGAAACAGCGCCTGCAGCGCCGGCAGAGGTTCCGCCAGCGCCATTGGAGAATGCGCCTGCTCCTGTTGAGACAGGAATAGACCTTTCGCAAAGGTGCTTTGAGCTGTTGTCTGCAGACGAATTCAAGGAAATCTGCGCAAATGACGGCAACATCATCGTGACTCCCAAGATAACAAAGGGAGACTGCTGGGTTCCTGTTGTTGACCAGTTAAACACCAAGCTTACTGGTGGATTTGAAGTTGTCAACATGCACACTGCCAAGGACGCAAACCGCGAATTTGACCGCGGCGTGACAATGCGCAGGACACAGGGAGCTGTTGAAGGAAAGGAAGTTGGAGAGCGCAGCTACCAGTACGCAGAGCTTAACAGGCACAACATCGCGTGGGTGCAGAACGAGTTCCTTGCGCACATAGGCACAATGGACACACTTTGCCCGCCTGAGAACCTTGTTGCGCTTGCAGAGAAGATGAATTCAAGGATGCAGTAAATGCGCCTTGATTTTTTTATTTTTTTATTTTTATTCCAGCGGCACTTCTGACCAGAGCTTGAACTCATTGCTTGGGGCGTAAGCGCCGAACATGAACTGTGGCGAGTATGTTTTTCCGAAATAATTTTGCTGGACATCTCCCCAGCGCCTCACAGGAACCCCTCCGCCTGCACCATAGCCTGACGCCAAAGGCGCGTTGAAGTGCTGCCAGGTCTTGAGCCCCATTCTTCCCTCGCCAAACTTCTCCTCCTCGTGGCCTTCAGCTGTCACATAGCCATTGAAGCCGCCTTTCAGCTTCAGCAGTTCAACAGCATCCTTTACCGGAAGTATTCCCTGGCCTGCCGGCAGGTGTCCGTGGCCTGCGCCTGCGCTGTCAACTGCCTGTATTGCGCCGATAATCTGCTCTTTTTTGTTTATTTTAGCGAGCTCTTCCATTTCGTCCATGTACCATTTCTTGAATTTCTTTATGCGGTCATCCCATGGAAGCTCTGGGTGGAAGTTCTGCAGCCACATTCCGACGTGTGAAGTGTCAAGCGTGCCCTTGATGTGGCGCCTTGCCTCATCATGTGCTGTTGAGCGTGCATAGCCCTGCTCAACCAGCTTGTTTTCCATCACTTTTCTTGACTCAAGTATCAGCTGTGCGAATTCCTTTGGGTGGCTTCCGAAGTATTGTGGCCATCCTGTCTCAGGGCCGACATACAGGTCTTTTTTCATGTTCTTTGGGCCGAGCTTGTCCTGCATCTGCATTGCCGTGATGCCTGCCTCTGCGTATGATTCCTCGCTCTTGCCAAGCACGTATTCATCCATAGGAGTCCAGCTTTCAATGCGCTGCCTCATCTGCTCCTGCACCCTCTTTTGCTCGCCGACTCCTGACTTGAAGTATTCTTTCATCTGCTCAATTTGCCTCTTTCTGTCTTCCAGCGGTTTTATTTGACTTTCAGGCGCGCCTTTCTCGCGTGCCTGTTCAATCCTCTTCTTTATGTCTTCGACTGCGTCGAGAGAGTCATCATACTGCCGTAGGTAATATGCTGTCTGCGCTTTTGCCATTTCAAGCTGTTCGCCGAGGAAATGGTCTTTTACCAGCGTTGTGATTGGCTTTTTTTCCTTTTGCGCCCACCTTTCAAAATCCTCATAATACCAGACATCAGGCTTTGCGTCAGGGTCTGCTGCCTCAATTTTTTCAAAAGTTTCTTTATTAACGAACATCGGGATTCCGTCGCGGATAGGGATTGTTCCGATTTGGCCTGAGCGCCTGTCAACAAACCTGATTTCCTCTTTCTGCCTGTCCATTTCAGCGAGCTTCTTGAATGCCTTTGCCTCGGATGAGTCCTTGTCCCACCAATTTGCCCTGTGCACAGGCCTGTCATATTCCCAGCTTAGAATGTCAACTCCTCCGCCCTGTCCGACATCTGCTGCGAACTTTATCATTTCCTTGACTTCATCAAGGTCTCTTTGCCGCTTTTCCTCGTCTACAATGCCCCTTTGCTGGTCCCATCCTGAAAGGTTTGACAGCGAGGTCGGCATTTCCATTCCTGTGACCATAACCTCGTTTGCCATGGCGACTTCCTTGATTGCCCTTCTTACTTCCTCGCCGTATGCCTTTGGCCTTCCGCCGATTGGTGATTCAATAGGCGTCTGGAAGACTATTTGCAGGTTGCCTGTTCCTCCCCTGATTGCCGCCTGCACGTTTTGGAGAATGTTCTTGAATCTGCCTGACGGGTCGTGTTCGGGGGCTGTCATGCCGAGGTGGGAAATCGGGATTATCGGTTCTTCAATTGCCGCGGTTGGCCTTGCCGGCTCTAACTCAATCTGTTCATGGTAGCCGCGGTCCATCGGCGTGTAGTACTCTGTCTTGAACTCAGCCATAGTATACAAAAAGGTATATTGAGTTTATAATATTATTGGTTGCGGTAGAACTGCTTTGCCCCTGTGGTGTACATTATTGCCTTTTCAGCTGCGGTGAGGAGGTGTTCTGCCTTTCTTCCTGGCTGGTATTCGCCTTCCCTGATTGCCTCTTCCTTTTCATGCAATGCTTCCCTGAACTGCTCAAGCCTTTCCTGCTGATAGCTTGACATCAGCCCTGTTGTCCTGATTTCATCCCTTATCTTGTTAACCCTCTCGTAAATGTTTTCAACAGGCTGCTGGGCAAGCCTTGAGATGTATGCCTGCTGTTCCAAAGATGTTGGAGGCGTCTTTGGGCCTTCCTGCTCTGCAATCTGCTCAAGCTCCCTGCCCTGCTTCTTTTTTTCAGGCTCAAAGAGCTTTTCAACATTGACTTCTTTTATCTTCGGCGCCTCTGCCTGCATTTCCTCAAGCACCTGAAGCTCTTCCTCTGCATCTTTCAGGAAATCCTGCGCGTCCCTGATTTCATCCTGGCTTGTTGAGATTTCCTTTTCGCGCTCCTTGATGAACTCATCGAGCTTTTCCTGCAGCTCCCTTAATGTTTTTATGCGCCTGTCAGGAGCCATTTTCCTTATTTTGTCAAAGTCAATGTTTTCCATCATAGAAGTACAACTGCTGCTTTGTATTTAAGCGTTAGCCCTGCTTAACAGGGGCATCCTTCGGGGCAAAGTAGTTCAGCATCTGGTCAAGCTGGCTCAATAATGCCATTTCATCACTCGGAGCCTGTTCCTGATGCACAATGTCATCCATTTCTCTCGCAGCAATCTCAATTATCGTGTGAATCTTCCGGTTCTTGTCATCAATCCTTGAGTATGCGTTCTTTACTCCGCCAACAAGCCTTGCAAGCAACTCATACATTTCCTGCTTTTGCTGTGCGATCTCTTCGCGCGATTTGGCAAGCTCTTCGCGCGATTTGCCCGATTCTGCAGCCTGTTTTGATAAGTCTGAATTCTGTCTTGAGAACTCAACTGTGTTTTTAACATACTCTTTCTGGCCGTCTGAGAGAAGCTTTTCGCGCCTCTCAAGCTCTGCGTATTTTCCTGCCAAATCTTTGTATTTCGCTCCAACATCCTCTTCGCGCGTTGTGAGCTTGGTATTGTCCTGCTCGTATGCCGCAACCATCTGGTCCAATGCAGCCCTGTCCTGTTGCAGCTCTTTGCTCTTGGCGTCAAGAGTCATTGCAAGCTCGTCAAGCGCGTTCTTTTGCGCAGGGTCAGCTGCAGGTGCTGCTGCGAGAGTTTCACGTTCTTTTGCAATTGCCTCGCGTTCTGCTGCAATCTTCTTGTATTCCCCTTCTATTGCCTGCTGTTCCACTGCAAGCGTTTCATGCTCGCGCTTTACTTCCTCAATTCCCATCCTTGCAATCCTTTCTGCGTCGCTGGCATCTGAAAGCTTTTGCTCTGCTTCTGTGAAAGCTTTCTGAATAATTTGTTCCTGTTTTGTTACGTGGTCAATGCGTTCCTGAAGGCTCGCGCTTTGCGCCTGAAGGCTATCGCTTTGCGCCTTAAGAGCTGCCTTTACCGCGTCAATCTCTTCCTGCTGTTGCGTAAGCTTGCGGTATGAATCTGCGCCAGGTCCGTTCTGCAAATGCTGTATTTTTGTGTCAGCGCCTTCTGCCTTTGCCTTGTAATCAGCTGCATGAGCAAGGAATGTTTTTATCGCCTCGTATAACTTGTGGTGATCAGCGAGTCTCTTTGCAACAATATCGCGGTATTGCTCGTTCTCCTTGATTGCCTCAGGAAGGACAAGGTTCCAGTCTGGCTTGCTCCTGAATTGTTCAAGCACAATTGTTTCCACTGATTCTTTAACAGTAGTATAAAACATGTCAAGCGCGGTAATAGGATTTAACACTTTTGTCGAGGACGGTGTCGGCGCCGCAGAAATCCTTTGTGATGCAGACGGCGGAAGAGCTGCCGGCTTCGGGATTACGCCTGACGGCCTTGGAATTGAAGGAGGAGTTGGAGCTGGCTTTGGCGGCATTGCAATTCTTTGTGATGCAGGCTTTGCTGATGGTTCTGGCATTGCAATTCTTTGCGATGCTTTCTTTTTTTCATCTGCCCGTGTCTTTTCAGCATCAAGCATTTTGTCAACAAGCGGATTACCGTGGGTATCGTCTGCTCTGAGAACTACAGTCTTGCTCGGATCGTCAGAAAACTGTGCAGGAGCAGCTAATTCAGTTGGCAAAGCATGTTTTGGCTGAGCTGGCTTTGCCTGAACGGGTTTGCCCTGCGGTCTTTTTGGTGTGTCCGCCATTGTCTTCACTATGCTTATTGATAACCTTCAGAACCCACACTTTCTGTATAGCCCTCCTACTATTTTGGGCTTTATAAAGTTTCGTATTCGCTGAGAACAATCATCGTTTCTGTGTGCTGTCCTGCTCATCTGCCAAAGGCTGTTCGCAGACAGCGCAAATCTCTGCGTCAAGGTCGTCAAGGTACTGAGTTGTGACGCCGTGCTTTATCGGCGTCCCGCAGCTCGGGCACGCAGAATCATTTGCGTGCTTGTGCGAAAACACTCCGTTTGCCATAGGGGATATTATGGATTGGGAGCTTATATGCGTTATTCTATAAAATTTATAAAACGAGAAAACGACTACAAGTTACGGCTCCTTACAGTCGCGGTGCCAACGATAATGGAAGTTCTTTTTCTTTATTTATTCCGAGCGACTTCGTGAGGCTGCGAGCAAGCGGAACCGGGTGGAGCGCAGTGAGCAGCCGAACGAGGAGCGAGTGTCTTGATGCGAGCGAAGCGAGCTAATTGGAGTCTTCTGCTTTGAATGAAGTCTGTGCGCGTTATTTGGGGTCTGCGTTATTTAATGAACGTTATCGAATGCAAAATGTAGAAATCACCACGACAATAATCTGTGCGCTTTCTTGAAGTTCTTGTAGTTCTGCCACAAATCCTTTGTCGCTAAGACTGCGGCAGTTGTTGTCTCGGCATCAAGCTTTGCCTTGCTTTGGCCCTCTTTTTTCTTTTTCTCAGGCAGTATTGAGGTGAATGTGTCTGCAAAGCCCTTTCCAATCGCCTTGAACGGCTCGAAAAGGTCCATCTTTTGCACCACCTTGACTTCTTTTTTCTTTTCCTCGCGCAGGCCGCGCGCTTCCTTGAGGTAATTTTTCAAATCAGCGCCAAGCGCGTCCATTGCCGCGTTGAGCGAGCGGTCAATGCTGCTTATCAGCTCAAAGTCCTCCTCGTCCTTCATCGCCTTGTATTCCTCAATCTGCTTTTCTGTCCATGCATATGCGCGCCAGAAAATCTTTGTCTCGCCCTGGTGCAATGGCCCGCGGTGGTAGCCGCCTTCCTGCGAGAACTGCATTTCAGGCCTTGTCCTGTACTGGAACGTGAGCATTATGCACGAGTAAACATCCTTGTTGTTCTCGGGAATCTTCTGCCCGAGCACTTCAATCTCAACCAGCGAGCCTTCAAAAGCGGCTATCAGGTCTGCCGAGCTCATCTTTGTGACATCTGAGCCGAGCTTTTTTATGTGCTTCAGGTACGGCTTGACCCAGCTCATGTACATCTTGATTACCTGATAGTGCTGGTCAAGGTATTCGAGAGTGAAGCGCCTGCGCTGCTGTATCTCAATCCACGTTTCCGACTTCCAAACAAGGTACTGGTAGAGCTTTCGCTTGAGCACATTCTTCATTTCCTTGTTGAACCCGCCTGCCTGCTTTTCCACAAGCTCGTCAACCATCTTCCTGCAATCCTCATCAGTCACCTTGTCAGCAGGCTTGCCCTTGATTTTTCCCACGATTTTCTTTGTGATATGGATGTTGAAGAAAAGGTCAGGCAGTGCTGAGAACTGCAGCTGCTGCGCCATCACGAAAAGGTTGCTTGAAGTCCTTTGCCCGCCGACAACGCCGTCAACCATGTCTGTCCAGAGCCCTTTCAGAGCGATTTCAGCCCCTTCCTGCCCCAAGTCAGAGTCCTCGTAATACCTCTTTCTCTCATCAATCCACCTGAGTTCGCGGACCAGCTGGAACATGTCTTTTATCATCTTGCCGATTGATGCCAAGTACTGCGCGACTTTGTCCTGCGCGAGCCCGAGGCGCTGTGCTGATGCGCCGTAGAATGATGAATGCTCTGCTGCGGTGAATATGTCTGAGATTTTATGCACGACAGGGTAGCCCCAGTCATTGGTCATGTGGCCGAGGCACCAGTAATAGACCGGCTCTATGCTTTCGTGCGGAACCTCGTAAATCAGGTAGTACTTGTTAGAGGGCTTTGGGTAAGGCATTGTCAGTATCTGGTCGCGCTGGATTTCAAGCTCGTCGTGGTCTGCGTACTCCTCTGCTTTTTTGGAGTCCATTCTTGTGAGGAGCGCTTTTTTCTCTTCATCCTTCAGTTTTTCCCAGTTCGGGAAATCCTTCTTGAACTTCTTGTTGAAGAAATCGTGTAATATCATGCGCTTGCTTGCAGCGCCCTTTACATCCTCTGTCAGCCACGGCATATTGTCATCAGGCATGTTTTCCCTCTTTTTGCATCTGCTTTATGGGGAAGTGGTATTTAAACTATGGCGTTATCTTCTTCAGCACCGCGACAAATCCCACCTGTGCGACAAGCTGCGTGCCTGACCTTTCAGCCAGCTCCCTTGCAAACGCCTTCTTGTCCTTTCCTGACGCCTGCACAGGAAGGAACTTGACCTTGATTACCTGTCTTTTCCTGACTTGCTTTTTTATCTCGGCAATAATCGTGTCAGTAATTCCGGCTTTTCCGATTCTTACAATTATTGGCAGTGAATGAGTGTCCATTATTTCACAGAACTTTCAGCAGTATCTGCAGGTTTTTCTCTTTGACTTCTTGCCCTTCTTTGCCGTTCTCTTCGCCTTCTTTTTCGCCATGATTTTTCACCTCTGTTTTATTAAAAATGTATATTGCACATTTGTATATAAACATTACTGCTTTGCCACGCGCATTTCACCGGATGGCAGAGCGCTGATTATTTCATCAGGTGTTCCTGCGCCGAACTGGTGAATCAGCTTTTTTGCGATTTCCGAGGGCCTTTCATCGCCCTGCTTGATTACTGCGTATTTTTTGCAGTGTTTTTTTATCGCTGGCAAAGGGCCTGACATTATCCTTCCGTCGTCAAGAATTCCTATCGCAACTTCCAGAGTCGGATGATAATAAGTCCTTTTTCCAATCACCATGAACGCCCCTTTTGTGAGGTATTCTCCTGCTTTTGCCTCTTTTGTGACCTGCTCTGGCGTGACGTGGTAGACTTCCATTGAGGTTAAGCCGAGCTTCCAGCCTTTTGAGAATGTTGCAGCTGCCTGCGCGGTTTCCTCTTTTGTTGCTTCGCCTATTTGCTTGTTTTCTGCCTTGATTATGAAGAACGGGCTTCCCGGCGCTTCTGTGTGAAAGATTAAGTCTCCTGGCTGGGTGTGCTTCTTGACTATAATGTCATTTGTTGTCGCGTCCCTTCCTCCGACGCAGAGCATTCCCTCGCTGGAGTAGAACCACCTGAATTTTTCATACCATTCTTTTTTCCTGTCAGATGCCACAGGCTTTTGCTTCTCTAACTTCGCGATTACATTCGCCTGCTCTTTTTGCAGTTTTTCCTTTTGTTTTTCAAACCGCTTTAATGCCTCTTTCAACCCCTCAATCTTTCCCTTTGCCTTCTTTCCCTTTTCGAAATAGAATTCAGCGTTCTTTTCTATTGTCTTCTTGGCGTTAAGGATGAGGCGCATTTTACTCAGCGTACCTCTTTTTGTGTATTGAAAGGTAGTGCCTGACAAAATACTTTATGAACCCTGCTTCGTCTTTCTTCAGCGCACGGTAGTATGAACTTCTTTTCTTGTATGGAATGATTATCATTGGATAGCCTGCGTGCCAGAGGACGTGGTTGATAAGCAGGCGCCCGATTCTTCCATTGCCGTCGCCAAAGGGATGGATTTTCTCAAACCTGTAATGCATCAGCCCCGCGAACTCAGGAATGCTTATTTCCTTTGGCCCCTTGTTTATTTCTTTTATTAGTTCTTCCATTAATTGCTCAATGTCCTGCCAGTCAGGCGCTCGGTAGTCTCCGACTCTTACGAGGTAATCCCTGAATTTTCCTGCAATGTCGCGCTTTGTTTCGTGGAAAATGTCATTGTGCCACTTCAGGATGAGCCACTTTGTGATTTTTTCCCGGTTTTTTAACATTTCAAGGAATGTTCTTGCGTGCGCTTCTGTTTCTTTTATGTCCCTTAATGGCTTGTTTGGCGATATCTGCTCTTGAAGTATTTCCCTTGTCTCATCCAGTGTGATTGTCGAACCCTCAATCGCATTGGTGTTGTAAGTGAAGGCGATTGCTATCTCTTTCAGCTCGTTTTCCTTTGCAGTATCCGGAAGCCTTTTCCACTCCTTCTGGAAGCTGCTTTTTATTTTTGCAAGCTTTTTGAGAAGCTCGCCCCTTTGTTCCTGCATAAGCTCCTTTCCGGCTGATTCAATCAGTTCCTCAGAAGGCAGGTTCTTTCCCACATATTTCTCGCGCGTGACTATTTTTCCGTTCTTCCTGAATGAGTGCTTCAAATAATAGAATTCCTCTTTCCCTTTCCTTCGCTTCACTACCCTCACAGCCAACCTTACCCTTACAAAGTATTTAAATATTGCGTTTTCTTATTAATTGTAAGGGTAATGATGCCAGCAGCTTAATAAACGGCCGCAAAGGGATTTGAAATGATGGAGCCAACTGTCGTTTACGGGACAAGGAGAAAAAGGCAGTGGGTGCTCTCGCAGTCTCCTGACTTTCCGCTTCACAAAGGCAACAGCATAATCAACAGCCTTGTGAACAGGGTCTTGAATCTTGAGCCTGATGCAAAAACAACCTACAAGTTCTTCAGGGGCGAGCCAAGAATAGCAAAAGTGCAAATAACCCACACTGCTTTCAGCATTATTGCAAGGTACGATCCGCCTTACGCCCCAGTCTACGCAAACATGATGTCAGGCCCTTCTGCTGAAATAACTGCAGAGCTGAAATTTAACACTGACATCCAGTATGACCCTAAAAAGCGCGAAAGCCTGGTGGCTATTGTCCGCAAGCTCTGATTCTGGCTAAATGTTTTTATATTCCGTTGCCTTTATATATCCTAGATGCGCCTCTTTTCGCTAAAGAGGTGCATGATGGACGAGCAGCGAGTGCGCAGGGTTGTAAAGCTTATCAGTGACTACTGCGGGCGCATACAGGAATTACGCCAGAGGCGCATTGGCAAAATGTCCTCTTTGGAATTTTGGAATGCGCTTGTCGCGACAAACAAGGCGATAAAGACAACTGATGATCCTAACGCAAAGTCAGAAAAGATAGGATTGAAGCACGTCTGGTTCAATCCCAGCGTGTTTCGGTCAGAAATTGGCGCGCTTTCAGCACTGATGGATGCTTTGCAGTCATTGCTTGATGCAGATGTGCTCGCTGAGATTAAGGCAGAAGGTTATGACGCTAATCGGATAAGGTTATTGGTTGAAAAAGGCGCTAAAATGGCAGAACAGGCTAAGGCTTTCATTGGAGCTTGGGAAAACGCATATGGACGGCTTCTTACAGGACAGCCGGTCAAGTCAGATGAACTTTCAGCTCTTGAGTATAAAATAGCAGGAATGGTGCACGGCCTTGAAGACGCAATTGTAAAGCAGCAGGCGCCGGCAGTTGCCCGCGTTACACAAAACCCTGCTTATACCCGCAGGGGATTTCTTAGCATGTTTGCAAAAAGAGCAGCCGCAGCGATTGTGCTGGCAGGCGCAAGCTCAATAATGACCGCAACAGGAACAAAAGCAGCATACGGCCAGGACATAGCACAAAAAGCAGACGAAATAACCGAATCAGAAATCACAGACATGATGAAAAAAGATACGGTTGAAGAGATACTGAAAGGGGCGAATGTGGAGTATGTCCAGCGCGTTGGAAATGACACTAATTTTGATGCGCTTGTTTATCAAAAGAATTTAAAACCAGAAGAAAGAAAACCTGTGCTGGTGTTCTTTTATCATAATAGAGATCCACCTAGTGCTAAGGGAAAAGGTTCCGCACATAGAGATGCAATTATTTTCATATCATTAGCAAAAATGTTTCATAACAGGATTAAATTTGTTGGGTATAATGCTGATGTGCGCCAAGAAACTAATGCGGATTGGTTCAATAAAATGGGACTTCTCGGAATCCCCTCAATATCCATGTATTCCACTTTTGATGTGTTAAAAGGAGAAACTGTTGAAAAGAATAGTGGACAAATAAAGCAGATAGATGTTATCAGGGGCGGTCCTTTGGAAGATAAGTTCATCGCGCCCCGAACTAGAAACAATGCGAATTATTGGATACCCACGAACCTGTTTATGAAGCAAAGCATTGACAAAGACAACAAAGTGTATAGATACAACAATACTGGTGAAATAAAAGTTGTTGGAGAATCCATTCTTTTGGCAAAAGAGTAACATTTATAACAGCAATTTCTAATCCAACGCAATAAAAAGAGGGAGAAATGAAGCTCAAGACATTTTTAATGTTATCATTAATCTGCATTATATTTTTACCTATCGTTATTGCTATTGAAAAAGGAGGAGAAAGTGTTGAACAAACAACAAAACCATCCCCTGCCGAACAGTTCAAGGAAAAATATCCAAACGTTCCTGCCCAGCAGGTCAGTACATTCACTGATAATGGCGATGGGACTGTTACTGTGAATTTTGGGGAGATTACTTCTGATGGTGCAACGTACAAAAACGGAGTCGGTGTGAAAATGGACGCAAATGGCAAACTCATCCATGCAGACAAAATAACACTACCGAGCGGGGCAACAGTGGAAAATGCAGACATGTTAAGTTCAAGTGGAAAAGATAATTATCAAGCAGGCCATGTTGGCGAACTGCGCGAGGGACCGATAATCCTGAGCAATGCACAAAACGTCCAATGGAACAACGGCGTAATGACCGCGAGCTCTGCTGATTCTATGGACTACAAGGGAAGCACTTCAAATGATGTGATTATGCTTGTTGCTGATAACAAGCAGTTTAGCGTTGAAAAGGCAAGCGCTGTGCAGGCTGGGTGTTTTCTTGTGGAGGATGTTAATGATGCGCAGTTCAATGTTGGAAGAATAATGACAATGACCACGAGCGGAAGCGGAAAAGTTGTTTATGACCAGGGGCAGAAGGTTGATTACACTGCAAAAGACCTGAACAGCTCGATTGTTGGAAGCATAACTGCGTGCAGAAGACCGACTTACCAAGTAAAAGCAATGGAATTGAACACGAAAACAGGCAATTTAACAGAACTTGTCAATGGCTCAGGGGAAATACAATTGGACGGCAGGTACGGGGTTGTCTGCATGAACCTCACCCCTGTAAGCACTTATGACATTGACACAGGCAGGTTTGAATACAGCTTTGGTTTCATAATAAAGGAATACGCTTACAAATTATGCGTACAAAAAGCAGTCTCACAGCAACTGGTTTCTGACTGCCCGTTATGCGGCTTGGTTGATTTGGCAAACCAGAAATTATTGCTCAATGGCATGATAGAATACACAAGGTATGTTTATGACAGCGCATTGATTGACGCAAACAAGCGCACTGCCTTCAAGTCAATGGGTTTTGGAAAGAACACAATTGATTTGGCAACAGGGGAAGTGATGATTGAAACAGACGCTCCTGAAATTTACACAGTGCCGGGCAATTATTTGGAACTGCGCGAAATAAAAGAGGCAGCAGGAACTCACAGGTTTTTGGGAATAAATGAAAAGCTTGGCAGGGTTTCAAAAAACTGGGGCGTGAAATACACTGCGTCTTATTCAGACTCCACAACCACAATCACTGACAACCTGCTGGATTACAAGAGGGGGCTGTGCCATGTAACTGTTCTGCCTCCTGACAGCAGCCAGATAGCATCAATAATGTCGTCATTAAACGAGCAAAAGGCAAGATTCCCATGAGTGAAACGAATGGTGTCCGCAGAGGAGCGAAGCGAGTCGGCGGCATGATGAAAGCGCAGGTAACACTTTTCATAATGCTTGGAATGGTTCTTCTTGTACTGTCAGCAATTGTTTTTTACATTGTTGACCTCACCAGCCAGAAAGTGTTTGTGCACCCTATCGAGCCCTCAAGCGCAGAACAGCTTGTTGAGCAATGCCTTGGCCTGTTAGCAGACGATGCGCTGTTGGTAATAGGAAAGCACGGCGGCTATGCAGAGCTTGGCGTTAATTACTTTGAGCCGTTAAAAACATCTTATCTTTATGACGCAGGGGTTAACAATGCCCCTGACTCAGCAACAGTTGAACAGCAGTTGTCAGAATACATTGACGCGCACATAATGAACTGCCTTGGGAATTTTGAACTGCTGAGAGACAAGGGCATTGAAGTAATTGAGAAGGCGCAGCCGAGGACGACAACAATAATCGCAGGAAATAGCGTCAGGTTCACAATAGACTACAAAATTGAGGAAAAGAAAGGCGACATGATAACAACGCCTGAATTCCTGCCAACAATGAAAGCAGTCAGGCTGGCAGAAATCCTCCAGCTGGCAAATGACATCGTGGCATCAGAGCAGAAGAACAACAACCTGTTTGACCTGGATGTTGAGTGCAGCCTTGAAGTCACGCACTTCCCTGTTGAAAAAACATTAGTGACTGTTATTACGGATACTAATTTCTTAATCCAGGATTCCCCTTACCGCTTTGTCTTCGCGCACAAGAGGTAACTACCAACCAGTAGTTAAAAAACAAAAGGTTTAAAAGCATTCTCCGCTTGAGAAATATATGCAAAATGATTTTGGCGCAGAAGAAATAAAGGAGATTTCCAAACGAACCATGCAGCTGATTATCTGTCAGTATTTAACTGGAATAAATTTCATACGCTCCGAAATTGAATTGCCTAAAACCGCAGTAATAATCCATTACCTGCATGACTCTGAAAAGCAAATAGATTTTGTTCTTGATGAATTGAAAAAATTCGGCTCATACGAATCAATGATTCTTCCAAGGCATGCACAGTACTATTTCCACCCGAAATACACAAAGAAACCGCGGTTTATTGAGGAGTACCAAAATGCACAATTTGTGGATGCAGAATTAAATAAAGTCACAATAGAAGAAGTTGTAAAAAATCCAGAGAATAAAGTGGTGGTAAATGATGAGATTGATTTGGTAATCCCTTTGCAGTCAGGAGATATCGCCCCGCTCGTAACCCACATTCAAAAAGCAGACCTTGAAGGACCTAAGCATTTTGTGCACCCTGCAATTATTGTCAGAGGTGATGCTAATTTTCCCGCCGCACCCGGATTCGTGAAAAAAGATTACGCATCGTTGCGCAGAAACCGTGCTGAGTTTTACTCTATAGTATCCGGAGAAATCAGGAAAGAACGGCTTATGAAGCGCTTAGAAGCAATTTGCAGAGAACTCAAAGGCAGCGCGCAGGCGCAGCTTACACAGGACTCAGTCCTTTGGTTTTCCGGACAAATAAATCCTGAATTGGATTTATATATTAATGAGACTCTGCATGAACAGGATCTGCCAGAATAGAATCAAGCTCTGATACCGCATAAACACCAGTCAGCGTAGGATGTTTCCCTCCATTTCCCTCTTTCAAAAGTCTTAACAGTTCCTCACCTGTTTTGGCAGTATGCACGTGATACTTGTATACAATACTCCCCCACGCATAACGCCATTCACTGATATACTTTGCATCAGGAAAATTAGCCAGCGCGCGAATTACGTCGCTCTTATGTTCGGGCACCATCACCGGAAAACCGTTGATTTGTGGGTCCTGTAATGCCTGAAGCATTTTTTCAAGATACGGTTGCATACCCCTGCTAATGTGTTCTAACTATTTAAAATTGCTGGAAACTAGACTGTCTGTTTGTTTTCGCGCACAAAAGATAAGCGAAAAGCTTATATACCTAAACGCATTACATTTGTAGTACAATGGCAATGGAACTAGTCCAGGTGAGGCTTCCGAAAAAGCTGATTGACGCTATTGAGGGTTATGTTGACGGTGAATTCTACGCGAGCAGGTCAGATATAATCAGGGACGCCTTGAGGAAGTTTATGCTTGATAAGGTAATCGGCTCAATACCCAACACAGGAGATTCTGTGGAAGAAGTCAGGAAAATAAGAAGAGAGTTATCAAAAAAAGAACGCAACCTCAAGTGAATGAGCCGTTTGTAAATTCTTCAGGTTTTCCCGCAGTTACCCCGTTATCACGCGCGGCCTGGATGAGCCATGCATCAGGCAGTATAAGGCAGCTGAAATATAAATACGCCAGTAAGAGTTTCCGGGTTAATCGGAAGGTTTTCGAACCGGAAATGTTTTGAAAAATTAACTCTGCAGCTTTGTTTTCGCGCACAAGAGGTAACTACCAATAAGTAGTTAAAATCATAAGCTTTAAAAAGACGTTCTGAGTATCTTAACGTGATATGGCGCGCATCTACTCAGCTGTTTTCCCGGTCAACAGCAGAAAGACTCTTGATGACCTTACAGGAGTTGTTGCTGAATGGATTGCATCAAGCCCGTACAGGAAAATCAACAGGGCTGAAATTTCTGGAATTGCGCAGGACGGGTTTATGTTCGAAAAGGGCCATGTTACAATTCACACCGTCCGCTACGAAGGCCGCCACTATGAAAAACAGCATGACCTTGGCGTGCAGAAAAGCATTGGCATCCGCCTGGTGGAGCAGAAGCAGGGGGCTGTGCGCACCTCAGAGGTTGTCGGACACATTGCAAATGACAAGTTCAATGTCGTGTTCACCAATGATTATGAGGCAACAAGGACAGGAGAAAAATACGGAAAAATACTGAAGCCAAGGATAGTCAATGACATTATCCGCGCGCTTGGCGGCGGCTATGACGGCCTTGACCTCGAAGTCAAGACAACGCCGCACTGGATTATGGATGATGACCTTCCTTTTGTCGCAGACATTATCAGGAACAAGTCTGAAAACACGCTTCCTGTGGTTTATGTCAGCAGGTACAGGCAGGATATAACGCCTGTCAACCCAAATGACCTTGCTTTCCTGCTTGGCGGAATTGCCCACGTTATTGTGGAGCCTTCGCCGTCAATTCCTTTCACTTTCAATCTGAAGGACGCGACAAAGGGCATCAATGCGTACAATGGCGCAGTGGGCATTTACTGGCCCAATGGAGTCCGCCATCATTTGCTGCCGAAAACAACGACCGCACCGGAAACAGGCTCATTGGCGCCAGAAACCGGCTCGTTGACACCCGGAACCAGCGCAATGGTAGATGAGATTCATGAAATTATCAGGGAAAGCGCGCTGTACACAGTGGTTCCTGACTGCAGCACTTTCAACGGCATAAAGGGATTGCAGACTGCAAAGCGCTTTGAGGATTTGAAAAAATCCCACGCAGCAAAGATTGTGGAAATCGAGCAGTCAAAAAAAACCGGTGCGGATATAACCACGCTTGAGGACCAGGTTAAAGAGCTTAATGCACTGCTCCAACTTGCATCAGATGAAACTGGAAACAGAGACACCCAGATTGAGGATCTTAAGCGGCAAAATTATGGAATGGGGCAGCAGCTTGCCAGATTCCAAAAGAAAGCAGGCACAGGCGGAGAAATGCTCACTGTGCCTCCGGACATGAATGAGTTTTATTCAGGAGAACTGCGCGACATGGTCATTGCGGCTCTTGACAACTACTTCACAAACAACCTCACTGACACAAGAAGGGCTGACATGATACGCGCAATCCGCGAAGCAAACCAGCCAAGCAACACAGGAGAGGAGATTCTCGAACAGATTCAGAAGATTTTCAAGAGCACAAAGCCTGTTGACAAGGTCATGAGCCAGCTCAGGACTCTTGGTTTTATTGTTGATCAGACAGGGGAAGTGCGCGTGACAATTCCAGGAAGCGGAAGGCAGGTTCACATTTCAGGCACTCCGGGCGACCTCCACTCAAGGGAAATTGAGCTTAGAAGGATCTTTAAGAAACTGCTATAAGCACAGGAGTCTGCGATTTAACCCCTTAAAAAGCGTAACCTTTATAAATAGCCCTCGGAAAATTCGATATAATTGCGAATAGAGTGAGGAGACACATTTTTTTGCATGGAGCAGCACTCATTTCCCAGCATTTCAGCAATACCTGCCTGTTTTACATCTAGTTTCACAATCATATTCAGTCAAACTTATGGGCCCGTAGCTCAGCCTGGTCAGTTTGCCGCTGTAAAAAGCGACTACTGAGGCACTAGAGCAGCTGGCTTTTAACCAGCTGGTCGCGCGTTCAAATCGCGTCGGGCCCGCTTACACTGAGAGGCCTCGCACAAAATGGGAAAAGAATTTGACGTGAGCAAACACGTACTGGTTCCGAAACACGTGAAACTCAGCGAGAAAGAAAAGAAAGACCTCTTTGACAGGTATGTTGCAGACCTTCGCGACCTTCCAAGGGTATACAAGGATGACCCTGCGATACAGGGGCTTGACGCAAAGGAAGGCGACATTATCAAAATCGCAAGGAAATCGCCGACAGCAGGCGAGGCAGTGTTCTACAGAAGGGTGGTGAGCAGATAATGCCAAGCATAGCCAAGACGCTCATCGCAAAGCATTTCGCTGACAATTCTTTGGTGAACAGCAACATTGAGAGCTTTAACTTCTTTGTCGAGCACGAACTGCAGAGGATAGTCAACGAGAACAAGGACATTGAGCCCACAATCATTCCGCCAAATGTTGAGTCATTCAAGATACGCCTTGACAAGATTGAGGTCAAGGTGCCAACGATAACAGAGGCAGACGGCTCAGTCAGGGAGCTTCTCCCTGTCGAGGCAAGGCTGAGGAAGCTCAGCTACGCAGCGCCTGTATTCATCGAGGTCTCTTCGCACATCAATGATGTCCAGAGGGAGACTTTCACAACACAGATTGGCTCGCTTCCGATAATGCTCAAGAGCAAGAAGTGCCACCTTAGCAAGATGTCAAGGGAGGAGCTCATCAAGAATGGCGAAGACCCTGACGACCCAGGAGGCTACTTCATAATCAACGGTACAGAGCGTGTCCTTGTCAACATCGAGGACCTTGCAAGCAACAGGTTTATCGTGGAGGAAAGCTCAGGCGTAACAAACTTCACAGGCAAGCTCTTCTCGGAAAACGGCCCGTTCAAGATTCCGCACACGATTGAGCGCCTCAAGGACGGATTGTTCTACCTTTCGTTCACCCGCGTCAAGCGCGTCCCTATTATAATAGTCGTCAAGGCCCTCGGGCTGCTGAAGGATGAGGAAATAATGCAGTCCATCTCAAAGGACAAGCAGTATGACGAAGTGCTCATCAACCTTTTCGAGTTTGTCAACGTGAAGAACAGCGAGGACGCGATTGACTACATCGCAAAGAAGATAGGCATCACGCAGGCAAAGGAAATCCGCCTGGAAAGGATGAACGAAATAATTGACAAGTATCTGCTTCCGCACGTCGGGACTCTCAAGGAGGACAGGATTTTCAAGGCATACAACATCTGCAAGATGCTGCGCAAGTACATTGCGGGCGCAAACGGCGAAGTGCCATTGGACGACAAGGACCACTACATGAACAAGCGCATCAAGATGTCAGGCGACTTGCTTGGTGACCTGTTCCGCATGAACCTCAAGGTGCTTATCGGCGACATTCTCTACAACTTCCAGCGCATCGTTAAGCGCGGCAAGTTCCCAAGCATCAGGGTGATTATCCGCGACAAGCTTCTCACAAGCAGGATTTACAGCTCAATGGCGACAGGAAACTGGGTCGGCGGAAGAAAAGGAGTTTCGCAGAGAATCCAGCGCCTTAACCACCTGAACACAATCTCACACTTGCAGCGTGTTGTCTCGCCCTTGTCAAGCTCGCAGGAGAACTTCGAGGCACGCGAGCTTCACGCAACACACCTTGGCAGGCTCTGCCCGGCAGAAACGCCTGAAGGAACAAACATCGGACTCAGAAAGAACCTTGCCCTTTTCGCGCAGGTCTCAAAGGAAACTGACGAGCAGGAAGTATTGAAACAGCTCAAGGGAATGGGCATGAGGAGCGTGCGACCGTGAGTGAGATATTTGTTAACGGCAAGTTCGCAGGGGATATTGACAATGGAAAGGAGTTTGTCAGCCAGATACGCTCTGCACGCAGGGCAGGAACGCTTTCCTCAAACATGAACGTGATGCTCGAAGAGCACCTTAACCAGGTTTTCATCGAGACAAACCGCGGAAGGACAAGAAGGCCATTGATTGTTGTCAAGGACGGAATCCCGCTTCTCACTGAAAAGCACATCAAGCAATTGCAGAAGAATGAGATAAGCTGGAATGACCTTGTCCAGCAGGGAGTAATAGAATACCTTGACGCAGGAGAGGAGGAGAACGCGCTCCTCGCATTTGACGAAAAAGAGCTAACTCCTGAGCACACGCATTTGGAAATCACCCCGTTGGCAATGATGGGAATCGTTACAACACTTGTTCCGTTCGGAGACCACAACCCTTCAGCAAGGCTTGCAATCGGCTCAAAGAACCAAAAGCACGCAATCGGGTTCTATGCCGCGAACTTCCCTGCAAGGATGGATATGGACGTCAACCTTTTGCACACTCCTCAGGTTCCGATAGTGCAGTCAATAATGCACGAGCTTTCGGGCTATGAGACCCACCCCTGCGGCCAGAACATTGTCGTTGCGGTGATGAGCTACAAGGGCTACAACATGGAGGACGCAGTCATCCTCAACCGCGGCTCAATCGAGCGCGGATTTGCGCGTTCAAGCTACTTCCGCCCGGCTGTCGCAGAGGAATTGAGGTACTCAGGCGGGCTTATGGACAACATCTGCATCCCTGACAAGGAAGTCAAGGGATACAAGAGCGAAAAAGACTACAGGATGCTTGAAGGCGACGGAATAATCTATCCTGAAGCCCAGGTCAGGGAAGAGGATGTCATAATCGGAAAGACCTCGCCGCCAAGGTTCCTCAGCTCGCTTGAAGAATACTCACTCTCATCAAACATCCGCCGCGAGAGCTCAGTTGCTTTGAGGCACGGCGAGGAAGGGGTTGTTGACTTTGTCCTCATTACTGAAAACGAGGAGGGAAACAAGCTCGTCCAGGTCAGGATACGCGACCAGCGCATCCCTGAAATCGGCGACAAGTTCTGTTCAAGGCACTCACAAAAGGGAGTTGTCGGATTGATCGTGCCTGAGTCAGACATGCCATACTCTGCGTCAGGAATAGTCCCTGACATGCTTTTCTCGCCGCACTCAATCCCGTCGCGTATGACGATGGCGCACCTGCTTGAGCTGTTGGGCGGAAAGATGGGCGCGCTGGCAGCAAGGCACATTGACGGCACAACCTTTGAGTCAGAGCCTGAAGAGGCAATGCGAAGGGAGCTTTTGTCATTGGGATTCCGCGAGAACGGAACAGAAACACTGTACAATGGAATCACGGGCGAAAAGCTGGATGCCCAGATTTACATCGGAAGCATGTACTATCTCAAGCTCAAGCACATGGTCGCGAACAAGATACACTCTCGTGCACGCGGCCCAATCCAGCTTCTCACAAGGCAGCCGACAGAAGGAAGGGCAAAGGAAGGCGGCCTCAGGCTTGGAGAAATGGAAAAGGACACATTTGTCGCGCACGGAGCCTCATTGCTGCTCAAGGAGCGCTTTGACTCTGACAAGACAGTTGTCCCAATCTGCGAAAACTGCGGAGTCATCGCGATTCACGACACTTACAAGGACAAGCGCTACTGCCCGATATGCGGGGACAATGTTGACGTGAATGACATTGAAATCAGCTACGCATTCAAGCTCATACTGGACGAATTCAAGTCGCTTGGAATATATCCAAAGCTCGTCCTGAAAAACAAGTACTAAAATGGAAACACAAAAAGATACGCAGAGATGTAATTCACTAGTTCCAGAACCAACTGAAATGAATTGCCTGGAAAATATGCTTGTAACTGCAGCCAGAACAAAAGGAGTCAGCGCAAGGGTGGACTCGCAGAATGAGTCAACACTCCTTGTTGATATTGACTCTGGCTTTTCAGGCAACATGGCATTCACATTGGACCAAAAGGACAAAAACACAATTTATTGCTCTGCCAAGTCATACAAGATGGGCGGGGATTACCGCATAAGGGATGCGCTTGCAAAGGCAGGCATTTCTTCAGAAGTGGTTCCCTCAGGCCCTGAAGGCTACAGCAATGAAGTCAAGTTCACAGTTCCATACACTGCGTTTGAAAACTACGAAGCATTTGAAAAAGCAGTTGATGCTGTTTACACAACATTCAAGAAAATGGAATCAAACGGAGTATAAATGCCAAGAAAAAAGAAAGAAGAAGCGGTTGAAGCACCGCAGGCAAAGGACGCGCTCGCAGCAGCGACAGAGCCAGAAGCTCCTGTTGTCAAGGTTGCTCCTGCCAGCGAAGAGACCATGAAGGCAGAAGTGGCGCAGAAGCGCACTGAGAAGCTTGCCACAGAAGAGGAAAAGGCTGTTGCCGCAGTAGCTGAGGTTCCAAAGAAGCCAATCTCGCCTGAGCGCATTGAGGCGCAGGTGCACTCTGTGTTTAAGCAGGTTGAGAGCGTTGTTTTCGGCCTTTTGAGCCCGAAGATGATAAAGAAAATGGCTTCAGCAAAGATTGTCACTCCTGAACTTTATGACAAGGAAGGTTATCCTGTTGACGGCGGCCTTATGGACGTCCGCCTTGGAGTCATTGACCCTGGATTGAGGTGCAAGACCTGCGGAAGCAAGCTCAAGGAATGCATCGGCCACTTTGGCTACATTGAGCTCGCCCGCCCTGTTGTCCACGTCAAGTTCGCAAGAATAATCCAGTCGCTTTTGAAATGCACCTGCAAGGAATGCGGAAGGATTCTTATCCCGCAGGAAAAGATAACCCGCTACAATGCCCTGCTTAATGAGGTTGAGCAGGCAGAGGGAATTGAGGCGCGCAGGGCAAAGATAAAGGAGATAATTGACTCAACCAAATCAACCAACAAGTGCCCGCACTGCAAGGCAAAGCAGACAAAGATAACCATTGAGAAGCCAACCACGTTCATGGAGGGCGAAAAGCGCCTGAGCCCGATTGAAGTCCGCGCGCGCCTTGAGAAGATTCCGGACGATGACTGCAAGCTCTTCGGCATTGACCCGACTTACGCGCGCCCTGAATGGACAATTTTGACTGTTCTCGCAATTCCTCCTGTCACAGTGCGCCCAAGCATCACTCTTGAATCAGGAGAGCGCTCAGAAGACGACCTTACGCACAAGCTCGGCGACATTGTCAGGATTAACCAGCGCCTGTTTGAAAACATCAACGCAGGAGCGCCTGAAATCATAATCGAGGACCTGTGGGACCTTTTGCAGTACCACGTCACAACGTTCTTTGACAACACAATCGCGCAGGTTCCGCCTGCAAGGCACCGCTCAGGACAGCCCTTGAAGACAATCACAGAGAGAATCAAGAGCAAGGAAGGAAGAATCAGGCACAACCTCGCAGGAAAGAGGACAAACTTCTGCGCGCGCTCGGTCATCTCGCCTGACCCAATGCTCAAGATTAACGAGGTCGGAGTGCCGAAAGTGATGGCAATGAAGCTCACAGTTCCGGAAACAATCAATGACTGGAACATGGCATACTTGAAGAAGTTCGTCGAAAACGGGCCGGGCAAGTATCCGGGTGCGAACTATGTTGTGCGCCCTGACGGAAAGAAGAAAAAGATAACAGACGAGACAAAGGAGGCTGCGCTTGAGGAGCTGCAGCCGGGCTATGTCGTTGAAAGGCACATAATGGACGGCGACATCGCAATTTTCAACAGGCAGCCGTCATTGCACAGGATGAGCATGATGTGCCACCGCATCAAGGTTTTGCCGGGAAGGACTTTGCGCCTCAACCCTGCAGTCTGCGCGCCGTACAACGCTGACTTTGACGGAGACGAAATGAACCTTCACATTCCACAGACAGAGGAATCTCGCGCAGAGGCTGAGATTTTGATGGAAGTCCAGACACAGCTTGTCTCGCCAGGCCACGGAATGTCCGCGATTGGCTGCATCCACGACGGAATTTCAGGAAACTTCCTGCTCACATCAGAGCTTGAGCTTGACCGCGAAAAGGCAATTGAGCTGCTTTGCGCAGCCGGCGTCACAGAGTTTTCAAGGCTGCCGCACAAGAAGACAGTGCCGGGAAAGGAAATATTCAGCGTTTTGCTGCCGGAAGACTTCAACTACAAGGGAACTGACAAGGCAGGAGCGCCTGTTGTTGTCGAGAATGGAAAGCTTGTTGAGGGAGTCATTGACAAAAACAGCGTCGGAGGAGAGGGCTCAGGAGTCATGCTCAGGACCCTGCACAGGTATTACGGCCCTGCAAGGACAGTTGACATTTTGCACAAGATACTGAAGCTCGGAATTGAGGTGCTTCTCATGACAGGATTCAGCGCCCCAATCTCTGACAATGACCTTCCAAAGGCAGCGAATGACCAGATTGACGAAACCCTCACAAAGGCAGAGGAGGAAGTCAATGTCATAATCAAGAGCTTCCACGAAGGCACGCTTGATGCATTCCCAGGGCGCACTCTCGCTGAGACTCTTGAGCTCAAGATACTTGAAGTTTTGAACCGCGCGCGTAACAAGTGCGGTCAGATTGTCAAGGAGAACACTCCAAAGGACATCCAGACAATGATAATGGTCAAGTCAGGTGCGCGTGGTAACATACTCGCGCTGACGCAAATGAGCGCATGTGTCGGACAGCAGGCTCTCAGGGGCAAGCGCATTGACAAGGGATACACAGGAAGGACATTGAGCTGCTTCAAGAAGGGCGATTTGTCGCCTGAAGCGCGCGGATTTGTCAGGCACGGCTTCAAGCACGGCCTTAACCCGCGCGAGTTCTTCTTCCACGAGATAACAGGAAGGGACTCGCTTATGGACACTGCTTTGCGTACTCCAAAGTCAGGTTATCTGTACCGCAGGCTGGCAAATGCAATGCAGGACCTGCGCGTCGAGTATGACAGGACTGTCCGTGACGCAAACGGAAGGATTATCCAGTTCGAGTACGGTGAGGACGGTATTGATGTTTCAAGGTCAGAAAGCGGCCAGATTGATGTTCAAAAAATAATTGACTCGGTGAAATGATGAAAATGAACGCATTTTCAGCACCATCGTCAACCTCATCTAGATGTATGACTGAAAGGAGGTTGACGAGGTAAATGACTCACGCAGAACTGAAGGAATATGAGGACAAGATGCCTCCGAAGCTGTTGCAGGAGCTTGAGGAGAAGTGCCCTGCCAGCAAGCTCAAGAGGGCTGCTGAAAAGCTGTACCAGGAATTCCTTGCTGCGCGCATTGACCCTGGAGAGGCAGTCGGCCTGATTGGCGCAGAAAGCATCGGCGAACAGGGCACGCAGATGACACTGGACACATTCCACTTCGCAGGAGTCGCTGAGCTCAACGTCACAATGGGTTTGCCCCGTATTATTGAGATTCTTGACGGAAGAAAGACACTCGCGACGCCAATGATGGAGATTTTCCTCAAGGCGCCTTACAACAAGGGCAAGGATATCCGCGAGCTTGCGCTCAGGATTAAGGAAACAAAGCTTCACGAGCTTGTTACTGATTACGTAATCAACATAGTTGACATGAAGATTGAGATAAAGCTCAATGTGCAGAAGATGCAGGACATCGGCGTAACACCTTTAGCGCTTGGCAAGGCAATGGAAAAGGACATTGGAAAGGCAGGCACTGTAAAGCAGGGCGACGGCGTTGTCGAGGTCAAGCTGAAAGGCAAGGACGAAAAGAACCTCAATGAGCTTTACAAGATGAAGGAAGACCTTAAGACCATACACATAACAGGAATCAAGGGCATCACCCAGGTTCTTCCTGTCAAGAGGCACGATGAATTCATCATTATCACAGCCGGCACAAACCTGAAGAAGGTTCTTGAGCTGGACTTTGTGGACCCAACAAGGACCGTAAGCAATGATATTTACGAAATTGCCGAAGTGTTTGGAATCGAGGCTGCAAGGCAGGCAATTATTGACGAGGTTTTCAAGGTCATTGAGGCGCAGGGTTTGACAGTTGACATCAGGCACATAATGCTTGTCGCTGACACAATGTGTGTTTCAGGCGGCGTAAAGGGCATCACCCGTTATGGTGTTGTGTCTGAGAAGGCGTCTGTTTTGGCGCGTGCTTCGTTCGAGACGCCTATCAAGCACATAATCAACGCTGCCTTGGCTGGCGAGGTTGACGAGCTTGACTCTGTAGTTGAGAACATAATGCTTAACCAGCCTGTGCCTGTCGGAACAGGGCTGCCAGGGCTGATTACAAGGGTAAAGAAGGAGAAGTGAAAATATGGCTGATACTGCTGCGGAAATAAGGAAATTGATGGCTGACAAGAGGCTTGTGCTCGGTACAGCGCAGGCAATGAAGCTTGTCAGGCAGGGCAAGCTCGCAAAGATTTATTTGTCCTCAAACTGCCCGCCAAAAGTGAAAGAGGACCTGCAGAAGTACTGCGGATTGGCAGGCATAGAGTGCCAGGATCTGCCTGTTTCCAACGAGGAGCTTGGAGTCTGGTGCAAAAAACCGTTTGCGATTTCTGTCGTGGGCGTTCTTAAGAGTGCAGCGCAATGAGTTCAAAGATTGTTTACGACACCGGCACCATGCAGGTCATCGCGCATTTTGAGCAGATGACGCGCGCAAGGGTGAGGGACTGCATAATCACAGAACAGCAGGTTATTTTCATTGTTGAGCCTGGCGATATTGGCAAGGCTATTGGTCCGCGAGGGGCTAATATTCGCCGCATTGAGGCTGGTTTGAAGAAGAAAGTCAAGATTGCAGAGTTTTCGCACGAACTAGTAACCTTTATAAAGAACTTGGTTTATCCCATCGACGTGAGGGAGGTCAAGGAGCAGGACGACGGGGTCGTCGTGCTTGTGCCTCCGGATCTTAAGGCAAGGGGTCTTCTGATCGGCAGAAACGCCCAGACATTAAGGGCGTACGAGTCTGTCGTGCAGAGGTACTTTCCGATAAAAGAACTAAAGGTAGCTGATTATGGCTAACAAAAGCAACGGGCTGAACACTGCAAAGAGATTGAAGCAGCGAAGGCACCACAGCAGGATGCTGAAAAAGATGTTTGTACGCCGCATACTCAACACCCGCCGCACGTCAGACCCTCTTCAAGGCGCTTCGCAGGCAAAGGGGATTGTTTTGGAGAAGAGACAGGTTGAGGCAAAGCAGCCAAACTCAGCCATGAGGAAATGTTGCCGTGTGCAGTTGATTAAGAACGGCAAACAGGTTACTGCTTTTATGCCCGGCGACGGAGCGCAGAAGCTTATTGACGAGCACGATGAGGTTATTATTGAAAGCATTGGCGGCCGCAAGGGCGGTCCTGTCGGCGACCTGTCAGGAATCAGGTGGCGCGTTATCAAGGTCAATGATCAAAGCCTTTTGGCATTACGCCAGAAGAAGATAGAGAAGGCACGCAAGTAAAATGGCAACTGAAGCTGAAACACAAAGTGAGATTCGGGTTTTCAACAAATGGGGAACTGCCGGAATAACAGTTGAAGATCCGGGCTTGCAGCGCTATATTTCTACTCAAGCAAGGATTGTTCCAAAGACCGGTGCGCGCTATGCTGGGCGAAGGTTCCACAAGAGCAAGGTATTTATCGTTGAAAGATTGATTAACAAAGTCATGATTCCTGGCCACAAGTCAGGAAAGCATACTCGCACAAGTGAAAGCTGCACTGGAAAGGCAATAACCGCAATGGAAATTGTCAAGGGGACTTTTGAGATTATTGAAAGGCATCTGAAGCTCAATCCGGTCATGGTTTTTGTCAAGGCAATTGAGAATGCTGCTCCCCGCGAGGAAATACTCACGATTGAATACGGCGGTGCCCGTTATCCTAAAGCAGTTGAATGTGCGCCTCAAAGGCGCATTGACTTGGTATTGCACTACCTGGTTGAAGGCGCTGCAGATAAATCGTTCAACAAGAAGAAAGGCATTGAGAACGCGCTTGCTGACGAGATAATCGCCGCTTACAGGATGGATTTGAAGTCTTTGGCAATATCGAAGAAGAACGAGATAGAAAGACAGGCTGATTCTGCGAGATAAAATTACTGCACGCGCACATAAACTTTGCTTGGGCCTCCTTGCCTGTCGCAGACTGCTCCTTTGGTTTTCAGCAGTTCATAGCCTGCAGGAGACAGGAGTATCATTTGTGTGGTTATTTCCTCAAAGCAGGCATCCATTGGAAATGAGTTAATGTCAATGTAAAGGTTTTTGGTTGGTGCAACAGTCAGCATAATTTCCCTCTGCAACTCAGTCTCCTGCACTTTTGCCACGCAGTGCAATACCCACCTTTCCAATGGAGATATCTCTTCGGGTGTTAATGCCACCTCAAGTTCAGAACCGACGATTCTTGCTTTCATTGCAGAATAAATGAGTATTGGCGGCTTATAAAAGTGGTGAAGGATAAGGACGTATATTCTCCACTGCGATAATCGTTAAAAAGGGGGTAGTGTTTCTTCTCTTTAATGGAGGAGGTTGCCATTATTGCTGATTCTAAGGGCACAGGGCACTATTTTGCTAAAGGCGTTTATAATTATCTGAAGGGCAAGGAATGTGACAAGTTTTCTGTGTTTTTGGTGGATATTGACAGGATTGTGTTTAAGGACGGCGAGGTAAAGCTGAAAATCACAGAGAATATCAGGAACAAGACGTGCTTTTTGATTCACGACAGCAACAAGCCGCCGTATGAGTGGTTTACAGAGCTGGTTTTCAAGCTTGAGGCAATGGGATTTTCGTCGCCAAAAGAGATTAATGTGATTCTGCCTTATACAAGGTTTGCAAGGCAGGACAGAAAGGACGAGTCAAGAGTGAGCGTGAATGCAAAAGCCCTGGCTGATGTTATTTCAATGTATGCTGATAGAGGCATGACTGTTGATTTGCACACCCCTCAGATTCAGGAATATTTCAGCATTCCATTTGACAACCTGTATTCGATGACCAGCCTGCTGAATTATATGCTGAAAAACCACCCTGATTTCCTTCAGGACCTTGTTATTGTAAGCCCTGATTTGGGAGGCGGTAAACGCGCTGATTCTTTTGTCAAAAAGCTCGCGGAAAAAGGCATAACGGCAGAGGTTGCTTTTGGCCACAAGACGCGGGAAAAGGCAAACGAGGTTGACAAAATAGTGATTATCGGCGATGTTAGCGGCAAAAACTGCCTGATTGTCGACGATATTATTGACACTGGCAACACAATGATTAAGACTGCTGAGAAATTAAAGGAAATAGGCGCTAAAAAGGTGTTTTGCTATGGAACGCACGGGCTCTTTACAGACGGAATGGACAAATTCAAGGTCTTTGACAAGGTATTGGTTTCTGATACGCTTAAGTCTCCTGAATCTGGAAATATCGAGGTAGTCAGCCTGATTAACCTGTTCGGCGAGGCGATTTACAGGACAGCAATGGGCCAGTCATTGAGCGTGCTGTTTGACAATGGAAAGCACGGCGTGCTTGACAAATACGAGATTTAGTTCTAATAATGCGCAATTAAATGTGTAAGAACATTCGGTAAATAGTGGTAATTGCATTAAGCCAGTGCATATCTATAACAAATACAACAATCAGCACCAACAAGACAAGAAGCAGCCATAATGCGCTTTTTCCAAATCTGCCAGTGCACACTGCGAGGGATATTGCAAAGCTGCAGAGGACAACCAGATAGAAAAGTATTCCTGCTATATCCGGGTCGTTAAACAACAAAGGGATATTAAGAAGTATAAACGTGGCAATCCCAATCAGAATAGCTATTGCAGGCGGGTTTTGTCTGAATTTTATAGTGGAAGACAAAGGTTTTCTTATAAGCAGCCCTATGCCGATGAATAAAAGGGAAATTACATACAATATGGCGCCACAGTACAGCCCAGTCATAAACAATGAAGATATTGAATCTCCGAAAATGCCTTTGCAGCCTGAAAGAAGCAGTAAAGAAATAATCAAAGCAATATTGATGAACTTCATAATAACGCTCAATAGTCTTAGGTATATATGTTTTATGCGTATTAGGAATCCGCGCATATTATATGGGGAAAAATGTGTGAATTATCTTCACTATTGTAGATTAATATATAAAGCAATTCACTGATGAGTGATAAAAACAGAAAGATTTATATAGAAGCAGCCTCTTATAAAGCTTCTGAAGGGGTGAATAGCGGGGTGTCGACATGCTTAGTGAACTCAAGTGTCCAGACTGTGGAAGCCATAACTTCTTCCACAACAGGGAAAAAGGCGAAATAATTTGTAGGCAGTGTTCTATGGTTCTCGACGAGTCAACTATTGACTTCGGAAGGGATTCAAGGTTCTTTGAAGACGAGGGAGACGGTGAGCACAGTTCGCGCACAGGAGCTCCTTTTGACCCATTGGTTGTTGACAACCTCGGGACAAGCATTGGAAACTCGTCTGACTTGCACAAGCTTTCAGGAAGGAACAGGGCATTGTTCCAAAGGATAAAGAAAAGGCAGCACTGGACTGCAACTTCATTTGAGCAGAACCTTAAGACTGCTTTTAACAATTTGAAACTCATGTCAGGCGCATTGAACCTGCCTACCGCAGTTGAGCGTGAGGCAGCTGTGATTTACCGCAGGTGCGTCGAAAAGGGCCTTACAAAGCGCTCTGCAATTGAGCACTTGGTCATTGCGTCTCTTTTCCTGGCAAGCAAGATGCACGGATTTGCTCGTGCTATGAAGGAGTTTGCAAACGTTGCCAAGATAGACATGACTATTCTCGGCAAGAACTACAAGCTGATTATGCGCGAGATTGGAATAAAGATCAGTCCGACAAACCCGCTTGATTATGTTACAAAGTTCGCCACTGCGCTGAAATTGTCTCCAAAAGTCCAGACAAAGGCAGTCAGGTACATCGAGCAGATGGAAAAGATGGGGATGACATCAGGATTGTCTCCATTGTCTGTCGCAGCTTCAACTCTTTACATAGCTGCACAGCTCGAGAAGGAGAAAAGGACTCAGCGCGAGTTCGCTGAAATCTCCGGCGTAACCGAGACAACCCTGCGAAACAGGTGCAAGGACCTTGTCAAGGCGCTGAAAGTAAAGGCGAAATAAGTTTTTCCTTTGTTTTTCAGTCATATTTAAATACTGATTTCTGTTCTTTTTATTTGTGAAAAAAGAGTCTTTTCTTCAGTGGACAGAGCATGAGCTGAAGGCAATAGCAAAGCCAAAGGTTCCGAAAAGGACTTACAGGGAGTTTGGGGAGATTTTTGTAAGCGAAATGATCTCGGTTACAGGCGGGATTTTTGCAGGGACAATGCTTGCATTGGCAGTTGACAAGCTCGCATTGATTCCGGGCATACTGATTCTCATGCCAGGCTTCCTTGAGATGAGGGGCAATATCGCAGGCTCATTGGCAGCAAGGCTGAGCACTTCGCTCCACCTGAAACTGCTGAACGGCAAAAAAGGTTCGCGCATAAAGACCTCAAATGTCTGGGCTGCGTTTATGCTCGGAATACTTGTGTCTGCATTTCTCGGTTTTGTTGCGTATGTTGGGACACTGTTGTTTTTCAAAATCAATTATCCCAAGATAATGATTGTTGCGCTGGCAGCAGGGATTGTTTCAAACCTGATAATGATTCCAATAACAACAAAGACAACAATCTGGCTGTACAGGCACGGCCATGACCCTGACAACATAATGGGTCCGTACATCACGACTCTTGGCGATATTGTAAGCGTGGCATCGCTTCTGCTGGGGATCTGGCTGGTATGAGGCTTTTCTGGAAAATAATAACTGAAAGCGTATGGATTCTTCTGTTTGCGTCGCTGTTAAGCTCAATCGGCGGTTTTGGAGTGGAAGGAATCAAGCAGGGAATCATCGCCCTCCTGCCGTTATTGATACTTATGCCTGCGCTTAATGACATGACAGGCGATTACGGGATAATAATCACGTCCAGGTTCACCACAATGCTTTTTGAGGGAAAAATAAAGCCGAAAAACTGGTGGAAGTCGCATTTGCTTCACAGGCTGCTGGGCGAAGTCGTGATTATCGGGCTGTTTTCAGCAATTTACATCGCAGTGCTGGCAAGCATTATCGCGGGATTCAAGGGATTTCCAATGGCTTGGGAGCTGTTCCAGAAAGTCCTGCTCATTTCAGTCGCAACAACCATCGCACTCATAATACTGCAGTTTTTTGTCTGCATTCTTGGCGGCTTTTATGTCTACAAGCACAAGCACGACCCTGACAATTACCTGATTCCATTGTCAACAGGCATTGCTGACCTTGGCTCAATGTTAATTCTCACTGTCCTTATCAGGGTGCTTTTCTAGACTCGTACATCTCCTTGACTTTCACAGGGCAGATGTATTTGAACTGCCTGCCTTCAATCAGCAGCTCTTTGGGAACATCCTTGAGCTCATTCTTCATCAGAAGCACTTTTTCCTCTGTTAGGCCTATCTTATTGAGCGCTGACTTGAGCTTGTTATAGTCCTTTGCTGCAATGCTCACAACAGCTTCTGTTGTCAAAGTTTTAGTGTTGGTATAAACCTGTGCCATCAGCGCCCTGCGAGCCCAGTCGTTAAGGCGGTCAGCGTTCTTGAAAATGTCCTTGTCTTTTCCAAGGGGCATTTCAACAACTAATCTGCTGTTTGCGCCTTCCTGCAGCTCCCTGATGTCTTTTTTCAGGTAGTTTGAGTTGATGCTGTGGTATGTTTCTACGCGCCTTTCAAGCACTCCAAGCACTTTTTTATCTTCTGCAGTTATTATTCCGTACTTGATGTGCTCCTTGATATTGGCCATCTTCGGGTGGTTGTTTTCCCAAATCCTGTCTCCCCAGCCATAAGAGCGGTCAGCAAGAGTAACAAGGTCGCTAATGCCGTTGAAATACTTGGCAAGGGCCTTCTTGTTTTCCCTTTCAAAATGCTCGACAGTCATGCTTTTTGACTGCAACAGCCTGCAAGGGTCATCTATCTGCTCTGAAAAATTAGCCACCATCTTCTTTATCCGTGCATATTTCTGGGAGTTTGGAAGATTGCTGATTTCCTCCCTTATTTTCTTGAGCTGTGCCTGCTCAACGCTGTAAGTGTGGTCTTTGGCATACTGGAGCTTTCTTCCTATCACAATAAGCCCGTCAATTTTTTTGCCAAAGTCTTCAACCGGCTCAATTCTCAGGGCAATGTTGCGCAGCCTGAGCCTGTCTGCCCCCTGCAAATGCTGTGTTGAGCCAAATGCCCACCTTTTCAGGCACTTTGAAACAAGCCTGTAATCCTCGGGTGAAAGCACCTTGTTGAAGCGGTACTCCTGTGCGAGCAAATCATCGCGCCAGAGATGTTTGTCATGCTCAACTGCAGGGATGATTTCCTCAAGTATTGTTGCCAGAGACTTTCCTTCTGGCTCATACTGTTTCAAAAATTCAGTGTTTTTCTCAATCCTGTATCTGATTGGGTCAACTCCTGCTTTTGTCCAGATTTCTTTTGCTTCTGAGCCCGTGTATTCAACCTGCTCCCTAAGAAGCATTGCTAAATCACTTCTGCCCATGTGCTCCAAATCCTTTGCGATTGGCTCATACATGTCAGCAGGGAAGCTCCTTGCGCCCTCAACATAGTCAAGAATCTTTGTGACAGCGGTTCTTCCTGGCCTTGCAAAAGTGTCTTTTACCAGCTTTGCAGCCTGGAGCACATCGTCAGGGACATTTTTCTGGTTCAGGACCCATTGGACCTGTGAGTAAAGGTAGCTTTCATTTTTCTTTGCTGGCTTGTGGCTTAGCAAAGTGACTGGCTTTTGGCCTTCAGCGACAAGCGCGTCAAGGTCATTGTTGACTTCGTCAGCCTTTTCTTTTGCGCTTTTCTCGTCTACAGCAGCAAGAACGCCGGTGTTTAAGCCGTATTTGGCAAGGTGCTCTTTTGCGCAGACATTGCCAATAGCATAATCCCTTCCCTTGAAGCGGACATGGTATGTGTCATTGTGGGGAGTTCCGCACACCCAGCAGGACTGCAAAGTGTCAGTCTTGACTCTGCCAATAACCTCTACGCTCTTAACTGCGTTTACAAGGTTCTGGTGCTCTCCAATCTGGTAGAGGTGTGTAAACCAGGTCCATTTCTTGGATTTCTTTGCAAAAGCGTCTTTTACATCGCCAAGTATTGCCTTGCGCGATTTCTGGTCGGCAACATCGTTAACCGCCCAGCCCTTTATTGTTTGGTATTCGTTTTTCATACCCGTTACTATGTTTCCCGTCGTATATATAGTTGTGTGGTGATATTACTCACCACAATTATGCTCACCCGCGTTTGCAGTGTTGTGATAGACGCTTCATGCGTTTAATAATGTGTGTAGTCTTGACTGCGACGTTCGGAAAGGTTTAAATACGCTCATCTGCTCGTCTTGGACATGGGGGAAATAGACGATAAAAAGAAGAAAAAGAAGGACGAGCCAGAGCTTCAGGAGGAGTTTGAGGAGATAGAGGGAAAGAAGCACACTCCTGAAGAGCACAAAAAGGAATGTTCTGAAGATGTTGAAAAGCTCGTCAAGGAAATAGAGGAAAAAGAGCCTGAGGAAGAGGAACGCGAGGAAGACAAGGACGAGAAGGAAGAGGAAGAGTGATTCAGTAATCTATGCCTTTTTCGCCTGTGAGTTTTTTGGGCCCTTTTTTCATCACAATCTCATTGACATAATCAGCCCTTTTGATTAATTCTTTTGGGGCATTCCTGCCTGTAAGGTAAACGTGGACCTTGGAAGGCACTGTGTCAAGGAATTTTATGACTTCCTTTGGGTTGATAAGACCAATATCACAGGCAAGGTTTACCTCGTCGAGAACCAGCAAGAACGGCTTTTGTTTTGCTTTCTTTTTCGCGAATTCAAGCGCTTTTTTCGCAAGGGCTTTATCCTCTTTTGCAGGATTTTTCAGGTTCACCCATCCTTTTCTTCCGAACTGGTAAATCTCAAACAGTTTGCCGAGCTTTTTCCTGACCTTGTACTCGCCTATTGCGTTCTTCCTGCCTTTCATGAACTGGATTATTACAGCGTTATAGCCGTGCCCTATTGCCCTTAGAGCCACGCCTAATGAAGAAGTTGTTTTTCCCCAGCCCTGCCCTGTCCAGAGATATACTGGTGCTTTTACCATGCCGACGACAAGCGTGCTTTGGTATAAAAACATATCTCTAGATATTGTAATCACCAATAAGTAGTCAAAGTACTAAGGTTTATAAACGCCCCTTCAGTACCTTCGCACGATATGATAACTGATTTGTTAGACCATGAACAGCCATCAAAGATAATTATTCCCACTAAAAAGGACATTCAGGCAATTATCATGCAGGATACTGACTGGAGCCCCCTGAACCCTATCATGGTTGTCGAAGACCTGGTGAAAGTTTCTGACTTTGAAAAAGGGTACTTTCTCACAAGGCGGTTGGGGGCAAATATCAACGGCAATTGTTATGACATCCCTGTGCTCCATCAAGTTTCTGAAAAATCACTTGACCGATTCTATAACATTCCACTTATCCCTTGGAATTCAGCATCACCTGAATCCGTCTTCCTAACTGCATTTGAAATGCTGTGCCAACATGGGCAAAGAAGGATTTTTGTAAGGAATCCTAAAGCAAAAGAGCCGTATCTCATTGACGCGAATTTTGATGGCGCAGCAGTCACCTGCCAATTCTCAACATACACGCGCATGAGTATTGACAGGGTTTTCAGCGATGACAAGGAAACAGGAGAGCGGTTCAAGCGCAGGGTTGCTGTGCTAACTGAAGAATCAGGCTACGCGAGATAATACGCCATCATCATTGATTTCTACCGCCCAAATTTCATCCGCAACTATATTTTTTTGTCTTAGAATCTGCAATATGTGGCTTACTTCCGCATCATTTGAGAGAATAATAACCCGTGTTGGCGGGGGAATCTGCAATGCAACCAGCAAGAGCTCCATTTCACCGGTTGTTGATATGTGCTGTGCCTTCTTGTGCTTAAGACTTTCCCATGCGTCGACAATCACCTTCACAAACTCAGGAGTCCTTTTAACAACAGGGATCACTAAATTGGGATTGATAGTTAGAAGGTACTTTATCATCCAATCTGGAACGCGCTGAATCCCTTTGTTATCCTTGCGTTTCATTTCCACCATGACGAGTGGTGTGACATAAACGGCCTTCGTAGGGAATTTAAAATTAATAGACGACTTTTTTGCCTTGTCCCTTTGCTGAATCACATGCGTCAAAAAACAGGTATCAATCAGGAAAATCGCTCTTCTAATGTCAATATCCCTAACAACTCCCCCAATCGCGGTTTTGCTGAAGTCAACGACAAATGTTATTGCTTCTTTAATCGCTTCGTTAAGTTTTTCGCTGTTGACAGCAAGATACTTCTTTAATGCCTCCAATACCTCCAAAAGCAGCTGACCATTATTGTCAATAATGGTTATATCACTCTTGACATGCCCTGCATTAAATGGCATCGTGGTTAATGTTGTCTTTAAGACGCTGTTTTCCCCCAAATATTTTTCAATTTCACAGATATACCTTTCCAGCATATCTTGGGCTGATTTAATTTCATCAAGGCTCATCTTTTCTGCTTTAAGCGCGTCCTTGACTTCAGGCAGCTTTGTCAAAAGAGTATTACATTGCTTGATGAGCCCATCTGACACAGGGGTTACTTTTCCCAGGAGCTCGAGGCACTTGTTTATTCCGAAAGACTGCCTTTTGGCAAACATTACTTTTTCAGCTTCTGCATTGACTTCAGAAAGCTTGCCAGACATATCCAAAACTGCAGTCTCAATCGTGTCAATCAGGTCAATTATTACAGCGATGGGGGTTATTATTCCTGTTAGCGGCATACTCGTAAAAACAAAGAGCAAGTATAAATAAATAACTGTTACAAAACAACAAACTCCGTCTTAACCTGGTGCAGTGATGTCAGCGAGATAACTTTTGCAAATCCGTATTTCTTTACTGCGTTCTTTATGAACGCGTAATATTCGTCAATGTCCTTTGACCTGAGCTTGACTATGAGCTCGTATTCTCCTGTGCAGATGTCAACGCTTTCCACCTGGGCGTTTTTGGCTATTTCTCTTGCCACTTCCTCAGGATCGCCGTATTTTTCCTGTATAAGGTTGATTAGCAGGTAAGTGCAGTGGCCTTCATTGATTTTTTTGTAGTTGAACACTGCCTTGTATGACTTGATTGCACCCTCTTCCTCGAGCTTTTTCACATTGTAATGTATTGTCGTGGCTGGCTCGCTGAGCTTCTTAGCTATCCTGCCTATTTGCGGAGTGCAGTAGCCATGCTTGAACAGCTCTATGAGCCTGGGCCTGATATCTTTCATATGTCGGAAACTCCTGCACGGAAACCATATTGGAGTTTCCGAGCATGACTTGAGCAACGCTTTGCGTTGTCAAGTTCCCGAAAACGCACGTTGCGTTTTCGCGACTCAAGAACCGCCACAATATGCATTAATCGCTGGCGGTTCTTGACAATATTCGTATAATATTCAACTATTTATAAGGTTTTCGCTTAATAATTGAATATTATTCCGTTATCAATATATCTGTCAGGCATTTGAGAGTGGTTATGAAACAAAACAACAGGCTCACCATGATTCTTGGCATGGCAGGGCTTAACGGAACAGTGGCGCTTGCCGCGCTGAGCGGGCTTTTCACATTAGAGAATGCGCTGACTAATGCAGTTCTCTTTATGGCAGGCCCTGGGGCAATACTGACAGCTGCGCTCTCTGACGGAACAGTCCGTGAGAGGATGTTTGCAGCAGTGCTCGCAGGAGTAATCGCGACGATAATTGTCGTGCTTGCGGCTGCATTGGGCCCGAAACTGCTTGGATTCCTCAACATGGACGTTATCAAAGTAATGGGAGGAATCGCAATAGGGGTTATTGCGCTTATCATAATGGGCGTAAAGATACCTGAATGGGTTCCGTTAATCCTGATGATTGCCGGAGTCGTAATCGGGGCTGTTTGGAGGTAAAAATGTACGAACAATCTGATAACGTAAAGAGAAGCGGAGTCCCAACTCATTGGGAAAGGGAATTAGTCAGGAAAGTACAGCAAAGTCTGGCTTTTGTCAAGGAAGGAACTGGCGAAGTGTATCAGGTTTCGAATGAGTTCACAGGGGAAACCCCATACCTTGGCACTTTGCGAAGGAAGCTGATTCCCTTCCACAGGATAATGGAACGGGCTGAAAGGGAAACAAAGAAGGCAGGGCAAAAAGCACAGCTTGACGAAATAGTCAGAGACCCTCCGGCTTCGGAAAGTTGTTTTCCTTGGAATTCAAGCAATCCAAACTGGTGGAAAGGCCAGTTTTAACAGCAGGCTCTGAGCAATTCAGGGCCTTTTTTTATTTTTTTATTTTTCAGAACGGGCAAACATCTGATGGGCAGCCGCCGGCGAATTCTTCCTCAACTGAGATGTGTTCTGCTGCGATTTTACCTACATTAAGGACCTGGTCTTTCTTGCTGCCATAGCGGTAGACTGTGATTCCCTTGCAGGCGAGCTTGTGCGCGAGCTGGTATGCTTTCTCAACATCCTGCGGCTTTGCGTTGTTAGGCATGTTTACTGTCTTGCTGACTGCATTGTCTGTGAATTTCTGGAAAGCAGCCTGCATTTTGACGTGCCATTCAGGCTTTATGTCAAAGCTTGTCACAAATGCCTTTTTCACGTCGCCAGGAATGCCTGCGACTTTTTGCACACTGCCTGATTTTGCGATTTTAACCATTAACTGCTTGCTGTAAATGCCCCTTTCACGCGCCAATTGCTCAAAGTAAGGGTTGACTTCCAAAAGCTTTGTTCCGCCCATTATGTCGCGGACAAACGCGACAGCGAAGAATGGCTCAATTCCTGATGTGCAGTTCGCGATTATGCTGATGCTTCCTGTCGGAGCGATTGTTGTTGTCGTGGCGTTTCTGAGGAACTTGTTCTTTTTTGCGTGTATGCTTCTTGGCAGGTTAGGGAAGCTTCCTCTTTCCTGACCGAGCTCTGCTGACATCTTCCTTGACTCGTCCTGTATGAACTTTGCTGTCTTTTCCGCGAGCTCAATTGCCTTGTCAGAGTCATACCTTGTCCCGCATCTTGCCAGACATTCTGCCCAGCCCATTATTCCCAGCCCGATTTTCCTGTTTGCCTTTGTAATCTGCTCTATTTCAGGCATCACATACTTGTTGGCGTCGATGATATTGTCAAGGAAATGCGTCGCTGTCCTCACTGTCTGCCTTAATTTTTCCCAGTTTATCTTGCCATTCTTCACCATTCTCGCAAGGTTTATGCTTCCGAGGTTGCAGGATTCGTAAGGCAATAATGGAACCTCGCCGCACGGGTTTGTTGTTTCTATTATTCCAACCTGCGGTGTTGGCTGCTTTCTGTTTATTTCGTCGATGAAAATGATTCCAGGGTCTCCGCATTCCCAGGCTGCCTGCACAAGCTGGCTCCAAAGCTCTTTTGCCCTGACTTTTCTCGCAACACGCTTGTTTCGCGGGTTTATCAGCTCAAATTCCGCGTCTTTTGCAACAGCAGACATGAACTTGTCTGTGATTGCGACAGAAACATTGAAGTTTGCGAGCATGCCGTCCCTTCTTTTCGCGTTTATGAACTCCTCAATGTCAGGGTGGTCTATCTGCATTACGCCCATGTTTGCGCCCCTGCGTTTTCCTCCCTGCTTTATTACCTCTGTTGCCTTGTCATAGATTGTCAAAAAGCTTAATGGCCCTGACGCCACGCCTTGTGTTGAGCGAACATTGTCACCTTTTGGCCTTAATCTTCCGAATGAGAAGCCTGTGCCTCCTCCTGACTGGTGTATTAGCATTGCGTTTTCAAGAGTGTGAAATATGCTCCTTAAATCGTCTTCAACAGGCAGGGCAAAGCACGCTGAAAGCTGTCCCATTTGCGTGCCCGCGTTCATTAACGTCGGAGAATTTGGAAGGAAGTGCAGGGAAGCCATTGCGTCATAGAACTCCTCCTCTGCTTTTTTGACACTCCTGCCATACATTGCCTCTATCTGCGCCATTGTTTTCGCGACCCTGCGGAACAATCGTGATGGCGTTTCAATGATTGCTCCTTGTTCGTTCCTGAGCAGGTATCGCTTTGCAAGGACTATTATCGCGTTTGTGCTCATCCCGAGGTCATCGCGGACTCCGTAGATTGTCCTGAAGCCCACTGCCTCTTTGTGTGTTTTCTTGTGCTCGAGGTATGCCTTTGCAACCAGGGGCAGCTTGGATTTGGCAAGGACTTCGAGGATTATGTCCTGTATGTCTTTTACTGTTGGCAGGACTCCCTTTGGGAAGTTCTTTTCCACAGTGTCTATGACCATGCTGGAGAGCTTTTTCGCTATCTTTGGATTTTTGGCTCTTGCTGACAGAAGGGCGTTTTCAAGGGATTTTTCGAGCTTTATGGCTTCAAAAGAGACTACAGAACCGTCTTTTTTCCTTATCTGGATGATTTTCGGCATTTCCCCTCTGATCCCACTTGAAAAACATTAACAGGGGTTTAAATATAAATCTTTCGTCGGAAAAGAATTGTTTACAATAATGAAGGTAAATAGTGGTTACTTACTAGAGAGTGACAAAAACTGCAAAGGGTTATAAAGACCAATCCTGTGTGTTTTACAGGTGGATGTGATTTAAATGAGCAAAAAAAATAGTACTGCCGTAAGAAAAATGTGGCAAAATAAAGAATATAGAGCAAAGAATGGCAAAGCAATAAGTGAAGGACTGAAAAAAAGTAAAAAAGCCAAATTACAAATTAAAAAGCTTGCTAAGATTGTTAAGAAAGGACACAAAGATGGAAAATATAAACACTTATACGAAATCAATAGAAAAAGAATGAAGAATGGTGGTGCAAGAAAAATTGCAGTAAAAGGGTGGAAAAATCGAGAAAATTATAATACTGATGCATATAAACATAGAAATCAAAATCCTGAATCAAAAAATCGTATCTCTCTAGGACAAAAGAAAAGATTTAAAGAAATGAGTCAAAAAGAAAGAAAGAAATTTAGCCAAAAAAGGTCAGTGACTGTTAAGAAACTATGGAGAAAAGTTCCTTGTCCATTTGCTACAGAAAATCGCAGAAAAAGTTGTTTAGGAAATAGTAGAGGACGTGTTGGCTTTTACAAAAATTTACTCAACAAAAATTCAGAAATACGGATGAGAAGTTCTTGGGAAAGAAGATTTGCTTTCTATCAAGATAAATTAAAAGTAAAATGGAAATATGAACCCCGACAATTTCCATTCAGGCCAAATAAGTTGAAATATATATTTTATACACCTGATTTTTACTTGCCAGAAACAGATGAGTGGTATGAAATTAAGGGGTATAACTGCGAAAAAGATAAACCGAAAATTGCATTATTCAGAAAACAATTTCCAGATAAAAAACTAATTGTTCTTAAATCCGACTGGTTCAAGAAGAATAAATTGTTTGACATTCCTGACCCTATATGGGAATAACGCCCTGATCAGGCACGCAGATACTCAGCGGCCTTCTCCCAGTTAATCACATTAAAGAAGGCTTCTATGAACTCTGCTCTCCTGTTTTGGAACTTTAAGTAGTAAGCGTGCTCCCATACGTCGATAACCAATAGCGGTGTTTTGCCTTGTGCTAACGGGCTTTCCTGGTTTTGGGTGTTTATTATTTCCAGTTTGTCCTTGTTTTTCACAAGCCATGTCCAGCCAGAGCCGAACAAAGTCGTTGCTGATGCTGTAAACTGCTCCTTGAACTTGTCAAAGCTTCCAAAAGACTTGTTTATTGCATCTACAATCTCTTTTCCTGGCTTTTTGTCCTTGGCTAAGATGCTCCAGTAGAATGTGTGGTTTGCTGTTCCGCCTCCAAAGTTCTTTATTGCGGTCTTGATGTCATCAGGAATGTTGTTTGGGTGCTTTAACAGCTCTTCAACAGGCTTTCCTTGCAGTTCTGGATGCTTTTCAAGGGCTGCGTTTAATTTGTCGACGTATGTTTGATGGTGCTTCGTATAGTGTATTTCCATTGTTTTAGCGTCTAAGAACGGCTCCAATGCGTCAAATGCGAATGGAAGCTTGGGTAATTCGTGTTTCATGAGTACTTCGTTAGATGGCGAGTATTAAAGATTTACGGATAACGAATGCAAATAACGGGCGCGTACCGCGCCAGAGACATAACGATTCCTGGAAGTTCTTTCTCCTCATTTATTCCGAGCTGCTGAATAAGCTGACGAGCAAGCGGAACCGGGTGGAGCGCAGCGAGGAAGCGCATTCGCAGCGAGTGTCTTGATGCGAGCGAAGCGAGCCAATTGGAGTCTGCACAGTATCAGTCATTAATAAAAAAAGAAAAAAATAAAGAAGCGTCTTACAGCTTCTTCTTTACGTCGCTGATTATCTTCTTGGCGTCGTCCCTGAATGCAAGGCCGAAGCTTATGCCGACAAGCAGTGCGATCATCAGCACAACTCCGCTCAAGATTATGAGGAAGCTGTTCTGTGCCATCGCAACCTTGACTCCTGCCTGGTCAAGCACGATAAGTGCCGTGAAGACATATATGACCCACTTCGCAATGGCTGCCACTATCTTGGCGCCCTTTGCCTTGGTCTCAACAACCTTCTTCTCGACGTACATTCCTGCGAGGATGCCGATAAGGCCGATAACCACTGCGATTATCACCTGAGGTATCCACATTGCAAGCGCTGCAAGGAAGTCAGAAAGTGTCTTCAACTGTATCCTTGCCGCTGTCGCGCCCAGGAAGAGCACGATAATGTACCACTTGGTCACTAAGCCAAGCACGTGGGTAAGGTCAAACTTGCCCACTGCGTGGGATATGTTTGTCTTGTCAAACACATACTGGTCGAACTTGATGCGTTTCAATATGCCTACAATAAGGCTCGAAACCACAAGCGCAACAAGGTAACCCACAATAAGGATTACTATTGCCGCAACAATGTCCGGCACTGCCTTGACAAGCCATAGCCATATGCTGACAAATGGGTCCACTATGGAACCGCCTATCTGTCTTAAAAACTCCGAAACTGCCATTGATATTCACCTCTTTTTTTATTTATAAAAAAGAGACCCGCTGACATCAGTCAGCCGCTGCCTCTTTTTTTATTGACTAAATACCTTGTTTTAATAGGTATTTTGCCTTTGGGCTTTTTAATCTTTCTGGTTTTTTGCCGACTTTGCCCACTAGGTGGTTGTTAAAACAAAAAGAAAAAAGAAAAAAAAGAAAAAAATAAGGCAGTTTTAGACTGCCTTAACGGTTATGTCCGTCATCGTGGTTCCAGAGATCTCAGCTTCCTTGCTCATCACTGAAGCAATCTGTCCGGTCGCGATAGCACGTGATACGCGCCT
>CAYGVI010000006.1:0-55480 GCA_964353335.1 uncultured Methanosarcinales archaeon
GAGGTCCTGTGTTTCCCTTGCAGAAAGACTCTGTCAATGTATTGCTGTCAGCGCAGCAGTCCATAAACGTTGAATAGGCTGATGCCGGGTCAATGAACCTGCGCGAACACGTGTTCGCGTCCTCGCCAACCATCTGAGGCATTGAATTGGGCTGGTTTTCACCAACTGCCTTGCCCCTGACAAACAAGTCAGCATAATTCTGCTGGACATCAGGTGCTGGAAGGCCAACAATTCCATAATCAGGGCTTTTGTCAGAATCAGTGCATTTAGCAGAACATATTGGACCGGTCGTGAAATACGCCTGGTCGTATATTTTGCCGCTGTTTTCAACAATCACTGCCTGTTCGCCATTGATGAAACCGTCTGCATTCTGGTCAATTGCAATGCGCTGCGTGTTCGGGTCAAAGTAAAGATTATAATACGCTCCGCCAGCAACAATTGCGCCTTCATTGGCATTGTTGTATTCGACTTCATACGAGCCTGTACCAAGATCCTCGAAGAAAAGCCTGCGCTGGGAGATGCTAGATCCGACATATTGCATTATTCGAGTGAATCGCGGGCTTGTCTTTGAAGTCAGCACGAAAAATTCCTTTGCCAGGATTGTCTTGTTGTTCTGATTGTTTGACTCGTAGAAGTGCAAAAGTGTTCCGTCAGGGCTGCCTTGGGGGATTATTTTCACACTGGTTGGAGAAATCTGCATGTTAAGCAGAGTATACCCTATGTTTTCGTTGTTTATGAACTTGAAATTCATAAGGCAGGGCGGTTGCGCAGGAGGTATTGGTTCAGCCACCTGCATTCCTGTAATTCTTCCTGCAAATTTCCCAAATATTGACGGCATTTTCTTTATTATAAGCGCGTTTGCGCCAAGAACAGAAGCAAGCAATAACACAAGCATGATTAGAACAATTAGTTTTTTCATCAATAATCACCTCTCCTTGCAATAATTCTGGATAAACAACATATAAACTTATCGCCTGATGAGCTTGACGATTTCGCCGAACACGAGCACAGATGCTGAAACTCCTGTTGCGACAAGCCAGTCCTTGAGCGTCAGGTGCACTGTGCCGAACAAATTCTGCAGGAATGGGATTTCAACAACAGCCAACTGCAATCCGACTGATAATAATATTGCGAGCCAGAGCCACTTGTTCCTGAAAACACCCACTGCGAACAATGAGTGTGTTTCAGAGCGCTGGTTAAGCACGTTGAACATCTGCAAAAGCACAAGTGTTGTGAATGCCATTGTCTGCGCCTTTGCCAATTGGATGTCAGGGTCATAATAGTCAAACACGAAAAGCGTGGCAAGCATCATTATCAGCCCGATTAGGAGCATCATCACTCCGCGCGATTTGTTAACAATGTTTTCCTCAACCTTTCTTGGATGGCGCTTCATCACACCAGGCTCTGGCGGGTCAACACCGAGAGCCAAAGCAGGCGCGCCGTCTGTTATAAGGTTAATCCAGAGAATCATAAGCGCAGTAACAGGCAATGGCCAGCCAAGAATTATCCCTGTGAAAAGCGTCAGGACTTCGCCCATATTGCTTGAAAGCATATACTCAACAAACTTCTTGATGTTGTCAAAGATAACCCTTCCTTCCTCAACAGCGCGCACTATTGATGCAAAGTTGTCATCTGCAAGAATCATTGCGCTCGCTTCCTTTGAAACATCTGTCCCTGTAATGCCCATTGCGATTCCAAGGTCTGCCTTTTTCAGCGCAGGGGCGTCATTGACACCGTCACCTGTCATCGCGACAACATGCCCTTTTTTCTGCAAAGCCTCAACAATCTTTAATTTGTGGGAGGGGTTGACTCTTGCATAGATTCCGATGTCCTCCACCTGGTCTGTCAGGTCAGTAACGTGGTCAAGGTCAACGCCTGTGATTGCCTTTCCTTCAATGCCAAGCTCCCTTGCGATTGCTTTTGCTGTCGATAGGTGGTCTCCTGTAATCATCACAACCTTGATTCCTGCTGTCCTGCACTTCTCAATCGCCTCCTTAACCTCATGCCTTGGCGGGTCCATCATTGCCTGCAAGCCGACAAACACAAGGTCGCTTTCGAGCTTTTCCTTTCCGCCTGGCGCTGCTTCCTTGTAAGCAAATGCCAAAACGCGCAGGGCCTTGCTTGCGTAAGCTTCGCCCATTGCAAGGACTTTTTCTGCGTCAGCCCTTGAGAACCTCGCGAGCTTGCCATGGACCAGCTGTTTTGTGCAGAGCTTTACAATGACTTCAGGGGCGCCTTTTGTGAAGACAAACAGTTTCTTGTTTGCTTTGTGGACTGTGGTCATTATTTTTCGTTCGCTTGTGAACTCGATTTCACGCAGTCTTGGATAAGTAAGGTTAAGCTGTTCGACATTTATCCCTGCTTTTCTCGCGCTGACAATCAATGCAGCTTCTGTCGGGTCGCCAATTACTTTCCAGTCAGAGTTTTCCTGATTTACTTTGGCATTGTTGTTTAATGCGCCGATTTTCAGGAGCAGGCTGAAGCTCTGCGGGTCTTTCATAAACCTTCCTTCCTGGCTGTAGCCAGAGCCAGAGACAGCGATTGACTCCTGGTTTGCGTAAACGTGCTTGACAGTCATCTGGTTGTGTGTCAGTGTGCCTGTCTTGTCCGAGCAAATCACAGTGCACGCGCCAAGTGTTTCAACGCTTGGCAGCTTTCGCATCAGGGCGTTTTGTTTTGCCATCTTCTGCACGCCAAGAGCCAAAGCGACTGTGACAACTGCAGGAAGCCCCTCTGGAATCGCTGCGACTGCCAAAGCGATTGCTGCAAGGAACATGTCAAACGGCGGAAGCCCGTAGAACACCCCTGCGCCAAACACTGCAGCCGCTATTATTATTACAAGAAACGCCAGAAGCCTGCTGAGGCTCGCGAGCTTTTTCTGCAATGGAGTGGGCTCCTGCTTTGTTTCCTTTATCATCCTGGCAATCTTTCCAATCTCTGTCTGCATTCCTGTGCCAATGACAACTGCCTTTCCGCGGCCATTTGTGATTATTGTGCTTGCAAAGACCATGTTTTGCTGGTCTGCGACTGCGATGTGGTCATGAAGCGCCTCTGTATTTTTTTGCACAGGCATTGATTCCCCTGTCAATGACGCCTCCTGCGTCGCGAGGTTGACAACTTCAATCAGCCTTGAATCAGCAGGAATCTTGTCGCCAGTCTCAAGCAAAACAATATCGCCAGGAACAACCTCTGATGCGTCAATCTCAGCAACATTGCCGTCCCTGAGGACCTTTGCCTTGAGGCTGACCATTTTCTTCAAAGCGGCGATTGCCTCTTCTGCGCGGTATTCCTGCACGCACCCGAGAACCGCGTTAAGGATTACTATTGCAGCTATCACCCAGCAGTCTGTCCATTCATCAACTAATCCGCTGATAACCATCGCGGCGAGAAGAATCCACACAATCGGGCTTGTGAACTGGCTGAGGAAAATCTTCATCAGCGACACCCTGCGCGCCTCCTCAATGCTGTTCGGGCCGTACTGAACGAGCCTTTGCTTTGCCTCTGCATCAGAAAGCCCGCGCTCTGCAGAAACCTTCAAATCCCTCAGAACAGCAGGCACAGACTGATCAAACCAGACCATGGGAAACGCCATACTTTATTGAGTATATAAACATTACTTCAGGAGCATAATACGAATAAAACTTCAAATAACGCGCACAGCGAAGGACACTCCTCACTCATGCGCTCTTAACTCCGTTATGTCGCGCGAGTTCGGAGAAATAATAATGAAAGAACTTCCATAAATCGTTCTGTCTCTGGCGCGGTACGCGCCCGTTACTAGCAGTTGTTATTTTATCAGAGTTAGTAATGTTTAAATACACTTTATCAAACTTAAGCAGTTATGGTGCAGGCACAAGATATAGTGCGGACTGATTTCATTCTCGCGACTGTTGATGATACTGTCTCGTCTCTTATCGGGCAGATGGAAAGGCACGACGAGTGCTACGCTGTTGTTTTTGAGAAGAACAATTACAAGGGGATTATCGCGAAGAAATGGCTTTTGTCATCAAGGATTGACCCTTCATGCATGAAAATAAGGAACATTCTCACTCACCGCTCAAAGAGCAAGACTCCATTCTTTGTCCCGAAGCTTTCGCCTGACACAGAACTCAAGGAGATTGCGCGGCTAATGGCAACAGCAGATGTGCACGCACTGCCCGTAATAGGCATGGAGAACAAGAAAGAACAGGTAATCGGAATGGTGCACGCAGAGGATGTCATTGCCGCGCTGAGAACATATTATGTCCGCGTCAGGGCAGATGAGCTCGGCAGCATGAAGCTTGTCACAATCCAGGAAGACGAGGAGATTGGAAAGGCAATGAACCTGATGAGCAAGCAGAACATCGGAAGAGTTGTCGTGGTTGACAGCCAGAACAAGCTCATCGGAATAATCGGGCTCACAGACATAATACTTGATGTTTCAGTTTTCCCGCGCGCAAGGATGCACATGTCAAAGGCAGGCAGCCACCAGAAAGGAAAGCGCACTGGCTTTGGAGTCGGCGAAAAGACAAACATACTTACCCTGCCTGTGCACAACATACTAACACACGTTCCCAACTGCGCGACAGCTCCGCCTGAGGAATCAGTCGCACAGGTAATCGACCTCATGGTCAAACAGGACATCAGCTCAGTGGTCCTCATCAAGAAAGACATTCCAGTTGGCATAGTCACAATCAAGGACATTCTGGAAGATTTCGGCAAAGCGTAGTAATCATAGAAAGTGTACGCTTTGCCGAACGTCGAAAACCTTAACGAGTTTTCGACATTTTGGGAAGGCTTAATTCTATTTTTCTAAAATTCACAATAGCGTTAGCTCGTCTATCCCCTTCTTTCTATCTTAAATGAAGTGAGCCTCATCGTATTTTGAGTAAGATTTAAATATAACTTGTTATACAGGTATACAAAAAGAGCTACTGGTTTGTGAGATGCCAATACCAAAAGACAGGAACCCCAAGAGAACCTTCAAGGAACTAAGGCACGATATTCTTTCTGATTTACTAAAAGGAAGAAAAACAGTCAACAAGCTTGCAAAAGAGACAGGCATCAACTGGAAAACTGTTGACAACCACTTAATCTGGCTAAAAGGACGAGGATTTGTCAGGGAAGTCTTTGCAAGCTCTTATGTAAAAATCTACGAACTCAGCGAGGAAGGAAGAAAATTCCTCGGCGTGGAGGGCGAATCATGAAGCCCACGCGCGTTTTGATGCTAGGATGGGAATTCCCGCCGTTCAAGAGCGGAGGATTGGGAACAGCCTGCTATGGATTAACCAAAGGGCTCGCAAGGCAGGGAGTGCACGTGACTTTTGTAATGCCAGTCGCGCCAGAAGGAGCAAAGGCAGAGTTTGTCAAGCTAGTCGGAGCAAACCAGTTTGGCAAGAATATCAAAGTTTTGCAAATCCCATCAACTCTCGCGCCATACCAGACCGCAGACCAGTACGCAGAGGATTATGCGCCATTGAGCACAAAAGGAGTGTATGGCAGGAATATCTACCAGGAAGCAAGAAGATTTGCAAGAGTCGCAAGAATTATCGCGAAGAAAGAGCCGCACGATGTAATCCACGCCCACGACTGGATGACTTATGACGCAGGCATTGAGGCAAGAAAAGTTTCAGGCAAGCCATTGGTTGTGCACATCCACGCAACAGAATTTGACCGCACAGGAGACCACCCGAACACTTACATCTCAAACATTGAATACAAGGGACTGAAAGAAGCAGATTTAATCATCGCAAACAGCAACTTCACAAAGAATAATGTGATGAAGCACTACAAGATTCCTGAAAACAAAATCCGCGTTGTGCACTGGGGAATTGAGGAAGATGACCCTGCATACCACCTCAACTACCGCTCAACAATAAACAAGAAAGGAAAAGTCGTGCTGTTCCTCGGCAGAATCACAATACAAAAAGGCCCTGACTATTTCATTGAGGTCGCGAAAAAAGTGCATGACTTTGAGCCGAACACTTATTTCGTGATAGCAGGAGACGGAGACATGATGCCGAGAATCATAAACCGCGCGCACGAGCTCGGCATAGCTGACAAGGTTATTTTCACAGGATTCCTGCAGGGCGCTGATGTGCACAAGGCATTCCAGATGGCAGATTTATACGTCATGCCAAGTGTTTCAGAGCCGTTCGGATTAGTCGCGCTTGAGAGCCTGAAGAACAAGACTCCAATAATCGTAAGCAAGCAAAGCGGAGTCTCAGAAGTGCTGAAGAACTGCCTGAAGACAGACTTCTGGGACATTGACAAGATGACTGACATGATAGTCAATGTGCTGCGCAACCAGGCGCTGCACGACGAACTAAAGGAATTGGGCCATAACGAGGTTCAGAAGTTCAACCTCGATGAGCCCGCGAGAAAAATTCATGATGTCTACAAAGAGGTGATAAGATGACAAACGTTTGCCTGTATTTCCAGGTGCACCAGCCATTCAGGATGAGAAAGTACAATGTGTTTGACATAGGGCACAACACAAACTACTTTGACGAACAAAAAAACAGGGAAGTGATGCAGAAAGTCGCGAAAAAATGCTACATTCCCGCGAACAGGGTTATCAGAAACCTAATCGCAAGGCACGAAGACTTCAAGTGCGCGTTCAGCATAACAGGAACAGCGTTTGAGCAGTTCCAAAAATATGCGCCAGCAGTGCTTGACAGCTTTGAAGAGCTCGCATCAACGGGCGCAGTGGAATTCCTAAATGAAACTTATTACCACTCGCTCTCATTCCTGCACAACAAGGAAGAGTTTGCAGACCAGGTAAGGATGCACCAGCGGATGATAAAGGAAAATTTCAACCAAAAGCCTGTTGTTTTCAGGAACACAGAGCTGGTTTACAACAACGAGCTGGCAAAAACAGCAGAAGATATGGGCTACAAGGCAATACTTGCAGAAGGCGCTGACCACGTGCTTGGCTGGAAGTCTCCGAACTATGTCTACAAGCCGAAAACAACAAGGAAAATGCGCCTGCTGCTGAAAAACTACAAGCTCTCAGACGATGTCGCGTTCAGGTTCAGCGACAAAAGCTGGAAAGAGCACCCTGTCACAGCGCAAAAATACGCAGAATGGATTGCGCCAATACTTGGAGACAGCATAAACCTGTTCATGGACTACGAGACATTTGGAGAGCACCAGTGGGAGGACACAGGAATCTTCAAATTCCTCGAGCACCTGCCTTCAGAGCTTAAGAAAAAAGGAATCTCTTTCCATTGGCCTTCAGAGCTTGCAAAGGTTGAGCCAAAGGACGAGCTGGACATACACTCGCCAATGAGCTGGGCTGACGTAGAAAGGGACACTTCAGCGTGGCTGGGCAACAGGATGCAGAACGCAGCAGCGCAAAGATTGTATTCGCTGAGGAGGGATGTTCTATCGAGCGGCGATGAAACTCTGATTGATGCCTGGCGCAAGCTGAGCACAAGCGACCACTTCTATTACATGTGCACAAAGTGGTTCAATGACGGAGACGTGCACAAATACTTCAACCCGTATGACAGCCCTTACGAGGCTTTCATAGCTTACATGAACATACTCAACGACATAATCATCCGCGTCAAAGGGGATGAGCAGAAAGGTGTCGGAGCGGCGCTAAAGCGCTGGATGTCAGTTTCATAAAAACTGGAGGAAAAAAAATGGCAAAGAAAAAAATAATCAAGAGCGCAAAAGTAAGTGTGTGCTCGCAGGACAAGAGCTTTTTCGTGTGCGACGGCTCTATGTATGCGAGCCTGGCAGAACTTGCAAAGGGGCTCAGAAAAATGAACCCTGACACGTACAAGTACCACGCGAATCAGGAAAAGAACGACTTCCACAACTGGATAAAAGACGTGTTCGGCGATGCAAAGCTCGCAAAGCAGGCCTTGTCAGCAAGGGACCAGAAGCAGCTCGCCAGGATTGTCGGTGCAAAGCTGAAATAATTCACAATATTTAAAAACTAAGTCGTATTTAAATGACTTAGAGGTGGGTTATGGCGAAAAAGAGGATGAAGCACGTAAAATCCAGGATTAAGCACGCTAAAGCAAGAATCAAGCACGCTGTACGCAAGGCGCTCAAAAGGGCAAGGGAAGCTCCAAAGGGCAGGCTTGAAATCATGTACAGGAGCAGGGAATTTGGAAAAGCGCCTGTTGAAAAGCATTTTGTGCTTCAGGACGGCAGGAAGATAGAAAGCCTGTTCCAGCTGATTGACGAGCTTGAGACAATGGGCGAGGATGTTTTCAGGCACCACGTGAACGAAATGCGCAATGATTTCGCAAACTGGGCAAGGGATGTCTTTGCATCGTCATCACTCGCAGAGGAAATGCAAATGGTGCGCGACCGCATTGACACTCAGAGGGCAATAATGAAGCACCTGCTGCGCGATGTGGCTCATGTCGCAAGCAAGGAGCACCGCGAGGAAGTCAAGCAGGCTGTGCAGCATGAAAAGAAGATTGAGTGCAGGAAAACAAGCAAGGGGATAAAGTGCGTGATTAAATGAGCCTTAGAGACGTTCATCCGGACCACGTATTCCGCCTGAAAAACGGCGCGACAGTCAAGAACCTGTACGAGCTTGCGAATGAGCTCGCCACAATTGATGAGGAAGTCTTCGTCCACCACGTGAATGAAGAAAAGAATGACTTCCACAACTGGGTTCTCCACATAGTCCGCGATGAGCACCTCGCAAGCGTGTTTTCGGAAATTCACGACAGGCGCCTGATGCTCGCTGCTGTTGAAAAAAGAATCAATGACCTTGAAAACCCTGCAACACCAATCCACAAGCTGCCATTCCACTTCACAGCAAGGGACTATCTTCTCGGCGTCCTGATAGGCGCAATGGCAATGCTGATGCTAAGCCGGCTGATGTAATTCTTTTGTCTCCGGACTGTGATGGAATCATTTCTGACTGCAAAATATGTTTCTTAGCACAGCAATGAATATAAGTGACCGGAAAAAACAGGAAGCGGGGTGATGCATATTGACAGGTGAAATGACAGGAGAAATACCGCTTCTTAATGTAAGGGCAAAATCAGTTCCAGAAGCATACTATCTGGCGCTGAAGGCAGTCCACGAAAACGGATTAAGCATAAGGACACAGTATGACAGGAAAAACCCAGACGGCACATACATTGACCCGCCAAGCAAGGACGCAAAAGTTACAATCAGGATTGAAGACCCATTTGCACAGCCAAGGTTTCCCGGGCTGAGCTTTTGTGAAAGGGGAAAATACATTGCAGAATTCCTTGGCTCAAAAGACCACATGGTTGTGCCTTACAAAGAGCTTGTCCGAATGGTCCATGAGGGAAAGGAATTCGAGGCGACCCAATGGCCATACTGCTATCATCAAAGGCTTACCGCGTACCCGCGCGCTGACGGCACAACAATAAACCAGCTGGAAATTCTCCTTGACAAGCTTGCAAAAGACCCGATTTCAAGAAGGGCCATAGCAACAACCAGGGTTCCTGAAATTGATTTGTTCATGGCTGCAGACATGCCCTGCCTCGGCGAAGTCCAGTTAAGGGCGCCTGAAAACGGAAAAGGGCAGCTCGTGCTTAACATGCATGCAAACTGGAGAAGCCGGGACCTATACAAGGCATGGGGCGACAACATAATCGGAATAACAAACCTGCAGGCAAGGCTTGCTGCAAGGCTCGCAGAAAAAACAGGCAGGGAAGTAATAGTCGGGCCTTATAGCGAAACAAACGGCTCATTGCACATTTACGGCCAGGACTATTTGCAAAAAAAGGCAGGAGAATTGTTCACAAAATTCCCGACACTTGAGTCATTTGTCGCAAAGGCGTGGACAAGCGAAAAGGCAAGAGATGGAGAGGTAATACCCCAGCTTGAGGAGCACCTGACAGAAACAACATGGAACTTCCCGCCTGAGGCTGTTGAGCTGATAAAAAACCTGATTGATGGCTACACAAGCGGAAAGTTTGTGCCGTGACTCATTACATCAGCAATATTTATATACGCTGACGGCTCGTTCTCTGACTAAAAGAGGTCAGAATGTACGACGTAATCACACTTGGCTCTGGAACTGTTGATGTATTTGTAAAGACAAAGCATCCTGAGATAGTAAAGCACAAGGAGCATGATGATGTCTGCTACGCAATAGGCGAGAAAATTCTTGTTGATGACCTGCACGTTGACACAGGCGGCGGAGGGACAAACACAGCTGTTGCTTTTGCAAGATTGGGGCTGAAAACAGGCTGGATTGGAAAGCTTGGCTCTGATTTGCACGCAAAAACAATCCGCGATGAGATGAAGCGGGAAAAAGTTGACTTTCTTGGCTCGCACGGCAAAGGAATGAGCGGATACAGCGTTATACTCACCGGGCTTGAGCACGACAGGAGCATACTTGCTTTCAAGGGCGTGAATGACCAGCTTGCCCCTTCTGATGTCCCCTGGAAAAAAATAAACACAAAATGGTTTTATTTCAGCGCAATGATGAACAAGAGCTTTGAAACTTTGAAAAAAGCAGCCTTGTTTGCGAAGAAAAACAAAATCAAGTACGCATTCAACCCGAGTATGTACATTGCAAAAATGGGAACAAAAATTCTAAAACCCATTATTGAAGACTGCGACCTGCTGATAATGAACAAGGAAGAGGCGCAGGCGCTGACAGGAATGCAGACAGCAGGGTGCAAGCAGCTTCTTTCAGCACTCCAGAAGTTCGCAAAGATTGCTGTCATTACTGACGGCGCAGGCATAGTCCATGCGTACAATGGATTTGAGCACTACCAATTGATTCCGCCGCACATTGACGTTGTTGAGTCCACAGGAGCAGGAGACTCATTTGCAGCAGGAATGGTTGCCGGGATTATTCTCAAGCAGGACCTTGCCGAGGCAATGCAGTGGGGAATGGCAAACTCTGCTTCTGTCATCCAGCACATAGGCGCAAAGCAAAAACTTCTGACGCGCAGGGAAATAGAGAAGGGAAAAAAGGCAAAACTCACAATCACGAGGCTCTGAGATGCTCGCGACACTCAAGCAGGTTCTGGCAAAGGCAAACAAGGGCAAATACGGCGTCGGAGCTTTCAACATAAACAACCTTGAGATAATCCAGTCAGTAGTCAATGCTGCTGCAAAACTGAAATCTCCTGTGATTTTGCAGACCAGCGAGGGCGCAATCAAGTATGCCGGAATGAAATATCTCAAAGTGATTGTAGAAGAGGCAGCTGAGGAGAACAAAATACCAATTGTTTTGCACATTGACCACGGAAGAGACCTTGAAATCATCAAAGAAGCGATAAAAACAGGCTACACAAGCGTGATGATTGACGGTTCGCACCTGCCATTTGATGAAAATGTCGCGATTACCAAAAAAGTTGTCGGCTGGGCGCATGCAAAAGGTGTTTCTGTTGAAGGCGAGCTCGGGACAATCGGCGGAGCAGAAGAGAAAATAGTTGCGCGCAAGATAATTTACACAGACCCGGCTGTTGCAAAGGAATTTGTCGACAAAACAGGAGTTGACGCTCTTGCTGTGGCGATTGGAACATCTCACGGAGCATACAAGTTCGCAGGCGCAGCAAAGCTTGACATCGAAAGGCTGCGCATAATAAAGAAAATACTCAACATGCCGCTTGTATTGCACGGAGCAAGCGGAGTTCCTGAATGGCTTGTCCACACTGCAGAGCATTATGGCGCAAAGCTCGGCAAACCCGGCGGAGTGCCTGACGACCAGATAAAAGCAGCCATAAAAAACGGAATCAACAAAATCAACACAGACACTGACATCAGATTGGCATTTGACGCAGGAGTCCGCGAGGTTATCGCAACTGCGCCAGAAGAATTTGACCCAAGGCACATACTCGGAAGGGCGCGCGAGCTCATGCAGGATGTAGTCGAGCACAGGATAAAACTGTTTGGAAGCGCAGGGAAAGCATAATGGGCTTGCTAAGAACACTTGGATTCACAATGTGCTTCGCAGCACTGACTGCCATAATAATGACCAATGCAGTGCTGAATCTGCCAAGCATGCTCGAATTACTCATTTTTGTAATTGTCGGCGCTGCAATTTACTTCATATTTGGCCCAGAAGAACATCTCTCATATGCAAGCCTGGTATTCATAACAGCAGCAGTAGTGCTAATTATAACAGGATTCCTTGGAAATATTGCAGTAAAATTTGTTGAAGCATATTTACAAAGAAGACCTGAAACGGTAAGTAACCTTGGAAGTATCTTTGGTGAACACAATGTTCTTCTTGGGCTCATCAGCTTGTTTATTGGCATATTTGCACCATCAGCTGCGCTCATACAATTCAAGGACCAGCAGCAGATTGATTACGGCACTCTTTTGAGGAGCGCAATAAGCGTAGGAATAATCTATATTATTGCACTTCTAATCTACACTTTGGCAATGGCCCAGGTAATTGGTACAGGGACGGTAATATGAAAACAGTCTACATTGGCGCAGACCATGCAGGATTCAAGCTAAAACAGGAGCTCAAAAGGTTTGTTGCGCAGCAGGGATACAAGGTAATGGATGTTGGCGCATTTGAGCTTGACCCCAAAGACGATTATCCAAAATATGCTTACGCAGTTGCAAAACCTGTTTCGCAGGGAAAAGGGCAGGGAATTCTTGTATGCGGCAGCGCAGAAGGGATTTGCATTGCAGCAAACAAGGTAAAAGGCATACGCGCAGTGCCAGTATGGACTCTCCGCAATGCAAGATTAAGCCGCGAGCATAACGATGCAAACATTCTCTGCCTTTCTGGATGGGAATTATCACTGCAAAGCGCAAAGAAAATTGTGAAAACCTGGCTTGAAACAGAATTTTCAGGCGAAGAAAGGCACAAAAGAAGAATTGAAGAAATAAAGAGGATAGAAAATGGCAAGAAACTTTGAAATCGTGCCCTCATTGTTGTGCAAATCAAGAAAAGAGTTTCTCACAAAGCTCAGGCGCATTGAGCCTTATGTCAAAAGGGCGCAGTTTGACGTTATGGACAACAAGTTTGTGCCGAACAAGACAGTCCAGCCAAAAGAATTCCGCGGTTTGAAGACAAAAGTGCGCATTGAATGCCAGTTAATGGTCAAAGATCCTGCTGATTACCTGTCTGACTGTTGCAGGATGAATGCAAAGCTTGTGATTTTCCATTATGAATCATACAAGAATGCGAAAAAAATAATTTCATTCATCAAACAAATAAAAGTGCACAAGCTCAAGGCAGGAATTGCAATCAAGCCGGCAACACCTGCGAATAAAATCAAGCAATTTCTCAAACTTGTTGACATGGTTCTTGTGATGACAGTCCAGCCTGGCTTTGGAGGGCAAAAACTTATCCCAAGCACGCTGAAAAAAGTCAAACAGCTCAGGAAATGGGCTCCACGGCTTGACATTGAGGTTGACGGCGGCATAAACAAGGACACAGCAAAGCTCGCAGTCAAGGCAGGAGCAAACCTCTTAGTGGCAGGCAATGCAATCCACAAGGCGCCAAGTGTTCCTGAAGGACTTGCTGCGATAAAGAAATCAATAAATTAATTCATTCTTGGGTCAAAGACTTCAACAGAGCGCAATGCAAGCAGTGCAGGGGAAATGTTGTACGCTGCAAAAAAACCATCTCTCAGCGCTTCCTGATGCCTGGCAGGATAAAACCTGATATCCCTTTGGTAATTGAAATAGTCATCAAGCTTTGGCTCTGTGCAGGTTATGCAGAAGTTCTCCATCAGCAGGCGGTATTCCTGCAGTTTCCCCTTAAAACAGCCCTTGTTCTGCCTAAACCACAACGCAATCCTTTCCAATGGGCTTAGCTTTTCCCAGCCTGCACTGAACGGCTTCATGGCAGTTTTAATAGAACGGCTGAATTTAAAGATTTGCAAACTGGTTCAGGAAACATTTAAATAACAAACAGCCAAGAATTCCAATAAAAAGAGGTATTATGCCCGCCAAAAGAATCGTCGATGAGAAAAAGCTCAAGCTGATGGCCAATACTATCAGGCAGGATGTTATTTCAATGATAACTGCTGCAGGAACAGGACATCCTGGCGGCTCGCTTGGAATGGCTGATGTTTTCACAGCATTGTACTTTAATGTCCTGAAGCATGACCCTAAGAATCCTGAGTGGGCAGACAGAGACATTCTTGTGCTGAGCAATGGACACATCTGCCCTGTAAGATACGCAGCAATGGCAGAATCAGGATACTTCCCTGTAAAAGAATTGATGACTTTGAGAAAGTTCGGCTCAAGACTGCAAGGCCATCCTCACCGCGGTTCATTGCCTGGGCTTGAGACAACTTCAGGACCATTGGGATGCGGAATTTCTCAGGCAGCAGGAATGGCTTTGGCACTGAGAATGGACAAAAAGCCAAACCATGTGTACTGCATTGCAAGCGACGGAGAGCACGATGAGGGAAACACCTGGGAAGCTTTGATGTTCGCGAACAAAATGCAGCTAAGCAACCTCACAGTAATCATTGACCGCAATAACATCCAAATAGACGGCCACACAGAGGAAGTCATGCCATTGGAGCCATTGCACGCAAAATATGAATCATTTGGCTGGCGCGTGATTGAGGTTGACGGACATGACATTAACAACCTGATTGACTGCCTGAAAGAAAGAGGAGACAAGCCAATCTGCATAATTGCGCACACAACGCCTGGCAAGGGAGTCTCATTCATGGAAGATGACTTTGAATGGCACGGCAAGGCGCCAAATGCAGAACAATCAAAGGCAGCGCTCAAAGAACTGCAGGACGAGCGGAAAAAACTGGAGAAAAACTAATGTCCAACTCAATTGTTTTTGCAAAGCCAGAACTCAAGGCAACAAGGCAGGGTTATGGCGAAGGAATGGTTGCATTAGGAGAAAAGAACAAAGATGTGGTGGCACTTTGCGCTGACCTCACAGAAAGCACGAGATTGACAGAATTCAGGCAGAAATTTCCCGAGCGGTTCATAGAAGTCGGAGTCGCAGAGCAAAACCTCGCGACAATCGCAGCAGGAATGGCGATGATGGGCAAGATTCCATTTATTTCATCGTTCTCAATCTTCAGCCCAGGAAGAAACTGGGAGCAGATAAGGACCACAATCTGCTACAATGACGTCCCTGTGAAGATTGCAAGCACTCACGCAGGGGTTTCAACAGGACCTGACGGAGCAACACACCAGGCTCTTGAAGACATTTCATTGATGCGCTCTGTGCCAAACATGACAGTCATTGTGCCATGCGATGCAATAGAAGCAAAGAAAGCAACAATAGCAGCTGCAAAGCATAAAGGCCCTGTGTATCTGCGGTTTGGAAGGGAAAAAACACCAGTGATGACCAAAGAAGACTCAAATTTCAGGATAGGAAAGGCAGAAATCATCAAAGAAGGCACTGATTTGACAATAATTGCGTGCGGAACACTGCTTTATGAGGCTTTGAAAGCTGCAAAAATGCTTGAAGAGGAAAAACTTAGCGTTCAGGTTATCAACAATCATACAATAAAGCCGATTGACAAAAAAACAATAATAAACGCGGCAAGAAAAACAGGCGCAATAGTCACAGTTGAAGAGCACCAGATAAACGGCGGGCTCGGAAGCGCTGTCGCAGAGGTTGTTTCTGAAAATTTCCCTGTGCCGATAAGGCGCGTCGGAGTGCAGGACAGGTTTGGGCAGAGCGGAGAATCAGCAGAGCTTCTTGAGGAATATGGACTGACATCAAAATTCATTGTTGACGCAGCCAAAGAAGTGCTTGTCCGCAAGGAAACACAAGGAATGCAGTTTGTTGAAGTTGAGAAAGAAGAGGAAGGAAAACTGCTGTCAGAAATCGCTCCTGAGCATTATTTCCAGCTGTATGGCGGAGAAGTCATCAGGACAGTGCCTGAACTTGAAGAGGCGCTTGAAACAATGCCAGAGGAAACATTCAGGCACCACGTCAACAGGGAGAGAAATGACTTCAGCACGTGGATTCAGGACTGCTGTGGAGACAGGATGCTGGCAGAAGAACTGAGAAAGCGCACAGACAGGGAAGAGATGATTGAAGTCCTGAAGAAAAAGCTGAAAGAAACAAAAAAATAATTCTAATAACCGCCAACTTTTAGCAGGTATCCCACTCCATAGCTGCAAAGCGCTGCTGTCATGCCAATCGCCGCAAGCTCAAGCCCTGCAACCCACCAGGTTCCGACTGTTATCTTTGCCTTTATTGAGCCGACAACAAACAATGACAGCGTGCATATTATCAACGACAATATTACTGCCATATTAACCGGCAAAAAGAAGAACGGAATCAGCGGAATTAATGAGCCGACAACGCTTGCCAGACCGACAATAATTCCGCTTTTCAACGGGTTGTGGAATTCTTCAGGGAAGACTCTCAGTTCTTCAGCGAGCATTGTGTCAAGCCAGATTTTCCTTGAGCTTGTTATTTTTTCAACAACAGCGTTCAATAATTTTCCTTTGAATCCTTTGTGAAAATAAATGTCCGCAACTTCTTTTTTCTCCTGCTTGGGCATTGTTTTCATTTCCTTTATTTCCTTGTTCCTGAGGCTGAGATAGTATTCCTTTGCAGCTTTTGTGCTGGTATAAGCAACAGCGCCCATTGAAATGCTCTCTGCGACAGTTGCAGCAAGACCTGAAATAACAACAATATGCGTGCTTGCTGTAGCTGCGGCAACGCCAAGAACTATTCCAAGCACATTGACAAGCCCATCCTGGCCTCCAAGAATCAATTCCCTCAGCTTGGCGCCAAAGCCATCCTGTATTTCCTGGTCAAGAACGTGCTCGTGCTGAGGGCTTGACTCATTCCTGTGGTTCACCATCTTTTTTCATTCGGCAGGTTGGATATTGCGTATATAAAAGTTGCTTCTTTGGTTGTCAAGAACCACTTGCTAAAGCAAGTGGCGTGAACGATAAGTTCTTGCTTTTAGACAAATGCAAGTGGTTCTTGAGCATGCTCGAAAACTGCTCGTCTTTAGCATACGTCAAGAGCAGTTTTCGACATGTAAAAACGCAGGGTTTTTATACCTGATTTTGCATTCTGCAGTAAAAAGAGTGATAATATGAAGAAGCTTGCTATACTCGCGGTTTTGTTGCTGGTTATACCTTCTGCGTTTGCCTACGTGATGGAAACTCACAGTGTACAGATGCAGAGCAATGTAATCACAAACGGCTATGAGTACGCAATTGTCTCAGGGTTTAACCGCAATGATATCCCTGTCAACATAGAGCACTGGCACATGAAGGTAGAGCTTGGGCAGCAATACGCATTCTGCGAGCTCCAGCCAACCATAGTCCAGCCAGGGCCGTACATGGCAGATATTGAAGTTTCCTGCCTCACACGCACTGGATTGTCATCATTCTTCCCGAAGAACACAATTGTCAAGATTGCCAAGTATGTTGAAGATAGCGTCCCTCAGAACTCAGTCAGCATTGAAAGCATAAAGCTGGAAACCAGAGTGCAGGCGCCTGTGCCTTTCCAGGTGACAAAGATTGCAGGAGAGGCAATACTTGACGCAAACGCCAGCACAGCAGGAAGCCTTATGTTCCTCGCAGGCATAGGCGCGATAATAATCCTCGCAGTAGTGATAGTTCTTTCTTCAATGCGCAGAGAAGAGTGAGCATATCTGCGTTAAACTGATTCTGCATACGGCGACGACTAAACGACTGCGTTAAACGACTACGACAAGTTACGGCTCCTTACAGTCGCAGTGACCAACGATAATGGAAGTTATTTCTCTTTATTTGTTCCGAGCTGCTGAATGAGGTGAAGAGTGAGCGGAACCGCAGTGGAGCGAAACGATGAGCCGAATTCGCAGCGAGTGTCTTTCGCTGTGCGCGTTATTTGGAGTTCGCGCTTAATGAAGCCGAATTCAAACTAAAAGAAAAACGCTTACTGCCGCTGGTATGAATAGCCCATCATCTGCTTCTCGCCAAGAATCGGGTCAGGGACAAAGTAGTTCTGCTTTGTAATCTTGCCTATCAGAACCTGGTCATTGGAAGGCCTTGGGTCCTCGTCGCTGCGCGGCTCGCGGGTGACAATTACAAAGTCATACGGGTCAAAGTATGTCAGGAGGTTGGTTTCAAGCGTGCCAACACCGCCCTGGCCTGTATCAAACAGCCCGAGGTTCAGTGACTGCCCTGACTCGCTGTCAAACAGCCATGCCTGATAGAAAGTGTTATCCATCTCAGAAGGCCTCAAGTCTTTTACCTGCAGCATAATAGACCCCACTGGCTGGTACGGGCTGCGTGTGCTCTTTACTTTTACAGTACCGCGCTGATAAAATGGGGGCTGTCCTGTCGCGAATATCGGCGGCTGGGGCGGAACCAGATAAACCCATGTGTCAATCCTGAATGTCTGCACCCTGGGGTCATAGAAGTATTCATTGTACCTCTGCGGCCCTCCTGCCCTGAACTTGATGTCAGCAGGCTTCAGGTAAATATAGCCGAAAACAACAGGCATGACCAAAAGGAACAGCAGTCCGAGCATTAAGAGCTTTTTCATGGCGTCTTGATGCCCTCCTTCAACATTCCCTGCAGGACAGGCATTCCCGGAGTCGGGTTGTCATCAGGGAAAGGCTCTATCGTGACCATCATTGAGTCAAACGGCCAGAGCGGAGTGGTGATTGTGTATTGCAATGATGTCACCCTGCCTATGCCCGCCGGCTGGAAGAATCCAATGCTTGCCGAGTAGCCTGTGTCCTCATCAACAAGCCACACTTCGTAAATGAAATCAGGTGCTATTGGCGGCAAATCCTTTGTGCGGAAAAACACAGTTCCCTGCGGGATGCCGACCTGGTAAGGCTTTATGCTGATAACCCTTGCGTAACCTTTCGGTGTGCCATTGATTTGCGGCCTTGTAACCAGTGAGAGGTCAGTTGATGTGAGCTCGATATACTCGTTGACAATGTGATAGCCTCGCGCACTTGCATAGTAGTTGCTAATATGTCCTGGGTCACTGCCCTGCGGAATCCAGTCATTGTAAGGCAGGTTTGACGGGCCTTCCTCCTCGCCCTTTGAACCAAAGCTTCCCCTGCTCGCTGCCTTTGCACCAAAGCCGCCGTAAGGCTTGACATAAGTCATTCCATAGCGGTTGGATGAAAACACAATGTCCCTCTTGACAGAAATGCTTGGCGAGACAGAGTATCTTGTTTCAGCAGTGTAGCCAACCTGAGTCGCAAAAGAAACGTAACTCATCAGGAGAATAACAATAATGCCTAAAACCAGCTTCTGCATATTTAGTAATCACCTTTTTATCACGAAACAGCGCTATTCAGGTTTATAAACTTTGTGTTTGCCTCAGGAATAGCTTTAAAAATAACAGGAATTAAGCAGCAAATGCGGGGTGAGTGAATGAAAGTTGACCCAATACAACGTGCGCTGGAACTCAGGAAAACACTTGTTCAGGGAAACCAGATACTTGTCGCAGACTTCTCAAACACTTTGCAGGGCAAGGACACGTCAAGAGTCATTGACCTGATGCCGAACATTGCAACAAACCAATACGTTTTCAGGACAAAAGTCAATGTCAAGCCAATAGACCCGCTTGCATCAAAAGAATACCAGACAGAGTATTTTGACTTAAGGCAGAAAACAGACGCGGAAATTGAAGAATTCATCAGAAAACAGGAGTTTGACTTTCCATTGTGGTTCAAGCACGACAAAGGATTTTCAATGAGGCGCGCAGGAGACTACAACCCGCCGTTCATATTTCAGGTCGCAGGATGCAATTTCCATGACGGAAGCGCAACAGGAGGGTGCTGGTACTGCTTTGTTGACGATGAAAGCAACAACGGGGTTCCTGGAAACGGCAAAGCCCTGCTGGGAATCGATGAAACAATCTACAGCATGCTCGTTGCAAGGCAGAAAATAAAAGCGCAGTATTCCAAAGAAGGGCATGACCTTAGCATCAAAGTCCTCAGGGCATCAGGCGGAGAGCCCACAATAGCCCTTGACTGGATACTTAATCTTTGGAGGGAAGTTGAAAAGAAAGGGTGTGACTTTTCCGGACAGCTGGACAGCAATTTATCAACTGCGCAGGTGGTTGACCAATTTGAGAAAGATGGCATATACGAGCCAAAAACCCTTGATAAGCTTGCCGCATTCCCAATCAAGGTTCTCACCGCGATAAAAGGGGTTGATGCGCTAAACCTGCAGGAAAACGTGCAGGCAAAAGCCACGATGGAAGACCAGTTGGAGTCCATCAAGAGATTCCTTAAGGCAAATTTTGACATTTACCCTCAGATGTACAATCCAAACCCGAGCACCCTGAGGCAGTACCTTGAAAGAATGGACAGGGAGATTGAAAATTTCTCCCTCAGAATCCACATCGGGCCTTTGAAAGCAGGTTATGGGCCGACAAAAAAGCGCCTTGGGCTGGAAGCATTGGCGCTTGGCAAAGACAAAGAACACAAAGAGAAATTCATAAGGTCAAAAGCAGAAACCTGGGCTGACAATTACAACAGGGGATGTGAAATTCTTGACAATTACCTGCTGCAAAGCTACGGCGTGCGCTACAAGGAAATAACAAGATCAGATGTCAGGCTTAAGCTTCTCATGAATCTTATTAAATAGTTCCCCATGGCCTTGGATTTTCCCTGCTGACCTTGCCTGGCAGGAAATTCTTTCCCTCACACCTGCCAACTATGCAGGCGCACGAGCCTCCACAGTCAAGAGTCCCTGGCATGCAGTCCATTGTGCACAATGTTGCCTTGCAAACAGGCACCTTCTCCTTGATAACGCAGTCAACAGCGTGGCAGCACTGCGCCTTTACGCAGTCAGAATCCTCATCGCACTCAGGCGGGAATCGCTCAGGCAGGACAGACACTGTTGCCTGCATTGCCCTCAAAGTGCCAAGGTTGAATGAAACATTATAGCTGCCAGGCCTCTCATACCTGTGCAGTGCGGTGTACCTCGTCGGCACATTTGCATCAGGGAACCAGGGAACGCAGCTTGGCTCAACAGCCTCCTCATTTCCATCTCCAAAGCTCCAGCGCTGTGGAACGCAGTAGAAGCGCTGGTCATTGAGCGCAGCATTCCTCAGTGTTGCAGTAATATTAACAAGCAAAGGGGACACTCCCACCCTTGGGTTCGCAACAATTTCTATTGAAGGACCGACAGGAAGCGGATTTTCCAGCCTGACAATCATGCATTTTGCATTCACGCACTTTGTTCCGCGGTCTCCTGCGATTCCTGTGCAGAAGTCAGGGCAGTCTTGTTCCTGGTTAACAAATAAATCATAATAATTTCTGCTGCCGACAAAGCAGTTTCCTGTCTGGGTGTCAATGCCGTCGCAGACACAGTCCTCGTCAGTCTCGCAGTAATCCTTTCCTCCGAGCGTGCAGGGGGCGAATTCGCAGTTCGGCCCTGTCCTGCCGACAGCAGAGCCGTCAGGGCATATCTTGGCCTCTTCTGTGCAAAAAGCAGGCATTGGGCCCCTTGGCTGGGGAACCACTGCGCATGCTGAGATGAAAAAAATCAAAGCAACAAAAGCAAAAGCAGTTTTTCTCATTTCGCCTCTCTAAGCTCGCCTTCCTTTGTTATGACCATGCAAATCTTCGGGCAATGGCACTGCACTCCAGGAGCGCAAGGCTTGCACAACGGATAGTCGCACCTCTTTCCAGGCCCGCAGTCATAATCAAACTCACATTCGTCTGCAGATGCTGGCTGCACCTCTTGAACTGCAGGCGCTTGTGCAGGCGCCACACCTTGTTCTTCAGGCGGCACATTTTGCACAATAGGCTGAGTTATTGGCTGTGCATACCTGACAGAGCACGCTGTAAGAAGTACTAAAATAAAAATAAAAGAAAAAAATAAACTCTTAGACAGCGTCAGACTCCGGCCTGACTGGCTTTCGCTCGCTGCGGCTCGCTCAAGCAATCTCAAACACCACCTGAACATTGGCTGAGACATCAACATCTCCCGGAAGTATTTGCGGCGCAGGAGCACCCATGTCTGACTTTGCAGCCATTGTTTCCATTCCGCCCCTGTACATCGGGTAGACATTGTACTCGTTTATTGAGACGCTGACGACCTTTCCAAGGCGCATTTCAATTCCTGATGCAAGAGCTTCTGCCTTGCTCCTTGCGTCCTGGACAGCCTGCCTCAATGCCTCATTCTTGGCGTCCTTTGTCTGCGCATCGCTGAGCTCAAAGCTGATGCTGTCAACTCCAGTTGCTCCGGCATCAACGCCTTGCTGGATGAATTCGCCAACGCGCTCAAGCTCAGTTGTCTTGACCTTCAACGTGTGCGAGACCTTGTAGCCTGCATCAATCTGCCTGTTCTGCTTGTAGTCCCAGTAAGTGTACGGGTACAAGTTATAGCCGGTTGTTTCCATATCTGTCTTAGCAACGCCGGCGCTCTTCAATGCAGCCTGTATTGCTGACATTGCCTCGCTGTTCTTGTCCTGGGCTTCTTTCGCAGTTGTTCCGTTTGTCTCAACGCGCAGCATCACAGTCGCCTCATCAGGCGCGACCTTGAACTGCGTATTGCCAACTACTGATATTGTGTTCTGCTGGGGGTTGCTTGGCTGCTGCACTGTAACATTGCACGCAGTAAGCAAAACCGCGACCAAAACCATTCCGACAATCATTGAAAGTTTGTTCATTTTTACATCACCACTGTGTATACAGGAGAAGCACGCTTATATATTCTTTTTGTTAGTAAGGGACTTTCCTAACCATCCGTATTTCTTGAGCAGCACTATCAAAACCACAAGCAATACCACGGTTGCAATGCCAAATGATACGAGCCACACTGGCGAAGCCGCAGCCACAGCACCTGCAGCCTGGTCTGCTGTCGGAGCAGCAAGCATTGGCGCAGCTTCAGCAGCCACTGCCTCTTTTGCAGCCATCAAGCGCGGAGCAGCAGCGCCAAAAGCAAGCTCAGGCACAGTGAAATACTTTATCGCACTAATTACTGTTGCCGCAGCGCTGAAAAGGAACATCCCAAGAATAAACCATATTGTTGTCGTGTTCGGGTGCAAAAGCATTCTTGACTTCTGCGTGAGACTATAATACTTCCACTTCCTTGTTGTTTCCTCGCGCTCAACCAAATCTGCACCAACAAGAGCCTTCAAGTGCTCTCCAACAGTCGGCAGGCTCATCTTCATCTCAGAAGCAATATCAGACTGCGTAAGCGCCTTCTTGTCAAGCAGTTTCAAAATCCTTACCCTTGTTTCACCAGCGAGCGCTTTCAATGTCGGCTGGTCAAGACCTATGCGTTCCATGGTTTTGGGAAAATGCTGGCAGTTTATAATAATTACTGGACTAAGTTGTTCTGCTGGCGCGCATCACGCCTTTCTTTGTAATAATGCGAATTGAAATATTCGCACATTGACCTGAGCTTTGCGCGCACTGGAGGAGGCAAATCAACGAATTCAATCCCTGCATAAATCTTGTTGTCTTTCCTGCTCTCAAAGCACCTTCGCACAATGCCCGCAAGGGGGATTGATTCTTCATAGCGCGGAATTGTTATTGTCAGCTTTGCTTTTGCGCCCCACTTTACCCGCTCAGAAACCTGCATCAACAGCCCGCCTTCAGAAAGGTCAAAAACAGGAGATTCCCCCTTTTGCCCGATGAAAGGAAGACCTATGCGATAAACAGCGTATGCAGTTTCAGGAACACACCTTTCATGCGTTCTATTCGCAACACGAACACGAGTGTCAATAGTCATAAAGCACAGAAAAAATAATGAGATTATAAAGATTTTGCCTAGAACAGCTCATTGCACAATTCAATAAACATTGCCGAGCTCCAAGCCTGAGAAACACAGCCGTGGCTTGAAAGTGCGCGCGCAGAACTTAATTCAGCATGGTGGCCGACTGCGCCGAGTTCAAGGATTTCGTGCGAGCTTGCCTCAACTATTTTCTCAATAAAAGGCTTGTATTTTGCAGCGTTTGTCCTGTACAAAACAAGGGCTGCGAGGTTGTTGAGCCAGAACCAGCTGTCTCCGCGGTGATAGCTCACATTGTCCTGTCCTGTGTAATGGTCTGTGAATAATTCGTGATTAACATCAATGCTTGACAATCCGCCCCAAGCAAGCCACAATTTCGGCAAAACAGTGTCAAAACATTTCTCCCACTGCTCCCTTGAAAGCAAATCAGGATATGCGTAAGCAGCGATAAACACATTAGGCCGTATTGTGGAATCATTCAAGCCGTCATAAAGATAACTGCCGTTCCAGAAAGTCTCCCTGACTCTTTGTTCAAGTGTTTGGCAAAACTCTTTTTCGCCAAGACCTTTTGCCAATGCAAGCGTAAGCGCCTGAATCTCAATGCGCGCACCATCACGAACATCTTTTCCAGCAGAAGTGTCCATCCAGGTCTCCAAAGGACCATTCATAACAAGCCCATTGCTGACTGACTTTTTAATCACACCGAAAGCATTTTTCAACAAAAGATTTGCTTTTTTCTGGTCTATTTTGGAAAACAAATCAGCATTTTGGAAATAACGAAGAGCAACCCAGCCAGGACCGTCAGCAGTCCGCAATGAATGCTCCCCATAGGCCAGAGGCATTTGCTTTTTTGAAAACGCAGACAAATGCCTTTTCAAAATGTTCTTGGCAAGTGTTTCCTGCCCGATACTTCTCACTGCATTACAGCTCACTGCCTCGTCGCGAACCCAGAACTGGTAAAACCACGGAATGCCTGCATAAAGCCCTTCATCATCAACAGAAAGCGAGTAAAGGGAATTGCACGCGCACTGGTAAGCAAGACCAACCGGTTTTGGCATTTGCGCTTTTACACGCGCAGTCTTTGCAGCAGAGTCAGCCTGTTTGTTAAGCAGTGAATTTCGCGACTTAAGAATTCTTTTCGCATCCATAATTGCCTTGTTCCTGTTCAGCGCAGCAGAAATTACAAACTCTTCGCCTGAAAGAACGCCAGCATTGAAAACCCAGCGCGAATACGGCTGGCTTTTCCTGCTTTCATCAAATGCGTAGTGCTGTTCAACCCATTCCTGTTTTGATGAAAAGTCAACATCGCCTGCGACAGCAAGGTGTAAATCATATTCACTTTTGTCATCGCCAGCATCACGGCGGTCATTTCTTTTTTTGTAGGAAACAACAATGCAGTCTTTTTCCTTTTTGATTTCGTAATGCCTTCCCCATTCGCGGTTGTCATCAATCATTTTGCAGTCAAGCAGCAAATCAACGCCTGCAGAAGGGGAAAGCTTGACAAGCAATGCATTTTCACCATAAGGCATCACAATCCTCTGGCTAAGCCCGTCATAATTCCTTCGCACTCCCCAGAGCAGGTTTTGCGCTTCCTTAAGCCTGCTGTTAATGCCAAAATCAACAATTGTCTTGAAAACATCGTTACCAAGCCGGAAAAAGACCCCCTGATATCTTGACTCAGGATGCGCAGAAAGCCAGGCAAAACCTCCCTGATGGTTTCCAAGAAGCACGCTAGAAGAATCTTCCATTTTACTTCCCCCGATAGAATTCTGCAGCGCTCTCAGGCAAAACAGAATTTATAATCGCGCCAGAGCCGCGCTCAAACCCTCCCCAGATTGCGATTTGCGGCATAATCTCGATGTGGAAGTGCAAATCCTCCCCAGCAGGCGAATACGTGAGATAAATATTGTAAGAAACCTTGACTGTTTCAAGGCGGACAAGGACTTTTTTCAGGATATCTGCCAGCTTTGAAAGGTCCCTGACATCTGAAAGCGTCCTTATGTGCTTCTTTGGGAAAATCCAGATTTCGTAATTATACTGCGAAGCATACGGGCAGAAGGCAAGCCAGTCAGAATTCTCAAAGCAGAGCCTCTCGCTTTTGCCCTCGGCTGCAACAATGTCACAATACGGGCAGCTGATAAATTTCTTGACAGCGGAAATTTTCTCGCGCACAGCAGGAGGCACAATTGCAGTGGCAAAAACCTGGCTGTGTGAGTGAATCAGCGAAGTTCCTGCGTGATAGCCGTGGTTCTTTATGACATTCACGTATTTGATGTTTGGCTTTTTTGAAAGCTCCTCAATCCTGTTCTGGTAAACCTTAAGCACATCTGCAATCTCTGAAACATCCAAGTCAGCGAGCTCGCGTCCATGGTCAGGTGTCTCTGTGATTATTTCGTGATAGCCGTAGTTGTGCGCCCAAGTGAAAAACCTGTTGTCTGTCCTTGGCTCTGCAGGGTCAACAGGCTCAAGCGCCGCGAACTTGTTCGGAAACCACCTGAGCTTCCATTTTTCCTTTGTTCCAATGCGGCCAATTTCAGCAGGGGTGAGCTGTTCGCTTCCAGGGCAGAAAAAGCAGACTTTCTCAGGGGCAATCACCTGGGCTTCCTTGAACTCGTGAGGCCTTGCCCCGCGGCCGGCTGAATAGACAACCCACCGGTCCAGAATGTAATCCTTTCTTAATTCACCCATTGTTCCCCCTTTTTCGTACAGGTTCGGTGATAACCTGCTATATAAACCATGCGATTTTTGAGCCTTGTTTTACCAATCTTTTGTCAAAAATCGCAGGGTGCTCAAGAACCTGCAGGTTCTCGACACATTTGGTTATTCCTTTTGCACGGATTCAGCAGGCGCCTGAACTGTAACAGGGGGTTTTGGCGTGTCAGGTGTGGCAGCCAAAATGCTGTAAACAAGCCCTGCAGAGGCCAAAATAGAAACAGCGGCAATAGTTTTTTTTGCAGCGCCGGACAGGTTTCTGATTATTCCCGGAACCCTTTGTGATTCCTTGATTCCTGTCAGGTCCCTGCCTGCGTCAATGCAATAACCGCCAAGCCATCCCACAGGCAGTGCAATTAATGCTGAAAGAGCTGTGCCTGCAATATTTTCTTTCAATGTCGCGCCAGTCAAGGCATACATCGCAGGGGAAAGAAGTACACTGAAGGCAGCGTAGTACAGGAAATCATGGGTTCCCTGCTTAAATTCAGATGAGTTAGGACTAATGCGGAAATAATTCCTGTAAGCATCCCTGCCTCTTGCATAAAGAAAAGCAAGCCCTGCATAGCCAAGCCCTGCGCCAAAAAGCCGCATTTTAAGGCAGACATCATCAGGCATGCCAACAATCACATTCTCAAGGGTGGCATAAATAGGCGCTGCAGCCACATTGAAAGCAGTCGTATCGATAAGATGCTGTTTGAAGTTTGCTGCCACAATACCGCAAAGTGTCTTGAATTTCATGAGAAAATCCCTTTTGGGCTGAATTTAAACCTTTGCAAGCAGTGTGTGATTAATAGAAAGATATTTATATTGGCAATATACATAAAGGTATATTAAGTTCAGTATCAAAAAAGAAGGTGATAATACATGGCTGAAGAAGGAAAAGGACTGGCATTAGTCATTCTTGGCATTGTTGCATTGATTGCTATTGTAGGATTGGTACTGCTGTTCAAGGGATCAGCAACCGGCAATTACGTTGCAGAAAGCACATTCGTGCAGTTTTCCCCGCAGGAAGCATGCGACAGGGTCGGATGCCCGCTTAAGGGAATTGAAGGTGTGACTGCAAGCTACGCAACACAGGGGCCATTGATGGCAGTCTGCGCTTGCGCAGGCGGCGATGTCCGCACTCCAATAGTCAGGCAGTTTGACTGGCGTACAGAGTTTTACCCACAAGAGTAAACAGTGAACAAGATCCGTAATGTCGGCCTTGTAGTACTGGCAATTGTAGGAATCATGGGACTGGTCGCGCTCGTGCTTTTGTCAAAGCATGCGCAGATAGCCCTGAAGTAATCCACCAAGAGGTGAATCATAATGGCAGAAAACAAAGGAATCGCACTGGCAGTTCTCGGAATAGTCGCTGTGATTTCAGTAGCAGGACTTGTTTTGCTCTTCAATGGGGCAGCAACAGGCCAAATGTCATACAGTTATGTCAAGCCATTCTACATGATTGAGCAGCCTGCGACAAGGCTGTGCGCAAATATGGACTGCAGCGGCGGAAACGGCGCAATAGTGATTGGCGAGGAAACACACGCAGATGGAGAATACTGGGTGTGCGGATGCCCTTCAAATTTCGCAGATGTAAACATCGCTGACTGGTCAAACACATGGAACGGCGATCCGGCAAGGAATGGCAACGACTTCCCCAACTATGAAGCAGTCTGGCGCGTTCGCAAGATAAGAGAGTACTAAAATGGAAGCTAACGAGGAAGCCGCAGGACTGAGGCTAGTGGCACTTGGCTTTATTGCAGTAATTGCAATAGCAGGGCTTGTGCTTCTTTTCACGCAGTCAACAATCACAGGCAACCTTGCAGGAATGCAGAGGCTCGGAACAGCAGGTGTTATTGAGCGCACTCCATACGAAGCGTGCAGGGATGTCCACATACAAGGACAGCAGTTTGTCTGGGACGGATATTACAACCCATGGGGCAATACAATTAACTGCGTTGACCCGCTTGATCCGACAAATCCATACAGGGTATTCAAGGCAGAGCTTAAGCTTGCATACGGGTAAAAAGATGGAAGAAAAAACAATTGCGCTGGGCGTTCTTGTAATAGTCGCTGTAATCGCATTATGCTCCTGCGCATTGATTTACAAGAACTCAACTGCAATGGCGGTTTACGAGCAGCCGGCAAACAACAAGCCGCTGTTCCTCACCACAAGCACTTATGTTGAAGACTTTAACCTCTGCAAACAATACATTTGTGGTTACACATTTGGTTCATACGGAGAGGGCGAGCACGCAGACATTATTGGGTATGAGGAAATTGAAGGCAACCTTATCTGCGGATGCCCTGACGGCAGGAGCTTCCAGATACGCCCTGACAGGATAGAGGTGGAGACATTCTGATGAGCGAGCGCCTTGGTTTCGCTCTCGTTCTTCTTGTTGCAATCGCTTCTGTAGCCAGCCTGCTTTTCATGTCAGGAACCAGCCCGACTGCAAATGTTGTCGCAGGACAGGCTGAGCGCGGAATTAACGCTGACTTGTGCATCAGTGTCAAGTGCATGGGCAGAAACACAGCAGAGCCTATGCTTAATGCAAAAGGATTCCCCCTCTTAAAGGATGATGGAACTGTGGTCTGCGTCTGCCCGTTTGAGTGAACAATGTTAAACTTCAAAATTGACTCTGAATTCGCACTTGCCGTGCTGGGAATTTTCGCAGTGATACTGATTGTCTGCACAATTCTTTTCGTAAGCCAGAAGCTTGGAATCCAGACTTACAGCGTGCTGCAGGTCGGCTCGCCGTGCGCAGGCATTTACTGCCCAAACCAGCGCTTTGCCTCGCAGGAGATTGCAAGGGACTGGGACACAGGCATGGTATACTGCGCCTGCGATGACGGCACAACAAGGCAGGCAAGATTGTTCTCGTAAAACGGAAGAAGACAGGGCTTCAAGAAAAAGATAACTAACCTACATCGCGATGACACGTGTCTATGCGCTCTTGATTTAGAATCTTTGTGCAGAGTTCTGGGTTTTTTGAGCCGTAAGCAACATTGAGGTAGCATTGGTCTTTGTTTTCTTGAATCTTAACTTTATTGCACAGTGAAGAATCAAGTAGGCGCTGTGCAATCTCGGCAAAACAGCCATCTTGATAATATGGCTCCTGGCGTTGAGGCATCATTTCACAAATTGAACTGTTCCCTTTCAGAACCGCAACAGAATAGTAGCAATTGTCTTTGGTGTCTGCATTCAGTATTCTGTTGCAAACAGAAAGATCTTGTGTGTTTATTGCTACATGCATGTAACATGCTCCTTTAGTTTCATCTTGCAGTTTATCACAAATGGTTGTGTCGTTTCTCACTGCACCAAAATCGAAGTAACAGTTGGTTTGTATGTATTGAGTAACTATCTTGTCACAAATGGAAATGTCGTGCCTGTCTTTGGCAAAGAGATATAGACAAGCGTCTTTTTCAACCGGATCTTGTATCAGTTCACATACGGATATGTCCTTTTTCCATTGTGCTAAGTCATTATAACAGGTATCCTTTGCAAGTGTGTCGGAAAGTGTGTTGCAGATGGCGACATCTCCTTTAACTCGGGCAATATCACTAAGGCAACCGTTTCTTTCCGCTTGCCCAGGAAGTACACCAACAAAATCACACAATCTCGTATTTTGAGTCGCAATGGCAACGCGCCAATAACAACTGCTGTTCATGGCTCGATCTTGAATTTTGTTGCACACAGAGGTATCCTTTGTATCCGCAGCCAATTTTACGTAACAATCCTCCTTCGCAGGAACATACTCGATTTTATCACAAGGACCTTGCAGAGGCTTCGCACAACCTGCGGTCAGAAGTATGAACAAAGAAAGAATAATGAAAAACACGCTGCCCTTCATAATATTGAGAGTCGTGCATGACTATAAAAATTCTTCTAAAAAATTCACACTGCCAAACTGAACTGTTACAAAATAGCATTCTTTATAATTAACTCCCTGCTCGCTCTGATTATGCACGAAGCACTGCCTGAGCAGATTAAGGAAGTTCTTGCAAAGCTGAAAATCACTGAGTTCAGGCCTGCGCAGAAAAAAGCAATAGATTCAGGGCTGTTCGAAGGCAAAAACCTTCTTGTCTGCACTCCGACAGCTTCTGGAAAGACGCTGATAGCAGAGATGGCTGCTGCAAAATCAATACTCGAAGGAAAAGGAAAAGCAGTCTATATTGTGCCTCTTGTTGCTCTTGCAAATGAAAAAGCAAAAGACTTCAAGAAGCGCTATGGCCACCTGTTCAAGGTCGCATTGTCAGTCGGAGACTTTGACTCTTCTGACCCGCATTTGATGGACTATGACCTGATAATCTGCACTGCTGAGAAGCTGGACTCTTTAATCAGGCACCACGCACCCTGGCTGAGGTTTGTCAGCGTTGTAATCGTGGATGAAGTTCACCTGCTTAATGATGTCTCAAGAGGACCGACTTTGGAAATTTTGATAACACTTCTCAAAAAAATATTGCCGCAAGTCCAAGTGATAGGGCTTTCTGCAACAATCGGCAATCCAGGAGAGCTTGCCAAGTGGCTCGGGGCAGAGCTTGTGCTTGACAGCTGGCGCCCTGTTCCGCTGCACAAGGGCGTTTATCTTGACAACACGATTGAATTTGAGTAACTATTTTAAACCAGTTCTGATTCTCAAAGGCAACACTAGAGGTGATAATATGTTCAAATCACTTGAAAACGCGTATGAATTCGCGGCTTTTCCATTGCGAATCGGCTTGGCTGCAGTATTGCTAACGACAGGAATCCTTAACGTGATGGACACAGCAGGAACAACAGAATACATGGCAGGCATTGGCTTGCCTGCGCCAATGGTTTTCGCGATGATTGTAATGATTTCACAGCTCGTGTGCGGCGCATTCATCCTTCTCGGACTGCTCACGCGAATATCCGCAGTATGGATATCGCTTGTGCTTGCTGCCCTGACAATAATGGCATACTGCGTCCACTTCCAGACTGCAAACATTACAGCAATAGCACAGAACGTCGCAGTAATCGGCGGCGCTGTCTGCCTGATGCTCTCAGGACCGGGCATATGGAGCCTGGACGAGAAGTATTTCTGGGAATAAACTTCTTATTTTTTATTTTAATTTAAGAAAAATAATAAAAAAGAAAAAGAAAGTTCTAGCCCAGCAGTTCCTTTACAACTGCCGCGTTTGCGCAGTAGCCAACCTGATTGAAGTTGATGCTTGCTGCAGTGTAAGGGCTGAAGTCGTCTCCATACTTTGCCCTTCCTGCAGTCTTCAGCATCTCAACCCCTCGGGCATCAAGCATAAGCTCGCCTGCATTGCAGCCATTAATGGTCAAATCGCTGATTCCCGGCTTTGTAACCTGCGCTGTCGTGCCAGTTTCCTGGAACATCAGCACAAGCCCTGTAAGCCCGATAATCGCGACCAAACCTACTGCAAGCAAATGCCTTCCAGGATGGTCTTCGGCTTGTTCCATATTCAGCCAAGCGCGCTAAGCACGCCTGCGCCTGCTATTGCGCTGCCGATAAAGACCATGCCTATTATCGCCATAGCCACAATCATCAGCACATAGTAGACTAGCCATATCATTATTGCCTTGCTCCAGTCAACCTTGTATTTGGACTTTACAAGGTATACTGCAAGGACAATCACGACAATCAGCGTTATCCAGCTGTTTATTGCCCCAATCATTCCAAGAATGTAGCCAACTACGCTGACAATCAATGAAATTACCAGCGGGGTCTTGTATGACTTGTCCTTCATTCCGAAAATCTTTGCCGCGCTAAGCCACAAGAAAAATGCGCCAACCAAAAGGCCGACAATGGCCATTACAATTCCCATCAGTTCAAATGCCATTTTTTATTCACCTCAATTTTTTTATATCTTCAAATTTTCGCCATACTTGCCAATCAAAGGCAATGGCTTCTCAACGCCAGTCAATGCCCTGATTATTCCAATAATCCACATTATCGCAATAAACAAGTATCCCAGCGGCAGTACTATGAACCAGCCGATTATCGGGATAAACATTCCAACAACATAGATTATTATCGCTGCGATGTTAAGCACCAAGCTCTGCTTTGCGTGGTACATCGCGTACTTGTCATTCTTCCTTGCGAGCAGGACAATGACAAACCCTATAAGCCCGAAAAAATACGACAAAAACGCAAATAACTTGCTTTCTCCGCTAACCTTCTTTGCCAATTAAATCACCTCTGTTTTAGACGATAAAGAGAAGGAGAGTATAAAAGCGTTTCCCTCAAAGTCCGCGTCAGCACAGCTGACCGGGGTTATAATCAGCCGCGATTATAACCCTATGCTTGCGATGAGCTTTTCCTTGTCAAACTGCTGGAGGTCAGGGTATTCCTGCCCTACCCCCAGGTAAAGTATGGGTTTCTTAGTAACGTAGCTGACTGAAATCGCGGCCCCGCCCTTTTCATCAACATCTGCCTTTGCAAGTATGATGCAGTCAATGCCGACTGCGCTGTCAAACTGCTTTGCCTGCTCTGTGCAGTCATTGCCTGTTATGCTTTCTCCGACAAAAATCTTCAGGTCAGGCTTTGCCACGCGCATAATCTTCTTCATCTCATCCATCAGGTTTGTGTTTGAGTGCAATCTTCCTGCGGTGTCAATCAGTACAACATCTTTTTTCGCAGCTTCAGCGTGCTTTATCGCGTCAAATGCGACAGCAGCAGGGTCTGAGCCGTAATCATGGCGGATAAGCTTCACATTAAGCTTGTCAGCGTGCACTTGCAGCTGGTCAATAGCTGCAGCGCGGAAAGTGTCAGCGGCAGCCATAACAACAGACAAGCCGTTCTGTTTCAGCATGTGCGCGACTTTTGCGATTGAAGTTGTCTTTCCAGAGCCGTTAACACCAACAAAGCAGATGACATACGGCTTTTTCTGCTTCACCATCTTAAGCAAGTCAGGCGGCTCAACAGGGAAAAGGTCAACAATGCTCTTTCTCAGCGAGCTGACAATGGTTTCCTCAACTTTTGTCCTTGGAATCGGCTTGTCAACAAGCTCGCCCTTAAGGTCTGTTTTTATCTTTTCAATAACCTCAACAGCTGCGTTGTTCTCCAGCAATGCAAGCTCCAAATCCCAGAACATCTCATCAAACTGCTTCTCTGAAATCTTCTTTGTTGTTATTGCCTCGCCGATTCTCGCGAAGAAGCCTTTCTTTTCCTCAACAGGCGCTGGCTTTTCCTCTTCTTTTGTAACTTCAACCTTGGGCGCCTCTATCTTTGGCTTTGCTGCCTCAACTTTTGGCTTTTCAGGCTCTGCTTTCGGAGCCTCAGGACCAACAACAGCTTCTTTTATTTTCGCAAAGAAACCTTTTTTCTCCTCGACCTTTGGAGCTTCAACTTTAGGAGCCTCAACCTTTGGCTTTTCTGGCTCAATCCTTGGTGCTTCCTCTTTTATTTTGGGCTTTTCAACTTTTACTTCAGATTTTTTGGCTTCAGCTTTCGGCTTTTCTGCCTTTGGCGCTTTCTTCTCTTCCTTGACAGCAGGCTTTGCCGGCTTTTCAACTTTCTTCTCAACCTTGACTTTCTTTTCCTCTTTTACTTTTGGCGTCTCTACAACAACTTCCTCTTTTGCCTCAGTCTCAACTTTCTTCGTAAACTTGGCAACTATGCTCTTCAGCTTGTCTTTTAAGAATCCAAACATGTCACGCACCTACAAGGTCCTGCAGCTCTGATTGCAGCTCTGCGGCCCTTTCAGCCATTTTCTGGAACTGCCCGACCATTTCTTCCTGGAACTTGCGCATCTCAACAGCCTGTTCTTCAAGCATTTTCTTTGTTGACGGGATGTCCTTTGTCACGACTGTATTGCCGCCGACATTGACGCCGAGCTTTTGGTTGTCCTCGAGCTTTGCCTTCAGGAATATGCCATTGCTTATCGGAACCCACATCTCAGAGCCGGTTTTGCTCTTTGCGAGCTCATCAAGGCTCTGATTCACTTCCTCTATTTCGCCAACCTGCTTTTCAACAGCCTCGACCTGCTTCTGAAGCTGCTTCATCTGCTGGTCAACGAGCTGAAGTTCAAGGTACTTCTCCTGCAGCTTCTTGTGCTGCTCCTCATTGTGCTTGTGTTCCTGCTTTTCTGCCATTTTTACTCCAGTTTCTTAAGCAATTGCTCAAGGAAATGCTGGTAATCGTGCTCGCTCTTTAAGAAGATAACGGGCAAATCAAGCAGCATTGTGCTTTTGTCCTTCTTGAAGTGCTTCAGCTCCTTTTGCAAAACAATCTTCAAGTATTTCTTTTCCTGCGCTGTAAGCGTCATTTTGCCTTCACCTCTGGCTGGGAGATTTCAATCTCGCCAAAATGCTCTTTTTGCCCAAGCTCAACCTTGCTTTCATTGGCGAGGTGGAGCAATGGAATGAATGTGTAAACCTTGTCCTCTTTTATTTTGCTCGGAACAAGTGAGGAGAACGTGAGCTTTTTCTTTCCTCCTGCGAAAATGCTGATTAGCTTTGCGTACAAAGACCTCATCGCGGCAGTGATGTCCATCTTTTTCTCAGGAATGACAACGTTGACATCATGCAGGCCATTGAAAAGCCTGCGCTTCTTGACTTCCAATGCCGTTTCCAAAGCGCGGACAAGGTCATAGACAGAAACCTTTCTCTTCCTTGGCTGCGGCAGTCTCGGGATAAGCTCCAAAGTCTGGTCCTGCATTCCTGCTGCCTCTCCCTTTGCAAGCTCCTGCTCAAGCTCATCATAGAACTGCTCCTCTGAAACCTCGCTTGCCGCAATAAGCCTGTCAAACTCATTCATGTCCTCACCGACAAGGCGCTTGCTCTTTATTTTCAGCAATATTGCAGCAGCCAAAAGCACTTTTCCAGAAACTTTCAGGTTTGTCTCCTTCAACTGCTTAATGCGGTCGATATAGCGGTGCGTGAGCGTGCCAATGTCAATGTCCCACGGGTCCATCTGCTCGCTGTTGACCAGGTCCATCAGAAGAGCCTTCCAGCTGATATCGTCATTCTCAACAATCAGCTGGTAAAGCCTTTCCTGCATACCCCTTCTGACAAGGATTAGTTATATAAAGGTATTGTGAGAGTATATAATATAACGAGCCCGTAGTTTAGCGGCTATAACGCATCCCTTACACGGATGAGGTCGGCGGTTCGAATCCGCCCGGGCTCACTATTTTTCATTAATAATAAACTCCAATAAAGGGGGGCCTACGGCACAGAGACCAACCATAAACGATTTTATAAGAAAACTTAAAAAGCAACTACTAATCCCACAAGTAATACTGCAGTGTTCGCGCCTGTGGTCTAGTGGTAGAATACGGCCTTGCCAAGGCTGAGACGCGGGTTCGATTCCCGCCAGGCGCATACCGGAATGACTTTGGCCCCGTAGCTCAGTCCGGTAGAGCAACGGTCTTATATGACCACTGACGGAACAAGTCTAAGAGCACCGTCGGTCGCCGGTTCAAATCCGGCCGGGGCCACTTTTTTCTTTTTCTATCATTTTTATAAGAACCTTTATTAGCGAGGAAAACGTAATACCCGCATGCCTGGAAGCGAATACGAGCACATTGCAAAAGACCCCAAGTATAGGAGCGGAAAAGCTCGGATTCTTGGCACAGGGCTTACAGTTGCCGGTGTTGTAATAATGCACAAAGGCGGTGATTCTTTAGAAGCGATTGCTGCTGCGTACCCTGGACTTACTGTTGAGAACCTACAGGAAGCACTTGCTTATGCGGGCGAGCACAAAGAAGAGATTACAAGAGATATTCATGCTCTCACAAATCCGCCAAAGGGATACCGCATTGGACCAAAAGGAGTTCTACTAAAGAAGTGAGCACAGAGTTAGACAACCTCCCGATACCTTTTTAAAACCGCTTCGTTCTTGTCAGTATATTGCCCCTGTCGTCTAGCCCGGCCAAGGATCAAGGCCTTTCGAGCTAAAACGCAAGGAAAGCCTTTGACACGGGTTCAAATCCCGTCGGGGGCGTAGAATAAGAAAGATTTAAAAGAAGCCAACAAAAACTGAAGAACAATGAAGAGAAGTTCACGACGCTGGAAGAAGAAAGGGCAGATGCGCTGGAAGTGGCAGAGAAAGCGCATGAAGAAGGAAAAGAGAAAGCGTAAGCAGCGCGCGTCAGCCTAAACATAGTGTATTCTAGAGCAAAGAAAACTATATATAGACACAAGCCTGCCGTTCAACCACTGGGAAAAAAGGGTTGATAGTGTTGAGTGAAATCTACTACAAGAAACAGCCGCTAGATATTGACAGGTTCAGGAGTCTTGTTCTGGCAAAGGGATTTGACCCTGCAAAGCCAGTCAGCATCAAGGCGCTCAGAATGGTGGGGCTCAAGTATCCGCTTCAGCTTCTTGCAAACAGCGAATCACCCGGCTCAAACGAAAAAGCACTGGAAACTGCAGGATTTAGGACATACAGGTCAACAACATACCAAAATGACGAGCAGAGGCTCAAAACAGCAGTCCTTGAATACAACCACTCAAAGGCAAAGCCAATAAATGTCAAGGCGATGATATATGACGTTGAAGGCAAAGGTTCAAGCCTTGCGTCTGCTCTTGGAAGGTTTGCAAAAAAGAAATTTGGAAAACGCACATCCTCATTAGCGCTGGAATACCTTGGCTTCAAAATTGTGAAGCCGCACCACAAGGACGCAGAGCTGAGGCAAAAGCTCCAGGCATTCTGGCCGAAAGACACTGTGCAAAGCGCATATGAAGGCCATGCGACACTTTCAACAACAGGGCAGCTTAGTGTGGTCAACGGCGCGCTTTACAAAGCAGTCTTTACAAGGGGAGCTGAATTTGTCAACTCACTTTATCCTGAATATCCTGACCTGTGGTCTTTTGTATTTTCAAGGGACAGAAATGCAGACCCTGAAATACTAAGGAAACAGCTGCTGCAGAGGTTTTACTCAGGCTTGTCAATAAGCAGGGGATTGAAGGACTCACCTGACCGGGCTGAACGGCTCCTTTACAAGCGCGTGGTGTCATTGCAGCCTGACTTTTTTGGCAAAAAAATCCATGCAAAAGGATACAGCAGGATAGTCCAGGAGCTCCTTCCAGAGATGGGCGTTGATGACATTAAAGGAAATGGCTCTTCGACAATCGCACGGAATGGATTCATAGGCAACCTTTTCCTTGAATGGATGCTCAGGTGGACATTGAGGATTGACAACACAGGGGCATTCTACAAAGACGGATTCAGGAGGGTTTTCGCAGCGCCACTGCAGGAAATCCACGCAGAAGCGCGCATTAAAAATGAGGATGAATTTGCAAGGCCAGACTTCCTTGTTGTCGGACAAAAAAACAGCGCTGTGGAAGTCAAAACAGGGGAGCACATCTACAACCCGACAACTCTCAGGTCAAAATACAATCCTGAAGCAGAATACTCATGGAACATCAACGGCGCAGAATACCCGCTTGAGCGCCTTGTTGCAGTCCTCCACATGCCCCAAAAAATAGTCAGGAAGGCAGCACCGAGCCTTGTGGATGCGTCATACGAGGTTGCCGGCGGAGAGCAGTTCCTTGGCTGGCTTGAGAGTTTCATTGAAAAGCTTGGCGAGTCGCCGTGGCACAACCACCTTGCAGAGGCAGCCCCGCGGCTCCACAACCCAGACACTATCATAGATTTCTACAAGCAGCTGGCATTGATGCCTGCAACGCTGACAAGGCCTGCAAATGCAGAGATGGCTTCTTTTGCAAAAGACACGCTTGAACAGCTTGTGAACTACGAGCCTGCAGCATAAGGCATTTAAGCAGCGCGCCTGTTGCGGCAGCCATGGGCAGGGACTACCCGCGAATTGACGAGCTTATTGAGGGCAAAAAGTTTGACCACTGCTTCAGGATTCTCACCGCGATAGACAAGGTTGACGGAGCCCCTGCGCAATATGTGAGCCGCAATCTGGAAAAATGGGCAGGAGGGCAGTACAATCTTTCCCCGTCATACCTTGAGCCGCAAAAAGCGCAGTTTGTTGACATTGAAACGCGCGGGCTTGCCAAGAAAAACCAGATATGGCTTGTGGGCAGCGCGCACATAAACGCAAAAGGGCTTGTTATCGAGCAGTTCCTTGCCCGCGACCCGCTTGAGGAAGGGTCAATAATGCGCGCATTTTTCAGCGTGACAGAACAAAGGCCTTACTGGGTTTCATTCAACGGAGAGACATTTGACGAGTCAAGGCTTCTCGCAAGGGCAACGGCGCACATCCTTACAACAAACCCGTGCAAAAAACATATTGACATCTTTGGCATTTACCGCGCAAAGGCAAAAGGAAAAGGGCTCCAGAGCGTCTCATTGCGCGAACTTGAGCGCGTCATCTTCCCTGAATTCAAAAGAACAAACCACATTGACGGAAGGGACATTCCAGCCGCATACCAGCGCTACATTGACGGCGGAGACCCTCAGCCGGTCAAGAACGCCATAGACCACAACACATACGACCTTGTTACCCTTGCGGCGCTTTATCTGATGGCGCTGGACAAGGTGCTTTGAATTTCACATATTCTGCGACATACTGGTTGAACGCGTCAACAACCCCTGCAGAATCTCCGCGCGCCTGGGCTGCAAGCGCGCACTGCTCAAGCTCGCCAAGCCGTTTCACTGAATCATGCTTTTTCAGATGGAAAAGCACACTATCAGGATGCAGGTTGCTTGCAGAAAAGGACTGCAGCCTTGAAACAAGGGCATAAAGCCCGTGCTCGTTTACAGGAATGCTGTTTTTCCTGCAGAACTCAAGCGCATCAGCAGGCTTGAAGTGCATGCTGTCAAAAAGCGAGGAGTCAGGAAGCATTTCAGATGCCTCGAAAAGCCTGCTGCCTCCATTTGATGAAAGATAATGGAACAAAGCCCTCCTTGACTCATCTGTGAAATGCTCGGGCGTAAGGTGCTCTTTCAAAAAGTTGGCATAAGGCGTCCTCAGCATCAGCGCAAGCGCCTCAAACTCAGCGCGCTCTGATGCAAACGGAGACTTCCTGATTCCCTCGCGCGGCTTTTTGTATTCGCTGTAAGCAGCAAGGGCAACTTTGTAGTCAATGCCCAGCTTTTTTGCGGTTTCCTCAATGTAAAGCCTGCACTGGGTTATGCCGTCACAGTATGAAAGGAAAGGCATCAGCTCCTTGAGAACTATTTTTTTCTCGTCAGGAATCATCTTTGCGATTTCCTTGCCGCGCAATACTTTTTCAATCTCAAATTCGTAAAGCGGGATTGCAGATGAAACCCTTTCCCTGACTTTGTCCACGCCTTCCTCCAAAAGAACTTCATCAAGGTCCTTGCTAGGAAGCCTGAGCAGGCGGACGCTCACCCCTGCGTTCATAAGAGTCATTGCTGATTTCATTGCCGCGTTATCCCCTGCCTCGTCAGGGTCAAGTGCGACAACAGCATTGTCAAAAAGTTTTCTCAGCGCAATCGCGTGGTGCTGTGTGAGCGAAACCCCGCAAAGCGCGACTGTATTGTGCAGGCCGTGCTGCTGGGCCATAAGGGCATCAGTATATCCCTCCACAACAACCACCATGTTCACTTTCTTGATTGACTCAAGCCTTGCCAGGTTAAGGCAGTAAAGTATTTTTCCCTTGTCATACATCGTTGTTTGCGGGGAGTTGAGATATTTAATGTCGTTGTCCTTGTCAAGAGTCCTTCCTGCAAACCCCACATACCTGCCAAACGCATCCTGCAGGGGGAAAATCACGCGGTTCCTGAACCTGTCATAAAATCCAGGTCCTTCCTGCTTTCTTGTCAGAAGCCCTGCCTGCTCAAGCTCTTCTGTGGAATATCCCCTTGGCCTCGCCGCTGCCAAGAACGCATCCCATGTGGCAGGGGCACAGCCGATTTTCCGTGCGCGCAAAGTTTCTTCTGTAAAGCCGCGCCCGAACAAATATTTTCTGGCTTCTTCACCGCAAGGGCGGCGCCAAAGGTTTTCAACAAACCAGTCAGTGGCATAACCAATAATTTCCTCGAGCTTTTTCTTTGTGCCGACCCTGCCAACTTCATCAGCACCCATAGTGCGCGGCTCTGGCAGATTAAAGCGCTGTGCAAGAATCCTGACTGCGTCTGGAAATTCAGCCTTTTCATAATCCATGACAAACTTAATCACGTCGCCGCCAGCATGGCAGCCAAAGCAATAATACATTTGCCTTGAATCTGACACTGAAAATGAGCCTGTCTTCTCCTCGTGGAAAGGGCAAATGGCAAAATGGTTGATTCCCTTTTTCTTTAAAGGAATTTCATAACTTTCAAGAAGTCGGACAATCCCCACTTCGCCAAGCTGGCGCTTGAACCTTTCCAATTCCCCTTCGTCGTAGCGCGGCATTTTCCCCCCGCGCGTTTTCAGATGACAAATCTATATAAAGATTCGGCAAGTACCTTTCAAAATGCCAACGCAGCCTTTCTTTATCCTCGAGAAGCTTTTCAGCCTTGATACAGCAAGGAAAGAGCTTGTTGAGAAAGGAAGGCAGTTTGCCAATTACAGCCCTGAACTTCTGCGATACGCGCTAAAGCAGTGCAAAATCGCAGACGAGGCTTTACGCGGCAATTACACTGTTGAAGCAATTATCCTGATTGACCGCGCAGGAATAAAAACAATGGATGACCTCTGGAAATACAGGCAGTTCATGGGGGCAATCTACGGCTACAGGGGAGTGCTTGACCCGCACTGGATTCCCACAAACACTGTTGAAGAGCACCGCAATGAAGAGCTGTTGCACGAACTGCAGCCAGAAGCAGACAGCAGAAACAGAATCGAGGGCGTAATAATCGCGAGCCAGGAGCCGCTGCCTTCTCCGCTGGAACTCAAGGCGGAACTGGGGCTTTAATCTGCATCAATATTCAGTATAGTATTTACGACTATTCTCACCGCAAGCTTTATAAATAACCCTGAAGAATTTCAAGGTAATCAACACCAAGAGCCGGTATATCTTTCCGGCACCTTTCTGTCCTCGGGAAATCTGAGGATACCTACCACCAAGTATGTGGCAGGGATGAGTGTCTCAGCCGAGTCTGAGCCATGATGGAGGGCAGCATAAGCAAACCTATAAGCCAAATTCTATTATTATTTAGTTGATAGTCAATGCGACCAAATATGTGGAAGGGTTCCGAAAACAATCGTTTTCGGTTTATAAATCGACGAGGCTCCAACATGTCAAGAACCGCGAGGTTCTTGAGCACTCGAAGTTCAGCTGAACTTCGATGCATCGATGTTGGTTTTTCCGTCTTCATAACCTTCCTTCAGGACATAACATTCCCTGTTTATCCTGCAGGAGGTTGCTGCTATCAGAATCCGGCTAAGACATGCAAGTCTATGCGAAAGCATGGCAAACTGCTCAGTAACACGTCGATAACGTACCGTAAAGTCTGGAATACCCTCGGGAAACTGAGGTTAATACCGGATATGGAATGGGGTGTGGAATCCTCCCATTCTACAAAGCTCCGGCGCTTCACGATCGGTCGGCGGCCCATCAGGTAGTTGGTGAGGTAATGGCTCACCAAGCCTATGACGGGTAAGGGCCATGAGAGTGGTTGCCCTGAGAGGGACACTGAGATACTGGTCCCAGCCCCACGGGGTGCAGCAGTCGCGAAAACTCCGCAATGCGCGAAAGCGTGACGGGGGGATTCTGAGTGCTTCGGTTTCACCGAGGCTTTTCGTGAGGGTACATACCTCGCGGAATAAGTGGTGGGCAAGACCGGTGCCAGCCGCCGCGGTAACCCCGGCGCCACAAGTGGGAACCACGTTTATTGGGTCTAAGGCATCCGTAGCCGGCTTGCTAAATGCCCTGTGAAATCGTTCTGCCTAACAGGACGGCGTGCAGGGTAGACTGGCAAGCTTGGAACCAGGAAAGGTATGCGGTATTCTGTGGGGAGCGGTAAAATGCTATAATCCACAGAGGACCACCGATGGCGAAGGCAGCATACTTGAATGGATTCGACGGTGAGGGATGAAAGCCAGGGGAGCGATCCGGATTAGATACCCGAGTAGTCCTGGCCGTAAACGCTGCGTGCAAGATGTTGCACAATCTTCGCGATTGTGCAGTGTCGTAACGAAGGTGTTAAGCACGCCACCTGGGAAGTACGGTCGCAAGGCTGAAACTTAAAGGAATTGGCGGGGGAGCACCACAAGGGGTGCGGCGTGCGGTTTAATTGAATTCAACGCCGGAAATCTCACCAGGGGCGACGGCAGAATGAAGGACAGTCTAAAGGGCTTTCCTGACGAGCCGAGAGGTGCTGCATGGCCGGCGTCAGCTCGTGCCGTGAGGTGTCCTGTCAAGTCAGGCAACGAGCGAGACCTGCATTCTTATTTGCCACCGTGTCCGCAAGGACGAGCGAGCACAATAAGAAGACTGCTTCGGAAACGGAGAGGAAGGTGCAGGCTACGCCAGGTCTGTACGGCCCGAATCTCCTGGGCTACACGCGCGCAACAATGGTTGGGACAATGGGATGCAACGCCGAAAGGCGAAGCGAAACCTCGAAACCCAATCTTAGTTCGGATTGAGGGTTGCAACTCACCCTCATGACGTCGGAATCCCTAGTAATCAGACGTTAGCATCGTCCGGTGAATATGTCCCTGCTCCTTGCACACACCGCCCGTCAAACCAACCGAGCAGGCTCCAGATGAGCCGCATTGAGTAAATGCGCCGAATCTGAGGTCAGTGAGGTGGGTTAAGTCGTCACAAGGTATCCGTAGGGGAACCTGCGGATGGATCACCTCCTTTTACTTTTTAGTTGATGAAAAGTAAAACTTCGAATTTGGTCGGTTGTTATGCTGCTCTCTTTTTATTTTCACAAGGACCGTTCGGGCCCGTAGCTCAACGGTAGAGCGCCCGCCTTGCACGCGGGAGGCTTCGGGTTCGAATCCCGACGGGTCCATTTTTCGCAAGAAAAATGACCCCCGCTGAACCGAGTTCAGCGCGGGTCCATCACAAATATCACATTCATACATCATATCATCGAATATGAACCGCGCGATTCAGAAGATCGCGCGGGTATGGCGCAAATCGCAAACCAAACACTTGCGGTTGAAGGGCAATCAGGGTGTAGAAGTCCACTTAAGTGTGGACGAATTAGTACCACTTACACTACATGCTTATGACGGCCGTGCAAAGATCGAGATATCTGGTCCATCACGAAGAGTAAAATCTTCGTGAGCAGCAGAATAAGAATATTCTGTCTGTAACACTACCCTAGCAGGTGGAAGACTTGGTTCGAGACGCCGACGAAGGACGCGGCTAACGGCGAAATGTTCCGGCGACGTGTATGCAACGGTTGAACCGGAAATTTCCGAATAGGACTTCCTATAAAGCCAGAAATGGCGGGGAACTCGGGGAATTGAAACGTCTTAGTACCCGAAGGAGAAGAAATCAATTGAGATGCGCTTAGTAAGAGCGACTGAAAAGCGTACAGGGCAAACCGAATCTGGCGCTGAAAGGCGTCAGAGATGTGGTGTTCGGACCGCCTTTTAAGTCTCGCTGGGAAACGCAAAGTTGCCTGGAATGGCATGCGATACAGGGTGACAGCCCCGTAGCGGCACCTCAGCAGATTGTGGCGGTATCCAGAGTACTGCTCCCCGGAAACGGAGCAGGAATGTGGGGGGCATCAACCTCCAACCCTAAATACGTCTCGAGTCCGATAGAGTACAAGTACCGTGAGGGAAAGTTGAAAAGAACCCCTGACCGGGAGTTCAAAGATCCTGAAACCTGTTAGGCATGGATCGCTAGGGCACTACGGTGTTCTAGCGTTCGTTTAGAATAACGAGCCGGGGAGTGCATCTCAGTGGCAAGGCTAACCTTTAATTGGGGAGCCGAAGCGAAAGCAATAGGTCCGCAGGCAACGAGGGACAAGGTGCTAATCCGCCTGGAGTCACTGGGATTCAACCCGAAACCACTCGATCTAATCCTGAGGAAGGTGAAGTGCGGGTAAAACCGTGTGGAAGCCTGAAGAGGTTCTATGTGCAAGTGTTCTTCTCACTTGGGATTAGGGGTGAAAAGCCAATCGAGAGTGGTGATAGCTGGTTCCTATCGAAGTAGGCGTAAGTCTAGCCTGGAGCGAGTTGACAAGTGCTGTAGAGCGACGGATTGGGGGTTAAGGCATCGAAAGGTGTCGACCCCTTGTCCAACTCCGAACGTGCTTGTAATGTAGACCTCCGGAGACGGGGTGTCGGCGTAAGGTTGACATCCGCGAGGGGAACAACCCTGACATTGGTTAAGGTCCCAAAAGACGCGTTCAGTGTGAACGGGCACAAGGGTATTTGCGTCCAGAGACAGCGGGGAGGTTGGCTTAGAAGCAGCCACCCTTTAAAAAGTGCGTAACAGCTTACCCGTCAAGGATGCGAGTCCCTAAAATGGACGGGGCTAAATGCGTTACCGATACCAATGACGTCCTAAAAGGACGGAGTAGATAGGCGTACTGCGTGGGCAGAAGCTTCTCCGTAAGGAGGGGTGGACCGCGTAGTAATGAAAATCCCGGCAGTAGTAGGATCGTAGTAGTGTGAGAATCACTACCACCGAAAGGGCAAGGGTTCCTTGGCACTGTCGATCAGCCAAGGGTCAGTTGGTCCTAACAAAGCTCCTAACTGGAGCCGATGTGGAAAGGGAAACCGGTTAATATTCCGGTACTGATTGTGTATGCGTGGCAACACAAGCCTTGCGTCAGACATTTTTGGCTAGATGGGCGCAGACCTTCGTCTGCGTTAACTCGGATACGTCGCGGAAGTATCATTATGATGAGAACGCGAGGAAACCGTGGAACAGCATTCCTTTGGAGTGTCCTGTCAATGCCTGGAGTCCGTGAAAATGGCGCAAGGAAAAATCACAATCATCCGTACCCAGAACCAGCACTGGTGCCCCTAGGTGAGAAGCCTAAGGTGTGAAGGACGAACCTAGATAAGGGAACTCGGCATAATGGCCCCGTAGCTTCGGCTAAAGGGGTCCCTGCTCCTGTGCGCATATGCGTGGCGGGAGCAGGGCTCAGTGACTCGGGGGTCCCGACTGTTTAACAAAAACACAACTGGTTGCAAAGCTGTAAAGCCTCGTACAACCGGTGACGTCTGCCCAGTGTCGGTATCCAAAACTCGCTTCCAAGCGGGCTAAGGACCGATTAACGGCGGGAGTAACTATAACTCTCTTAAGGTAGCGTAATGCCTTGTCATTTGATTGGTGACGTGCATGAAGGGCGCAACGAGGTCCCCACTGTCCCTATCTGGGAGCCTCCGAATAAATCCTTCTGGTGCAGAGACCAGAGATCTCCAGTGGGAAGCGAAGACCCCGTGAAACTTTACTGTAGCTTGTCGCTGCGGCGCGAGTTGCGTTGTATAGAGTATGTGGGAGCTGTTTGAGCCCAGGGCCGTCAGGTTCTGGGGTAGGCACCGATGTAACACCACACTCCGTGACTTGCGTTGCTCACCTCTCGTAAGGGAGGGACACCGGCTGGCGGACAGTTCGGCTGGGGTGGCACGCAGTTGAAAAGATATCAATTGCGACCAAAGGTCTGCTCAACCCGGTCAGAAATCGGGTGTAGAGTTTAAGGGCAAAAGCAGGCCTGATGGGATACTTAATAAGATTGTATCCCGAGGCGAAAGCCTGGCCTAGCGAACCTCAATGCCTTCTTGATGAGGGCTTGGGATGACCGAAAAGTTACTCCGGGGGTAACAGAGTCGTCGCGCCCGAGAGTTCACATCGACGGCGCGGCTTGCTACATCGACGTCGGCTCTTCCTATCCTGGGCGTGCAGAAGCGTCCAAGGGTGCGGGAGTTCACCGGTTAAAAGGGATCGTTAGCTGGGTTCACAACGCTGTGAGGCAGTTGGTTTGATATCTACTGGAGATGCGAGATGTCTGAGGGGAAGGAAGCTCTAGTACGAGAGGAACGAGCTTTCGACGCCACTGGTGTACCGGTTATCCGAAAGGGTATCACGCCGGGCAGCTACGCGTTGAGGGATAAGTTCTGAAAGCATCTAAGAATGAAACCCTCCTCGAAACGAGACATCATAGGGCACGGATACAACATCCGTTTGATGGAAGCGGGGTGTACGCGCGAAGGTAACGACGCGCTCAGCCTGCGCTCCCCAACGTCCATACCTGGACTATATATCTCGATTTTTGCACGGCTATCATTTTTTTTCTTTTGTGCAAATCAAGCATTACTGTGAAGACTATAAATCAAGGTGCTGCGGCACAGAGACTCTTGCCGCGAATTCGCGAACTATCGTTCAGCTCATTCAGCTGCTCAGAAAAACATCCGGAATTTCCGCAATTCTTGCGATAAAACAATCAATTTTCGAAAATTCTTACTCCCTGACCGAAAAAACATCTTGTCACTCCGGAAATTCTTGTGAAATTTGCCAGAAACACATTTTAATTCAAAGATTCTGCTTATTGAAATGCTCTGTGGAAAGCTTGATCACAAGAAACTGGAGATATACGAGCTCGCACACCAGTTCGTAATGCACACATATCAAGTCTGCGCCAATTTTCCCCAGGACGAGTCAAACAATATAACTTCCCAAATAAAGCGCGCAGCAGTAAGCCTGCCTCTTAACATTGCAGAAGCCACAGGTTGTATGAGCTTCCGCACGTGCCTGAACTTCCTGAGTTTTGGTTATCGTTCGTGCGCGGAGCTTGAAGCAGCCTTGCGGTTGTGCAGGGATCTCAAATACTTCAGCGACCAGCAATATCTTGACACATACGAACGACTGAACAAGCTGACCAGGAAACTCTTCAAGTACATGGAATACATAAGCGCCCAGGCTGACAAGCGCAGCGGCTACCGCCAGCAGCAGGCAATGAACACAGAGTTTATCAAAAAAAGTTCAGGGATGTGACGTCTATCTGTCGTGGGGGAATTCACCATCTTTATCCCGTTTGCTTTTTGAAACAGAGACAGTAATTCCTTTATATGGGCTGAAAAATGTGACTGGGTTTGTTTTGTGTGAAATCTCTTTTCCTTGGATGAAGCTCCAGCCTCTAGAAATTACGTTTTCTTTTTGATAGAGCTTTCCTTGTATGATTGAGTATTTGTACCTATGAACTTTTTTACCTACTCTTAGTACTCCACGATGGTCATCAACATAGAAATTATAAGTATGTATGGTATTAAGGTAAGAGTTGCCTAATTTAAGAGGTATTTTTTTCTTTTTGAGGTAGTTTTTTACGTAATCTTTGTAAGCAAATTCTTCTGAATTAACATTTATGTCAATTAAAAGATGCAGATTCTTTAGATAAACATCTGTAGTTTGGCATTGTTTATAATCGCTTCTTGGAAATCTGTCAATTTTAAATCCTTGAACCATTTGTGGGTGGACAAGGCCTACCCGTATCTGGCGCACGTGGGACTTGTCATCTTCCAGTCTGACAAGTTTCTCCAAAAATCCCAGCTGCTCAGGGCTTACTCCCACTGCATTCAGGATTAACTTGGCGGCTCTTTCATATTTCTGCAGGTTGTATTTTTGCGTCATTGTGCAGCATACCTCGCTGATTTTAGCATTGCATCCCTTCTGACAAGCACTGTCGGAGTACCCTGGAATATTGCAGGGTTTATCCTGTCTGACTCGTCAAAATACATTGAAATTACTTCTAACGGCCCAAAAGGATTTTTGGGATTATTGAAAATTTCAACTGCCTTAACGGGGTCATGCCTTCCACATGACAAGAAGTATGCAATCTCCTTTGGGTCTGTAAGGGTCATCAGCATTCTTTGCCTTTCATTGACCCTGTTTCCCATGTCCTTGTACAGCGTTTCCAGAACATTTCCTGTTTCAATTCCTGATTGTACAAGCGCGTAGTCTCCCACATTAACATTTCTTTCTTCCATTCCGAAACGTAAGTTATGGACTACAGTACGAAGCCATCTTTCGTGAAGTTTCTTTCTTGAATGGCTTCTTGAGTTCCCAACATACTTCATTCTGTGATTCTTGAAACAATCAGTAATATCCTCATCTTTTATTGAAACCAGCGCCTGGTATACAGGGTCATTTCTATAAGAATTGGAACCCTGGAAGTTAAGATGGTCGTCGATGAAAACAAATTCATTATCAAATACAACACAGTCTGATCCAGGGACCCTGCTATTAAATCCGTTCAGGCAAAGCTTTCTGTTTTCCTCGTCTGTTAAATTTCCGATTTTTGCGCATCTTTGGAAATTTCTCCAGGCAGGGCTATTATCTCTGTAATTTGGGTTCCATTTTTGAACCATTTTTCTATATGCTCTTGCGTACTTGTCTGCTAGTGTCTCATCTGGTTTTCTTTCAATTGCTGTCATTTTAGTCACCTGGTTCTTTCGCTGTTGTTTCTGTAAGCGCCGGTTATCATGCTTCTTTCGAATCTTGCCTGTCGATAGTTTTCACTGGTTTTTTCTTTTCCCCAGATATCGCATCCTATTCCCTGCAGCATTCTATCTGCTTCCTGGCAAAGGTCATAGCTTGTTTGTACGCTATCGTTTCTGTTCATGTCTTCTGTTGTCATTTTGATACCCCCATTGGTTTAGTTCTGTGATTATCTATGATGCAATGCACAATGCGCCTGACTGAAGAGAGGCGTAAAGGTCATTTGCCGAATAGCCTGTGGCCTGCCTAAGCCAAGGAACAAGCATCCTGCGTGCGTGTGTTGATTCAGCAACAGGGCAGGGCCTGAGTCCTGCGTAAAGCAGCATGTACGGGTGCTTGGTTCCTTCGCGGACAGCGATGCCTGGAATAGCACTTGCCATCCTCACGATAGTTGACAGCCTTATGCCGTCCAGTGTTTTTCCAGTTGTCATTGTGAATACCCCATAATTTGACTACTCGGTGGTGATTATGAAAACACATATTTATACTTTTGTTGTAGAAAATCTACTACAAGATAGAAAGGCTTATATGCGTTCCAAGGCTCAGCCTAACAAATGGTTACTAAAGAAGAAGCGCTTAAAGAGCTGAATCTGAACGACAAGGAAGTCAAAGTATACCTTTCGCTGCTGATGCTGGGCCAGTCTACAGTTAACGAAGTGGCTAAAAAAGCCCGTTTAAACCGGGTTTCAACTTATGACATCCTGAAAGCGCTCTTAGAGCGGGGCTTTGTTTCTTACGTTATAATCTCAGGAGTCAAGCATTTTGAGGCAGTGGAGCCTTCGAGGTTCCTGGATTCTTTGAAAGAAAAACAGGAAAAGCTGGAGGAGGTTCTGCCGGAACTGGAATCAATAAAAACAACCCTGACAAAAAAGCCCCAAATTGAGGTATATGAAGAGATAAACGGCTTAAAATCAATATTTAATGACATTCTCAGTGAAAACAAGGAAACCCTGTTTGTCGGCGATCCAAAAATGCTGGATTCCCTGCAGTTTTATTTTCCCCATTTCATAAAACAAAAAAGAAAACAAGGCCTGTTTTCCAAAGTCATAACTTACGACTGCCCTGAAATGAGAAAATACAAAAGTGGGGCTCCTGAAAAATTCATCAATATGAGATTCATACAGCAAAAGGTTGAAATGACAAAAGTGATTTATGGGAACAAAGTCGCTTTTTTGACATTCAGGGAGAAAAATTCAATAGGCATCCTGATTAATAACGAAGAAATTGCAAATACAGAAAGAAAATTATTTGATATTTTATGGACAAATTCCAAAGTATAGATGCAGTACACCTACTCATATCTAAGCGCGTCAACAGGCCTGAGCTTTGATGCGCGGTAGGCAGGGATTACTCCCGAGCCAATTCCGATTCCCATTGCGAGAAACAAAGCACCAATCATAAGGCGCCATGATATTATTGTTGCAAACCCTCCGCCTTGCCCGCCCATACCCGGCAAGGGTATTCCTATATTTCCCAAAAGCGGCAGCATCTTTGACACTCCTGCACCAAGGGCAAGCCCGAGTATTCCGCCTGCAAGGCCGACCATTGCAGCGTTCAAAATGAAAACAAGCATTATGTCGCGGTTCTTTGCGCCAATGGCTTTCAATATTCCTATTTCCTTTGTCTTTTCAAGCACTGCTGTGAACATTGTGTTTGCAATCCCGACAGCTCCGACAATCAATGAAACAGCGGCAATTGCAGCCAAGAATATTGTCATTGTTGACGCAATGCTTGCGAAGCGCTCTGCCTGCGCTTTTTGCGAACGTATTGTGTAATCCTTTTTCTTTGCACCGATTACATGGCGTGAAAGCGCGAGCTTTGTGTCTGCATCTGCCATGACCTGGTCCACATTATCAACACTGTTCACCTTGATTTGAATTGAGTTGAATACTTCAGGGTCTGCGTCCTCAAGCGTGTAGCCTGCAGCCTTGGCAGGCATTATTATTGCATTGTCACTGCCGCCTTCGCCGCTTTCCTTCAGGATTCCCACAACCTTGAAAACCTTGTCTTCTATTGTGATGTCGCGGTTGACTCCCAAAGGCTGCTTGAAAACCTTGCTTGCTATTTCGCTTCCAATGACCACAACATTTGCGTCAGCAGGACCGAGAAGCCTTCCTGTGTCAAGCTCTGAAGTTGTCATATACTTCCATACAAGCGGGTCAACTCCCTGCACAGAAGATGTTGTCTTTTCGCCAAGATAATACACGTCAGCCCTTCCAGAGATAATTCCCTGGACAAATTTGACATTTGTAATTGACTTCAGCACAGAAATGTCCTTTGGTGTGAGATTTTCCTGCGAACTGCTGCTTGTCTGGCCGCCGCCTCCTGGCGGTCCGTGGTCATCGCCGCGGAATCCGCCAAATGCAGCCCTTCCACCTGGAGAAACAGTGATAAGGTCCTCGCCAACACCCGTAATCCTGCTTTGTATGCTTGCCTGCATCCCTTCGCCAATGCTTATGATTGCAACTACTGCAGCAACTCCGATAACAATACCTAGGACAGTCAGCCAGCTTCTCAGCTTGCTGTGCAGGGTTATGTTAAGGGCGAGCTTCAGCCCTGTGGATGTTTTCATGCACTCCTTTTACCTTTCTTTGAGTACTTTTTCCAGAGGTAATACCCGCCGCCTGCAACAACGGCAATTATTACAGCATACCCCAAGTATGTCCATACAGACGTGGTTTGTGTTTGCTGGCCCATACGTCCTGCAAATCCTGTTGTTGACTGCTTGAACTGCACAGGAACTATTTTTTCAACAGAATTGCGCTTGCCAGCGCCGTCAGTGTACTCAACAAGCACCTTAAGCATGCCTTGTGTTGTGACATTGCCCTGCGGCATGACTCTTGGTGCGCCATTTGGCATTCCTGTCCTGTTAAATGCGCCTTGCCCAAATCCTGCTGTTGCGTTCCTGCTGCCGGTTTGAGTAAGCTGGAACGAGACAATTGTGTAGTCTCCCTTGTCAAGGTTTCCGACAATCGCCACAGTGGTTCCATCTACTTTGTATCCTGCCTGCTCTGGAACACGCACAGTAACTGAATATGCAGGTGTAATTCCTATGTTCGCAACTGAAAGCGAGGTCTGGCCTGCTGAGCTTTCAGAGAATGCAACATCGAAGTCTGTCTGGCCTCCGATAAATATTCCTGCGCTTGATGCAAGCGTGTTTTTGCTTGTCTGGTTGCCAGATGCCGCTTCGTACTGCAGGTTCATGTTCAGCGTGTACAAGTCAGGCTCTGCATTAACGCTTGCAATAACATTGTAATGCAATTGCTCACTCTCGCCAGGCCCAATGTAGCTGATATAGCGCGAGTTTCCAGAACCAACCGGCAGGAGGACTCCTGTTGATTCGCTCCAGGAAAACAGCGCATTCTTCAGAGGCGCGCCTCCCAGGTTGTGTATTGTGAAAGTTACCGGAGTTTCGCTTCCAGGGATTATGCTTGTCTTGTCAATCTCAATGTTTTCAGAAAAAATCTTTGAACTAACTGAAATCGGCAGGTCAACAATAGACCACCCGATTCCATTGTTTAGCGAATACCTGAACTTAAGGGAGTATGTCCCTTCAGTCACATCATTGCTGACCAGGAAATCATAAGTCAGTGTTGAGGAGGTTTCAGCAGAAGGATACGCAGGAATAACTGCGATTGATTGCCTAGGTGCGACGCTTTCAGGAAGGGAAAACGGGTATTCAGGAATTGCCTCAATAAGCACATCCTTAATAGGTGTTGAACCCACGTTTTGGAAAACAACCTGAACTTGAAGGTTGTTTCCTGCCTGTGCGGGATTTGGAATCTGGTTCAGTTTTGAAACCTGAACTCCCGCGACTGCAGCGTGTGCGCTTGTCGCGCACACCAGCAATAAAATTGTTAACAGCAATAGCTTTTTCATTTGTTTTTACCTCCTGTTGATAACCTGCTCAATCTGCCCGTCCTTCAGGCGGATAATGCGCTGGGCGCGCTGAGCCAGCTCGCCCTCGTGAGTAACGATAATTATTGTTTTATGATGCTCTGTATGGAGCTTGCACAGGAAATCAATAATGAACTTTTCAGTGGCGCTGTCAAGGTTTCCTGTGGGCTCGTCTGCAAGTATAATTTCAGGATTGACAGTCAAAGCGCGGGCAATCGCAACCCTTTGCATCTGCCCGCCTGAAAGCTGGGAGGGAAGATGGTGAACACGGTCCTTCAGCCCCACCATTTCCAACAGCTGCATTGCCTTTTCTTGTGCAACTGTAGTGTCTTCGTCCTGCAACTCCAATGGAAGCATCACGTTTTGCAATGCGGTCAATGTCGGAATCAGGTGGAACTGCTGGAACACAAACCCAATTTTCCTGCCGCGGACTTCTGCAAGGCGTGATTCTGACATATCTGCAATATCCTGACCGTCAAGTAATATTTCCCCTTTTGTCGGCAGGTCAAGGCAGCCCATCAGGTTCATCATCGTGCTCTTGCCGCTTCCGCTCTTGCCTGTGACCGCGACAAACTCGCCGTGCCTTATTGACATGTCAACTCCGCGCAGTGCAGTCACGTCAACCTCGCCAACATGGTATACTTTCCAGACCTTGCTGAATTGCAAAATAGGCTTGTTCTCAACATGCCTTTGCTTAAGCAAAAGCTTAGCGCGGCTTTCCACGGAACCAGCCTCCTTGTGACTCGCGCGGCGGCTTCATCTCAGCCATCCAGCCATAGCGCTCAGATGAGTCATGCAATACAATTTTCCCTGTTTCAACATCAACCAGGTAGAAATGCCTTGAAGTGTCATTCTCTGCTGCAACTCTTAGTAATGATTTTTGCGATTCCCCGATATGCCCAAGCTCAGATGCGGCTTCAATCTTGTAATTGCTAATATTGTCGCCATTTGCCTGCAGGTCTTGTTCAACAATGGCTTTGGCGCTTTCCATTTGCTCAGGAGTTGCCGGAGTCAACGGCGGCCTTGAATGGCTGAAGCGCACCATGCTTACAATCAGTAAAACAGCGAACAGTGCAATAAATATCAGTGATACAATCTTCCAACGGTTTACTGAACTTTGGTTTTTTGTGGCCATAAACAGGGCATAGAGTGAAACGACATATATTTGTTTGCTGCAACTGGTTTCACTTTTGTGAAACAAGAGCCCTTGAAAAGGAAATGTTTATAATGGGGGCAGAATTGGTTTCCTCGATGAAAAGATTCAACCTGATAATCGCAGCAGTGGTGCTTATTGTCGCGCTGTTCCTGCTGTTTGACAAGCTCTTTACTCCGCAGACATTCCAGATAACCCTTGAAACAGGCCAGGAGGTAACAACGCAAACACCTGAATACTTCCCTTTGCAGCTGGTTTTGCTTTGCATAGTGTGCGCATTTTTCGTTGGCGCTGCATCAATCCACATTTATTACAACGCAGAAATACAGCAGATAGCCAAAGTCTTCAAAAAAGAGAATTTGGAAGAGAAATACAAGCAGATACTTTCGCTTTTGAAGCCTGATGAGCGCAAAGTTGTGGTTGAACTGCTTGGAGCAAAAGGGGAGATGCTGCAGAGCGCTTTAGTGTCAAAGCTGGGCATTTCAAAAGTCAAAGCCACAAGGATTCTTCACAGGCTTTTGCAAAAAGGGCTTATTGTAAAAGAAAGGCACGGATTCACAAACAAGATAATTCTAAAGAAAGAATCACCGCAATGACTTCCAGAACGCGCCTATTACTGCGCCGATAATTCCGCAGATTACTGCAAACCCGATTGTCACGGCGAAAGCTATTGTTACAAAATTAGCAGAACCTACGCTTAATGCCCTGGTAACCGCGTCAAGCTTAACCACTCCAAGAGCCTGAACCAAAAATCCGACAGCAAATCCGATTAATCCGCCAATTATTGCCTTTTTCATCTTAATGCCTGAAGAACAGCAAGCCCTCTTCAAGAATTGCCCCAACAAACGCGCCGATTATTCCGCACAATGAGGCTATGAAAATTGTCACGCCAAAAGCAACAGCGAAGAAATACGCGCCTTCAGGGCTGATTGATTGGACTGCAAGCCCTGTTGTCAGCGAGCCGCGAGCCTGAATCAGCAGTCCAGCAAGAAACCCTGCGATAGCCCCGATAAGTATTCCTTTGCGCATAAAGAACGAGTAGTATTTGGGTATAATAATATATCGGGTGCGTGTCAATCAGCACTGTTTTCTGCACCCTGCCTCTTTCTCCTGCGGTAATCCCAGTACCCGAGAAGCATCATTACAAATGCAATCAGGCCTGCAAGCCAGTACCACTTTGTTTTGTTGAAGAATCCTGTTACTGCGCCGGTAATCTGGTTGCCGGTTGTCTCCTCAACCGCAGCCCCTGAGATTTTATTGCCTGTAGAAACCGGATTCACTCCTGCAGGCGCCTGCATTGCCGCCCCGCCTTGTTCTCCTGCCATGCCTTGCGCTTCACCGCCTGGCTGCGCGGCTGCAGGGGGTCCTATTGCCGCAGGAGCTGGTGCTGCTGCAGGCGCTGCTGCCGCTGAAGCTGGCGCAGCTGAAGGAGCCGGAGCCTGCTGTGCAAAGTGTGAGAATGCATACTTGCCAATCCCAGAATGGTAGTCCGGCGGGGCTTGGACATTGACAGTGCGCGTTGCGCTTGCAGTGTTGCCTGAACTGTCATTAACAGAGTAAGTCACGTTGTAAGTGCCTGCATTATGCGCGTTTACCGTGCTTGACGAAACGATTGCTCCTGTAATGTTGCCGTCATAATTGTCAAGTGCAGTGGCTCCTGCGTCAGTGTATGAATTTCCTGCAGTAATGTTGACAATGCCCGCGCCGATTATTGTTATCACAGGCGCTGTTGTGTCAACCACTGTGACAGTAAATAAGTTAGAGCCCGAGTTTCCAGAGCTGTCTGTTGCGGTGCAATTGACTTTTGTCAGCCCAAGCGGGAATGTTGAGCCGGATGCAGGAATGCATACAGGTGTGATTGCGCCATCGATGTTGTCAACCGCTGTTGCAGAGAACGTGGCAGTTGCTCCTGCTGGGCTTGT
>CAYGVI010000007.1:0-18053 GCA_964353335.1 uncultured Methanosarcinales archaeon
GCGCCTGGAAGAACTTGCTGAACAAGGGCTCATAATCCCCATACTAAAGCAAACACGCGGATTAACAGAACTCTACTACCAAAAACTTGGCCAACAGCAGAACGCAGGCAGGAAATAAACAACGCATTTGTTCTCCAAACCCGACAAGCAGTCCTGCCGCAAATCCCCACTGGACATCCGGAAATTATACGGATTTTTATCGTCACGTAAAATATCCGGACATTGGACACTGGACATGCTCGCGTGAGGTATTTAAAGCAGTCAATTACCTGCTTCTTTGGCGCAAACCTTTAAATATTAGTTTCCTTTAAGGATACTAATATGGGATTGCCAAGCAAGGAGGAACGTGTGCTGGAACTGTTTTTCAATGAGCCGACAAAGCACTGGCATTTTGAGGATATTTTGAAAGCCGCAAAAACAAGCAGGAGCAAGGCAAACAAGTGGCTTTCAAAGCTCGCAAAAGAACAAATCATCCAGCGAATAAAGCCAAGCAGCAAAATGCCGTACTATCAGGGATATTTTGACAGCCCTGCATACAGAAACAGAAAGAAGCTGTACGCGCTCTCAAAGCTTTACGCAACAGGATTCCTCAACCATTTGCTCAGCCTGAAAAAAGCAAAAGCAATAGTCATCTTCGGCAGTTTTGCAAGGGCAGACTGGTACAAGGGTAGCGACATAGACCTGTTTATTTACGGCGATTCTGAAGGGCTTAAGACCAGCGGTTACAGCACCGCCCTGAACCGTGAAATACAGGTTTTCACTGCAGACAGCGCATCAGAGCTTGACGAACTTGGGCCTGGCCTTCTAAGAAACATACTTGAAGGAATTCTCATCAAGGGCAAGTTTGATTTTGTGCGGGTGAAGCCAAATGCGTCCTGAAACAAGCAGCGAGGTTTATGCCAGGTGCGAAAGGGAAGGGTTCATAGTCAAACAGGAAGAAGTGGACACTGAAAAAATAAGGCACATGGTTTCTTTGTCAGACGCAGAGCTCAGGATGACAGTATGCGCCCTTGATTATGCGAAAGAAAATGCTTTTGGCTGGAGCGTGGTGTATAGGATTCATTATGACGCTTTCCACCAGCTTGCAGAGGCATTCACGCGTTTTGACCGAATAAAGACAGGCAACCACCAGTGCCTGTTTGCCAATCTTTGCGAAAAACACCCTGATCTTGAGCTAAACTGGGATTTCCTGGAAAAAATCAGGACAAAAAGAAACGGCATACAGTATTACGGCAAGCCAGTAACCTTTGCAGACTGGAAGGAAATGGAAGTCCCGATAAAAATCTACATTGCCACGTTCAAGAAAGCGATTGAGGAAAAGCTGGCAAAAACCGATTGATATTCTTTTCTCCTCCGAACTCGCACAACTGAACGGAGTTCGTTGCGCATGAGTGAGGAGTGTCTTGTCGCGCCGCAGCGTCTTGAAGTTGCACGGTGCAAGTTCAGCCGGACCCGCAGTTCGGCATGCCTTAATGGAGTTCGCAACTAATGCCCGCATTTCGAAGAATAATCAAATTTTTCTCCTATATGGAAAATCTTCAGAATAATTAGTGTTCATCGGCTCCATTCTTTCATTGAGGACACGAGGGTCTCTTTTTGTTTCACCCTCAATCGTAAGCGCTTCAAGCGAAACCTGAACACTAGTTCCAGGCATTCCAAAATATTGCCCCTGCGCAGCCATTCTTCCTTTCTCCTGCCGTAATTGGGCTGCTTCCTCAACCTTCAGCCTTCCATCAATCACTCCAACAGGCTTGTGGGGGATTCTCTTGTACATATCACAAATAGGCCTTCCTGCAAGAACGTGCTCCTGATAAGTCAAATGCTCCATTTCAATCAGAATTGTTATTTCAGGCAGTTCAGGAACAGCTTCACTCATAAAAAACAGTACGTAAAAGCTCTTTATAAGGTTTCACCCCACTGGACATCCGGAAAGTTTACGGAATTTTATTGCGTTTTTACCACGCGAGTATCTTCAGCCCTTTGATGTTTGAGAAGTCCTTCTGGTTTTTTGTGACAAGGACGGTATTTCATCCAAGCTTTGCCTTGCGTGTCCTTAAACGCTTCCTGTCGCGCTCAAGAATTTTAGTGATTTTTCCTGCTTCAGGCCATTTTCCAAAGAATTCCATCAATGGCTTCTTTTTTGCATTTTTACGCGGTGTCATTAGTAAGCAAACCTCCTTTCATATTCAGGATGGTCAAACCATTCAAGAATAACGTTAAGTATCCTCACATCATCCTCTTTTATGGTGTAAATCAGCCTCCATGCGTTTGGAAGGTTATATTTCCAGAGGTTGGTAATTCCATATTTCACAAGATACGCTTTTGGCCAGATTCTTTTTGGAATCTTGATGCCGCAATCAGGGCTTTCTTTCAAGTCAGTAATTGCCCTGTCGATAAACATGCTTAGCTGCTTATCCTGAAACGTGCCCTGCCTTAATTCATTAAACTCTTTTTCCAGCTTATTTTCTCCGAAGATTACGTGACTGGGCTTTTTCAACGCAGCATCATCCCCTTTGAAATCAGCTTTTTGATGCCTTCAGGGTCATAAGTCCAGATAACGCAGCCATCGCGGTCAATCAAGATTTTTCCAGACTGCTCCAGATAGTCAAGAATTACCTGAAAAGTCTGGTACATCATCTTTTTCGGCAACTTCTTCCAGAGCTGGTATTTGCCGCATTCCTGGCTGTGCTTCCTGATGGTCTTCTCTACCATAAGCACTGATTCCAAAGTTGGGCTGTGCAATATTGCTGCTTTTCCCATATTATATAACTGTATATAATTCCTATTTATAACATTTTCGTTTTTCATCTCATCAAGAAGCAATTCAGGGTATTTCATGACATTATCCCAAAGAATGCCGCTTTAATATCCTGCGTCAACCTGTCCAGTGTCCAGTGGGTGTTTTCTCGTCGTAAATCTTCCGGTTCAAGCGTAAACTTTTCGGACACCAGCGAACAAAATATTATTTTCAATATGCAAGCGACTTGCACTGGACACTTTAGAAAAATACTGCTATTCTTTCTCTGAACTCGCACTGCTGAACAAAGAACTTGTTTGAATTCTTATCCGCCCACAGCCTTCATAATCTTCTTTAATTTAGAACCAGCCCCAAAGATTTCCTTGTGATAATAGCTCTTGTCATAATCAAACTGGCCCTTGTACTTTTGGGAAGCAGGGTCATACTCAACAAAATCACCGGCAACAACACCGCAAATCACGCTTTCACCAGGCTTTAACCCGAACTTTTTCTCAATCCTGGCTTTCTGAGTCCTTTGCTGCTGCACTCCGCGGTCAGAAAGAGGCTCTGATTGAGACACTCGGAAAGCAAGCAATGCAGGATTCACACTTCCATTCATGAGCTTTGTTTCATAATCCCTTGCAACAGCAGCAGCATCTTCAGAAGCAAGATATGCATTAATGTAGTCATGCACAGCCATAATTTCCAAGGCACAATCTCTGTTTCTTCCAGGATGCTCTGCTCTCTTTTTCCTGCTCGGTATTTGTATTCCTGTGCTTAACACAGTGTCATTCAAGCGGTGAACAGCAATTCCAGGATTAATGTTAATCATTCTGTCAGCAACACCAAGCGGAATAAAGCCCTTGTCAGCAGCTTCAGAAGCATTTATTCCTGACAAAAAGAACAAATTATCATGCCTGTTAACCACGCTGCAATTTTGCAACGAAGTTTTCATTTTTGCAAGAGAAGAATCAAGCGAAGAAAGAATATTTTCCCTTCCAGCGCCATATTTTCCATAAAGAACAGCCTCAGGGGAATTCAGCCAGTACTCATTAAGCCTGTCAGAAAGATAAGTAAGCAATTGGGGCTCAAGGTCAGCAATCAATTCAGCTGCAAAACCGTCAAGAACCTGGTTGTAAAGCATTGACTCAAGAGGATTATCAGCAGTTCTTCTAATCAAAGCAGGGCACCTGTTCGCAAGATACGCAGACAAATTCTTCCACAAAGGATAATACGCGACAAGAACATCCTTGTGCTCGCCCTGGACAAAATTCCAGTTAAGTTTCTTGTCAAAAAGCTCAGCCAGTTCTTTGCGATGCCAGCCATCCTGGAAAAACTTCTGATAGCCAGAGTGATTCCTGACAACATGCAGATTATCCCAGTGCAGTTTGTCTCCGGAAATCAAAGCAATGTTACGCGGAGTCTCGTGAAAAGCATCAAAAACATCAACGCGGGCATCAGAAGCAATGTTCATCATTACAGGAGCAACCCATTTTCCAATTTTAAAGTCAACAATGCTGTCTTCATACGTATATGCCATGATTTTGTCAGCAGCAGAAACATCACCTTTCTGAGCCAACACCACCAAAGCATCATTTTCCTCATAAGTCTGCATTTTCTTGTAGCGCGTATCCAGCCCGGCAAGCCCGTTGAAAAAGTCACCAAGAGTTTCAAGCTTGCAGTCAGGCAGTAAGGACAAAAGGTGTGCACGCGCAAAAAACGCAGTGTCCAAATCAACAGCGTCACTGCTTCCTTTTCTGCCGTGCTCATCAAGCATCCCTCGCCTGAAATTCAATGACACAGGCGGAGAATTGTCAGAATTAACCAAAAACAAGCCAGGAAACTTGTCAGAAACAGGATAGTCATAGCTCAAGCCATTCTGTGTAACGCGCAAACCCAGCTTCCTAATCTCAGAAGCCATGGAAGCAATTAATTTCTTCTCAGAACCGCACTGAACATAATGCGCCTTTCTTCCTTTTGCCTCAATATTTTCATTTGCCTTGAACAATCCAAAAACAACATCATCACCCCGCTCTTTCACAATGGCGACAGAATAAATCCACGGATGCTTTGTCCACCACTCGCCAACTTCAATGTCAAAACAGCCAGAGTTTGAAAGCAAATAATTCCTGCAGTCATCAACCTTGCCTGTTCCGGGTGTTATTCCGCCAGGCGCATAAATGATTGTCCCAAGAGAATCACCCTGAGCGTCACGCCAGCAGTGCTCAACCTCGCGCCCTGCTGCTTTTTCCCCCAAATCCGCAACAGCATGGCCCAAAAGAGCAGGAGGAATAAACAATTCATCACTCAAGCACTCAAGAGTTTTCTTCCTTTCCTTTGCATACCTTAAAACCTGCTTTTTTCCGCCTGTAAGAGCACGTACACAGTCTCCAAAAGTGGCTCCGGAATCAAGCAATGGCACAACTTTCTCAGACCATGCCTGTTCGAGTATGCCATGAAGCCCGTTTTGAGCGTGCAAAACAGGAACAAGAGAGTCATCAATATGGACAAAAGGAAAAGGCCAATTAAAATTATTAGCAATCCTTTCGCTTGTCATCACCTGGCGCAATAAAGGGGCAAATTCCCTCCAAACATGCTCTGCCTCAGGAGCTGTCTTGGTATAAACCCACACAACCTTTTGGGACTTTCCATAATCCTTGACAACAGCATTGCAGCCAGGAAGAGCATTTGAAAGCCTTGCTATGAGTGTTTTCGCAGAATCCTCATTCATCTGCCTGCTTGCATACATTTTGCCTGCAGGAATACGGACAGGACCATAACACGCACTGCAATCCCTGAGAACAAGCTCTACAAAATCCTCATTATTCTTCCTCGCATAACGCGCGCCTGCAACCCACAAATCCATATGAACAATAACCGCCAGACATTTAAATAACTGCTGATAATCCTTATTATGGTATCGTGGTATACGCCGACAATCAGCAGGTTCTCAGACCCGACAAAGCACGCAAGAATCCTTTACACGCTCCTTCCATTGATTGCAGAAGACCCTGAATTCACTTACAGGGAAAAGCAGTTCAAAAGAATACACGCGCACACAAAAAAGTGGGCAAAAGGACAGATTATCGCAGGAGTAAAGGGCTATAACGCGTACCACACAGAATTAAGGCACCATCTCAACAAGCTGCAGGGCAAAAAAATAATTTTTCTTCCAGGCTCAACAATAGACAATGCGATAAGCAATCCGAAAATCCTCTGCCTTGACTATGCCTGCGAAAGAAACAGGCTCACAGAGGAAATACTGCTGGGCATAAGGGAGCTCAAGGAAGAATACGGCTGGAACATGCACGACGATGTGCACTTCATACAGGTCTCGCCGGTTGTGCTTCCATTCCACGCAACACCTGACAATCGGCTTGTACACTCGCTGGAAGTGTCGGAAACCGCGAAGGTTTCCGAGCATGCTCAAGAACCGTCCGCGGTTCTTGACAATGATGCAAGCGTAATGGGCTCTGCAAACCTTGGCATGATGCTTGGAAACACAACAAGGGATTTGCTTAATGACAAGTTCACAGAAGGAATACTCCAGTACTCGCTTGGAATTTTTGAAAGCGAAACAGCAAAAGAGGCACAGGGAAAAGGCATAGCCAAAAAAATAGACAAAATAAGGCGCGGAAAGCGCGTGTACAGGAAAGACCTTGATGACCTTATCAGATTGTTCGGCAAGGATGAAAACCTCGCAGAAGTCACAAAAGACAACATTGACGCTCTCCTGTCAAAATCCTGCGCTTACAACCAGCAGTTAATGGCAGCAGCATACGCAACAGTCTGCAAGGAAGCGGGAATACAGCAGATACTCTTCTATGGGCCAAGGACATCTGTTGAGCTGAACATACTGAAAAACACTGCAAAAATCCTGAGCCTGCCAATAGACTCCTGGGGAGACCCAACTGCAAAGGAAAAGCAGCACAAGGGAAAAGGCGCAATGAAAAATGCAGGAATGTCACTTCTCAGCGCAGCAGACTACAAGGCAATAAAGCGGCTGAAAGGAAGGCTGTATTACTGGTTTGAGCAAAAGCTTGGCAAAGAGCCTGAACAAATAGGCACAATTGCTCCTTTCAGGCAGCACATTCCTGAATCATCACTGCCAAAACCATGCCCTGCACTGCCATTTTACAGGTGCCCGAACGCAGGAAACAAGCTTGACGAACAGGAAACTGGGGCGCAGGAAGTCAGGCGCTGTGTGTGTGACTTTGCGAGAAACAAATTCACGATTGACGACGTGGCACAAATGCTGGAAGCAAAGCAAAAGTGCAGTGACCCGATAGCAACAGCAAAATTATTTGAAGAATTGCAGTTCAAAAGAGTGAAATGCATCACTGAAAAAGGAAACCAGTACACTGCAAACGAGCTGGAAATACTTGCGGCAGACATGCGCGACCAGGGATGGACATTCACAGACATAACAGAAGACCTCAGGTTATTGTCAGAAAAAGACGCTTTTATCTCAATGCTCAGCAAAAAAGGGGTTTTCAGGACAAGAAGCTGGCAGAAATTCCTAGGAGACCAAAGGACTTACGAAAGACTGGAAATAAGCAGGCCTTCATACAAAATAGAGCCGTTAATTGTCCAGCAAAGGCATCCTGAATACTGGTCAACCCGCCCATCTGAGTTCTCAAGCAGGTGCTACATCGCGAGAATGCTCTCAAAAATTGACAAAGACAAGCTGCCTGAGCAAATACTGAACCACATCTGGTCTGTGGCAGGAACAGCAAGGCACAAACTCGCATTGTGGAAGCCCTGGGCAGACTACCAAGGAAGAAAAGACCCTCCTGTATGGGACTTTACAGAGCGGGAATTATTCGCAACATTCACAAATGACGAGCCAGAAGGCGACGAACTTACTAACATCAATGTTTTCGGACACGCAGACGCTCTCGCAGTCCTGAAAAACGGCAGCAGATGCGATGACATACCAATTATTTTCGACTACAAGCGCTCGCCAAATGAAAAGCCATCTTACACAGTGCAGGAAATGCTCTACAAGTGCGGGTGCGAGGAATCATCACAAAGGCCTTTTGAAAAAGGAGGCATACTAGTAATAGCAAACAGGCCGCACTTTGCAGACCCTGACGAGAGAAAATTCCCCGTATATCACATTGTCTACTGCGGAAAAGATGGCGAACACACAATAGAATTCACTGACCGCAACCCGTTCCTGAAAAAAGACGTGCCAGTGAAGGGCCTGAAAAACCTGATACTGAGAAACTACAAAATACAGCACCAGATGCTTGACCCAAAAGTATATTTGCAAGTCAGGGAAAACGAGTGCAGCCCGGGCGGAACATGCTTTGAGGAAAAAAAGCCAGGAGTATGCAGCCACCCATTCAACCAGCAGTTATGCAGGGTGGTCGCTGACTTAATCCAAAAAGGCGAGCCAATACAGAAATATTTCTTAGACGGAGTCAGGCTTTAGCGGATGTCAGGGACTTCATTCCATGCCTTATCCATGAGCTTGGCAAGGCGCTTGGCAAGAATGTCATTATCATCTGCTTTTTCCAGCATGATTCCAAGGGACTCGCCGTGCTCTACAACTTTGTTCGCGTCCTTTGCGTCTATAGCCTGCTTTAATTCATACATCTTGTTGAGCACAGGGACTTTTGAGTCGTCAATCGGATAAATCCCAACAGTGCGTTTAGCAGCAGGGCCTTCACCGAACCTCGTGAAAACAGGGATGAATTTTCTCGAGCTGGAAATTATCTTCGGCACTTTTATTGTCTCGTATTCTGTTTCGCCGGCAACCCACTCCCCGGTGCGGTGGTCATACTTCTGGTCATCAACAAAATTCTTGAATTTGGCAGAGGCGAACTCAAACTTGTCGTGGTCATAATACAAAAGCTCGTTAAGCTTTTTGTACATTGCGAGCTCATTGCCTGAAATTTTCTTGAGCCCTGCCCTGTCCTCGTGCCTTGGGTTTGAATAATCGCGGAAATACTGGCCGTTCGGGTTTGAATAGCCGTGTGCAGAGAGCAGAAGCATTGTGAACAATCCCTGCGAGGACAAATGCCTGAGCATGTCGTCAAATTCTTTTGCCTTGAATGCCCCTGTTTCAATGCGGACAACAGCCTCCTTGTCCACTATCTTGTCCTTGATTGACATCTCTGCGTAATGCTCTTGGCCCCTGCTGTCTGTGTAGAATTTGTCAAAAGAGAGCTCGTAGCAGTTAAGGCCGTCAAATGCGTCCTTCAAAGCATGGGCAATGTTGCTGCACTGCCAGTCATTTTGCTTTACAGGATGGCTTGCGTCAGCAGGGTGCCTGAAGTGCTCTGTCACAATGTGCTGCAGGGAGCGGGTATGCTCAATTACATGGCTCACTGGCAAGCCGCACTTGGGGTGCGGACAGGTATAAGTCCTTGATTTGGGGTTTGGAACAGCCCCAGAAATGTACTGCTTTCCGTCACTGCCATTTGCGCTTAGCATAGAGGATAAGTGATTTCATGGTATATAAATCTTTCGGTTTGTAGCTACTCTTCAGTAACTACTCTGAAAGCGCTATTTCGCGGCTCATAAGCCTTTCGTAGAACCTTCTTATCTTCTCAAGCGCTGACTCAGGAGTTGAATAGCCGTAAGCGTTCGCAACAGCAATAAGGTCAAGCGTGGATAATTTATTTTTTCTGAGAGCAGCAGGAATTGGAGCGCCGACAGCAGGCATTATGTTGCTTCCTGTGAAAATCTGGTCAAGAAGCGCCTTGTCAATATCCTCCACTGCCATCTGCTGCGGAAGCATGTAAACCGTGTTTCCAATTGGCCGATCAGGTTCGAATTGTATGCCGTACTCCATCACTTTTTGCTTTGCTGTTTCCAGCCTCTGGCCAGCCAGCCTTGTTGCGATGTCATTGTTCCCATAGCGCACGTGGTTTGTCTCAACGCGCCTTATGCTTCCCCTTGCCGTGTCAGAATCAGCGAAGAATTCGAGCTCAACTACAGTATCCACAACACTGCGGTCAATCTGCGCATGAGTCGGCTTTGAGTAAAAGAGGTGTACTGCAACATTAAACGCAAAGACATCAATGCGCTGCTTCGTCAGGTCATTAAGCTTAGCATCAAACTGCCTGCTGTACGCCGAGCCAGTATTGCCCATAGTCAGGGTAAGCAGGGCGCAATATTAAAAGATTACTGAAAAAAGCCCGCATTAAACAACGACTCCAATAAGCTCGCTATCGCTCGCATAAAGACACTCGCTGCGAATTCGGCTCATCGTTTCGCTCCACCGCGGTTCCGCTCACTCTTCGCCTCATTCAGCAGCTCGGAATAAATAAAGAAAAAGAACTTCCATTATCGTTGGTATCTGCGACTGTAAGGAGCCGTTACTTGTAGTCGTAGTTTAACGCAGTCGTTTAGCAGCCGTTTAATGAAGTCCTTTTTCACAAACTTTATATACTGCCATTAAGGTTTTAAGTGCATAATCGTGTTGGGGTGACAAACAAAATGATGAACTCAAAGATTTTAACAGCAGTATTGGTAGTCGCGGTCATAATCGCAAGCTTCTGGCTCGGTACAGTGTGGCAGGGTCCGGCAGCGCCATCAGGAAAGCCCGCAGCAGGAGTTTCTGTCGCAGGCTCAGAGCCATTCCTCGGCGGAGAGGATGCAAAGCTTACAATACTTGAATACTCTGACTTCCAGTGCCCGTACTGCTCGAAAGTGGTCCCAACAGTCCACCAGATAGCAGAAGCGTACGGCGACACGGTCAAGATTGTCTTCAGGAACTTCCCATTGAGCTTCCACCAGTTTGCCCAAAAGGCAGCAGAAGCATCTGAATGCGCAAACGTACAGGGCAAGTTTTGGGAGATGCACGACAAGCTTTTCGCAAACAATGGCGCCCTGACAGTCCCAGACCTGAAGTTATACGCAGGACAGCTCGGACTTGACCAGGCAAAGTTTGATGCGTGCCTTGACAACGGCGACATGGCTGCAGAAGTCACAAAGGACTTTGAGGCAGGCACAAGCTCAGGCGTCCAGGGAACTCCGGCTTTCATAATCGGCGGAGAGCAGATCTCAGGAGCCCAGCCGTTCGATGCGTTCAAGGCAATCATCGACAAAAAGCTGGCTGAAGTCTGAACATGATTTGTATTTTTGCTTTTTTTGTTTTTGCTTTTTTAGCCATATTCTCAGCTACATACAGGCCTCTGGCAAAGGAGGCATTTGAGTGTGTTTTCAGGAGAATCACTTTACGCCCGTGCGACACTGCATTGGACCAGAGGATAAAAGCGCACATCATCGGAAAAATAATGAAGCACAGCCACAGGCTTGCGAAATTCACCTTCCGTTATTTCGAAGTTCTCTCCTGGATTCTCGTAATCCTGACAATAGCGAGCTTCGCATACACTGCCTACGGCGGATATAATTACTACCGCTATGGCAACTGCTACGGGCCTGAGTCAACAGCATTCTGCCCGTTCGGAGCATTTGACGAGACAACATCAGGAGTCAAATCAGAATACACAGGGCCTTTCATCGCGCCAACAGCAGACGATGACCCGAGCATAGGGCCTGCTGACGCCAAAGTCACAATCATAGAATTCGGCTGCTACATGTGCCCGTACACGCAGGAAGCAGAGCCCGCAATCAAGCAGGTTTTGAAAAAATATGAGGGCAAAGTGCAGTTTGTCTACCGCGACTTCCCTGTTGGAGCATTGCACGCAGGCGCAGACCTTCATGCAGAGGCTGCCAACTGCGCAGGAGACCAGGGCAAATACTGGGAGTACCACGACAAGCTCTTTGAAACAGGAGCAACCTGCGGTTCTTCAGAGCAAAGCATAACATACCTCAAGGGAATCGCGAAAGAACTCAGCCTCGACGAGAAAAAGTTCAGCGAATGCCTTGACACAAGAAAATACCAGGCAGAAATCCAGAAAGACTTTGAGGACGGCATAAAGGCAAAACTCACAGGAACACCCACATTCTTTATTAACAACCATACCATAGTCGGACCAAGGCCTCTCGCAGCCTTTGAAAAAGTCATTGACGAGCAGCTCGCAAAATGAACACTGAAAAAATAAGAAAGGATTTCAGGTGCCTTGAGCAGAAGCCCAAGCCGATTTACTTTGACAGCGCATGCCAGTCCTTGAGGCCGAATATTGTCGTCGAGAAAATGCAGGAGTACTATGACAAATACCCTGCGTGCGCCGGAAGAAGCTGGCACGACTGGGGGCAGAAAGTCACAGAAGAAATCAAAAAAGCAAGAAGCACTGCGCAGAAATTCTTAGGGGCAAAATCAGCAGAGGAAATAATATTCACGAGAAACACAACAGAAGGAATAAACTTAATCTCAAACTGCCTTGATTTGAAAGGAAAAAAAGTAATCATGACAGACAAAGAGCACAATTCCAATCTGCTTCCGTGGCAGAAACTGGCAAAGACCGGAGTGAAGTTTGAAACAGTTCCATTCGGCGATACAAACGCCCTTGCGAAAAAAATCAGCGGAGCAGGATTAGTTTCAATGACAATGACTTCAAATGTCGACGGAACAAGCATCCCTGCAAAAGAAATAATTGACATCGCGCACAAAAATGGAGCGCTTGTTTTATTGGATGCAGCACAATCAGCACCTCATCAGGAAATAAACTTGAAAAAACTTGATGTCGACTTCCTTGCGTGCTCAGGACACAAAATGCTCGGACCAAGCGGCACAGGAATTTTGTACGGAAAGAAAGAACTGCTGCAGAAACTTCCGCCATTCCTCGTCGGCGGAGACACAGTAAAAGACACAACTTACACAACAGCAGAATTCGCACAATCACCAGAAAAATTCGAAGCAGGACTGCAAAACTACGCAGGAATCATAGGCCTTGGCGCAGCAATGGAATACTTGCAAAAAGTCGGCTTAACTGAAATCCACAAGCACGAAACCGCATTAAACACAAAAATAACAGAAGCAATCGGCGACAAAGTCCAGCTCATAGGACCAAAAGAAGCAGAACAGCGAAGTGGAATTTTCAGCTTCAACATCAAAAACATGGACCCGCACACTGCCTCAATGCTAATCAACAAGTCCCATAATATTATGACCCGCTCAGGAATGCACTGCGTACACTCCTGGTTCCACGCAAATAAATTACCAGGCAGCTGCAGAGCATCCTTATACCTCTACAACACAGAAGAAGAATGCGATGTTTTCATTGATGCGGTGAAGAAACTTTCAACATTCTAGGAATTTTCAGCCTGCTTTTTGCGATTTTGGTAGATATATGCTGACAGCGTCTGCTTGTTCATTCCCAGCACTCTTGCAATTTCAGCATACGGAATTCCTGCCTTGCGCGCCTCAATTGCAGTTTGTATCTTGTATGCAGGATATTTCCTTGCCATACTGCCTATTTTTTTCCAGACCTCAGACCTTGTTTTTCTTGCTTTGTTACTGCAGTCTTTGCGTGATACTATATTCAGCTCTTGTGCGACCCGCAAATGATACAATCCGCGGGCAGCGGGGTTTGTGCAAGATTCTTCTGACACGCCGTACTTGATTCCAAGCGCAGACAGTGTTATGTCTGTTGTCAGGTATTCATTTGCCATCTGTTTTAATTCTGACAAAGACAGCCTGGACTGCTTTATCCTGTGGAGCACAAAGCGAATGAATTCCGCATCTTTTTCTGTAAAACGGTCAGGGTCATTAGGGTCTGCATTTTTCACAAGAGTTTCAAGGCAGTATTTTTCAATTGGGATTGCGGCAGCACAGAGGTTGCCTTTTCTCAAAGGCCAGTGCTTTTTGGCAAGCGCATGATAAGTTTCACTGTTGATATCCTCTATCCTGTCTGCGAGCTCAAGGAAATAAGCCCAGTATTTCAGGTAACGGCCGTTGTTATTAAGGTCTGCACGCTCCTTGCTGCTTATGCCGCCATTCCTTTCTGCAATGTTAAGATACTGCCTTACCCTTTCATTAGTTGCGCCCATAATTTTTCCAACATCAACCAGGCTGAGGCCCTGTTTTTTCAATTCCACAGCACGGGTTATTTTTTCAAGTGTTGAGGGCAAATGCCCTTTTCGGCGGCCTTTGCGGAGGTTTCTTTTCTCAATGAGATTAAGCCTGACTGCTGATCTGTATGTGTGGTATGCAGTTGGTTGTTTGTAATTCAGCGCCCTTGCGGTTTCAGCAATGCTTGCGCCTTCGTGGCTGTTAAGATAGTCTGATATTTCTTTTGCCCTTTGCAGGGTTGCAGGCCGCATTCCTTTTGTGTGACTGTTGCGCGTTTCCTGATTCTTGATAAATCCAAGCCTTACTGCTGCAGAATGCCCTTTCTTTATCAAGTGATAGCTGCAGTCAAGAGCCCTTGCAGCGTCAGCCAGTCCTGCACCTTTGTTGTGATTAAGATAATCAGCTACTCTGGCTGCCCTTAACACAATTGCTTCATAATTCGTCATCGAGAAGTAACATATTTTGTCATTTATAAAGCTGCGTTAAGAAAGCTCAATAACTATGTGCTTTTCGTCAGGAATGGAGACAAACAAGTCTTCCCCTTTTCGAAGATTAAGGCTCCTGATTATGTTGCTGTTGAAGTAAATGCCCAGCCTGTCCTTTGAGAGCCTTATTATTTTCTGTTTTATCTTCAATGGCGATGCCCTAAGCTCCTCAAGGACTTTGCCTGAAGACGACTGCTCGAACTCAAAATAATCGCACTTTGGGCATTGATAGCTGACTGCCTTGCTTTTGGCTCCTGCCACGCTGACCTGCACTTTCCTAAGGTTGGACTTGCATTTTGGGCATTTCATCTTTTTTTCGCGTTTATCACATGCGCAGTGTTGTTTTTTATCTCAAATAAAAGGTAATATCCGTCTTTCTCAATCTCAAACTTGCTTCCTTTTTTCCGCGGGTTTTTTGTCGTGAATATTATCTCAACTGCCTTTTCCCACGGAACATCGTCCTGGTGCTCTTCCAGGTAATGCCTTGTCGGCTTGATGCGGGTGAAATAAACCATACAGTCATTCCGACTACACTTTTGTAGTCAATTATACTATATAAACTTATTGGTTCCGACGATATTATTATTGTGCCAGTTTAAATACGCTGTGTCCCTGTGTCCAGTGGAAAATTTTATCGTCACGAAAAGTTTTCGGATGTCCAGTGAGAATTTCCGGAAAAGAACTTCCATTATCGTTGGCACCGCGACTGTAAGGAGCCGTTATTTGTAGTCGTAGTTTAATGCACAAAGTTAAACGCAATTAAAATTATAGAACTAAACCAGCACAGCGTTAACAGTTCCATCCTGGCCCGGACGAGAAGTTACCCTAGCCTTTCCTTTCTCTGTTTCAACAATCGCGCCTTTCACAATTATGTTACGCCTGACATAATGCCTGTTCGCAGGGCATTCAACAACTGCCTTGACTTTGGCCTGAGAATAACTCTTTGATTTCGGATCAAAAAGATTGACGTGGTCTGTGGAGTGCACTTTTGCCTTGACCAAACCAGCTGACTTTGTTCCCTTTGTGACAATCTTGGTTTCCTTATCAATTCTGGTGGCGGTCGGGTGGTTTCCTATCTCAAACCTTCTCTTTCCGCGGCTCAAAGAAGTCCTTCCGCCTGTCGGAGTCCTTCCCTCTCCCCTTCTGTGCACAATAACCATAAACGCAGAAGCAAAGGGGTTGTTTATAAAGCTTTTGTCATCAACTCCACAAAGAATAAAAAGGAATGCTTCCACGCACTCATTATGAAGCTGTCGACGATAACATTAATGCTCATAATTCTAAGCACAGCAGCCAGCGCGTACACGATAACCAGCACGAAAATGCAGGGCTCTGAGCTGGCACTAAATGACAAAATCCTGGCGTTCATAACATACGAAGACAGCATCAATGAGGACCTCACAGGAGACAGCGACACAGCAGACCATGTCCTGCAGTACTATGACCTAAGCTCAGAGAGAATAAAAAACACAGGAAGGGAGGGAAAGCACCCGTCTGTATACAACGAATTAATCGCGTACGAAGACAGGGCAAGGGCGATATTCCTCTACAACACTGAAAGCAGGGACGCGCTAAGGATAGGAGAGCGCGGAACATACCCGTCGATATTCGGCAACCACGTCTGCTTTGTCACAGCTGAGCATGACACAGGCGACGACCTTAACAGCGACGGCGACGAAACTGACAATATCGTGCAGTTCTATGACCTTGACACTCACAATTTCACAAACACAGAACAGGCTGGCGAACGCGCTCTGGCTCTGCAAGACGCGCTTGTCTTTGACACACCTGAAGACGCTGTTGAAGAGGACCTTGACCGCGACAATGACCGCAATGACCACATTATACAATACTATGATTTTGACAGCGAGGACATAACCAACACGAGGCAGCACGGCGAAACACCGGTTGGCTATGAGGAAAGCCCGATTCTCGTGACAGACAATGGCAAGTTCTATGTGCTTGACTTAAAGACAAGAAAAAGCACAACAACAGGAGTCTTTGGAAACAACCCGTCAATGTACGGCGATATTATCATTTATGAACAAAACAACACACTCTACATTTACCGCATAAGCACAGGCGTTGAGAAATCACTGAACATCACAGGCATGAACCCTGTGATTTTTGAAAACACAATTGCATTTATCGACGACAACAATCATGTCGCGCTGCTGAAAGATGAAGACATTGACAGCGATGACGTCCCTGACTTCGCAGACAACTGCCCTGAAAAAAGAAACGCAGGCCAGGAAGACACTGACAAGGACGGCATAGGAGATGCGTGCGAAACAGCAGTGATTAACACGACAGCGCAGCAAAACACAACAAACGAAACAAAACTCATTGTGCCGATACAGTACAACATCACGACAACAAAGCCAGTGGAAAACACAACCCAGCAGATAACAGCGCAGGCAACAGCACCGCCAGCTGCCGAGATAAAGCCAAACATCACAAGAAGGGATTTGCCAGAGGTAACAGTCCTGCAAAGGGAAAAGAAAGACGACAAAAACCCCGCATACTGGTTCCTTGTGGCAGTCGCAATCACAATGATAGGCATAATGTTCTATATCTTTGTGCCGGGCTGGATGAGAAAGAGGCGAAGGAGTTTCGGCTTCTGACCAATAGTTTTATAAACCTCTCCTTGATTTTTCGTCAATATTGTTTACCTTTTTGGGGTGATTTGAAATGGAATCAAGACCGTTAGACGCGCTTAACCGCGCAAGAGACAAGAAAGTCCTTATAGAGCTGAAGAACAACAAGCAGTTCATCGGCATCCTTAGGGCGTTTGACATTCATATCAACTGCGTGCTTGACGACACAGAGGAGCGCGTTGAAGGAAACACCACGAGAAAGCTCGGGACAACCTTCCTGCGCGGAGATACAATTATCCTCATCTCGCCGCAGTAAAAACAAAGTGATTACGCATGGTTAAAGGAACGCCCTCAATGGGCAAGCGAAGCAGGGGAAGGTCTCACATAATGTGCAGGCGCTGCGGAAGGCACAGCTATAACGCTGCAAAGAAAGTCTGCGCAAGCTGCGGCTACGGCAAGACCTCAAAGATGCGAAAGTATAACTGGCAGACTTTCTGAAAGTAATAATGCGGCTGCAAGATAGCGGCCGACTGCGGTCGTCCAACCTTGCAGCTACGCCAAGAAGAGCTTCGCTTCGTATGCGGCTGCAAGGATTTGAACCTTGGAAGGCACTAAGCCAACAGGTGTCTTCAGCTTTTGGCTGCCTAAGCCTGTCCCATTTGGCCGCTCTGGCACAGCCGCGAATAACAAAAGAACTACTTCGGACTATTATATATAGCTGCTGTTCCGGAGCATTACTTTGACTTGTTCCAGATTGTTGCGAACAGCCAACCAAGGATATAGCCAGCCACAAAGTGAATGAGCAGGGAGACAATTGCCTTTCCCACTGTCACATTAGCAACCTTCAGGCCGTCTGCCAGGAAGTGAACTCCCAGTATCCAGTCAAGCATAGGCTGCTTTCCTATGGCTACCATCAATATCCAGATTAACTGCCACACTACGACCAAGCAGGCAAGCGCAAGCGCCACCTTCCTGGGCTTCATTTTTTCTGCCATAACAATGAGCAAAGGATAACTGGTATTAATATCTTACTGACGGAAAATCCCAGGATTACCGTCGAGTGGATTTTAACGAAAGGTTTATAATCTAAATCGCCAAAAAGCATTTTGGCGGGCATGGTTGAATCCTTGCCCGGTAAAAAAAGAGAGGATATAATCCAAATTAAACACGGAGGTGTTTAGATAATGAAAGCAATACAAGCGGTAAAGAAGATGGTTGCTCTTGGCATGGGAATTACCATGGTTGGCGCGACTATCTTTGGTGCCTCGGCAGTGCAATTGTCCGACTGGCCCGCTCCGTTCGTC